>JBCCWC010000292.1:0-14042 GCA_039194325.1 Myxococcota bacterium
CTTCAAGCTCTATACCTCGCAAGGATACATGCCCGCAGATCCGGTGAAGGCCATCGCCACCATCCAGCGGAAATTCTACGCACTGTGTGTCGAGCACGACCTGCCCATCATGAACCACTGTGTACCGGGGGGTTATTTCACCCATCAGCGCCGACACTACCGAAGCTGGTTCACCAAGCAAGCAAAGCGCAGGTTCTCGCGCCAGGATGCCGTCGAGCTCGACTACGACTGGAACGACGTCGCGCGATCGCTGCCGAGCTCGCGCTCACCGCTCGACCCCCCCCGCGTGCACGAACTGGGGTTCTTCTACGAGCACTTCGTCCACCCCGACGCGTGGGGCACGCTGCTATCCAAGCCCGGCTACACCAAGCTGCGCGTTTGCCTCGCTCACTTCGCCGCCGATGACCAGCTGTGGCGAGAAGATCCCGACCAATGGGAGAGTAAGGACCTCTCCGAGACTCAATTCATCGCACTCAAGCAGAAGATCTATGAATTTCTTCGCGCGCGCGACGAGCAGTGGTCGGGCTTTCGCCGCGTCACCGTGGCGAAGACCGCGACAAGCAAGAAAAATCACATCATGCTCCGTGACATCCTCGAGGCACAGAGCGCGATCAACAAACTCGACCAAGAGACCGCCACTCCTCTTGGCGTGAAGCCGATCGAGGTCGAGCTGCTCTCGCTCGACAACTACAGACAAGAGGGCTCGCTCGCCGATTTCTACACCTACCGCCCGATGCTCCCCCAAATTCGCAAGAACGATCCTGCCCGGCGAGTCAGCATCCTACGATGGGCCCTCGAGCAGGTCTGGAGCGCCACCCCTGGCTATGCCAAGTACAACAAGCCCGTCTTCGACGACAACGGGATCATGTACCGGCGCAGCTGGCTGCGAGCGATCGCCGAGCTGTGTCGTGACTATGAAAACTGCTACGTCGACATCTCGTACTTGCGGTTGAGTAAGAAGGAATCGAGCAAGAACGAGTACAAGGACCTGAACCACTGGCAGATACTGTACAAGATCATGAAGAGCTATCCTGTCTTGGCAAGGAAGATCCTCTACGGCTCGGACTGGTACGTGTACAAGACAGACGGCGGCATCAGCCAGCAACATTGGTACAAGAAATACTACGAGCAGGCCATCACGGGGATGATGAAGATCCAGCAGAAACTCATGCTCCCCGAGCCCCGCAACCAGGACCTCTGTGATCTTCTCGAGTGCAACAATCTATTCGTCCAGCTGGCCGTGATCAACCCGCTGCACTTCTACCGCCTGACCCCGCAGAGCCAGCGGGCTCAGCAGATGTACGACGCCTTAAAGGCTCGCCTGGAGGAGCAATACTCGGGCTCGTGGCTCGACAAACGCCGATCCGAGATGGACGACAACTATAGCAATCTCCAGGCGATCATCCAAAACCTCCCCACTCGGAGCCCCTGATGAGCAACCTGAGCAACTCGAGCAACCTCGCCGCTCCCGCCGCTCCCGCCGCCCCCGCCGCCCTACACTCGATCAATCCTCGCCCGACGAACACTCCTCCCCAACCGGGCAAGTGGACCCTCGTGCTCCCAGCGGTCCCCCCCTACGGCCCCGTCGTGCTGGGGGAGGATGAGACCTTCTGGCACATCGAGCTTACCGGCGACACGGCACAATTTCGGCCGCTGCGGGACCATGGGCTCGCGTTTGTTTGCATCGGACATACCCAGGCGATCGAGCCCGCTGGGCCCGCAGCACGCGTGGCCTACCTGCAGAGCCGGCGAGTGGTGACCGTGGATCTCACGACTGGGCGCGGCCACACCACACCAGTCACCGAGAACCCCGAGCACATGAGCGTACGCGGTGCTTGGCTCGACACCGGCAACCGGACACTCATCGTCGAAGTCCGGGACACCAGCGACTTCTATCGCGGCGGCGTGATTCGCCACGCGCTGTGCGAGATCCGCGTGCCTGCCCCGACCACCCGGCCTGTCCAGCCCACCCCATCCTCCACCGACCATGATTCGCACGCGAGCTCGCCCGTACCTGGGCGCACAGGATCGCCACCTGGTGAGGGACTCGCCACTACGCCTCCCCTTGAGCCCGCCACTACGCCTCACCCTGAGCCCGCCACTACGCCTCACGCCGAGCCCGCCACTGCACCCCACGCCGAGCCCGCCACTACGCCCCCTGAGCTCATCGCCACGCCCGCCCCTGACGAGCCCGGAGACGACAGCGAGTGGGATGCGCTGCTCGAAGATCTGGACGATCTGCTGCAAGAGACCGAAGACGAGGTCGCCGACCTCGAGCACGACCGGCTGGATCCCGAGCTCACCGCCGCGCTGATGGAATTGCAGCAAGAATGCGACGCCCACGGTGCACCGAGGTCCTCGGCGCAGCTTGTGCTGGGCACCGCCCCCCGCGACGAGTTTACGTGGCACGCCGGCGGCGGCGTCATCATCGTGGTCCGGGGCACGGAGGTCACGGCCTGGGAGTCGCCAGAACGGCCCGTGCAGCACCCGCTGGCCCACGCGCTGGCCGGGTTCACCCGCGAGGGCGCCACGATCACCGCAGTCCGACTGCACCCCCGACGCGAGTGCGCCGTCTTCTGCGTTCGACGACCCAAGACCGAGGCTCTTGTGCCACGTGAGGAGCTATGGTGCGCGAACTGGCACAACAACGCCTACGCCGCTCGGTGGCCGCTGCAAGACGGCCTCGAGGGCTCCATCGAACTTGGTCAATTCGATCTCGAGAGCGACTGGATCTACTACGATCTACACACGAGGGACATGACGCAACGCTATGTGCAGCGTGCACGGCGTGGGTCCTCGGAGCCCTATCGCCTGGACACCGCGACCGGGCCGATGGCGTGGAGCCCACCGGGCCCTCGGTGCCTCATGGGATTCGACCTCGAGTCGGGCACGATCACGCGGTGGGCGATCGATACCACCTCGCATCGAGGACCGTAGGCACGGAGCGAAGGACCTGAGCCGTTCGAATCGAACTATTCGATGGTCGACCGCCATGACATCGACAGATCGAATGCGAGGTCCAATGACGTCCGCTCGTCACGTTCGTGCTCGCCTATCTATTCGCTGGCATCGAGCGACATGGCTATGCTAGGGGTCGTCCTCACAACCGTGCTCATCCTTCGCGGCGTGGGTGTGTCATAGTCATGTGACGATAATTGCGCATCCGCAGGATGCCCCGCGCGGAGGTTCGATCGGGCTTGCTCATGCCACCGTCATCTCCACTGGATCCCTCCGAGCTCTCGGATCGCGCTGCCCTCGGCGGCGCGATGCTCGTCGACCTACGACGTTGCATCGGCTGTCACGCATGCAGCATCGCCTGTAAGACGGAACACTCGCTTCCCCTCGGCGAGTTCCGCATGCGCGTACGCTGGCAGCAGCGGCCCGATCGCCCCACCCTCGCCTTCCTGCCGGTGTTCGACGCCACCACCTGCGACTTCGGCCAAAATCGACGCTCGGCCGACCTGCCGCCGGCCTGCGTCTCGGCTTGCCCCACCGGCGCCCTGGTCTTCGATGGCTCGGACAGCGCTTCGGCTGTTCCCGACGCCCAGCCCCTCGACGCGCCGGTCGCCACCAAGGAGGGCGTCACCTATCTCGGCCTCGAGCCCTGGCAACCCATGGCCATCGGCGCGGGAGCGGCGTTGTCGGACGAAGACGACGAGATCATCTACGAGCGCTAGGCAACGCTCAGGAAACGGCAACTCACGATGACCACGCTCAATCGACGCGACTTCATCCGACTCGCCAGTGAGATAGGAGCGGCCTGGTCGGTCGCTCCGCTGCTGGCCTGCCGCCCGAGCGAGGGCGAGCCGACAGCATCGATCGATCCCATCGACTACACACGCGCCACCACCACCCCCACGATCTGCTTCGGGTGCACGACCCACTGCGGGGTAATAGGCCGCGTGCAAGACGGCCGCGTGCGCCGGATCGAAGGCAACCCGCTCGATCCCAACACCCAGGGCACGATCTGCGGCAAGGCCGAAGGCATGATCTCCTATACCTACTACCCGCAGCGCGTGCTCTATCCGCTGCGGCGGGTGGGCAAGCGCGGCGAGGGGCGCTGGGCTCGGATCTCGTGGGACGAGGCGCTCGACGAGATCGCCACCCGCCTGGCGGCCTTGCGCGATGCGGGCACGCCCGAGCAGTTCATCTTCCACTACGGTCGCGACAAGACCAAGGGCTTCACCCAGCGCTTCACCAACGCGTTCGGCACCCCCAACCGCCTCAACCGACGCTCGATCTGCAGCTCGAACCGCCGGGTCCCGCTGATGAGCTTCTACGGGCGGGAGTTCGAGTGGGAGTCGCAAGATCTCGCCAATACCCGCTATGTGATCAACTTCGGCGCCAACCCCATGGAGGCCTACCAAGGGGGCCTTTACATGGTCCGCCGCCTCATGGACGCCCGCGTCGACCAAGGAGCGCGCATGGTGACCTTCGAGGTGCGCCCCTCGGCCACCGCGTCGATCTCCGACGAGTACCACGTGGTCCGGCCGGGCACCGACGGGGTGATCGCCCTGGCGATGGCCAACGTCATCCTCGAAGAGGGGCTCCATGATGCCGAGTTCTGGGCCCGGTGGGTCAACGTCGATCTCGACGAGGTGCGCGCCCACATCGAGCCCTACACGCCGCAATTGGCCGAGCAGTGGAGCGGAGTGCCCGCCGCCGACATCCGCCGTATTGCGATCGAGTTCGCCCAGGCCGCCCCTCGGTGCTGCACCATGTCCAACCGCGGCTCGGCCAAGCACTACAACGGGGTCCAGGCCGATCGAGCGATCCGCATGCTCGACGCCTTGGTCGGCAACGTGGGCCGCGAGGGCGGCTTCTGCCTGAGCAGCCTGCGCATGTGGAAGAACCGCTACGGGCAGGAGGGCCTGCCCGTCATCGACCAACCCGCCCCGCACCCGCCCTCCCTCGAGCCCTGGCGGCCGGGCACCCGGCAGTTCGAGACCCTCCCCCCCGAGGTGCAAGAGCGCGTCGCCGCGTTTCCCGAGGCTTTCGCGAGCAAGTACTACGGCGAGCTGGCCACGCCCAGCGAGTATCCGCTGTCCTATCACTACTACAACATGCGCGTCGGCCAGCTCGTCTACCCGTACATTGCGCAAGGGCGAGCCACGGTCGGTGTCTACATGTCCTATACCCTCGGGGCTTCCTACGGATATCCCGAGGCCGCGGTGGCGCGCGAGGTCTTGGCCGACGAGTCACTGGTCCCCTTCCACGTCGCGATCGACATCAGCTACAGCGAGCAAGCGGCGCTGGCCGACATCATCTTGCCCGACGCCACGAGCCTCGAGCGCTGGGACGCCCACTCGACCAACAACTACGGGCTCGTGCCCTACACCGGGATCCGGCAGCCGCTGCACGAGCCGCTGGGGCAAGCGCGACCGGTGCAGATCATCCTCCGCGATCTCGCGCGGCGGATCGGCGGAGGCATGGATGCCTATTTCGACTTCGAAGATCTCGAAGACTACTATCGCGAGTGGTACCGCGAGGTCCCCTTGGACTGGCAGACCTTCAAGGCGCGCGGGATCTGGTACGACGAGCAGCGGCCCCTCGACTACGAGCTCTATGAACGCGAGGTTCCGCAGGACGAGCTCGAGGGCAGCACCACCGACCCGGACACCAGTATCGTCTCCGTGGAACGAGACGGCAAGTCGGTCGTGGTGGGCATTCAAATGGACGACCGCGTCGTGCGAGGGTTTCCCACCCCCTCGCGGAAGATCCAGGTCAAGGACGAGATCTTCGCGCTGGCGGCCACCCACACCGGGTTGCCGCTGACCGACATCAACGCGCAGGTCCTGCCGACCTTCGCCCCTGTTCCCGAGCACGAAGACATGGGGCCCGAGGACTTTCACCTCACCACCTTCAAGTGGAACGTGCACACCCAGGGCCGCTCCGCCTACTGGAAGTACCAGACCGAGATCGTGCACACCAACCAGCTGTTCATCCACCCCGAGTCGGCGAACGACTTGGGGCTGAGCAACGGCGACGAGGTCGAGGTCACCGTGTTCCGCCCCAAGCAGCACACCTACCGGGCCGGCGAGTCCGAGCCCGTGGGGCGCTTCGTCAACCGGGTTCGCCTGCTCCCGGGTATGCACCCCCGGGTGGTCGCCTGCTCGCACCACGCCGGGCACTGGGAGCATGGCTCGATCGCCACCGCCGACGACGAACACGTCTCCTCGGCCCAGGAGGGCATGGATCCCGCCGAAGATTCGCCGTCTGCGGGATCGATCTGGTGGTCGAAGGATCTGGGCGGCGTCGGCAACGGAATTCCTCTCAACGATGCGCTTCCCATCAACCCGACCCCCTTGGTCGGCGGCCAGAGCTGGTTCGACAATGTTTGCCGCATCCGCAAGCTCTAATCGCGCGGCCGCGCTCCCGCTGGCCTCGCTGTATCGCTTCATCGCTCGGATCACCGTCACCGAGCTCGACCCGCCCGCGCTGGGCGTCCTGCGGCAGCCCGCGATCCGGGACATCTTGACGCGCTGCGATCCGCAGGTGCCCCAGGTGCTCGATGCACCAACCACCACGGCCTGGCGACGAGACGCCGACGAAGCCTTCACCGCGGCGTTCTTGCTGCCGACCGGGGCACCACCGCGAGCGGCCGCCTGGCGAGCGGACGGCTCCGATCCCTCCCTCGATCACCTGACCTCCGGGGTCGCCCACCAGATGCGACGCCTGGGGCTCGAACGACGGATCGATGGACACGCCGGCCGACTCCCGCTCGACCATCTCGCGCTGATGCTCGAGGTGGCCGCGGTCCAGCTCGAGCGCGAGCCCGCCGAGGCGTCGGCGTGGCTGGGCACCTACGTTCACGGATGGGCCGCGCGCTGGGGTCGAGCGCTGGCCGAGCGCTCCACCTATCCGATCTATCGGGCCTTCGGGGTGCTGTGCGCCTCGTTGTTCGAGCGCCCCGCCGCATGACCGCACAAGCGCCCTGGTATCCTCCAAGGGCATGGACTGGGACGACGTCCGTCACTTCCTCGCGCTCGCTCGATCGGGATCGGTCCGAGCCGCCGGCAAGTGCCTGGGCGTCAGCCACTCCACCATCGCCCGCCGCGTGGAGGGGCTCGAGATCCGCTTCGCCGCGCGCCTGTTCGATCGAAACCGAGACGGGTACACCCTGACCCAAGTCGGCCGGGAGATGCTCGCGCGCGCCGAGGGCATCGAGCGCGAGATGAACGCCCTGGAGCGCGATCTGGTCGGCCACGACGAGCGGCTCGAAGGGGCCGTCTCCGTCACCTGCTGTGACGCCTGGATCGCCGAGCTGCTGCTCCGCGGGCTCGAGCCCTTCCTCGCCATGCATCCGGGGATCGAGCTGCACCTGGATACCGACAGTCGGTTGTTCGACCTGTCCAAGCGCGAGGCCGACATCGCGATCCGGGCGACCGGCCGAGACGAGACGCCGCCCGAACACCTGCTCGGCACCCGCCTCAGTCCGCTCTACCTGGCCAGCTACGTCGGCGTGGAGCACGCGGAGCGCCTCGATCCCGAAGGCCCCAACGCGCGGTGGCTGGCGTTCGATGATTCGCGGGTCCAGCAGTTCATGCTGTCCACCTCGAGCTACCCCGCGCTACCCGTGTGGGGACGGCTCTCGTCGCTCGAGCTCATGGTCCGCGCCGGTCGACGCGGCATGGGGCTCATCATGCTGCCCGCCTACATCGGCGACCAGGAACCCGAGCTCGTCCGTCTGGCGAAGGACGATCTGCGCCACGTCGGCGACCTGTGGATGCTCAGCCACGCGGATCTTCGGGACAATGCTCGCTTTCGAGCGCTCCGGGCGCAGATCCGGCAGCTGTTCGACGCCCACGCCCCCCTGTTTCGGGGGGTTTCGGGAAGAGTGTCCGAATCGTGCACCGGTGCGTCCGATCCATGCACCAAATGACCCCAGCGACTTGGCTGTACGCTCAGCCGTGAACAACCTGGAGTACGCCATGCCCGCCCCCGCCGCATTTTGGAACGACATCGCCGAAAAATACGCCGCCCGGCCCGTTGCCGACCCCGAGGCCTTCGACCGCAAGATCGCGCTCACCCAGTCGAAGATGCGCCCCAATGACGTGGTGCTCGAGATCGGCTGCGGCACCGGCTCGCTGGCCATGCGCCTGGCCCCGCACGCCGCGCAGTACCACGGGCTCGACATCTCGCGCGAGATGATCCGCATCGCCCGAGACAAGGCCGTCAAGAAGAACGTGGACAATGTCTCGTTCCACGTGGGCCCGTTCGACCAGACCTTCGACCAGTTCGAACCCGGGAGCCTCAACGGGATCTGCGCCTATAGCATCCTGCACCTGCTCGAAGACCGGCAGGACGCGCTCCAACGGATCTACGCGCTGCTCGAGCCCGGCGGGTTCTTCATCTCGTCCACGGTTTGCCTGGGCAACACGTGGGTCCCCTTCGCGCCGATCATCACCGTGATGCGGTGGCTCGGGAAGGCACCGCCGGTCGCGAGCTTCGACACCGACACGCTCGTCGACGACATCCGAAGCGCAGGCTTCGTCGACATCCAGCAGCCCGACGTGGGCGCGAAGAAGGTCGTCAGCTTCTTGGTCGCGACCAAGCCGGCCTAGTGACCACGAGCCTCCGGCCCGACCAGGGCGCCGCCGAGTCCTCGTCGACGCAGGATCGGGCCGGGCTCCATCGACCATGACCTCGGGTCCGGGTCGTCGGTTTGGTCGACCTCGACCAAAACGACCCGTGATCCACGCTCGATGAACTGCTCGAAATCCGCGCGGAGCGGCCGTGTTCCCGAACCGGCGTGAGCACCCGAGCGGTACCGAACGTGGAACTTTCGATCCGGGGACACGCTCGTACCTCGTACCTCGTACCTCGTACCTCGAAACGACCCTACGGCTGAAGTTGCTCGTGCGCTGATTCGCAAAGCGAAAGGATCGTCATCGTCGAGTGGAGTCGAGTGGAGTGTCTCAAGATGAGACGCTCTGCCTGACTCCGCGTCGTCAAGACGAGACATGCTGATGCTTTCGGACCAGAAGACACCACGGATCCTGAGCGCTACGATGTTTTAATGAGGATACTTAGCGCTCGCGAAAATCGTCTTACTGCCCTGCTGTTGCTCCTCATCGGAGGGAATGCGGCGTGCCGCAATACAATGAATGTCCCCGAGTCACCTCGACACGTCGTCGACACACGTCCGGTGGGACCACCCAAGCTCTTTTGGCACAACCTTCCCTGCGAGATCGTCGACGCCGCGCAGCAATGCCAAACCCGGCTGTACTGGCTGCACAAGGAACTCGAGCGGGTCAAGACATATCGCGACACGACGACGCTTGCTGGGGGCATCGTCTCTACCATCGCGGGCGTGGCATCCGTGGCCGCGGGGGCGAGCACGCCGTCCATTGCCCCCGAGAACCAGGACTCGGTTCGAGGGGCGGCGATTGCGACCGCTGCCGTCGCGGCCGTGGGCTCGGTCGTCGTGCTCTTGCACAAGGTCTCGGACTCCCCCGAAGACGTCACCGTTCTCTACAATGGAACACTGGAACATTGGGCAGCTGCACACGAGATCGTGTCGATGTGCAGGCCCTATCTGCACGATCAAAACAATACTGCCTATAGCTTTGCCATGTCTCAGTTCAGCCTGTGCACATCGTCCCCCAACCCTGGCGTAGTGCGAAAGGATTTTACCGAGTGCGGCGAAGATCTCCCGACAACGGATCCCCATGTCTACGAGTGCGCGCACGAGGGCGTTGACGGCGGCGAGCCAGCATCGAAAACGGTACAGCGAGATCGCCAACGTCAGCGCAGAGCAAAGCGTGGAGGCTGACGGCTGCGGCTTTCGGCGAGACCAACAACAGCCATGACCGTGGGCCTCCAGCGCTTGGGCACGACCACATCGGACGAGGCCAGAGCGGCGCCGCACGACGCATCAGAATTGGGCATTGGGAGCACGGACGGCGGCGACAAGCGGCAAGTTGTCGATCGAGCACGAATGATGAGCTCCGTAACCTGAACTGTTCTATACCTCCGCGAGCGACGTGGGCGAACCCGATTCCGCTCGAAACCACGTGTACTTCAATGATCAGACCAGATCAGACCGCAACCGCCGAGGCCGATTGTCTCCCCGGACACCCACGAGATGCGCTCCTCGGGAACATATAGGCAACGTCCTTGAATTCGTAGTTTCACCACTAGCTTGATCCTTCCCCGGCTCGACCCAAGCGCCCAGATGCCAGACAATCTTCTAGCTGTCGTGCAAGCTCGTCGGTCCTCGCACGACAAACAAGCTGAAGCGCGTATTCCACATGAAGAGTACGATCGTTGAAGTCATCATTGAGATAGTGAAGGCCCGCCAACATTTCATAGTATGCATTCTGCCCATCGACCACTTCAATGCTCATGCGCAACTTTCTCAATGCCAGTCGCGCAGTATTTTCCATATCTGCATAGGATCCCACACATCCGACAGCCCATCTCCCCACCGCCATCCCCACGTTCATCGGCGTAAAGTGCTGCGGAGAATCGAAGAGATCATCTAGCCGAACCAGGTCTTCAACAAACAACTTCGCCTTCTTATTTGCGTTCTCCTTCGCGTTCTTGCTCAACTTCCCCCTAATCTTACCCCCTCTCTTCGCGTTCATAATTTTCTGAGCCTTCTCTCTGACTTCCGCGCGGCTCCTCTTCGTCGCATTTCCGTTCAGCTCCCACCATCTCTCTCTCGTCACCATCTTTTTCCTCACTCCCCTCCTCCTGACAACCAAATCAAGCGACTTCTTCAGCTTCATCGACCACTCCGTCCAATGCAGAACAAGCGACCGAAGGGCGCTCAAGCGATATAACATCGGATAAGGAAACCGAATACAAAGCTTCTCCAAAACATCAACCGGCGAAGATCCCCTGGCTTTTATCCCTTGTACACGAAGCCATTCCTCAATCTTCCTTCCTTGCCGTGTAGGTCCACTATTCTCACCTCTCGCGAGTGCCCGATTCGAGAACCACATCACCGCGATGCCAACCATTGTGCGATAAGCTCGATTGCTCCGATTCCCATATTCCAACTGACCAGATTGCTCAGTCAATTCCAACGCTCTACAGAGCGAAGTTCTGCACACATCGCCCAAGACACCGTATAACCCCTTTGATTTGGCAATATCAGAAGGCTGAAGATGATGCCGCAGAGTTTCCAACGCCGAGCATAGCCGAACATACGCGCGCGCAGCCTCATCGTACGAATTCATTTGCTCCAGCATTACTGCCGCATAAATACTAAACAAACAAAATATCTGCAAGGCATGCAATGAATCTGGCCACAGTCCACATTTGACCAATGGCTCAGAAGAAGACTCACTCAGCAGCCCTCCTTCGGCCGCCTCGTCCCAATCGCCAAAACAACAATCAACTCCAGGAGAAGCACACCCACCCGTAAGCCACCGTTCGAATTTTTCCCTCCGTTGCCGTCTTACTTTATCGGAAGAATAGAAAATCCGCGTCCACCGAGCCTCACATTCTCCAGACATCCAATTACCAGGAAGCTCATCAATACTCACACTTGCTAAACTCGTCTCCCCAAGTGCCAGCAAGATCCGCACTAACCTACGTGTAATCGGCTTCGGGAGATTCTCACAATCATGACCAATTGCATGTTCGGTACCATCTGTGAATTTTTTTAGAGCGCTGGTTCTTCGATGCGTGCAGAATCGCCGAACCTCATGCAATGCCACACAAAAATGGTAGCGAGATCGCCTAAGGTAGCCATCCGAGACTCCACTGTTCTTTCCTTTCCAAAAATAGAGGTCACCTGTCTGAGCGTGAAGATCGGCCATGGCCAGCGTAAAATTCGCGTGAGCAGGACGGTGTGGGCATTTTGTTGACACCGGATTCCTAAATCTTACATAAGGCAATTCCGTCCTCATATTCCAGAGTTCCCGCTCAACCAGGGAGACACTAGTATCGACCCCAGACGGATTCTTCTCCGCCAGCCAAGCCTCGGCCAACAAAGGCTGATAGACGATACGCCAGTGCTTGAGGCTATCGATCCGATCGCGACCCGTATTTCCCTTGCCAGGCGCATCATCGCGATCTTCACGCGCAAGCGTGTGCTCCTCACTCACGAGCTTACCGTCATCGTCCAAGCTCAAAGAAAATGAATAGATCATCCTTCGAGCGAGCGAACGAGCTTCTCTGTACTCTACCATAGCTCGCTCGTGGTTGCGAGATCGCTCATATGTCATACCGACTTGAAGCATGAGTCGTATACGCGCAATACACCAACCCATATGCTGCCTCAACCACAGATATCGCTTATTCGCATCTCGATCAATTACATCGTCGATCGAGATAACTGAGTGCTGACGATCCAAACATGAAACCGCCTGTCGATAGTGATATCGAGCCTGTTCGAACTCCTGTTCAAAATCATGCAATTCTCCGAGATCTGCATGATATTCCTGAGCTTCGTGTGTCGACTCTTTGTTGATACGGTCCAGACGCGCCTTATACTGCCCTTTAAGCTTCTGTGTCTCGTCAAGCGTGAAGTTATAGGAGGCCATCTCCGCCTGTGAATGGCGGGAAAGGTATGCAATTTCCGCGGCCACATCGCTGCGAAACCGGAAACTATACATCCCGTTCAGGACAGGATGTAAGTATACATTATGCCAGTTGCCAATAAACCTCTCCACAATCTCGCGAAGATCCGGGACCCGGTGAATATGAACGATTTCATCCAGACGTTCGAGACTACTCCAGGAGAATGCTCGATGATGGAACTTCATGACGAAATCAACAACTTGAAGAAGCGACCGAATCGCCTTGTCATCCCTAATCGACAACCGAGTCTCAAAACTTCGAGCGACTCGACGATAGATCTCGGAACTGAAGCTGATCCGAAAACGATCGATATCTCCGAAGTACAGCAAGTGAGGGCCCTCGAATTTACCCCACCGAACTTTAGGGTCGTCGGTCACGTGACCAGCGGCCCTAACGAAACCTTCAAAGAGTGCGTCCAGTTGCTTAGGGTTCCCCCTGCTTCGCAGCGTGAGGTATTCAACGAACTCAAGTGTCATTTCACGAGACCACAACGCGTGCCTAATATTCCTTACGTCGCTGTCATAATGACGTTGACCAACCTCGAAAACCTCGAGAGGAAGGTGCCATTTTTCTTCGGCCTTCGTGGATTCTTCAGAATTCGCAGATTTTTCATAATCGACTCTTGTTTCAGGTGATTGCACGAACATGAGCGGAAGAGATCCGCGAGTAGCCGAGAAGACATGATGACGACTGCGCCAATGCTTCGTGCGCAACCGAGCCCTCTCAATCTGAGCATTGAGGTATGCTGCAGATCCATTCGACATCAAGTGTTCATTCGAGTCACCACTTGAGCCGCCGCGAATACGATCCGTCAACAGCGACGGAATGTAGATCTCCGCGTTGAAGATCGTACTCAGCAACGGGCGTTGAGCGGTACGGTCGGCAAGCCACTCATCATGAAGATTTCGACCACCAATGAAGATGAATCGAGCAGGAGCGCTAGATAGAAGATTCTTTAGATCAGCCAAAAGTCGAAGCACCCGAATGGTACGCGCTCGTTCATTGTCCTCTTCACTCCCAACTACATCTTGACCAGCACCCAAGGTGCCGACTTTGTCGACCTCATCAAATACGAAGGTAATATCCGGCGAAGGCAGACTCACCCGAAGCCCACCGGGAAGAACAAGTTCATCCTTGCCGAAATCCTTCAGAATATTCATCAGAGGTTGTTCGACATCGACAGGACTCGCGGGGTCACGCTCATGCTGATATTCAGTCCGAGGCTGAGACACTTTGAACACACCAGGAGAAATGTTCAACATTGCCGGGAAACGCGTCTTCTTAGTCGTACTCGTCAACTCTCGGAGTATCTTACCTAGCTTCCGAAAGCTGCTCTCATAGAACGAGAACCCGAAGCGAAATCCGAGCACACGAAATACCCAAGCGGTAACTAGCCTGGATTTCCACGGACCGAATTCGGCAAAAGTTAAACTAACAAAAGCTCAGGTTTCGAAGCGGAGCCGGTGGCCTCCCCACCAGGGGACCCGGACCGGCTTGGCGAGGAGATC
>JBCCWC010000293.1:0-13819 GCA_039194325.1 Myxococcota bacterium
CGTAACATTGCGAAAACATGCTATCAGCGCACCAATTTCGCTAACATCCAAGCGCTTCGTTGATCTGCGCGAAAACGCGCACGATCATTCTGGCCAAGCCGCGTTAGGTAAACTCGGGTCCGTGGAAATCCAGGCTAGTGAGCGAAACCTCAAGCGCAAGATCACGGACTGAGAGATCGGCAGGGCGGTCGTCGATCGGCCCGTGCATCGTGTCTGTCGCCCGCCGCGCCAGGCCGAAGTCGAGTACGCGCACCTGGCCCTTCGTATCGATGATCGCGTTGTCCGGCTTGAAGTCTCGGTGGATGAGGCTAGCCTCGTGGGCGGCGGCGAGGCCAGCGCCGGCCTGCAAATAGGCATTGACGCTGTCTCGCCACGGTCGAGGTTGGTCCGGTTCCTCCATCCACTCCCGCAGGGTCTGGCCCTTGACCAGTTCCATGGCGATGAAGGTCTGCCCGTTGATCACCCCTACGTCATGTACCTGGATCACGTTGGGGTGCGAGAGCTTGGCAAGCGCCTGAGCTTCTCGTTGAAATCGAGCGGTATCGTCTTCGTTGCCCTCTGTGTGCAGCAGCTTGATCGCAATGGCCCGATCAAGCTCCGCGTCATACGCCTTGTATACTGCGCCCATAGCACCGGCGCCGAGTTCTTCGAGCACGATGTATCGGCCGATGGACTGGCCGGGCTGGAAGGTGGGCTTGTGGGTAGTGTCGAAGTGGTATTGGAGTACGCTGAATACATGGAGGTCTCGCGGATCAGACAGCAAGCGGGTGGTATCACCGACTTGGGCTTCGCTCGACAAAGACGCGCCAGAGCCGCCCCCTTGGGGCAGCCTGGCCAGCATCTGCGCCATATACCGGTCGGCGGTGTCCGGTGGCGCCCCCTCGGGGTTCTCGGTAATTCCGATCCCTTTCGGCCCAGGCTCCAATGAGTTGCTCCACTCAAGGTCTGAGAAGTCCACGGTTGATCTATAGATTCCGACCGACCAGACTCTGACCCATCGGGTTAGTGGTCGGTTGTTTCTTCGGCAGATTGGCATGGAAGTGCCGGATCCAGATTCCCTCGCCACGCTACTCCCGCTCGCCCTGCGGCTCCCAACTCTCGCCCCCCATCGCGGCTCACTCGCCAACGACGAGCCAAGACCCGGCGCGTGCGCCCCCCACCCATTCGATCTCTGCTGCACGACTCATATCTTTCTGGGTGAAATAGCAACATAGGGCATAGGGGTATGTCGACATAGTAGTTTCACTAGAACATTCTATTTGACGCAGTGGGTGCCCAACCATGCCTCAACCTCGTCGATGCCGATTTCGGAGTCGCCAAAGCCCTCAGCTGTCGCTAACGTTTCCCGGGCTTGCGTGGCTAGCGTACAGGCTTGCTTCCGTTCGTACTTTGTGCTCCACAAGGTACGAGCGAGCACGAAGCGAGCCTCTGCGAGCAGTTCGGGCGCCACCGTAGCCTCCTCGCGGACCGAGACGGCGCGCTCGACATGCATTCGGGCGGACACGGTGTCGCCTTTGCTGAGCGCAACCTTGGCTAGCTCCACTAACGAATAGGCCACATCGGGGTGGTCTATGCCCAACGCCTTCTCCTGTATCCTTAGTGCTCGCTCCTGATGGGCGTTCGCTTCCTCGTACTCTCCTTCGCTCGAACACACAATCCCCAAGTTGTTCAGAGTCGAGGCCACTTTGGGATGGCCTATGCCCAGCGCCTTCTCACGTATCCTCAGCGCTCGTTCATAGTGAGCCTTCGCCGCCTTGCATTTCCCCTGATTCAAACAAGCAGTCCCTAGGTTGTTCAGGCTCATTGCGACATCGGGATGGTCGGGGCCCAGGGCCTTCTCTCGAATCTTCAGCGCCCTCTTATGACAACCTTTTGCTTCTTCGTACTCACCTTGACTCGAATATGTAATCCCCAGGTTATTCAGACTATCGGCCACGTTGGGATGGTCTACACCCAACGTCTTCTCACGTATCTTCAGCGCTCGCTCATAGTGAGCCTTTGCTGCCTCGTACTTCCCCTGATCCAAATAAACAGTCCCTAGGTTATCTAGACTCATGGCGACATCGGGATGGTCGACACTCAGCGACTCTTCTCGTATCTCCAGCGCTCTCTTGTGACGACTTTTTGCTTCTTCATATTCGCCTTCATTCGAATATGCAATTCCTAGGTTGTTCAGGCTGTCAGCCACAAGAGGATGATTGACACCCAGCACTCTCTCACGTATCCTCAGCGCTCTCTGATGATGAACTCTCGCTTCCTTGTACTTACCTTGGCTGTCAAGCGCATCTCCCAGATTGTTCAAGCTATAGGCCACATTGGGATGGTCGGGGCCTAGCGCTTTTTCCCTTATCGCCAATGCTCGTTGATGATAGGCTTTCGCCTCCTCGTACTTACCTTGACTCTTGAGCACAACTCCGAGGTTATCTAGGATCGTTGCCACATCAGGGTGATCGGCGCCGAACGCCTCCTGCCTTAGCCGCACAGCTTTCCGATAATATCTCTTCGCTTCTTCGTATTTCCCATGACGGCTCGATACATTCCCTAGGGTGTTCAGGCTCTCGGCCAATTCGAGCGACTCTTTGCTGCGCTGGGCCAAGGGCAGGGAGACCATCTCGCCCCACTGTTGGCCCTCGTCATGCCGCGCGAGCTGAACGCCCACCACGAAGGTCAGGCGCTGGGCCGTGTCAAGGGCAACGTCATCGTGGCGGTGCTCAACCGCCCGCGTATAGGCCCGCCGCAGGTCCTGCTCCGCCTCTACGTACTGACCATTGTCGTTTCGCAGATTTCCCCGCCAGTACTGAGCGTTAGCAAGCAGTGGTGGGTATCCCAGTTCCTTGGCCCACTGCATCACTGACTCGACCTGTTCGAGCCCCTTGGCGTATCGGCCGGCCTTCCCCATCGCTTCAATTGCAGCCAAATGCTCGCGCACCTGTTTGACCTCGGTAGCCACGGAGGGGTCTTCGGGTGGAGGCATGAGTTGGTCTTGCTGCTCCAACCGGTTCAGATCGTCACAGATGGGTAATTTAGGCAGGCTGGAGGCAAGTTTAACGGCGTTCTCTACCGTTTTGGGGTTAATGTTGGCTAACTCGGCGACCGACGCGCGAAGCGATGTGCGGCGCTTGCTGAGACACCGCATACGCAGGCGCATGGCCTCTTCGGATTGCTCACCACGCACGCTGGTGGCCTCGCAAACCTCGGTATGTTTGTCCATCCAGGCGTTGGCATAGTCGTCAAGCTGTTGTTCCACGCGCGTCCAGGTGCCCGGGGCATAGGAGACCTCGGTGCCCAGGATCGCAGCCTCGACCGTCTGACGACGATCATCGTCCCAGATGCCATCCATCTGGGCGAGGGCACCGGTGCAGCGATCTTTCATCTCTAAGTAGCCCAAAAAACCAGTGCTTCCTGCAATTGCAGCCAGTCCCACCGTAAGAGCGCGCGCGATGTATCGACGACCGCGAGGCGCGGCGAGTCGACGAAGCTCGGCAAGCAGGTCGTCCATCGAATGCCACCGCTGACTGCGGTCGGAGGACAGCCCACGCAGCACGACGTTGCGCACGCGGGAGGGAACCACCGGCCCCTTCGGATCGGGCGGCGGAACTCGTCCTTCCGCGAGCGTATCCTCCAACTCGTAGATCGTCTTACCGCCGAAAGGGCGCTCGCCATAAAGGGCCTCATAGAGCGCGACGCAGAAGCTGAACTGGTCACTATGCGGACCGGCGTCCTCCCCCCGCCACTGCTCCAGGGGCATATAGAGGGGGGTACCCATGATTGTCCCTGGGTTGGTGAGCGAGGTCTCAAGTGCGAGGTCGTTGGCCGCAAGATCGGCGGGGCGGTCGCTCTGGTACTCGGGTTGCGCATCGGTGGTCCGCCGGGTCCGCCGGGCCATGCCGAAGTCGAGCACTCGCACTTTACCTTTGGTGTCGATGATGGCGTTGTCGGGCTTGAAGTCGCGGTGGATGAGCCCGGCCTCGTGGGCAGCGGCCAGACCCGCGCCGGCTTGCAGATAGACATCGACGCACTCTCGCCACGCTCGGGGCTGGTCCGGCTTCTCCATCCACTCCCGCAACGTCTGGCCCTTGACCAGTTCCATCGCGACAAAGGTCTTCCCGTCGATCTCCCCGACGTCGTAGACCTGTACCACGTTGGGGTGCGAGAGCCTGGCCAGAGCCTGGGCTTCTCGCCGCAGACGCGCCGTGTCCTCCTCGTCGACCTCCGCGTGCAGCAGCTTGATCGCCACCGCTCGATCGAGCTCCGCGTCATAGGCTTTGAGTACGGCGCCCATGGCACCAGCGCCGATTTCCTCGATCACCATGTATCGGTCGATGGACTGGCCGGGTTCGAAAGTAGACTCATCGGCGGCGTTGATGAGGTCTTGGAAGGGTAAGCCCCAAGAACTGATGTCGAGCTTGCCAACGTGGCTGCGGGATCGGTCATCCTGGACCGCCGAGTTTGATGACGTAGCCAAGGGACCCGGGTCGCCGGCTGTGCTCGGTGACCCGGCGGCAGGCCGGGCCGCTCCGGGCAGCTTGGTCAGCATTTGCGCCATATGCCGGTCGGTATCGGAAAGCGCCTGCGTAGTCCCTTCGTCGGCGGCCAGACCTGCGGACGCCGGTGACTCCGCCGCAGGATCGCCCCCTCCGGGCAGCTTCGCGAGCATCTGGGCCATATGTCGGTCGGCGGTATCCGACGGCGCTTGCTCAAGCTGCTCGAGATGCTCGTTCCCCTCGGCCCCAAGCTCCGACGATTGGCTCCACTCAAGGTCTCGGAAGTCCACGATGGACCTATAGGTTCCGACTGACCAGACTTTGGACCTCTGGTTTGCGATCGCTCCCTTTTCCGAGGGGATTGACACAAAGGTGCCATGCCCCAACCGGCTGGGCCCTGCGATCAAGCCAGTATCGTCGGCTATAGGTACGGCAAGATCCCTCCCAGCTTTCAATCCCCAGTGCACGACCTGAAATTCGGCGCTCCGCACGTACTTGGGAGCGAGCTCGCACCCGATGAAGTCCATCCCTTCGAGCGCGGCGGCACAGCCTGTTGAGCCCGATCCCATCAATGGGTCGAGCACGGTACCCCCCGGCGGCGTCACGAGCCACCGTATGAGCGCGATGGGCTTCACCGTCGGATGGGTAGCCCGACCTACCGAGGCGGGTGGATCGTCGCTTGGGATGGCCGTCCAGAGCGGTGATGGGGCTTCGTTCGGCCCGGCCGAGCTACCGCCCATGACCTTGAATGAAGTCTTGACGTAGTTGTTTCGCTCGAAGCTAAGCGAGCCCAGCTCGGCCTTCGCACCGCGGACGAGCCAGTTCCGCGACCCGCCCGTCGGCCCGCGCTGTAGGAGCCACGAGAGCGTTGTGGGGCCGACCGCGCTGTCTTCGAGTACGGAGCTATCCGGGAAGTCGGCGACCGCCCCACGGCAAACTTCACCGTCGCTGGGGGCGATCGGTAGCGGCTGGTCGAGGGTGAGGGCGGTATTGCCTGCGACGGCCAGGACGCGACGGGGGTGGCATAGCGTGGGCCCTGGCGCCCACCCGGCGATCTCGATCGCGACGAACGACCCGGGCACGATGCCGCGCGCGGCCGCATCCAGCACGTTGACCACCGTGGTGGTGTGCCCGCCTCCGGCGAGTGTGGTGGTCTCGGTCGCATAGGAGCCGCCCAGGGCGTTGTTCAGCACGCGCCCGAACACCGTGGTCACCGGGGCGGTGTCGACCGCCGTGGGGGCGCCCAGCGTGGTCATGTAGCTGTCGAAGGAGAACTCGGGATTGTCGATGCCCAGCTGGCCCGGGAGCTCATCGTAAACGTCGTCGGACGTGCGCTCGTCCGGGATGAGCTCTGCGCCGATGCTCGAAACATCCAAGCTCCCGCGTAGCGGCGACATGCGGAACCCGTTCGCCACCCACGCGGCCGCATCCACGGGCGGGACACCGCTCGTCGTTTCGAGGGCAAAGGCGATCTTCTCGTAGTGTGCAGATCCTGGCATTTATAGATCCTGTATGACGTAGTCCAAGGTGAACTTATGGATTCCGCGGAGCTTACCGACTGACCGCTCCGTGTACTCCCAAGGGGCATCGGTGGGGAACCCCTGCCATAGCCCCGAGATGGGATCGATGTGATCCGAGATGACATCCCAGAGTTGAAGCCGGTCCGACTCGACCAGCTGGCGCACCACGGCGGGGACGAGATTGTGATAGCTGCAATGCACTCGGAGCTCCGTGGTTAGCTGGATGACCTCCGACAACACACCATCGGGGCGCATGATGCCGGGTTCGAGCTCGATGTAGAACGACCGCGGGTCGGCACCGGTCGATAGATCGAGGGTCTCCGCTTCGAGCCACCGGAACTCGGCACGACGCGTCGGCACAATGTCCGCGATGCGGTTACTGATCGCGACCGTCAGATCGCTCAATGTTGTCGTGACCGCGGGCATTCTAGGTCCGTCGAAGAGCTGGGCGGCGGCGTTTTTCAGCTGGCTTTGCCGTGTCGGTGCGAGGGTGGATCTGCGGGTTGCCTCGCGGCGTGCATCCGCGAATGACCGCTTTCATCCAGCGATTGGCTTCGTCCTTGGCGTCGCTCTTGAGGTCGGCATCACCGATCCACCGATAGCAGTGGTAGAGGGCGCGCTCCCGAATAGCGAGCTGGACCACCTTGCCCGGGATGATGTCCTGCGGCGGGATATCGTGGGCTTCGAGCTCTGCGAGGTACTCATCGTAGGCGAGCGAGATAGCCCCGGAGATCGTCCCTCGGACACCGATACGGTCGGGTAGGTACGGGTGGCTCGCGATGATGAACTGCGCGGTGATCGGCGGTTGGGTCGAGTGGCGCGAGACGGAGACGGACTCCGGGAATAGGTGGGTCTCACCATCGATGGTGTAGCTCCAGAGCAGTCGATACTCGTGCCCCGCGTAGGAGCCATCGGGCGCCGCGGTGGCGGGGAACGTGGCGGTGTGCTCGATGCCCCGCAGCTGGGCCCCCGCCGCGTAGGAGTGGCGGAGCGGCGTCGTGAGCACGATGGTGGGCGTGCCGCTGGTGGTCGTCGACTCCACACACACCAGCTCGGAGCGCCCGGACGACTCGCGCAGTAGCAACGGGCCCGGGCGCAGCGGGCCGCCCGAGGTCACCCGGCGGTCGCGGGGCTCACCCGGGGCAGGCCCCGCGACCTCCACGGTCTGGGTCGAGGTCGGGTCGATGGTACTGGTGCCCGACGCTACGAGACGGCGCTCCGCGCCAGCGCTACGTTCGAGGTTTTCGAGCACGTAGTCGGCCGTGTCGACGCGCCGGGCGAGGGCCCGCCGGCCGGTCGGAACAAACCGCATGGGCTTGTCGGGAGCGCCGATCTCGTAGGTGTGCATTACGCCTCGCCCGCCTCGGTGCTGGGCTGCTCCTCGATCGGCGTCGACTCCTCGCTCACCTCACCGTTGGGCTGCGCTGCCGCGGCATCGCGGGCCGCCTGCTCCTCGGCAAGCCGCTCCGTCTTCGACTGCCGCTTGGGCGTCGTGCCGATGATGATCTCTTTGACATCCTGCATGACGCTCGACGGGCCGAGACCCACGATTTTCAGCGTGGTGTGGCCGCTGGCCGTCATGTCGTAGCGCAGCCAATCCTCGTGCTTGGCCTCGGGGCTGACGTTGATGGTGCGGGGGCGACCGCGGCGACCGGTGCGGAGGGTGAGCTTGAAGCCCTGGGCGGGAACCTCGACCGGGCCGGACTCAGGGATGGGATATACGTTCATTGTGCTACTCCTAGTCTTTGCTTAGTGATGCGCTGGGAATAGAGGCACTCCCAGACTGATCTATTCATTACCGTTTCCGCCTGCCGATAGGCAATATTGTCGATGTCGGAATCGGAGAGATTGTATGCCTTGACCCGGCGCACTTCACCGGGGATATCGAGCTCACGACTCGACCCCGAACGGCGGAGCGTGCGGAGCTCATCCCTTTGGTCGCGAACCTCTTGCTGGTAGGAGTTCCGCCACCCTTGCTCGGTGGGTTGATACTCACGCATTGTCATTCTCCGTGAGCGGCGGAGGCGACCACGAGTGCGGGCTCTCCTTTTTCAGCCTGCGGAGGTTCCGGACATTCTCGGGTAGGTACTTCTCGGGGAGATCCTCGGCCGTCATCCCGCTTTCGAACGCCGTCTGCCAATCGCAGAAGATCTCATAACCGCGAGCGGCGAGGGTTTTGCTCTTCGAGCGCTGGTAGTCTTCTGCCAAGAACGTGCAGCCGCGATCGATCTTGTCCTGTACGAGGTTCACCGCGAGCAAGCTCCCGCGGCGACCGTTCTCGTCGCGTGCCCATTGGGCGGTGAGCCAGGCGCTCGGTTCCACGTTGTGGTCGAGCCTTAGGGTGCGGATGCGGCCGGGGTTCGGCATGTCCCGTCCCTCGACTACGTGGATCCGCACGCGCGGGTTCTGTACATGGGACCGCTGTCCCAATGACTTGTCTACCTTCATATGTTCTCTCAACTAGGAAAAGCTATTGGCTAAGGACTTCGATGAACCGGCGGGGGTTGACGATGCCAACGCCGTACCAGGCCGAGAAGTGGTAGAAGCTGCTCCCGCGATTTTCCGCGGTATCCCCTCGGGTAGGACGCATGGTCGGCAGCTGCGAGACGGCGATCCCGAGCCCGGAAAAGTCCATCCCGATCGGCGTCGCGAAGTTGGACCACCCCGGTGCGTCCGCTGCGACCGCGGCATCACGGAAGATCTTCACGCCCCGTAGCGTGCCCACGAAGCTTTCATCGTCGACCAGGTCATCGCCCAGCGTGTCGCCGGGTCGCTTGATCGCCGTGGCTTGCGACGCGTCTACGGAGGCTTCGAGCACGCCCAGCGGAGCGTCGGCGAGCATGAGACCTCGACCGAGCGGGCCGTGGGGGAGCTCCAGGGCGCGATAGAACCCGCAGAACGCCTGGAACTGCGCCCAGTCGAACGGCGTGGCGGTATTGCCGAACACGATGGTGGCCCCGGAGCTCACCGCCGGTAGGTCCGCGTTCATGCGGATCGCGAGCGCTTCGAGCCCGGCTGCGAGCGCCTGGGCGGGGACCCCCTCGCGGGCTTCGACCATTTGCTCGTCCGAGATCACCATCCGGAAGCGCACGCGCGCCGGGGTGATGGTGCTCTCGGCCATGCCGACCGACACGTCGGGGGCTTCGTCCGTCTCGGCCGTCGCCGACACCCCGCTGATATCGAGCTCATTCCACCGCGCCATCCGAACGGGGATGCTCCCCTGACCCGGGATTGCGACCGCGAGCAGGATGGCACCGCGGCGCTGGGTCTCGTAGGCGTGGATGAAGGGAGCGACCTCCTCGGGCGCAATGACGGGGGCGGCCTCGGCTCGACCCTGAAATGTAGTAAGTACAGGCATACGCTAAGCTTTTGTGTAGGTTAGGAGGTAGCTCCGCGGCCACCTCGGGACATTTGCTTGGCCAGGGCGACAACGTCGTCATCGTTGCGGTCACCCCCTGGCGTGGAGGTGGGCCCCATGTCACGGGGCGTGAATAGCGAGGGGTATTGGCCTCGGAACGACTTGGCGATCTGCTCCACGTTCTGCGGAGTCCTCGCCATGTCCTCGATCCCCATGGTGCCCATGAGCGGCTCCACAACGGACGCGTCGAGGCCCACGACCGCCGCGACCGAGTAGGACAGGCGCACCAGATCGGTCGCCTTGTGGGCGCTGGAGAGGGACGTCTCGAGCGCCTGCACCTTGCCCCGCGACTCGTCCAGCTCGCCCCGTGCCTTCGCGGTGGCTTCCCGCTCCATGGTCATCAGCGACTCAATGTCGCCATCCCGTTGCGCGGTGGCTTTCTTCATCGACTCCAGGACGCCGGCCAGCTCTTCGAGCTTGGCCCCTTGCTCGGCAATCGTCCGATCGCGCGAGGAGAGCTCCGCCGCATGCGAGGCTTTGAGCGCTTCGAGCTGGGCGCCCTCACCCGTGGGGTTGTTCGTGTTCTGAGGTGTTGTTTCCGGCATGTTCAAGTCCGCCTATTCGTCCAGTTTGCTCCGCGTCGGACTCGACGGTTGCCCCGAGGGACTCGCGTCGATCCGCTTGCATCGTATGAAGAGTAGACCACCCTTCGACGTTCCTACGCAAAATAGAATCGCAGTGATCTTCGGTGAGATGTGATCCGTAGTATTTCCGGATGAGATCGTGAGGATGGATGAGCCCGTGCCTCTTGAGGTTCTCGTAGTGGGCCATTTCGTCTGATGGGTTGGCGAACGACCTCGAAAGGGTGCCGAAGTCGACCACGAACCCATCGTCGATCTGCTGCACCGTGGGCAGCTTCGCCGCGCGTGGATGATTGGCCGCGGTGAGGACACCGACGATCGCTCGACACAGTGCCTTTTCAAAGCGCCGACACGCGCCGATATGCTTGCGCCTGGTCTCATTGAGCGACTCGAAGGGGAAATGGATCTTGCCCTGGTGGCTCTTGGAGTCCCGCGCGAGCATGGCGACCTCCCCACCGTAGGCGTGGGCGATCGTGCGGTAGATCGAGTCGATGTGGGTGATGAAGCCCAGCGGGTCCGTGACGAAGTCGAGAATATCGACGCGGTTGTCTTGCGGGGATCCGTCGACCTTTTGACCGCCCTCGGGATCGGGGATCTGGGCTTTGCCTTCCGTCTCGCCCAGCTCCACGTACATCTTGTGATTTTGGACCTTGCGCACGTGATCCAGCGTCGCGCTCACGATGGACGCAGAGATCGTCGCGTCCGCGAGCCGCCGGTGACGACCGCAGTGCGCCCAATACGAGCCGGTCGACGGGGTGAGCTTCAACGTCGCAGCGGGGATCCAGCCCAGCCCGTGCTCTTGCGGCGGCTTGCCCTCTTTGGGTTTGCCGTCCGATCCGTAGTATGTCCATTTCTGCGAATCGAGGGCCACGATCTCCCCGCCGCTCGGGATGAGCTCCCCAGCTGCGAGCGTGGGCTCGGTGGTCCATGCGTACGCGATGGGCGTGCGCGGGCGTCCCTCGACCGTGACGACGTCGTAGTAATACGGGTATAGCGTGTGGAGCTCCAGTTCGCCGTCGACGACCGTGGGCGTGATCGTGGCCTCGGTAAGGAACACCGAGAGCGGGTGGAAGTCCTGGAGGATCTCGTCGATGCCTAGCTCTTCGTACAATGACGAGAGCTCTGCATTCTCCTCGTCCGATGCCCCTTCGACCTTGCGGATCGGTGGGTTCGCCCACACGGTGCACGTGTCGGTAAGCACGTCTTTCGCAATGTTGTGCGTCGTCTTGATAAAGCGCGACTTCCGCTCGACCACCTCGGGATCCTCGTGGGTGTTCACGAGTTCCTGGATCACGTGGTCCCTGAATTGTTCCTCCCATATCGACCAACGCCGGTGCATTTCCCTTCGGCGGGTCGGGATGGTGACGCCGGAGAGGCCGCCCACGAGGGACTTGAGTTGCTCGGGGGTCGCTTCCTTCATGCCGCCCGTTTCTTTCGGTTGAGTGCTGGATCGAACTCGGAGTAGAGGGCCCACAGGCCGTAGCAGAGCCCGTCAGACGGGCCGCTTGCCTTGTCGGATGCCTTGCCCGACTCTTTGTCGATGCGCCCGTCTGGGCGGGCCTCTTGCGTCTCGAAGGCACGGATCAGCCGGGTGCACCGCATGTGCACGTGGAGCCGCTGGGTGAACATGAGCCCGTGCACCAGGTTGAGCCGGTCCAGCTGCGCGGGGTTGTGCGGCTTGCCACCCTTGCTCCGGTTGCACTCCTTCGCATAGGGGAACCCGTTGCGCTGCATGTAGCGGAGCAGGCTCATGGAGCCCAGCCCGTGCCCCTGGGGCGGGTTCTTGTGCGCGGCGGAGGGGTCGCCTGCGATCGCCATGCCGGCGAAGTGCGACGCGGGGAGCTTGTGCTCTTTGTGGGCTTCGTTGGTGAGGTAGTCGGTGAACGCCTGGATCGTCAGACCGTCGGTCACGACCTCGCGCATCGCAAAGAAGTGCCAATTCAGGTGGTTGGCTGGGTCACAGCCGGGGCGGATGCCGACCTCGATATCGATGAGCGACATCGGGCTAACGTTGAAGTCTTGGCCGCCGATGTGGGATAGGTCAGTGTCGGCGCGCTTGAACGTCCAGCTCTTGCGCGCGACGTACTCGGTGATCCGTTCGTAGCCCCATGACTCGCAGGTCTCGCCTCGGCCGCTCAGTATGAGCTTGTCCGACCAGTTGGACCATAGGACGTTGCCCTCGGGAACCCATAGCCCGAAGACCTCTCGGTCGCGCGTGCGCTCGTCGGTGGTGGCCTCGAGCGTCCGCTGCACTTCGTCGGGATGGATAAAGCTATTGTCGAAGCAACTCAGCGAGTCGCATAGGATCTCGTCCGAGTCCTCGATTTGGAGGTAGTTCTTGCCCCGGTCGGCGACCTCGGTCTTGAGCCAGTGCCCGGCGACCGGGGTGGTCGACACCATCACCGTCCCGCCCGTGTCCATGGTGCGGTTGAGGCAGATCGTCCAGTTCTTGATATCGTCGATCTCGCACCCCTCGTCGACGAGGATGGCCATGCAGTTGCGCCCCTTGAGGTTGCCGCCTTTCTTCGATGCGTACTTTAGATGGATCTGCGTGCCGTCGATGAGCTGGATCCACTGCCGTGGCGAGTCCTCACTCACCGGATAGTTGAACACGAGATCCGCGGGCAGCAACGGGCGCACCACCCGGTTCGTCTTTTGGCCCTCGACCAGCTTCTCGATGGCCAAGCGGGTGAGCTCCCGCGTCTTCGAGACCCACCAGAACTGCGCACCGGGCCCACCGTAGATCAGTATCATGTCGACGAGCAGGCTCGCGCCGATCTGGCTCTTGCCCGACCGGTTACCGCCGAACGCGGCCATGATCTTGCGCAGCTTCCGACGTTTGAGGCACCGGCGATAGTCGATGACGAAGCGTTTGTACTGGTCCTCCGTGACGATGAACGGGAGCCACACCTCGGTTGCGCTCTCGCGGATCCGGTCGAAGCGCTCGGCATTCGAAGCTTTGCGGAACATCCGCTTCCCGCTCTGAATATTGATGATGACTTTGATATGCTCAATCCGCCGGACAACCCGCGCCACGCGAGAGTTGCACCACTTACACGGGCACACGTCGTCGTTGTCGAGCGCTCTGGCATGCACCAGGATGGGGCGCTCGATGTAGAGGAAAGGGGAGCGGTCGAGCGCCTTCGAGACTCTCTCAAGATCGGCGTATTCCCGCCATGTCGCTTGCGTTGCCATTAGCTAATATCTCCTAGATCGGGGAACTGATCGTCCTCCGCGATGATCGAGAACTCCTTACCGAGTCGTTCCCAATTGTTGATTTTGTCGAGGATCTCCGGGAGCAGCGTTAGTTTTCGTTTCTCTTCGAGCTGGACGCGACGCCCCTCCCAGTCCTTTTGCTCTTTCGCGCAATAAGCGGCTTCGCTGCGGGCTGCGCTACGATCGCCCTTCGGCGCACCAGCATCGGATGCGACCATTTCGGCACGCACTTTGCGAAGCGCGAGAAGCTGACAATACTTCTCGCAGTAGGAGATCGCGGTAATGATGTTTTGATTGTTGCCGAGCGCGAGTGCAGCCGTCTCGGATAGACAATCCTGGATCTTCTCACCGATTTGATCGATGAGGGTCTTTGAGTAGTCTGACAATGTATTCACCTATGGTAGTAATCAAGTCATTGGTCTGCGGCGTTCCCTCGTCGCCGACCATTAAGTAATAGATGCCCTGTTCGGCCTCGGACCGTAGAAAGTCAATGCGGCATCCGAGGCTATCGCACCGGTCGCCTGGCCAGCGGCATCAAGGCGAGGGTAGTCAAATCCGACGAGGGCAAAGCCTCGGTCGTCATTGAGCCACCGGCTGACC
>JBCCWC010000294.1:0-13779 GCA_039194325.1 Myxococcota bacterium
CAGTCATTGCTGCTGAGAAACGCTGGACTCGCCCGGTGAAGGGTTGGAATCAAGCTCTCAACCAGCTAGCAATTCATTTTGAAGGACGACTGCCTGTCTAAAGGTGCGATATCTTCGTACACAGAAAATCTGACACACTCCCAGCGCCGAGGCAGATCCACGCACTACGTCGAGGCGTGCGCCACGATCGACGAAAAACGCTCGTTGGTCGTTGCCGATCCCCTCGATGTCCCGTAAAGTGAAGCCGCTGGAGTGCGGCAGATTTCTCTGCCGGCTCACTGCGCTTATTCCTTGACTTCCTTCGGTAGTAGACGAGCATGAAATCTCTTCTTGTAGCAATACGACATCATAGTTGGCGCGTCGCGATCATGGCGGGGATGATCTCCATCGCAAGCGGTTGCCCGCAGGACGGGGGGGCCGATGATGGTGAGGGATCTGCCTCGTCTGCGGACTCGGATGCGAGCAGCTCGGGTGCGAGCAACTCGGGCTCGAGCAACTCAGGTTCGGGCTCGGTCGACTCGACGGCAGGCACGAGCGCCACCGCCTCGACCACCGCCTCGACGGCCGACGGCACGAGCACCGGCCCTGATACCGGCCCCGATACCGGCCCCGATACCGGCCCCGATACCGACGGTGCGCTGTGTCCGGAACCCGAGCCTCCCGATTCCCAAGAGGCCATCCTCGAGGTTCGGGTCACCGTGAACAACGACACCGAGCAAAGCTACTACGTGATCGACGACACGGACATGTGCGACGCCTACGAGCTCCATGACGGCGTCGATTCGCTCGTGCTGCAAGATCCTTGGCGCTGCGGCTGCGAATGTCCGGCCCCAGCACCAGGTACGGCAACGCTGATGGAGCTCGCGCCGGGCCAGACCCATGAGATCCTTTGGGATGGGCGAGCGATGGCGACCTATACGGTCTATGACTACTGTGAGTTCGATGGCGATTGTGTGGATGAAGACGCGGGAGTGCCCCAGCCGGTGCCTTCGGGGACATTGACGATGACGCTACCTGTCTACGAGGGTCCCGAGTACGAGTGGCCTACCGAGGGCACCGGCATCATCGAGCGGTGTACGTCGCCCCGGCAGCTTGAGCTGGAGTTCGAGCTAGGGACCGAGGATCTCCTGCTCGACGTCAACCTGAGCGACCTGATACCTCCTGCCTAGCGCCGCGGGTGTCCAAACGCCGCGCGTTCACTCGATGACCGCGTCGAACGTGATTTCGGCGAGGCCGAAGCGTAAGCTCCACCGTCAGCGACTACTCGACGCTGGCGTCGAAGGTGATGTCGGCGAGCTCGAAGCGCAGCTCCACCGTCAGTGAGTAGTTGGCCAGCGAGTCGTCGGCAGGCTCTTCGATGAACTCGTCGAGCCTGCGTCCTAGCTGCTGTAGAGGTTGGTCCGGCGCGACACGCCAGAGGCGATTGTCTCGTGGGCATGGACCTTCATCGAAGGCAAACTGTGCCGACGTGGCGATGTTCGTCGCGGTGGTGCGCCGGATCAAGCACGAGGGGCCCTCCCACTCGACGCCGGCTTCGCACGTGGTCTCGAGCGTGATGGAGACGAAGGAGGCGTTGCGTGGGCACGGCGAGCACTCGCGTTCGTCGAGGCCGACGAGGATCCCTCGTCCCTCTACGTCTTGGGGGCCGCAGGGCTCGTTGTTGCCGTTGTTGCCCGTAGACGGGCCGCAGCTCGCCAAAATGGTCACGAAGGCGAGCGTCCACCGCATGCTCGGGGTCGAACCTACCATGCGGCTCATCGCGACTCATCGCGGCTCATCGCGACAGGCTCGCGCGAGCCTGTCGCGCGGACCTACGCAGTGCTTCGCGCCTTCGCGATCCCCATGTCACCGCATCGTTTCACGATCGCGCGATCGCACCATCACGCCAACCGTGCGTCACCCTCCAAGGTGCTCCGCCTCCACACCCCCGCAGACATCTCCCTTCCACCCCGCCGATCCCCTTCGCGCACCTTCGCTCCGCTGCCCCGTCCCGCCCCTCGTTTCGCCCCCAATTGCCCCGCACTCCACCCCGCGGGCCCTGTTAGTTTGGGCCATCCAGGGAAGGACTACCATGCACGGATCGAATCGAGCCTCATACTGGCCCCTCGTCGCCGGCTTCTGCACGCTGCTTGTCGCCTCATCGTCGGCCGACGCCGCGCCGCCCTACGACGCGGAGCTCACCCCCGGTGAGCTCCGCGGGATCCCATGGCAGTTCGGCGACCCGTGGCCCTCGGGCTACTGGGAGTACCTCCCGTCCGACTACAACATGGTGCCCCCCGATTTCCGCTACCCCATGCTGATGACCTTGGGCGGGATCGGCACTACCGACGATCCGTCCAACTGCCCGGGCAACGCCAACTGGTGCACCGTGGCCGAGTGCGAGGCGGCCCCTGGCGGGGTCGACGGGGTCTGCCGGGTCTATCGGCGCGGCCCCGCCGTCGAGATCCGCCAGGGCGTGTGGGACGACGTTCAGCGCCCCTTCATCGTGATCCAGCCCCAGAACATGGGGGTCACTTCCTCCTCGGACGACTACGATCGCGACGTGCTCGACGATCTGGTCCAGTACGTGATCGACAACTACCCCGTCGATCCTCGTCGGCTCTACCTGCTGGGCAACAGCCAGGGCGGTCGCGCGGTCTTGCAGTACACGTCGCTCTACAACCGGCGCATGGCCGCGGCCACCATGGGTCCCGGGGGCATGGTCAACGATGGTGACGCGGCCTGTCGGTTCCAAGATACCGCCTTTTGGGCCTTCCACGGCGAGAACGACGACGACAACAACATCGGGGTGGGGGTCTTCGATCCCTGCTGGGTGGTCGATCAGCTCCGCATGTACAACGAGCCCGACCTCTACCCCACGCTGATGGGCTGCGTGGATCGGGTGGGTACCGACTTCCCCGAGGCCCGCCTGACCATGTTCGACAACACGGCCCACAACGCCTGGACGCCGGCCTACGAGAACGTCACCAACGGCTTCGGCCGCTCGACGTGGATGGCCGATCAGATGTGCGGCTTCTCGGCCAACTTCTACGACTACTCGGCGGCCCTCGATCCCGACGGTGTCTACAGCTGGTTGCTGTCCTTCGATCGCCCCGACACCGACGCGGGCAGCGACTTCGTGGTCCCGGGCACCGAGGTCGAGTTCACCATCGAGGCGGTCACCACCGACGACGACGCGGTCACCCACACGTGGACCCAGGTCGACGGTCCGCCGGTGACCCTGACCGACGCCGACCAAGCGATCGCCACTGTCACCGATTTCGACTACGACCAGACCTATACCTTCGAGGTCTATGCGCTCGACGCCGACTCCCAGTGGGATCGCGACGAGGTGGTGGTCACGGTGGAGCCCGAGGTGGTCGCCGGCTCGTCCACCGGCCCGGGCGATAGCTCGGACTCGTCTGGTTCGGCGTCTGGCTCGGCGACTGGCTCGGGTTCCGGCTCGGGGGGCGCCGACACCACCGGCGAGCCGCCCGGCACCTCGGGTGCCGATACCACCGCAGGTCCGTCGCCCGGCACGGGTGGATCTGGCCCGGCCACGGGCTCGGCCTCGGATCCCGGACCCGGCTCCCTCACCGCCGCGGACTCCTCGGGCGGTGGCGGCGGCTCCACCGGCACGGACACCGTGGGCGCGGGAGATGACGGCGGCTCGGGCTGCGGCTGCCGCGTTCGCCGTGGCCCGGGCTGGACTGGTCTGCTCGCGTTGTTCGGCCTGGTCGCGGCTCGACGCCGCCGCACCCGCGACTGAGCTCTTCTTATCGGTGCTTCGTGCCCGTGCCTCGTGCTCGGGCCACTTGCTCGGGTCTCGTGCCTCGTGCCGGGACGAGCGTCCGGCGCGAAGACCACTACGGCGCGAAGACCTCGTCGAGCGTCTTGGCGGTCAGCACACGCTTGGTCCATACACCGAGTTGCTCGACGGTGGCCACCTCGATCCGCGCCCGAGATTGATCGGCAAGGCGACCGAACCGAACACCGAGCAGATCGAGCAGGGCATGGGCCATGCCCTTGGCCATGCCCTTGGCCATTCCTTCGGCGAGCCACTTGGCTTTTGCCTTGGCCTCGCCGGCGGCGAGGCTTCGGTTGTACAGCATGAGTGCTTCTTGGCGTTCCCAGGTCTTGCGAAGGGTCTCGGGATCCTGTGACAGCCGTTCGAGGGTCTGTTTGGCTAGCTTCATGATGGGGTCCTCTGCGGCGAGCTGCTCGAACTGTGCATCGTTCTTGGCGGCCAGAAAGCGAGCCCACCGGTGCAGTCTAGCATCCTCGCAGTGTCGGGTTGGTTTCAGTTTGGACAGCTGTAGCAGGTGGATCGAAAGGTGGTCACTAAACTGGTCATGAGAGTACCGCTCGCGTAGCTCGAAGAGCAAGTGCAGACGCTCCAACTCCGGAAATAGAGGCTTTACGAGCCAAGCTATTCCCGTCGTAGGTTTCAAATGGTGGTACTTTTCGCCCCGGCCGAGCTGGCTCGTGTAGTCTCGGGATGCATAGTAAATTAGGCGTCCAGCTAGATCGGGGTCGGGCCGTCGTTGCATCTGCCAGATCGACCCGGGAGCCGTCGTCCAGCCGAGCGCGGATGTCCATCGCGATCGTCTTGTCGAAGGGGCGCTCGCCCGGAAGTTCGGGATTGAGAACGCGGACGTTGCCGATCGGTCGGGCCAGGATGCTCGAGAGCATGTCGACGAGTAGCGATGGCTCCTGGATGAGCAGCCGCTTGAAGACCACGTCGAGTTTGGGGTCGAGTCGATCCATTGCTCAGCGCCGCAGCCAGTTGCCCAGCGTGCTGCGGGGTACCTCCAACACCCGGGCGGCCCGCCGTACGCTGCCTTCTTCCTCGACGATCCGTTTGACCATCACGCGGCGCATGGTGTCGTAGCTGCCGCGGGGCACGAGCACGCACCCGGGTGGCGCTAGATCGGCCTGCGAGATCGCCGAGGGCACCAGATCGGCGGGCTCGATCGGCCCATCGGCCAGGGCCCCGGCCCGAAACACGGCATTGCGCAGCGCTCGAACGTTCCCCGGCCACAGGTGATGGGTGGCGGCCGTCCGCGCGGCCTCGGTCAGCTCGACCGGATACCCCAGCTCGCGCGAGGCCTGGCTGGCGAAGTGTTCCAGCAAGACCGGGATGTCGTCGGGACGCTCGCGAAGCGGCGGCAAGCGAATACTCAGCACCCCAAGCCGGTGATAGAGATCCTCGCGAAGCTCGCCCTGGTCGATCATCCCCTCGAGGTCGCGGTGGGTGGCGGTCACCACCCGCACGTCGATCGGCTGCTCGCGCTCGGCCCCCACGGGCAAGACGCGATCGGTCTCGAACACGCGGAGCAGCTTGGCCTGGATCAGCATGGGCAGCTCGGCGATCTCGTCGAGCAACAGCGTGCCGCCGGCCGCCCGACAAAAGGCGCCTCGCCGGTCGCGGTGCGCCCCGGTAAAGGCGCCTTTGACGTGCCCGAACAGCTCGCTCTCGGCGAGGGTCTCGGGGATCGCCCCGCAGTTGAGGGCCACGAAGGGCCCGCCGCGGCGCTCGCTGGCGTGGTGGATCACCCGGGCGGCGACCTCCTTGCCCGTGCCCGTCTCGCCCCGAAGCAGCACCGGGGAGCGCGCCCGAGCGGCCCGCTCCAGCGTGCGCAGCAGCTCGCGAAAGACGACGCTACGACCGACCACGGGGCCATCGCACAGATCCTCGTGGGGTGGGGGCGTGGGGTGGCCACAGATCACCCGCAGGTGGCTCCGCCCGAAGCGAAGCACGGCGCCCAGCCGAGCCCACCCCCGCTCGACCACCACCCCGTCGACCCAGGTCCCGTTCTTCGAGCCCAGATCCTGCACCATCACGCCGCCGCGGGCGATGCGGATGCACGCGTGGCGGCCACTCACATAAGGATCGTCGAGGACCACGCCCGCCGACGACGCGTTGCCGATCACCAGCGTGCCTTCGGAAGGGATCGCCACGCGACGCCCATCGTCGAAGGCGAGGGCGACGGGCGTCGCGCGATGGTTCCGCGGACGCAGCTCGGACACGGTGCCGGTGGCGGAGGACGGAGGGATGATCACACCCCATGTTCATCGGCCGTGGCGAGCGAGCGTTGCATGCCGTGGTCGAGAAATCCTCGCGCAGTGCCGCCGAACCTCGCCGAAGCGCTCGGCGACGGTGCGCGTGGCCACGGTGTGCGCGAGTCCTCCGCGCGAGCCCGGGTGCGCGCGATGCTCAGGGCCCCTGGCCGAGCCAGACCGCGCCGTCTTCGGCGACCTCGCGCTTCCAGATCGGCACGTCACGCTTGAGCGCCTCGATCGCTTCGCGGCAGGCGGCGAAGGCCTCGGCCCGGTGGGGCGCGCTGGCGGCGATCACCACCGCGGTCTCCCCGATCCCCAGGTGGCCGATCCTATGGTGGATCGCGACCCGACTACCCTCGATCTCGGCTTCGATCCGCTCGCGGATCTGATCCATCACCCGCTCGGCCATGGGCACATAGGCCTCGTACTCGAGGTGCTCCACCGTTTTGCCGCGGCTTTTTCGTCGCACGTTGCCGGTGAAGGTGGCGATCCCTCCCGCGCCCGGGTGCTCGACCGCCTCGACCACCGCCGCCAGCGACAGCGGGGTCTGCCGCACCGCGATCCGTACCGGGCCGTCGTGCCCGCCGCTCACCGGGGGGATCACCGCGAATTCCTTGGCGCCGGCCAGCGGCTGGTCGGCGCTCACGAACGCCTGGTCGAGGGCCACCCGGCACGGGGGCAGGCGCGGGGCCAGGGCGGGGTGCTGGCGACCCAGGGCGGCGAGGAGATCTCCCGCCGTGGCGTCGTCGTCGATCTCTACCGACACCCGCTCGGCGCGGGCGATCTCGCGAAGTCCAGCGAACAGGAGCACGTCGATCGTGGGCATGGGGGTCGCTTCGGCGGTGAGGGGGCCGATCGGACGATCTGGCCCCGCAAGGCAAATTCGTGTGCGGATCGGGATGGTTGCGGGGTCGAACCCGGAATTTTCTGGGGGTCTTGGGGCGATCATATCCTAGCGAGGCCGGGGCGCCTTGCGCCGTCCCGGTGGGCCCCGGACCGCAGGCGCCGCGTCGGCCCGCTCGCTTCGCGATCGACCCACCATGGTTCAAACTGAGGCCGGGCGCACGGTGGATCCGTGCGACTCCGTGTTCGAATCGATGTGTCCTCCCCCCAAGCCGCGACGCTCCCCTCGCCCGACCTCCCGCGCCGCTGAGCCCGAAGGGAACCTCGCCGTCCAGCTGCCGCCGGACCCGGTCGATCCGGAGTCGAGTGCCACGGTCGAGGCCGACGCGGTCCCGGATGATCCAGTCCCCGGCCCCTACGAGCTGGACACGGCCGAGCTGGACACGGCCGAGCTGGACACGGCCGAGCTGCCCCCGGGCGAGGATCCCGAGCAGGACGAGGACGCCGAGCCCGACGACCCGATCGCCGCCGGCACCCTGGCCTACGTCGACGCCACCCCGCAGCAGCAAGAGGTCGCGCGGGCGGGGCTCCAAGATCGGATCGCCGCCTACCTCAAGGCGGCGCGGGCTCGGGTGATCATCACCGACAACCTCCAGACCATGCTCTCGATCAAGCGAGGGCAGGGCGGGGTGCTCACCTTTCGGCTCCACCACATGTTCGTGCGCGCGCCGGCGGCGGTGGTGCGGGCGGTGGCGCGCTACGCCCAGACCCACGATCGCCAGGCGGCCAGTCTGCTGCACGCGTATGCCAACGACAACGAGGCCCTGATCCGTCGCCCCGAGAAGCCGCGGACCGTCACCCTCGACACGCAAGGGCGCTATCACAACCTCCAGGAGATCTTCGACGCGCTCAACGAGCACTACTTCGACGGGGCGATCGAGGCGCGGATCACCTGGGGCAAGCGATCCAAGCGTCGCCGCACGCGGGCGTCTATCGGGCTGGGACAGTATATCTTCGACGACAAGCTGATCCGGATCCATCCCGTACTCGACGCCCACGACGTGCCGCGGTTCTTCGTGGAGTCGATCGTGTTCCACGAGATGCTGCACGAGGTGCACGGGCCAGCCAGCGTCAACGGGCGTCGGGTCCACCACCCGCCCGAGTTCTTGCGAGACGAGCGACGCTTCGAGCACCACGTAGAGGCGGTGATGTGGGAGCGGGAGAACTCGCATAAGTTGCTCGATCGGTAGTGCTCGACTCGCGCGGGTCGAGGGGGAGGGCGTCGGGCGGGCGTGGCGAGGCGCGAAATTTCGAGGAGAGCGGGGGAGTCGCTACGATCGGTGCTCCGTGCTCGCGTCCGGTCTTCGCTCGGCTCGTGTTCGCCTGATCCAGGATCGGGAACACCATGACGTGGTCATCGAAGCGGTGCGTCGCGCTCGTCGTTCGGTGTGGATCGCCACCGCCAACCTTAAGGAAATGCGAGTCCCCGGTCGCGCCGCCCGTCGCTATCGACCGGTGCTCGACGTGTTCGAGCAACTCGCCCGCGACGGGGTTACGCTGCGGATCCTCCACGCCAGCGCGCCCTCGCGGGCGTTCCGAGCCGATTTCGATGCTCGGCCGCGGCTGTACGAGAGGAGCGATGACAGAAGCGATGACAGAAGCGATGACAGCAGCGATGCGGGGGGCTTGCAGCTGCGGCAGTGTCCGCGGGTGCACCTCAAGGTCGTGGTGATCGACGGCGCGCTGGCCTACCTGGGCAGCGCCAACTGGACCGGGGCGGGGCTGGGCGCCAAGGGAGACCACCGTCGCAACTTCGAGCTGGGGATCGTGACCGACGACGACACCATCCTCGATGCGATCCAAGCGCGCTACGACGCGCTGTGGCGTGGGTCCGAGTGCGCGGCATGTCGGCTGCGCGCCGAGTGCGAGGCTCCCCTGGACCTGGATGCTCGCCCGCCCGCCACCGGCCCGCTGGTGCGTTTGCGGCCGCCTCGCGCCCGCCCGATGAGGGAAACATGAGGGCGTCGTGAGGGATCGTGCGGGGGGTCCTCGAGGTGGGCTCGAGTCTCGCGGTCCACGATCCGGCGCGGATGCGGCGATGGAGGCGGGTTGCGCGGGATCGGCGCGGACCGCGGAGCTTGTTGCTCTCGACGCGCCCTTGACACGCTTCGGCGCTCGGGCAATGGTCCGCGTCCTTGCCAGGAGCGACGTCATGGCCCAGGTCTGCATGGTTACCGGAAAGCGCCCCGCCGTGGGGATGAACGTCTCCCACTCGCACATTCGCACCAAGCGGCGCCTCATCCCCAACCTGCATTCCAAGCGGTACTGGGTGCCGAGCGAGAACCGCTGGGTGCGGCTGCGATTGTCGGCCAAGGGCATGCGGATCATCGACAAGCTCGGCATCGAGGCGGTGCTGGCTGACATCCGCGGTCGCGGCGTCAAGGTCTGAGAGATTGATGCCGAGGCCGGCTGGGGATGCGCGATGGTGTCGCGCCCGGCCTCGATGTTCGAGATCTCCGCGGTGATAGGCTCTGGGCATGCGCCTGTCTTACCTGGTCGTCGTGCTCGGGATCCTCGGGGTCTCGGGGTGCTTCGAAGACATCGAGAACAACGATTCGGGTCCGTCTGCGGGTAGCACGGATAGCACGGGGGGCGCGGCGAGCTCGAGCAGCGGCGCCGTCGACTCGAGCAGCGGAGAGTCGACCGGTGCGGAGGATCCGTGCCCGGAGTACTGCGGCCTGGTGCAGGACATCTGCGAAGACGATGTCGCGCAATATCAGAGCGAAGCGGTCTGCCTGGCGGTCTGCGCCGCGCTGCCCCCCGGCATGCCCGGAGATCAGCTGGGCAATTCGGCCGAGTGCCGCCGGTTCCAGGCCATCCAGGCCGCCGAGGCCCCCGGTACCTTCTGTGGGCCCGCGGGACCGACCGGGGATGGCACCTGCGGGGCGGCCTGCGAGGTCTTTTGTGGCCTGGCGATGGAGCTGTGCACCGACGCGATGGCCCAGTGGCCCGACGTTCCCACCTGCATCACCGACTGCATGCAGTTCCCCACCGACGTCGTCTACAACGCCTCGGTGGTCGATGGGGACAGCTACGCCTGCCGTATGTACCACCTGACCGTCGCCGCGCTCGACCCAGTGGTTCACTGCCCGCACATCCCATTGGCCTCGCCGCCGTGCATGTGAGCGCCCCATGACCAAGTCGGTCAAGCCGGTCAAGCCAGTCAAGCCAGTCAAGCCAGTCGAGTCGGTCGAGTACGAGGACGTCGACGACGGATACCTCGAGCAGCGCAGCTTGCAGCGCACCGCGGGCCCGGTGCTGCTGTGGGGTCTGGGCGTCGGCTATGTGATCTCGGGCGACTACTTCGGCTGGAACTACGGACTCAACGCGGGCGGCTTTGGGGGCCTGCTCATCGCCACCGGGCTCATGGCCACGCTCTACGTCGCGATGATCTTCTCGATCGCCGAGATGGCCACGGCGATGCCGGTGGCCGGGGGGCCCTACGCCTTTGCGCGCCGGGCCCTGGGGCCCTGGGGGGGCTACATCACGGGGCTGGCGGTGACCATCGAGTACGTGGTGGCTCCGGCCGTGATCGCCACGGGCATTGGGGGGTACGTGGCGGGGATGTTCGTGCAGTCGCCCGCCTGGGTCGAGCCGGTGGTGCCGATCGTCGCCTACGCGATCTTCGTGGGCATCAGCCTCATGGGCTCGCGGGTCTCGCTGATGCTGCTGCTGGGGATCACCGCTGTCTCCGTGCTGGTGCTCTTGATGTGGGCCGGCGCGGTCTTGCCTCATGTGCAGTGGTCGCGGGTGCTGGATCTGGCGCCCACCGGGGACCACTCGGAGTTTCTGCCGCGGGGAGGGGTCGGGATCCTCGCCGCACTACCGGCGGCGGGGTGGTTCTACCTGGCGATCGAAGGGGTTCCGCTCGCGGCCGAGGAGACCCGCGATCCCGCCCGTGACCTGCCCCGCGGGATGATCGCCGCCATGCTCTCGCTGGTTGCCTTTTCAGCGATCGTGCTGCTGTTGGGGCCGGCCGCGGCGGGCTCGGCAAAGCTGGCCCAGAGCGCCAACCCGCTGCCCGTGGCGATCGAGGCGGTGGCGGGGCGAGGGGCGGTCTACTGGGGGACCACCGTGGTGGGCCTGGCCGGGCTGGTGGCGAGCTTCTTCGGGATCATCTTTGCGTACTCCCGGCAGATCTTCGCGCTTTCGCGGGCGGGGTACTTCCCGCGGTGGCTGTCTCGTACCAACCGCCACCGCGCACCTCACTGGGCGCTCATCGTGCCCGCCATCGTGGGCTACGGCACGATCCGGGGGGTCGACGCGCTCAACGACGGCGAGGTGGCCACCGGGGATCTGTTGATGCAGATCGCGGTGTTTGCCGCGCTGATCTCGTATGTGGTGATGATGGTCAGCCACCTCGTACTGCGACGGCGGGCGCCGCAGATGGAGCGGCCCTATCGAACCCCCGGCTACCCCTTCACGCCGCTGGTGGCCCTGGTGCTCTCGCTGGTGGCGATGACCTCCTCGCTGTTCTACGGCGAAGGGGCGCTCACGGTGGTGGTGGGCACGGCGATCTTGATGGGGGTGGGGCTTTTATACTTTGGGCTGTACAGCCGGCACCGGCTGGTGGCCGATGCGCCCGAGGAGGAGGCGTCGCTGGTGCGGGCGGCCGAGGCGGAGCTGGGGGACTAGGGGGGACGCTGATGGGATCTTGCCGTCAGTTGAGGGCTAGGTCTTCCATGATTCATGGCTATTGATCGGGATCGTTTTGGCCATCCTCGTTCAAGATTCTCAGCAGGGCTCCCAGATGGGTTAGAATGAAGTCGGCGAGGGTCTCGGCGTCGATTTGCGCGGAAAAGCTCTTGATCTGCGTGGTGATCAGCTCGAGGAGTAGGCCGTCGGGCAGAGAAGCACTACCGAGTCGTATCGGCAGTCTCGGACGGCCGAAGTGACGGGCGAGGACCATTTCCTGCATCACCCATGTGCTTTGCGCGCCATCCTCGGTCAAGAGTGCCACCATGAGATTGGCACTCTTGATCCTTCCCGCGATGGTCTCAAGGTAGTTCGCGCCACCAAGAATGTCTTGGTCCCAGTATACGGCCAGGCCCGAGCGGCGGAGTAGAGACACTAGACGAAGGGCTAGTCCGCTATCACGCCGAGAGTAGGCGAGAAATAGGCTGAAGGGACGACTCTTGTGTGCTCTACTCGGCATGGGGACAGCCACTCGGAGTACAGAGATCTCCTCTGTGCTCATGCGGCTTCCACGCGCTCGATAGGGTACTTTTTCGAAGTAACCGATGATCAAGCGGGTCGCAACGTCTTTTTTTCGCGTCCCGAGCGGGATCCTTATTGACTCGGCCCGATGGAGACGAATCGCCGAACAAGCGAGACACCGCTAGACTACAGTGGGAATGGGCTCGATTTCGTGCTCCTCAAGAATTCTTAGAGTGCGTGAGCGAATTCACGTAATTGTTGTACGTAAGATTAGAGCGGTTTGGGAGATGATTTTCGTGATGATCGACCGCAGTCTCTTGGGTATGTTCGATGTGTTCATTCTAAGCTCTATGTGTGTAGTTGATGCATATTGTAAGTATCGCAGTGTGGTGCCTTGGAGATAGAGTTCCGATGCTTGAATACACCGAGAGGGAGGCGTTTTTGACCTGAACAAGCCAAAAAATACGGGGCTCTCCTACATCGGAAATTCTCGTGAGCAATCTCTATTAGTGGCGGGACTGGTTCTTTTTGTCCATTCTGGCGAGCCGGTTCATTTCCATGTTGAGGTCGAGTCGGATGTAGATGGCTAATTTCAGTTCTTGTTTCATGTGGGGATGAATATTGCATGCGAATGCTGCGCACTAATTATGTAAGTTAATGAAGTGACAATAAGGTAATGTGAGTGGAATGAATCTTGCTCCATCATAAGAGAGTCTACACGTAGTTGTCGTAAATTTTGTTGTGTTCGGTACGATGGGTGCCGCTGTTGTCTTGTGTGGCCCATTCGTGGTGGTTGCTGCTCCTTATGAAAGAACATCATTCATCATCTGACCTGCTTGAGCCATCGTAGCGATTGAGTCGTCACGTTCGGGATCCATCCACAAGGTGGCGTCCGTCGTTCGCGCTAGCCGCTGGCTTACGCTCACCGGGCGTGGTCGGCCAGCCAAGCGTCGATCTCGGCGGGCTCCGGGTGGTCCTCGCGGGCGTCGAGGGCGAGCTGACGCGATCGTGCTCGCTGCGAGGGGTCGGCCCACAGCGCGCGGGCGAGCACCAAGCGGGCCTCGGCCAGCGACTCGCGCTCGCCCTCGGCCGCCTCGAGGATCGCGACCGCTTGCTCGGCGTGTGCACGCGCGTCGTCGGTCTTGCCCTGGCGAAGATCGACGCTGGCCAGCTGTCGCCGCGTGTAGCCGACCCGAGGGTGGGTCGCGCCCAGGGTGCGTTCCCACCACTCGAGCGCATCCTGGTACCTACGTTCGGCCTCGGGGTAGGCCCCTTCGCACTCGAAGCTGCGGGCCAGGTTGGACTGGCTATAGCCGATGTCGGGATGATCGGCCCCGAGGGCCTCGTGCTGGATCTCGAGTGCGCGCTGGAATTGGCCGCGCGCTTCGACGCACTGACCTTCCCTGATAAAGATCGACCCGAGGGCGATGAGCGCCCGCGCCACCTCGAGGCTCTCGGGGCCGCGTGATTGCTCCCACAGGGTCTTGGCTCGCGCCAGGTGCTGTCGGGCCGACTCGAGCGAGCCTTGCTCGATCAGCACATTGGCCATGCCATACAGATAGATCGCCAGATCGGGGTTTTCGGGGCCCAAGGAGCGCTCTCGGATCTCGAGGGCTCGCGTGTGGAGCGACGCCACTTCGGCTTCGGTGCCACTTCGTCCTTCCAGCGTGGCGGCGA
>JBCCWC010000295.1:0-13680 GCA_039194325.1 Myxococcota bacterium
AGGGCTGACGCCGTGATGGGCTGGCGACCGCTTCCTCAGCGCCAACGGCTTGCCCCCGTGGTGGTCGGTGGTGGGCTAATTCCAATTTCCAAAGGGAAGAAATAGTTGTCGCTCAGTGGAAATTCTAATTGACGCCAATCATATGGGGCCTGTCGTGCGCGACCAACCCCGCCACCTACCGCACGATCGCCCGAAACGCCGACCAAGTCTGGCCGCACTGGGAGCACCCCACTCCGCCGGAGCTCCAGCAGTTGATGAAGGAACTCGCCGAGCAATTCCGCTTGCGTGCCGTCGATCCGGATCGGCCCGGCGTGTACCATGTGGGCTGGAGAACCCGACAGAACGAGTCGGAGGACCTGCGCTGGCGCAGCTGCACCCACCCCGCCTCCCAGCTCTATCTGCGGCGCAACCCCGGCTACACCGAGGGGCACGGACTGCTGCTGCTGGTGCCCCTGACCCCGATGGGGCTGGTACGGACGAGCCTGCGACTGGTCGCCCATGCGATCCGCCGACGGCGGCGACGAACGGCGCACCATCGGCTCGGCGTATCGGCCATGACTTCAGCGAGACGATCTTTTTGTACGCGAGCGGGCGATCAGAGCTCCAATGCCGACACCGAGCGGCAACATGCCGGCGAAGCTAATTCCTAGACCTACGCGTTGTAGTCGGATCGCTCGCTCGACCTGCGGAACTTCTTCTTCTAGCTCCACGGGCCTCTCCGAGTGGTACGCCCCAATTCCAGACGCCAAGAGCCCTACACCCACGGCAAGACATAATCCGCCGATCGGCGTTGCAGAAAACGCAATGATCTTCTGTTGTTTAGCCGTCACCTGAGCGCCTCGAACTAGCGCCCTCATCGACAGCACAGCCGCGGCAGAACCTCCCAACGCAAGAGGTACCGCCATACCGATCTGCTCCCAATCGCGGCTGCTCCTCACGATATCTTCCGCACTCACCGGCCGCCGAGTGATCGCCGTCCCCGCCAAGATCGCCGAGCCGACCACGAGCAGACCACCTGCGGCAAGGCCGGTTCCGGTCACGAGGAGCAGATCACGGTCGCGGGCGGTCCTGGGAAATTTGTGCAGATCACCCGCTGGAGACTCGCCAACGATCACAGCCGCCTTGAGCGCTGCATTGACGGCGAGGAGCTCGTTCTTGACCTGCCTCGACCCGACGGTCGGCCCCAACAATATATGCGACTTGAGCAGAGACTGAGCTTGTTTCAAGTGCGAGACCCTATTGCTGACCAGCCAAGACTCTCGATAAGCCCGAGAGGCAAGCAAGAGCACCCACTCTGCTCGCTGACTCGTCCGCTCCGAGGCTCGGATCGCGCGATAGCAGGTCTTCGCCTGGTAGGCCGCCTCCTCGTAGTCACCCGCCTCGAACGCGCTCTTCGCTCGCTGGACACGAACATCCAGGACCACCTCGAGCCCCTTCCTCAAGACCTTCAGCTCCCGCGGAGCAATGTCTTCGAGAGCCCCGCTCTGTTCGAGGCGCTCAAAGTAATCTTCGAGCATTGCATGAAGATTGTCGAGATAATCGAGATCTCCAGTCTCCTCGTAGGCTTGATTGTAGAGCCCAAGAGCGTCTTGCAGGAGTGCGCGCCCATATGCGCCTACCGCCTCTTCTTCGGACAATGCCTCGTATGCCTGCTGCATCTTACGCGCCGCTTTTCCGTGCTTTCCCTCTTCCTCCAGCGCCAGAGCATCACGCACCAATTCATCGGATAGCCCCTGTAGCTCGCCTACCGCCTCCTTGGCGGGCTCGTCCTCGGGAGCGGTCACGCCGCCAACGTAAAGAGACAAGGTTGCCGCAACCATCAATGACAGCATAGTGCTTACTTCTTTCGATTGATGAAGATCTCGAGTGTCTCGCGCCGACGCTTCCCCGGCTCGAACCTCAACTTTCGAGCCCACTTCGAGATACACTCTCGATCGCCGGGCATTCCTCCGCTGACTCTGTCGAGCTTCGTGAACCGGCCATCCAGACCGACCCACCCTCTGACTACGACGGACCCGGTCACCCCGCGACAGTAGATCTCGATATGGCGCGCCAATGTCGCCCTCGGAGACCGCGACCGTTTCTTCTTTACCTCTGTTTTCGGCTTTACCTCTGTGTTCAGCGGCTCTTCGACCGCGACCGCCATCTCGTGCTCGCCCCCGACGGCGGCAACAGCGCCTTCGCCTTCGCCTTCGCCTACTCTACGGATCTCACCTGCGACCTCAAGAGCGCCGCCACTCCCAGCCACGCCCACGCGGGGCTCATCACTCCTGCCACCAGGATCTGATCTCTCGACTCGACGCTCATCATCTGAATGCACTCCATCGTAATCACCTGACCCACGCTCCACACGATCAGCCATCGAGCCTCGTGCATCACCCACTGCCGGCGCCACATTCGAACGTGGCCCGCCGACGAAGACGATGCCGTAGAGAATGACCGCCGCCGAGGATACGAGAGCAACGGTCAAGAACACTCCCAATAGCAGCGTGCGCGGGAACTTGGTGCCAGACGGCCCTTGCACGGCTGGCCCTTGCTCGGCTGGCCCTTGAGCGGCTGGCCCTTGCACGGCTGGCCCTTGCGCGGCTGGCCCTTGCGCGGCTGGCCCTTGCGCGGCTGGCCCTTGCGCGACTAGGGCCCCGGAGACGGTTGTCACGATACATTCGCCAGCAGACTGCTCCCACTGTGGATACGATCCATGAGCGGCCCCTCGCCATAGCGCCTGGGTGCCCCCCGAGAGCCCCTCGACCGAAGGCTCCAGGATCCCCTTCTGTGCTGCCCGCAGCGCCGTATCGAGCTCGGCGACATTCTGATATCGATGCCCGGGATTCTTCGCCATGGCCCGGAAGACCACCGATTCCAAGGCTGGCGAGACCTCGGGTGCAATGGACCTCACAGACGGAATCGGTGAATTGACCTGCTGCTGGAGTACCTTGTAGACGTTGGCCCCTGCATATGGCAGGCGCCCGGTCAGAGCACGAAACATCATCACACCAACGGCATAGATATCCGAACGGGCATCGGCGGGCACACCTTCGATCAGCTCTGGAGCCATATAGGCCACCGTGCCGAACATCTCATTGGTCGCGGTCAACGACTCCACTGTGGCCACGATATCCTCTCCCCCGGCGACGCTCGCGTTGATCTTGGCGATCCCGAAATCCAACACCTTGACCAGAGGACCCTCACGGGAATATCCGTCACACAGGAAACAATTCGACGGCTTGATATCACGATGAATTACTCCTCGTTCATGAGCCGCCCGGAGGGCATCAAGAACCTGGAAGAACACCGGGGCGATTTCATCCCAATACACTTGATCCCGTGCATCCAGAAACTGCTCGAAATCGCAACCCTCAAGCTTTTCCATGGTAAAGTATAGAATCCCACTCTGGGTCGCTCCGGCGTCGAAGATCTTTACAACATGGTCACTGGCAATCGCCCGGGCCGCCTTGGCCTCGCGCAGGAAGCGTTTTCGGTACTTTTCGTTGGAACATAGCGACGATTGCAGGATCTTGACGGCAACTCGACCCCCCCGCTCGATCGGCTCGGCTTCATACACATTCCCCATTCCACCCGCCCCTAAACGACGGATGATCTGATATTGACCATTGAGCACTTGACCCACTAGTACATCATCGGCACCATTCTCCCCTTGTGATGAGGCTGCGACCGGCTCGAGGCGGGTGCTGGCTTCCTTTGGCGAGGGCATCGAGGAGGCTCAGACGATAGCACGCGATCCGCTGTCCCTTTTGGGCAGAACTTATTGCTCAAGGTCCCCCCACCGGCTCACAATCATCACCAGATCTTCATCAAGGGCTGCTCTGTCGAGAGCTCGGACCAGACCGGCCCAAAGGCGCCATATCGATCTCTCTCGTCACAGTTGCCTCTGCCATCTTGTCCTCAAGCAAGGACCATCAAGCAATCGCTCACCTCCCCGCCGGAAACCATTCGACCAGGGCCGGCAGGAACCGGTCCGCCCAGGCCACCTCGTTGTGCGGCGCCCCCGGCTGCCAGCGATAGAACAGATCCACGTCATCCACCCACCCCATCCCGCGGAGCGCATCGGCCAGCGCCACGTTGCCACAATAGTTATCGAACCCACCCCCCGGGCACCCCATGCCCGCATCCCCGCCGCTGTCGAGGTAGATCCGCAGCCCTCGCGGCGCCTGGTCGAGGTATAGATCGACGATGGTGGGGTTGGTCAGCTCGAAGGTCCCCCAAGCGATCGTGCCCGACATGGAGCCGACATGCCCGAACTGGTCGGGATGTTGGCGCCCGATGTACAAGCTCACCAACCCCCCGAGCGACGACCCCATCACCGCCACCTGGCTCGGCTCGCTGCTCACCCGATAGCGCCCCTCGACGAAGGGCTTGACCCCCCCGACCAGGAAATCAGCGTACTCGTCGGCGCGCCCCCCCACTTCGTTGCCGCCGACGATGTCGGTGGTATGGGTGTACTCGTCGAAGCGATCGAAGGTGTTGTCGATCCCCACGACCACCAGCGGATCGAGGGTGCCGTCGCCGATCGCAGCCTCGAGGGTCTCGCTGACCCGCCAGCCGCCGAACAAGGCCTCGGGGGAGAACAAGTTCTGGCCGTCGTGCATGTAGAGCACGGGCAACCCGGCCTCAGCGAGCGCTCCTGCGGGCAGGTACACGGTCACCGTGCGGGGCTGGAGCGTGCCCGCCTGCTGGTCGAAGGCGGGCCAACGCTCGTGGTGCCCGCGATCGGGCATGGCGTCGACCTGCGAGTACTCGCCAAACTGATCCCAGCCGAAGCGCCGGGCGAGCGGGTCGGCAAAGAACAGGTCGTCACCCTCCACCAGCTTGTAGAGCCCTTCGGGCGCGGCGGGCAGCTCGACACGTGCATAGTAGAAGCCCAGGCCGGGCACGAGCTCGCCCAGCGGGTGCTCGCCCGGGATCCACTCGTTGAAATCCCCCGCGAGCGAGAGGGTCTGCCCGGACCCTCCCTGGTGCACCACCGCCAGCGTGGTGTCGCAGGTGATCGGGAAACCATGCTCACCATACGTCACCTCCTGCACGAACTGGTCGACCATCCCGACGGGATCGATGGCGTCCGGCAGCGCCACCACGAGCGCGTCGAGCCGCCCGCAATCGTCGAGGCCCGGCGTCGGCATGTCGGGGGGCGGCCCGGTCTCGTCGGCACCGGTCGACCCGGAGCTCTCGGATGACTCACCAGGCCCGCTGGTGACGATGGAGATCGTGGTGGTCGGCGGGCGCGTGGTGGTCTGCGAGCCGACACCGGTGCCCGAGTCGGAGCTGCCCACGCCCTCGCCATCGTCGCCGCAGCCCAGCAGCAACAATCCCAGCACTCCCAACAATGCACCCTTGCCCACCATCTGGTGACAGGGTAGCAGCCCGGGCTACACCCAGACATGTCGAGCTCGGCCGGCGTTGCGCCCGCAACACCAGCCCTGCTCGACCCCATGGCGTTCGGTCGGTATCGAGCGAGCCCGGCCTCAGGTCGAGGCCACGCCCGACTGGATCCTCTGCAACCAGTCCTCGCCCAACACCTCTCGTAGCTCGCTGGGGCTCATCTCGTCCGACCAGCGCTCGTACTCGGGACGCCGCGAGAGCGAGGAGAGCTTGCCCATCCACGAGCCCCCCTCGGTGGTGACCATGGCCCGGATCTCGGCGGGCTGGAAGTGCGCCATGAAGAACGGCGACGGCGAGGTGATGACCACTTGGATCCCCCCCTCGGTAATGCCTCGCAGGTACTGCACGAGGTGCCGTTGGGCCTGGGGATGCAGCGAGCGCTCGAAGTGATCGAGCAAGAGCACCGCGACGCTCTCGGTGGCCATGGTGGTCAGCAACCCGAGCACGAGCAGGATCCCCTCGCTGACGTGCTTGGCGACCACCCCCCGGGCGTGCTGGAAGTCGAAGATCAGCTGTTGGCCCATCACCTCGCGAGGCGCGGCCCGATCGAAGGGCGAGGTGGAATCGACATGGAGTACCGACGCCCTCCCGATGCGCAGCTGCTTGATTTCCGGCACGAGCTCCCGAAACTGGCGCTGGAGCTCATCGAACTTCTCGGGGCGCTCTCCTTGTAGCCAGGCCAACACCGATGCCATGCCGGAGCCGTTGGCCTCCATGCGGGGGACCATATGGGACGAATACGACGGCCGACGCAGGACATTGGTGTCGAGATCGAGCCGGCGGATCTCGCCGAGGCACGAGTCGATGATCTCCTGCTGGAGTTCCTGGCCGGCAAACGCGGGGACGAACTTCGCCGCGACCGACGGGCGCTCGTCGCTGGAGTACTCCAGCCAGGCCCGCAGAGCATGCCCGCCGCGCGGCTCGGAGAGCGCATCGACCTGGCCCTGGTACTCGACCGATTCCTGGATCCGATCCTGGTTGCGCTGGCTGAGCTTGGCCCAGAGCTCGGCTCCGATCGCCGCCGCGGGCTTGCCCCCGTTCGACCGGACCTCGGCGAAGGGATGCGCGGCGCGAGCCGCCTTGGCGTCGAGCATGACGAAGTCCCGAACCATCAGGATCGAGTCGAGCAGGCTCGTCTTCCCGCAGCCGTTGGGCCCCGCGACGACGGTCAGCGGCTCGAACGTCGCGGTCAACGTCTCGAGCGCTTTGTAGCCCCGCACGTGGAGCCTGGTGAGCATGCCGCGACGCTACCACAAGGCCTCCCGGAACCCACGGGAGTATCGCTACAATGCCGTACGGCCGAGTCCTGGTCGGGCTGGGGGCCCCGAGCCGCAGGTGGCGGCGAAGACCCGCGACGGATCCGCGGCGAAGATCGGAGGCGAAGATTTGCAGGCGTGGATCCGTGGCGAGGATCCGTGGCAAATATCCTCGCCCATGAGCGAGAATCCGGCAAGCTTGGATCCTCTACCCACCCGCTGCCACCTCGGACCAGTCAGCCCCTCGGTCGGCCCCCCACCGTCCCGTAGGGTTGGTTGCCGGCTGGCCTCGGCTGGCCTCGGCTGGCCTCAGCTGGCCACGCGAAGCCGGGTTGGTACGGGAAGACGCGTGGGCACACGGTGGCCCGAAAGCTCCGCGTAGAGCTCGAACAGTCGGTCGAAGTGCCCGTCCATGGTACCGATCCGACGAGCCGCCGCCGCGCAAGCCGACCGCAATTGTCCGCGGTCCCGCGCGAGCAAACGCAGGATACCACGGGAACAAGCCTCGGGATCGCCGGCCGCGTAGGTCTCGGCAAAGCCGGGTCCAGCCAGGGCCGAAGCGCCCCCTCGATTGGGCACGATGATCGGCACGCCGGAACAGATGGCCTCGGCCACGACCAAGCCATACGTCTCGGCGGCGGAGCCGTGCAGCAGACCATCGGCGCTGGCCATCGCGGTGGCCATCGCCTCGCGTGAGCCCACATAGCCGGCCAGGTGAACCCCGGGGATCCGGGACAAGCGCCGCCTGACGCTGCGCTCCATGGCCCCTCGGCCGAAGAGCACCAGACCGATCGGGCGGTGCCGCGCAGCTCGGGCAAACCCCTCGAGCATGGTCGGTACACGCTTTTCCGGGTCGAGCCGGCTGACACTGATGAGCAGATCGGCGTCGGGCGACAACCCACAGTCGGCCAACAAGCGGGCCCGGATCGACTCATCGCGATGGCCGGGCGAAAAGCCTTGTTTGTCGATGCCAAACGGCACCACACAGGCCCCACCAAGCCCGTGCTCCTCGAGCCGACGCCCCAGCCAGGCACCGCTGACCACGGTCACGTCGTAGCCCGAAGCGAGTCGACGCAGGCCCGACCATATCGGCCGCGACCAGCGATCGACCCGAGCAAAGCCGAACCGAGGGGCCAGGAAGGTCTCCGGCCATACCGCGACCGGGTCGGTGTGAAATACGAACGCCTTTTTGGCGCGTCCCGGCCACGAGGACACCGCCCAGCCTCCCGCCAGCGGCGAGCTCCCCTCGACCAGATCGGGCTCCTCACGGTCGAGGATCTCGTGGATCGCCCGCTTCCGAGTGAACACACCATACCGTTCGTCGAAGGGAGACCGCGGGCTCTTGACCCACACGACGCGACCACCGTCGACCTTGTCCTCGCGATCATGAAGACCCGGAGCCACGATGACCATCTCGTGCCCCGCGCGGGCAGCCGCGGCCAGCTTGTGGTGAACGTAGGTTCGTACGCCACCACCACGCTCGGAGTAGGATTCGGAAACGTCGACGATCTTCACGGAATCTGGCCGTATGAGCAGGAGAACAAAAAGCGCAGACCACGCCATTGTTGATGGGTGGTCGAGGCGTTAGTCCGCGACGAGACCTCATTGGATCCATCACGACACATAGTTTTTCGGCGCACCTAGCTCACATGGCGGTTCCGAACGCTCCCCACGGGAGGATCAAAAGACCAAGGGTCGGAGATCATGGAGAAAACTGATGGTGCGTCAGGCTAGGATCTCGGCTGGACGTGACCTCTCCCTTCACGGTGCCCACGCTGGCGCCCCATGATCGCCTCGACCACGAGGACAGCGAGACCCTGGAGGGCAGCGCCCCCGCAGCAACACTCCGGGGCCTGCAACGGCTCAAGCGAGGCGCTGCGGTCGGACGCTATATCGTGCTCGAGACGCTGGGTTGCGGGGCCATGGGGATCGTCTATACGGCGTACGATCCCGACCTCGATCGCAAGATCGCGCTCAAGCTGCTGCTGCCGGGCCGAGATGGGCGGCCGGCGGCGCGGCTGCGGCTGCAGCGGGAAGCCCAGGCGATCGCCCGGCTGGCCCACCCCAACGTGGTCGCGGTGCACGACGTGGGCATGGTGGACGACGGGGTGTTCATCGCCATGGAATTCGTCGATGGCGTGGATCTGGCCCGGTGGCTGACCAACGGTGAGCGCTCCTTGGCGGAGATCCTCGATCGCTTCATGCAAGCAGGTCGAGGTCTGGCCGCGGCCCATGCCGCGGGGTTGGTGCACCGCGATTTCAAGCCCGAGAACGTGCTGCTCGGGCTCGATGGCCGGGCTCGCGTGGTCGACTTCGGGCTGGTGCGAGCGGACGAGAGCTCGGCCTCGCTGCCGGCGAGCAGCCACGACGAGCTCCAGGCGCGACCGGCACGACCGATCAGCCAGCCGCACTCGAAGGCCCCCGTACCGCTCGAGCTCACCGAGGCGGGCACGATGATCGGTACGCCGGCGTACATGTCTCCCGAGCAGTTCGCGGGGCAGCGCGGGGATGCCCGCTCCGATCAGTTCTCGTTTTGCGTGTCGCTTTACGAGGGTCTTTATGGGGAGCGCCCCTTCGAGGGCACGACCCTGGCTGAGCTGAGCCATGCGGTCATCCAGGGCGAGCTGCGGGGCCCGGCGCCGCATAGCGACGTGCCCGGGCGGCTGCGTCGGGTGCTTTTGCGGGGCCTCCACAACGACCCCGACGAGCGCTACCCCAGCATGGACGCCCTGCTCGTGGCACTACGCCGGGCCAGCGCGCCGCAGCGCCGATGGTGGATCACGCCGACTGTCGTGCTGCTGGCCGCCGCCGGCGTGGCCGCGGCCGTGACCGCGGCGTGGTCGAGCCAGCAGCCAGCCCCGTCGAGCTGCGACTCCGTGGGGGAGTGGGTGGGCGTGATGTGGGGAGCCGAACGCCAGGCCGCGATCGAGCAGGCGTTCGAGCGAACGCAGCGCCCCTTTGCTGGGGCCACGTGGACACGCGTCAAGGGCACGCTCGATCTACATCTGGAGCGCTGGGTCGAGCTCCAGCGCAGCGTATGCGAGCAGACCTCGGGGCTCGACCCCGCGACCGTGGCGGCCGACCCTCGCCAGCGCTGCCTGGAGCAGCGCATGGCCGAGACCTCCGATCTGCTCGCGGTACTCGAGCAAGCGAACGAGCGGACCGTGACCGAGGGGGTCCGCATGGCCAACTCCTTGTCGTCGGTGGACGACTGCACTCACCTCGACACGGTCGATCCTCAGCCGACCCCCCGCGACCCACAGCTCCAGGGTGAAGTCCAGCAGCTTCGCTCGGAGATCCGACGGTGGACGATGCAGACCCGGGGCCGCCACACCGCGCAGACCGATCAGGCCTTCGACGACCTCGTGGGGCGCGTCCAGGCCCTCGAGTACCCTCCCCTGACGACCGAGATGCTCGTGCAACGGGCCGAGCGAGCCAGTGCGCTCAACAACCTGGAAGAGGCCATCGAGCTCAGCAACCTTGCCTTCGAGACCGCGCTGAGCTGTCGCTACGACACGATGGCGTTCGACGCCGCGGTCGACCTGTTGTTCCTCCACGGGATCGACCGGGCCGACCCCAAGACGGGCCACCGCTGGGCTCGCCGCGCCGAGGCCCTGTTGACCCGCACAGGAGGTGACATCCGACGCAGGATCTCCCTGCTCAACTCCTGGGCTTCGGTCCACACGGTCGCCGGTGAGGTCGCGCAGGCCCAGGCACGCTACGACGAAGCGCTTGCGCTCGTCCGGCAGATCGACGATCCGATGAACGTGGCCACCGTGCTCAACAACATCGGGGCATTCCACGCCAAGCAACATCGGATGCTGATCGCCCAGGACTATCTGGAGGAGGCCGCCCACCTCTACGAGACGGTGCTCGGGCCCGACCACCCTTCGGTCCTGCGCAATCGGTCCAACCTCGGTGTCATTGCTGCTTTCGACCACCGTGGTGCCCAAGCCCTCGAGATCCTCGAGGACGTGTTGCCCCGTTTGGAAGCCATCCACGGGACCTCCAGCCGCGAGATCGCCACGACCCTCGAAGCCATGGCGATGGCCCTCACGCAGCTCGGACAGTTCGAGCGAGCCCTCGCGCTTCGCCACCAGGTGATCGAGATGCAACGAGTGCTGGTGGGGCCCGCGGAGCGGCCCTCGCTCCAGGCCCGGCTGAACCTCGGCTCCACCTATGCGTGGGCCAGGCAGTACTCGACGGCTCACCGGGTGCTGAGCGAGCTTCAGCAAGACATCGATGCGCAGTCCGGTGTCGACGTCTCACTGCAGGTCGAGCTGTCGACCTATCTCGCCCGAACGCAGCTGGGGCTAGGCCGCAGCGCCCCCGACGGCAAGGACGATAAGGACGCCTTCGAACGTTCCCGTAGCCTCCTGACCGAGGCCCTTGCACGGTGTCGCGCTCACGATGAGTGCTCGGGGCGCCGGGAGACGTTCATCATCAACATACTGGGCTGGAGCTTGTTCTGGCTCGGTGACCACTCGGGAGCCCGGCAGAACTTCGAGGAGGTCACACGCCGAAACGACCCGGCGCTCCCCGCTGGCGTTCGGCTCGATGCACAGTTCGGCCTCGCACGGATCGCCGTCGAGGACGACCCAGATGCCGCCCGCGCCCGCGCGCGGCAGCTCCTCATCGAGGCCCGAACACAGCCCGATCTCACGTCGCGCGCGTTGGTCGAGGACATCGAACAGTGGCTCGACGACGGTACGACGACGCCGGAGCCTCGATGACCGGCGACGACGACATCGATTTCGACGCGTTCATGAAGGAGCGCGGCGTGGAGCGCTTGGGCGCCAAAGGCCGCGCGCGCGCCAAGGAGCGTGCAGAACGAGCGTTTGCCCCGGACCCCGGTCACCGGGAGCACCGGCCGGGCGCCGCACGAGCAGGCTCGACCGCCCCTCCTCACACCGCGAGCGATCCTCGAGGTCGATCGCGCCTGCCCACTTCTGACGATCACCGCCTCGCGCTCGCGCGCGCCTCGACCGAGCGGGACGAGGCCCGAGCCGCCCTGGCCGCGGCCCACGCAGCCCTCGACACGGCACGAGACGAGCATGGCGCGCTCCGAGATACGCTCGCCCAAGTCCGAGCCGAGCGGGACGAAGCCCGAGCCGCCATCACCGAAGCGCAGAGCCAGTGTCGTACACTGACCAAGGAGCGTAGCGCCCTCCAGCAACGGCTCGCGACGCCACCCGCTGCCCCCCCCGCCCCAGCCGAGCCATCGCTGCGACAGGCGTTAGCCGAGCGGGGAGCGACCGACGAGAGCGAAGCCATCGACCTGGTGTTGGCCCTGCTCGGGCATGCGCCCGGCGAGCTGCTCGACGGCCTACGAGGACACTCCGAGCTCACCGAGGCGCTGCATAACCGCCTCGCGATGGTCTGCGAGCGACCCGAGTGCCAGCCGCGCGAGCCGATCGCGCTGGTGCGCGTGCCCCCCGAGCGCTGCGATGTCTGCAGGGGCTCGGACATCCGCGTGGCCTGGGAGATCCTGCTGCGTGCCAGCCGGCTCGCCGGAGTGACCCGTTTGGTCATTGTAGGAGGTTCGCCGCCCTATCATGCCCAGCTGCGCGATCTGTGCCGAGGCACCGATCTCAAGCTCGATCTGGTCTCTGGACGCAGCAAGCCAGGGCGCAAGCGCGCTCGCAACGACGTGGAGCGGGTAGTGATCTGGGGGGCGACGATCCTCGATCACGGGACGAGCGCAGCCTATGAACGCCTGGGAGATCGACTCATTCGGGTGACACATCGCGGGATCTCGGGGATGCTCCGTGAGGTGGCCCGTGCCCTCAGAGGAACCACACAAGATCAGGAAGGATCGTGATGACGAGCGCACCAGACGTGCAGTTGCAGTGGGTTTTGTCTTTTGATGGCTCGAGCCACGTCGATATCGGTGAATGGCGTGAGCACGAGCTCTTGTACGGGGTAACGCTCGAGGCGTGGGTCTACGTAGAGGCCCACGCGTTGTGGACCGGGATCGTCTCGAAGTTGTTCGATACCCAGTTCCAGCAGAGCGGCTATGCCATGCTGCTCGACGGCATGGGCGGTGCATGCTTCGCGATCAAGCCGTCGATGCGAGACATTCGCTACTACTCCAGCGGCCTAGGCACCATCGAGCCGAGGACCTGGTGCCATATCGCCTTCACCTACGACGGCAGGAAGATGAAGACCTACGTCAACGGTCGGCTCACGGGAAAGCAGTCCGAGGTCCCGAGCTTCATCACATACTCGCCCCGGCACACCCTGTCACTGGGTCGATACCACGACGACCGCAGGACGCTCGGGTTCACGGGGATGCTCGCAGAGGTGCGCCTGTGGGAAAAAGCCCGCAGCACCACGCAGATCTTGAAGACCATGCACAAGCGCCTAAAGGGCAACGAGACGGACCTGGTCGGATACTGGCCCTTGAACGAGGGCTCTGGGGAGGTCGTCCACGACGCGTCTAGACATGGTCGTCACGGGACTAGCTGCGGGACGACTTGGCAAGAAGCGCCGGTTCCTCTGTATGAAAAAGGAGCAATCCCCAAGGTCAAACCGACCACGAAGATCCATCAGATTGCCGAGTTCGAGCTGCTGCTCGATCAACCCGTGAGCCAAAAGCACGAGGGTGGCGAGCAAGATCAACACCCCGTGGCGAGCGAGGAAGACGCGGCTCCGGCTCAAGAGCGACCAGGACAAGAGCGACAGGAACAAGAGCGACAAGAACAAGAGCGACAAGAACAAGAGCGACAAGAACAAATAGTTTCGTTGGAGCGCGACCTCGACGCCCGCAACGCCGAGCTCGCCTCACTACAGCACGACCTCCACGCCCGCGACGACCAGCTCGCTTCCCTGCAGCGCGACCTCCACGCTCGCGACGACCAGCTCGCCTCCCTTCAGCGTGATCTCGCTGCCCGCGACGAAAAGCTCGCCTCATTACAACGCGACTACGAAGCTTCCAACGAACTACGCGCTTCACTACAACGCGACTACGAAGCTTCCAACGAACTACGCGCTTCACTACAACGCGACTACGAAGCTTCCAACGAAC
>JBCCWC010000296.1:0-13373 GCA_039194325.1 Myxococcota bacterium
CCCCCGACGTCGCCGGTGGTGTGCATATCGCGTGACCAGCCATCGCCCTGCCAGTCTTCTTCGAGCTCGGAGCGGCCGGTGGTGCCCGTGCCGCTGTCGGTGCCCGACTCGTCCGAGGGCTCTGGCTCCGCCTCCGGCTCTGCCTCCGCGGGCTGGTAAAGCGGCGTGTCGCACAGGTTGCCCGCCGTGTAGTAGAGCGTGCCGTTGGTGCGCGACTGGCCGGTGGGGATGGAGGTGATCCCCGTCTGGGCGGGGTTGCCCGCCTCATCGGCACACAGCACACGGAAGCCGCTGATGTCGTTGACCTCCGCGCGATCCCAGGAGATCACGACCTTGCCGTCCCCGGCGCTGGAGCTAAAGCCGCTTACCGCGTTTTGAGGCGCCAGGTAGTCGTAGTTGATCCCGTCGCCGGCCGCCTGCTGGCCCCCGTCCGTGTCGTCGGTCGTGTCTGCGGTGTCGGTGGTGTTGAGCAGCGTTGGGCTGACGAACTCGTCGCTCAGGCACTGGGAGTTGCCGTCGGAATCGACGCAGATCCAGATCTTGCCCGAGCCGGTCACGCCGCTCTGGCAGGGCGACTCGGGGGTGGAGGTGGAGATGTCTTGGTTGATGGTCCCGGGGCTCGACACCAGCCACACGGTGTCGAACGCGAGGAACTTGCCCTGGTCGTCGAACTCGTTGGCCGGGCCCACGTTGAGCTGCACGCACGGGGGGAAGTTGCTGTTGACGTTCTGCGCGTCGCTACAGCTGGTGCCCACGTACACGAACACGCGATCGTTGGCGCCATAGGTCGGCTCTACGGTGTTGTTGAGGAAGATCCGCGCCGCCAGCGTCTGACCACACTGGCACGTGCCCTGGTTGACGTAGTTGAGCATGTCGTTGCTCGTCAGCCGGGCGTTGCTCAGGGGCTGGCCCTCCGAGTCGGTGAACAGGTACGTGAGCTCGAAGCCGGCGTGGGCCGACGCGGGGAGCACGAGCGTGCCGAGCAGGGCGAGGGGCGGGATCCACCGCGACCGAGGCGGGAGTGCGTGCCGGGGCATTGAAATCGTGGGTCGCGGCCGCGCGGGCCGGGAAGGGAAGACGGAGACGACGGACAGCCGGTCCGGGCGACCGCGACGGCCTGCGTAGTCTGCAACGATAATGCCACGCGGCCCAGCCGTCGATATCACTGGGATCCGGCGGCCGACGGGCGCGACGCGTGACAGGATGTCAATTGCCTCCGGGGGTCGTGTGCCGTGGCGTCGAACCGGCCGCCAAACGCGGTATCGCCGCAGGTCCGACGGATCCGCGCTCAGTCGCCGCGCGCGAGTACGTCCTCGATCGCGGTGGCCAGCGCCTGGGGCACTTGCTCCTGCAAGAAGTGACCGGCGGCGGTGGTCGTGACCGGAGCGCGAGGGAACGCCCGCTCGTGGCTTCGCAGGGCCCCGCCGAGGATCGGATCCCGCAGGCCCCACACCAGGGCCATCGGTCCGTCGAAGCCTTCGACCCACGCCTGGCCCGCGCGCAGCGTGGCGATCGAGGGATGGTCGGGCCGGTCGGGCACCATGCGGGCCAGGGCCAGCGGTGCGATCCGATCGCGAAGCCGACGCAGCGGCCAGCGATAGGCCCGGGCCGCGGGACCCGACAGCAGCGATCGCGGATCGCCCTGGGCCAGCCACATCGCCGACTGCGGCAGCCCCAGCCCGCGGAAGACCAGGTGGGAGACCACGGGTAGCTGCGCCAGGCGATGGAACGCGGTGCCGCGCGGTCGCTTCGGCGCGAGCACTGAGGTGTTGGCCAGCACCACGCCGGCCACGCGATCGGGGCGGCGCCGGCCGATCGCGGCCAGCACGGGGCCGCCCCAGTCTTGACCCACCAGCACGTAGCGGGGCAGGGCCAGGGCGTCGAGCAGCTCGACCAGCGCCTCGGCGTGACGATCGATCCCGTGGTCCTCCATGCGGGGCAGGATCGACGACAGGCCCAGGCCGAGCAGATCGGGGGCCACGCAGCGCCGACGGGGCAGGGCGGCGATCACCTTGCGCCACAAGAAGCTCCACGTGGGGTTGCCGTGCAGCATCACCACCGCCGGGGCCGACCGCGGGTCCTTGTCGGGGACGTGGGCGGAGTGGTCGACGAAGCTCAGTCGGCGGCCGATGTCGGCTCCACGCTCGAGGACATAGGCGCCGCGCTGCACCGGGAACGCGGCCGCGAGCCACGCGGGCAGGGACGGGGCGGGTACGAAGGGCACGGGCCGTCGCTACACTATGATTTCCAAAACTGCCACCACCGCTTGCGACCGGGTGGGGAATCGGTAGGCGGCTCCGCTTCGGTCGGGGCCTCCGAGGTTTCCTCGGCGATTGGGGGCTTGCTGGAGGTCGGCTCACTCGTGGCCGCGGCGTCGCTTGGGTCGGGTGTTGGCCCACGCGAGGGCCCACGCGTCGGATAGACCCGGCGTTGCGGGCGATACCCATGCGCCGTGGCCACCGCCCGGGCGCGCTCGAGCAAAGGAGCGCCCTTGGCCGGATCCACCATCGCCACGTAGCTGGCGAAGCCCACGATCGACGCCAGCACGTCGATGCTGTGCCCCCAGTGCTTGCCCTTGGGCCCGTCGCGCTCGATCTGAAACAGCAGGGCGCGGAACCGCCGGAGCGTCGTGCGATCGATCCCGAGCTTGTCGTTGACGACCAGCCCGGTGACCTCTTGGCGTCGCCCCGCTCGCATCACCCGGGTCTTTTGGGGGTGCACGCAAAAGCCCTCGTCGGTCACGATCCGCTCGCAGGCCGCCAATAGCGATCCCACCGCCGCGCTGCGATCGACGGCCGAGAAGGTCAGGTCGTCGGCGTAGCGGGTGTAGCGAAACCCGCGGGCGGCGGCCAAGCCCGCCAGGCGTGCGTCGAGCCGGCGGCCGAGCCAGTTGGTGATCGCCGGGCTGGCCGGCGAGCCCTGGGGCAGCGCACGCGGTCCGGTGGCCACGTAGTAGACGCGTCCGTCGAGCTCGATCTCGTCGACCGGTCGCGCGGTGCAAAGCAGCGCGAGGATCGTCGCCACCTGGGGCGAGTAGCCCAGCGCGCCAAACAGGCCGCGCACCCGCACCCAGTGGACGGAGGGGAAGAAGTCCCGCAGGTCGAGGTTGACCACCACCCCGGCGCCCACGTGCGGTCGCGCATTGCTACAGATCGACCGATCGGGGACGAAGCCGTGGGCGGCCGGATGCGTGGGCAGGGGCGCGAGGATCTGCTCGAGCACCCAGCGCTGGGCCTGCTTGAGCCGCGGCATCGGGGCGCAGATCAGCCGCTCGCCGCCGGTCTTCTTGGGGATCGTGAACCGCACGTAGTGGTGGTGCTCGGCCACGGCGCGGTCGTAGGCCAAAAAGCGCAGCTGGGGCACGCTCAGCTCCATCGCGGCGGCCAGCTGCGCCGCGTCGTGGAGCACGGGCAGGCCATGTCGCTCAAGGCGCGCCGCGTCGGACGCCCGAGGACTCAGCCCGGTGCTGACCTCGTCGCCGAGGTAGTCGATCCTCTGGGCCTTGCGCTCGGCCCACGCGGCCTTGCGCGCGGCTCGTTGCTCCTCGCGGCGTCGTCGGGTTTGCTCGCGGCGGTCCCGGGCCTGCGCCAAGCGGCGTTGCCGGGCCTCCTTCTTCATCGCCTCCACGTTGCCGAGGCGGCCGGACTCGGACACCAGCGTGCGAAGGGTCTGCTCCAGCTGCCGCTGTCGAGCGCGCTCGCTCGCTGGATCGGCGGGGCGCGGGCCTTTGTGCGGCCAAAAGCCCAGGCGGATCATCTCCTCGAGGATCACCTCGTCCTTGGACGAGGAGCGGATCCGGTCGTAGAGCTCCTGGCGGCGGCGGTTGGACATCGAAGGGTGCAGCGTGGCGAGGGTGGAGCCTTCGTCAGATCCGAGGACTGGATCGGTCAACTCGACGCGGAACCGCACCGGTCGCGTCCAGTCCGTCGACGACGATGCCAACTGCGACTGGCGCGACCGGTGCAGGTTCCGCACAGTGAAGACCGAGCCAGTGAAGCAGGGATGAGCATTGCGCATGGACGGCGATCGCACCGCCCGGGTTGCAAGGTCGCCCACCCTCGCCACGACTGCGGGAGGTTGGTGAGTTGATGATCGATGGCGCGCGGCGGGTCACGAGCGGCCTCGCATCGTGCGGTGCGCCACGATCCGCAGCGCCAGGATGTGCTCGCAGGGGCCCCGGCGCAGCCGGTTGCGGACGAAGTAGTCGCACGAGCACTCGGCCCCTGCCACGCCGTCGTCGGCGTCGAGGACCAGCGCGGTGATGAAGGGCCGACGCCCGCCCTCGACCCGGGCGACCACCCGGGCCCGGCCCTCGGTGTCGGTGCCCAGCTCCACGTCGCGCACCTGACCGGTGTCGACCAGGCGCAGCGCCTGCGCCTCGCGCTCGCTGGAGAAGCGCAGCGTGTCCAGGGGCAGCGGCTCCCGGGAGAGCTCCCGAGCGCGATAGACCTGCTGCCCCACGTCGTACATCACGCGCCCCGCCTGGGTATAGAGCCCCAGCGCGCCCGTGACCAGGGCTGGCTCGAGCGCCAGGGCCTCCGACAGATCCTGCGGCGTGGCGCGCCAGCGTGACTTGAGGGCCTCGAACACCCGGCTGGCCGTGACCGCGTCGACCGAGGTCCGCGGCGCCAGCAGGTCGAAGTTGGCGTGGGCCGACCAGTCGTTGGAGGTCCAGCCCGACAGTCCCAGGGTGAAGGTCATATCCCCCAGATCGACCAGCCAGATCGAGGGCATGCCGCTGCCGGCCAGGCGCACCGTGATCCGCCGCGCCACCGGCAGCAGCCGCTCGAGCACCAGCAGCCGCCGCCGGCCCCACACGCGGATCTCGTCGGCCTGCTCGCCCTCGAAGATCGACCGCGGGCAGATCACCTCGAAGTTCCAGGGCTCCATCCGCACCCGCACCGGGGCCCCGGGCTCCAGCAAGAACCGCATGGATCGAGGCCCGTGGCGCTCTTTGTTGCGTCGCAGCAAAAAGCACAGGTTGTGCACGTCCATCGGGTGCAACGACACGTTCACCGCAGGTCGGGTCATGGCCGCGCTGACCTGCAACAAGCCCCGCACCCAGCTGGGCGGCAGATCGATCTTCACCTCGCGGTAGGCCGCCTCGCCGGTGGTCTTGACGTCGAAGCCGGTGGGATCGACGGTGAGCGCCGTCTCCTTGTAGTCGCGGATCTTCTGAAACTCGTCGTAGAGCGCGGCCGAGTAGTCCACGTTGGTGGTGCCGCAGGCCCGCTGCCCCAGCTCGGTGAAGATCTCGTAGCTGCAGGCCAGGCGCCCATAGCTCGACTCGTCCTGGCTGAAGCACTCGAACGAGAGCTCGTCGGGGTGCACGGTGATCACCGGGTCGAGCACGAACCACGCGTCGTAGTCCCGGCGGTATAGGTAGTCGAAGTAGCGCTGGCGAGCCTTGTAGAACTCGGCCATCCGCTGCTGCGAGCGCCGGCGTAGCGTCTCGAGCTCGGCGCGGGTGGCTTCTAGCTGGGCCTGCACGCCCTTGCGTAGCTGGGCCAGCTCTACCCAGTCGATCTCGTCCTGGCGGGCTCGCCACTGCAGGTACTCGGTGCGATCCTTGGGCCTAAAGCGCAGATCGGAGACCACCACGTCGTGCAAGGCGCTGACCGCCTCGCGGAAGGGCAGCTTGCGCGACACCCGGCCGTCGAAGAATGTGGGGGCGCGCAGGGCATCGGGCGCAAACGACAGCCCCGTGCGCGAGGCCGTGCTGGTGGCCGAAGACCGGCCGAAGTAGTGATACTCAAACTGCACGACGTCCTCGTCGGCGGGGGGGACGGATCGTCAGCGGGGTGGAGATCTGGGGGTGACGGCGGCGGATCTCGTTGAGGATCTGGATCGCGGCCGCGCGGTACTCCACCGCGATGGTGGCCGACAGCGTGGTCAGCAGCTCGGCCACCATCGGGGCCACCGCCGCCGACTCGGCCTGCGCGCGCAAGAAGGCCAGCACCCGCTGCTTGGCCACCCGCCCCCGGTTGACCGCGGTCAGCACCGAGGCGAAGTAGGGCCGCATTTGCTCGATCCGCGCTGGGTGCCCGGTCGCGAAGCGCTCGAGGTAGTGGGTGGCGAACAGCTGCATCGCGGTCGAGGGGTGCTGGCTAAGCGCCAGCAGGTACTCGGGCCCGTCGCGCTCGGCCAGCAGGCGGGTGGCCAGCTGACGCCCGAACTGCTGCACGTCGGGGCGCACGCTGTCGCAGACCGAGACCAACCGCCGAGGGGTGAAGTCTTCGGCCGACAGCCCCGCAAACAGCTCGAAGGCGAAGGCGCGCGAGTCGGGCCACTTGGCGTCGAGCACCATCAGGGCGCTATCTAGCTCGGCGCGCACGCGCCTTGGGTCGGCCCGCATCATCGCCCAGGCCGCCTGGCGCACCGCGAGCACGTCGTGGCTGGCCAACTCGGCGATCCGCCAGAGCTCCAGCGTTGCCGGCTCGATGTGGCCCGACAGCAAGTGCCCGCCCAGCTCTTGCACCACCGTGGTCGGGGCGTGCAGCAGCTTCCATACCGACTCGACGGTCAGTCCCGGGAGGCGCTCGCCCAGCGCCGTGCGGACCAGCGACACCACGTCGGCGTGCAGCCCCTCATGGGCCTGCGGGGCGGCCTGCGGGGCGGCCAGCACGTCGACCAGCCGGTCGAGCAGGTCGCGGGCCAACGGCGGCCGCCGACGGGCGAGGCGGGCGATCACCGGCGTGACCGCCTTGCGCACGTCGGGGTGGGGGTTGACGCACAGATCCACCACCACCGCAAAGCGCTCCGCCAGCGTGTCGTCGGGCAGCTCGCCAAACAGCCGCACCCCGATCGTGCGCACCGAGGGGTGGGCCGAGAGCATCACCGCGGCCAGCACGTCGGGCGGCAGCCCCGACGGGCGAACGTCGTGGGACAGCAGCAGGTTGGCGCCCAGCTCCTGCACCGCCACCTCGGGGTGCTCGAGCAGATCGCGGATCACCGGAAGGCCCAGCGTGCGGGCGTAGAGCGCGAAGGGCCCCTGGAGCAGGCGGGTCAGATCCTCGCCGACCTGCCGCTGGACGGCCTCGTCCATCGTGCCGCCGACCAGCGCGGCGATGAGCCGGGCGACCAGCGCCTGCGCCCGCTCGGGGGTCAGCGGGGCGCCCGACAGCAGGCGGTGGCACACCTGGCGGGTGTCGGCGTGGTGCGCGGTGGCCAGGGCGACCAGGAACGTCGGGTCGTCCTGCCACCGTGCCGCGTCGTCGAGGATCACGCGCTGCGCCAGCTGTCGCCCCCGGTCGTGCGCCCCGGTGGCCAGCGCCAGCACCAGCGCGCGCGGTGGCTCGGCCCCCTCGAGGCGAGGCTCGGCGATGTCGACCGCCAGGTCCAGGGTGCACGCGTAGCGCCCTCCGAGCATCGCCACCAGGGCGGTCATCGACACGCGGGTCCACGCCTCCCGGTTGGCCCGCAGCGCGGTGGTGGCGAACTCGTGCACTGGCATGCAGCGGCTGTGCTGCAAAAGCGCCACCAGGGCGTCGGGGTGCCGATCCCACAGCGCGGGGAAAGCCTCCTCACGGACCGCCGGATTTCGATCTCGACGGCCCGACCACAAGTGGAGCCCCCGGTGGTCGACGCCAAAGCGCGGGCTTTGGTGGTAGAGCAGCTGGGCGAAGCACCAGTAGTGCCCAAAGGCATGCGTGGTGGCGTCCTCGTCGCAAAAGGCCAGCAGCACCCCCATCGCCAGATCGATGAACTCGTCCGCCTCCGCCTCGCCCAGCCGCCGCAGGGTCCGCCAGACCCGGCGTCGCAGCCACTTACGCGTGCCACGGCCGTACGCGTGCTCGCGCTGGGCTCGGGCATCCCATCGCGGGTAGGCGTTGGCGCGGGTGCGTTCGAATCGCCACGCCAGGATCCCGAAGACTTCCCCGTCGCCTCGCATCTGGGCCACCTTGAACAGCTGGCGCACGACCGCGAACGCGGGGCGCTCCAGCGGGAGCGTGCGCAGCACGTCCAGCAGCGCCCGTCGGGCGTGAGGGTCGTCCAGCCGGTACAGCGTCAGCAGCACCTGGTGGCGATCGGCCGCGGCGCTCCCCAGGTGCTCGGCCAGGGCTGAAGTCAGCGCCCGGCGATCGGTGGCCGTGGTGCCCGGGGAGCGATAGGGGTCGCCGGAGCCGCGGGTGGGTCCAGACTCGGCGTCGGCCACCAGGGTCAGCGCCCGGGCGATACCCACCGGTAGCCCGTCGCGCAGTGATCGATCGAGCCGGCGGCGCTCCGCACCCGTGCTCAGATCGGTGACCGCGACCGCGGCCAGCGTGCGCACGTAGTCGGGCAGCGCGGAGTCGTCGGCCGCCCGTTGCAGGGCCGGGATCGTGTCCGGATCCTCGCAGCGCGCCAGGGCCCACACCACGGCGTACTGCCATGGCGGACCGCGTCGGCGGTCGGGGCGTAGCCCGCGGGGGGGCTTGTCCAGCATCTTCGCCAAGATGGGCGCAGCCGGCCGCAGCCGCAGCTCGCCCGCCCGCCAGATCACCCGGCGCAGGGGCAGGTGCGGGGGGCAGGCGCCCGGGCTGAGCAGGTACCCTATCAATCGGGTGCCCCGGGCATCGAGCGCCGTGGAGTCTCCCGAGGCGGTGGTCGCAGTGGTCGTGGTGGGGACGTTGATCGGGCGGGTCGTGATCGATGGAGCGCCCGCCGCAACGTCCACGTAGCCCTTGCGTTTCTTTTGCTGGACCAGGGTGTTGAAGATCCGGTCGGCCTGGGCCCTGTCCACCGCAAGTGCCGTCTTGCTGCCGTCGGTCAGCCGCTGACCGTGCTTGCCGTGGCGAAAGTTCACCACGAAGCGGTCCGGTCCCACCTCGCAAAGGTCGACCTCGAACACGGCGGTCGCGGTGCCCTTGACCGATCGGAGGCTGACGTGGCGGACGAGCTTCACGGCGTGACGGTCATGGTGCCGCATCTTGAGCGGTCGAAAAAGCCAAGTGCGCCCGATTGTCTTGGATCGCTCGATCTGCGACGTTGGATTCGATGCCGCCGTCCCCCGTTGTTGAACACCCTGCGTTGTCGTCCCTGGTTCCATGGCCAGTTCCATGGCCAGTTCCATGGCCAGTTCCATGGCCGATTGTGGCGCTCGTGCTCGCCGGGGGTTGTTTCAACCCATCGCCGCCCGGGATCGACACCGAGGGCAGCACGGGTCCGGGCCCGGGCTCGACCCCCACCAGCTCGGGGCCGGGCGTGACCAGCCTCGAGTTCGAGACCAGCACGAGCACCGATCCGGTCGATCCCGATAGCTCGTCCTCCAGCAGCTCGACCGACGGCGGGTCCCAGACCACCATGATGCCCTCCGTATGCTCGGAGGACGAGATCGAGTGCGCTGGGGAGTGCTTCGATCCCCTGACCGATCCCACGCATTGTGGGGATTGCGACACGGTGTGTTCGGCCACCGAGGCCTGCATGCAGGCCTCGTGCGAGTCGATCTGCCGCAAGGGGCAGATCGGCTGCGGGGACACGTGCATCGATCCCCTGACCGATCCGAGCCACTGTGGGGCGGGGCCCGACTGCAGCGCCATGCCGGGGGTCACGTGCCAGGCCGGGGACACCTGCGTGGGTGGAGTGTGCCTGTCGCCCGACGATTGCTTCGGCTTTGTCGCTGGATCCATCGACGCGGATATCATCGCCTCGGCCCCCACCCTAGAGTCCACGCGCATGGCGATCGCCTGGGACGGCGTGAGCTTGTGGACCTCGTCGGGGGGGGGAACGCAGGGGATCCGGCTGGCCGAGCACGATCCCACCGGGGTGATGCTGAGCGACTATGCTCCTGGGCTGGATCTACGCGCGGTATTCACCCAGGGGGATGGCACGTTCCCGCTCTATGCCCGGGTGCTGAACAACCCGATCATTCGGGTCCAGATCGCGCCAGGGTCGTTCGTCGACCATGTGACCCTGGTCGGCGGCACGCTCGACAGCCAGGCTAGCGTGGCGTGGGATCCGGTCAACGACCGCTTCATCGCCCACCAGGCGGGGAGCGTCGATCGCTGGGATCCGGCGGGCAACTACGTCGATTCCATCGTGCTGATGGGCTATGGCGTCGGCAATGAGCTGCAGTACCCACAAAACCGCGGGGTCGCCTTTGGCCAGGGCTGCATCCTTACCCTCGACGACGGGGTGCTCTCGGCGTGGAACGAGAGCGGCGATCGGGTCGACACGATCATGCTCAACCAGGCGGTGCCCGGCGATTTTAGCCAGAACTTCTCGGTGTCCTTCGCCCTGGGTCGGGCCTGGCACGGCACATCGCCCGATTGGCACGGCTATGATGTGTTCGGCGTAGCGCCCTGAGCGGGGCCCCGGGGGCGCGAGGGTCAGTCGCGCCCCGGGGAAGTTCCTACTCCAGTGGTGCCGGGACCGGGCCCGGGCCCGGGCCAGGACCAGGGCCGCAAGGGATCGGGATTCCGGTACAGATTCCGACTCCATTGCACTGATCGCCATCGGTGCACGCATTCCCGTCGTCGCAGGGCGTGCCTGCGTTCAGGAAGTAAGTGTTGGTGCAGCCGCCATCGATGCATTCGGCGAGCATGCACGGATTGCCTCCGTCACAGATCTCTCCTTGTGATTTGTGGTAGTAGCACGTAGGACCGTCGATCGCGCTGTCGAGGCAGACGCCTGGGCCGACGTGGCACGTGGGGGGGTTGTTGCAGCCGCCCGGACATGTGACCTCACCTTCGCAGTTTCCCCAGCCGTCGCAGGCATCGTTGACGGTGGAGGGGTCGCCGTCGTCGCAAGGGGTGCCCGCGTTCCGGAAGTCGTTGTTGACGCAGCCGCCGTCGATACACTCGGCGATCAGGCACGGGTTGCCTCCGTCGCAGAACTCCCCGTACGACTTGTGGTAGTAGCATGTGGGGTTGCCGGAAGCGCCGCCGAGGCAGACGCCCGGACCGACGTGGCACGTAGGGGGGTTGTTGCAGCCGCCCGGGCACAGGTTGATGTTGATGGGGGCCGGAGGGGCCGGAGCGTTGAGCTCCGAGTCCGCCTGAATATCCCCGAGGAGAGGTTCGACGTCGATGCTCGTCTCACCGTCGGCCTCGTTGAGCTCGGTCGGCCCGAGCTCCTCGTACCCATCGTCGGTGACGCAGCTTGGGCCGAGGCCCACGAATGCAATCGAGGCTATCCACGTGATCATACCGATCGTACGCATATTCGACTCCTTTGGGCGGAGTGTTGTGGGCGTTCGAGAATTGTCAAATGGCACGAAGGGGGCGCTGTGAGCCGAAGTGGCCCGAGTGGTGATGGGGTCGGCGTGGTGGGGCGGATCGGGAGGGACGGTCGATGTCGGAGGAGCATCGACCGCCCGGTGTCCGGTGGTTGTCCGGTGGTCGCGCGCGTCGTCAGTCGGCGGGCCGGTCGGTCGGTGGCCGCAGCAGCCGGCTGCTCTGGGCCGCCTCCAGTGACAGCGTCAGCTGCTCTTCGAGGCTGTCGAAGACCACGTGGATCATCGTCTCGGCGGCGGCCGTCTGCTCGGGCGACAGCGGCTGGGCCCAGAAGTGGTCGCGAATCGCCGCGAGGGTGTCACGCTCGGGCTCGGTGTGCGCCCCGTTGTGGCGGTCGCCCAGGTAGTCCAGCGGGCCCACGCCTTGCGCCTCGGCGGCCAGGGCCAGCTCGCGGGTGTGGATGAAGAACACCTCCCCGCTGGCCTCCAGCGCGTGCATCAGCCAAAAGCGCAGCGTCGGATCGGGGTGGCGCAGGCCCAGGCGAATGAACTTGACGATGTTGCGGCGATGGATATCCATGCTCGGGTCGAAGAAGCAAAACTCCAGGGTCTGCCGGGCGCCCCAGCCCAGCGCCTCGTCCATCCCCAGCGCCCGCCAGTCCGAAAACAGCAGCGTGCTGTGGGTGGCCAGATCCGCGGCCCAGGCGTTGATCGCCCGCTGAAGGTCGTCAGTGGGCTCGGGGTAGTGCATCACGTAGTGGTTCAGATCGCGGTACCCCAGGATGTCCATCACCCACATGGGCAAGAAGCGGCGCAGCTTGTCGACGGCGGGCACCTGCGCTTCGCGCAGCCACGTGTAGAAGGGGTGGGTGACCACCGCCTGCTTGCGCCGTTGCAGGACCTTGGCCAGGTGACGGGCCGCGATCGACGACGACGGCCGGGGCTGTCTCGAAAGCAGCGCCTCCGGCAGCGGCTGAGGAGGCCGGCGGGGCAGGGGATCGATCGTGGTCGGGGCCCGAGGCACCGAGCCGGCCTCCACGTGGGTGCGCGCGTAGCCGTCGAAGGCGTCGAAGATCTCGAAGAAGATGTCGAACATGCGCTCGCCCAGGGCCATGCCCCGCGCGCGGTGGTCGGGCTCGAGTACCTGCGTCTCGAACTCGCCCTCGGAGCCGATCACGTGGCCGAGCTCGCGGTCGAGGTGATAGTGGCCGAAGTAGCGGTAGTGCTGGCCCGTCACCTCGCCGAGCCGCGCCGTGGGCCCCACCACGTGGCGGAAGAACACGTGGCCGCAGATCTCGCCCGCCTCGGAGTGGCAAAAGCGGAGCATGGGGTCGCCCCTGTCATCTACGTTGAGGCGGATGAACTCGACGCCGAAGCGGCGGAAGCACTCGGTCTGCGGGCTCGCGAACAGCCACCACAGGGTGTCGAGCGCCGACCAGCCCAGGTGGGCGTCGAGCTCCAGCTTGTCCCAGTCCTCCAAGAAGAGCCGGGAGTGGGTCTCGTCTTCTTTGGTGTTGTCGTTGATGATCGAGCGAAAGTGTTCGTCGGGCTGCTCGTCGAACCGGAGCACCCAAAGGTTCATGTCGCGAAAGTTCATCACGAAGATCGTCATGATCGGGGCAAACATGAGCTTTTGCGTGATGTCGACATTGTCGGCGTCGAGCCACTGCACAAAGGGGTGATGATCGAGATCGGCGGCGCGGCGATCCTTGTATTGCATGAAGGTCTTCATCGGGTGATCTCCTCGTCGGGTCGTGGTCACGCGAGGACGAAAGAGCGCCGAGCCCTCGGGGTGACCGGGGCTCTCCGAGGGGAAGCCCGGCCATCGTCGTGGGCGGAGCGTCGGCACCGGCGACGAGGGTCACCGGCGCAGGCGATCGGGTTGGGCGCTACGCCCCCGCACGGCCCGATCGGTGAGAAGATCCGGTCGGGCCTAGGTGGCCGTAGGGTGGGGTTTTCCGATGACCGCGAGCCGTGGTCGGGGTCGGGGTCTTCGGGGTCTTCGACAGGTCAAGTACGGCTCGAACCGCCGTTGATTGCGGCTTGGAGGAGTTTGTCGACAATTGCACGCCACGGCGGGGTTAGCCCAACTTCGGCAGTTGGACCCCGATTTCGAAAAAAATCGGGGCCGATCTCGCCGGGCTTGACATCCAACCGTTTGGAATGACTCGACCGGGCTCCACTCCGTCCGCCCGAAAGCGGATGTAGTGCCAACCTACCC
>JBCCWC010000297.1:0-13254 GCA_039194325.1 Myxococcota bacterium
AGCCCGATCGCGATCGCACCGCCCACTACGCCGCCACCGCCAAGCACCGACAAGGCCAGGCCACTGGTCCCCATGATGATGCCATCTCCCTTGGCCGGGGGAAGCTCCTCGAAGTTGGGGGACTCCTCGCCAGGCGGATCGGCTAGGGGCCCACCTTCGTTGGAGGATTCGGGTTCTGCTTCCGTGTTTTGGGTCTCGTCCTCGTGGCGCTCACCGAGCTTGTTCGCCAAGGACTCGGACGCATTGCGCACCGCTGTCAGCAGTTCGGTGGCGCTGCACTGCGTGCACGAGACCCGATCGTCACGTCGCACGGGCTGCCCGACCGCCAGCGAGTAACCGACCTGAATTTCATAGTCGGGCGACCCCTTGCTCGGTCGTGTGATCACGATCTGGACGAGGGTATCCGCGTCATCAACGACGACGAAGTCCTTCCCCTCGAACGCGGTCGCTGCGACCGCGAGCACCTCGTTGCGAACGGCCTCATCGTTGTCACCTATACGGGAGACGACTTGGATCTTGACTTGCGACGCTGCGGCGTTCTTTGCAGCAGCAGGAGTCGACGGCTCGATGGTGCCAAGAGCCGGTACAATCGGTCCGACTTCCCGCGCGCTCGCTGCATGAGCGAGCGTGGGAGGCAAGAGCGATAGCGTACCAACGAGCGCAACGAGCGTTCGTTGATGGACTCGAGTCGTCGTAGATGTCGGGGTTGTCATGGATTTTGACCAGACTGCCATTGACCGCGTGCTCACGGTACATCAGCTCCAGCATAGTCGGGTACTCCCTCGACCATCGGACGAAGATCGCCATCGATGTCCGCCGGCGGATCCCCTTCCCTCCACTCGGCCACACCATCGAAGAGCACGAGCCCATCGTTCTGCAACGAGAAATCTCCAATGGAGTAGTTGACGAACCAATCTTCCGGGTTCATAAGATCCAGCTCTCCCACCATCTCGTTTCCCATGCCCATAAAGGCGGTCTCAGTTGCCGTATCCGTGAGCATGGCCGATGGACATATCACATCCTCTCCTCCCGTAATGCTATTGCCAAGCGCGACGATGATCGAGTTACGCACACCGACGGCAATAGGCGAAGCGCATAAGAGCCCCCAGGCATTGATGGTCCCTCCACCAAGTGTCGAGTACACCACATCAGCAGATGAACTATTGACATTCAGAGCTGCGGAATTATCACTACCACCGATAAAACTATTCTCGACAAATACTTCGCATCCGCTCATAGCAGAAATCCCACCTCCGTCGTTGTTCACGATCTGACTGCGCTGCACATCTACCTCAGCACCATCGCAAAACAGGCCAGCACCACTTCCGGTCGATAATCGCAACGCATCCAGGTAGACTCGCGTATCGGCTCCGCTCACGCTCAACGTCGACTCATTCATGGCTTCAGTATTGATCCACTGCGGGCTCTGCCCCGGCGCCGCGATCAACGCCACCGCTCCAGCGCTCACCGTCGCAGCGTCATTAATATCTCCCCCTTCGTGCAGCACGAGCACCGCCCGTGTCCAGCCCATCGACTGCACTGTCATCAGTGCACCCGTCACGTCCAGATCATCCTGCCCGCTGCCCACGCGCCGTACCTGGTCTGGATCGAAGCACGTCGGCGTCTCCGCGAGTAGATCGCAAGCCCTCGCTTCGCACTGCTCATGCGCCGTACAGGGCACGCACTCCATCGCCTCCGTGTCGCAAACCAGCAACTGCCCATCGCACACTGTAGCGTCATTCTCTGTGCATACCACACATGCCCCGCCTACGCACAACGGTCTATTTGGATCCGTACCCATGCACGCCGCATCGGGATCTGCCACGCCGCTGCAATCGACGCACGTCATGTCGACCGGATCGCAGTACGGCACCGCCGGGTTGGTGCAGTCCCCATCCCTGGTACAGGGCATGGGCCCCGTGGTCGTGTCCTCTCCAGTCGTCTCGGTCTCTCCATTCGTAATGGTCCCATCCGTATCGGTCTCGTCCGTGTCGGTCTCATCCGTATCGGTCCCGTCCGCGACCAAGCACGGCTCGAAGCGTGCGCCGATCGCTTCGTTCATCGCCATGAACAACGTGCGCTGCGTAGTGGTCAGGTACGCCGGCGACCGGTTCGTCTCCGTGTTCGGCGGCTCGAGTTCTTCGCGCAGCCTCGTTGCCTGCTCGACCTGCGGTTGCAGGTCCATCAGGTCTACGTCGCAGCCGGCCTCAAGAACGTCCTGCTCCACGAGCACGGCCGCGAGCCCTTCGAGGGTCGCAAAGTTCTCCAATCCCGGCTCCCGCCCTGCGTTGGCATTGAACACAGCGGTCGGCAATCCGTACTCGACATGCACCTGCCGATCCAGCTCGGTCGATACGGCATCATAGCAACCATCGGTGGGGAGCAAGTCGACCTCGCCGTCGACGAGAACGAAGCATGCGCTCCCACGCTCTTCCTGCTTACACCATGCATCACCACCCTGGTATAGGCAGTGCCCCTTAGCCGTCCGCACGCAGTTGATCGTCGTGACTCCCAACCCTGATACGACACCTAGAAAGGCGGCGAGACGAAGGATCGTTGTATGCTCTCGGTGTTCGAACATGACGAGCAGTTCCTCGGCCCGAGCCGGGCTAGAAGTGGCGCAGGACCCCAACACCTGCCGTTGTGGAGTCGAGGATGGGAACGAGCGACATGGTCGGATTCCCCCTCTTCCGGGCGCACGTGCCCCGACGCTTGCATTGGATGGCATCGACGACGACCAGCACGCTCCCAACCACCAGGGCCGCTCCACCTCCGACCGCGAGCCCGATTCCAAGCGGTCTGTACGTGACTTCCCGCCAGGGGGTCTCTTCGATCGGCTCAAGGGGCCGAGTCAGGGCTATGATACCCCCGACGAGCGTGCCCGCCCCGACGCCGATTGTGGTGTACCCAGCGATCATCAGTGGTCTGACCCCGATCTTGCCGCCGTCGGTCTTGCCACCATCGGTCCCGTCGCCATCGTTGCCAGTCTCTGACGAAGGGACGCTCCGCTCCAGGCGTGAGATGAACTCCGGTACCTGGGCTAGTGCTCCGTCGATGAGCTCCTCATCGAAGCAAGGCTGGCACTCGTAGGCGATCGCCGGATCCCGTCGACCGTCGGGTCGCTTCACGTCGATCGTGATCGCATAGTGAGACTCCATGTAGTCGACGAATGATAGGCGAAACACGACCTGTGCCACATCCGAACCGGCCTGCTCGACGACCCGGAGCCGGTATTCGTTGCTCAGGCTATTGGTCAGCGCCTCGGTCAGTCGCTTGCCAGTCTCTTCGGAGACCTCGGGAGGCTGCCCGGCCTCGGGCAGTGCAGAGACGTCGACCTCGATCTCGACCGGGAAGAACAGCTCGCCTTGGGCTTCGGCGCTGCTCGTCGGACCCGGTTGCGCTTCGGCAGGAGCAGCCGTTCCCAGACACAGAGCGACGGCGAGTATGCACGGCTTGATCGATGTCACGGGCTGTGCTCCTTGGCGAGACTTCGCTGGCAGATCGTCGCGGTGCGTTGGACTTCGGGGTCGGAGGACAGGTCTCGCATGGCGGCGCATCGCTCGTACTGGCCCAGGCGATGAAGTGCAAGAACGCGCGTTCTCATACGCACGTCATCGTCGACCCAGCACCCCCGACGCTTGGTCAGCCGAGCGACCTTGGACCACGAACGAGCGAGTCTGGCCATCTCAGTGTCCTTGCGCACCTGCGTGCAGGGTATCCTGGAAGGGGTCCCGGCTGGCTCGGCCGGCTCGGTGCTGGGCCCGGAGTTTGGTGAAAGCTCCGTCTTCTTGGCGCGGGGAGCTTTGGGCGGGACAAACACGGTCAACTCGGCGCGCTCCGGTCCCGCGTCCGATTTCGCGCGAGCGTTATCATGGCCCGTATCGTCGGGGTGTGCGAGGGCAAACGGCGCAGCCCTCGCCGGACGAGCCGTCGCGGAGTCCTGAGCATGCGAGGATATCACTGCTCTATCCCCCACGGACCCAACGGCCCCCACGGCCCCGTCCGCCATCGTCGCCGCACCCCCGGGCATGCCGTCGAGCGTCATGCGAGCCCCGATCACCCCGACGGTAACGAGCATGATCGTGAGCGCGACTCCCAGGGTGAGCCAGCGCGCCCACGTCTTCGGTCGTCGTTCGAGGCTCCGTGATCGTTGAGGCTGCGGGCGGCAGGTCGGCGTAGCAGTATCGCCTCGTGGCAAGCGCTCGAGCCGTGCTACCCCATCGCCACACTTACTTGGGTAATCGAGCAACTCGACGACGCGTCGGAGTTCGTCCCGAAACTCCGCCGCGCTCGCGATCCTGCGCTTCGGCTCGCGTTCGAGTCCGCGGTCCACCAATGCGCGCAACGGCGGTAGGAGATCGGGTCGCTCGTCGTCGATCGATAACGACGGGAGGGTAGGATCGATCTTCCGCAACACGACCTCATGGGGCGGATGAGCGTGGTACGGCGGATGACCAACCAGTAGCTCGTATAGCGTAACCGCCAGCGCATAGACGTCAAAGCTGGGCGCGGGCGGCTCACCACCACGCGCCTGCTCTGGCGCCATGTAGTGCTTGGTGCCCGGTCGCTCATCAATCTGCGTGAGTCGTTCCTCGGGAGAACAAACCAGCGACGACTGTTCGAAAGCATACCCGAAGTCGAGCAGTTTGGCGCGCTGAACCCCTCCTTCGTTCGAAACGATGACGTTGCTGGGCTTGACGTCACGGTGGATGATCCCACGACGATGCAGAAAATCTAGCGCTTCCGCCACATCGAGCACAAGCCGACAGGCCCGACGCGGCGGGAGCGGCTTGGCCAAGACCAGATCACCCAGCGTTGGCCCTGGCGCATACTCCATGGAGATGTACGGCCGGCCGCCCAGCTCGCTGAAGCGACCCATCTCGAACGGTCGTACGATATTGACGTGGGCTGGTAGGCTCGCAGCAATCTTCACCTCATTTTCGAACCGAAGCAGGTCCTCGACGTTCTGCGCTCGATCCTCCGACAGGATCTTGAGCGCAACCCGAACGCTCCGCTCAGTATGTCGGGCAAGATACACGATCGCCACCCCACCCCGACCAAGACGATGGATGATCTCGTAGCGCCCATGGCCGAGCCGTGTTCCCGCCCCTAGCGTCTCGTGGTCGATCACGGACGCTCTCCGTTGGCCTTGGTCGAAGAGGACTTGGGTCCGCTGCTCTCGATCAAGATGAAGTGCTCATGGCCTTCCTCGAAATCGATCGTCTTCATGCGCCATGGCTCAGTCGGCATGAGTCGCCAGCGAAGCGTGCGTCGACCAGCCGATACCGTCAGGTTGGCCTCGTCCTTGCGAGTCAAGGTATGCGTTCGTCGGCCGAGACGGATCTGCGCATGGGGCACAAAGCCCAGCGCGATCCGGACCGAGACCCTTGGTCGAGCCTTGGACGATGATACGGGACTCGTGACCTTGGCCGCAGGTGCAGCGGGCCGAGGCTCGGCACGGGACGAGACATGGACCGGCGCCGCGAACGAGGGCATTGGTGGTTCGCGGTGCGCCGTTGGACGTTCGACATCCGTGTGATTGGCCCCCGAGCCCACAAGCCCCGACGACGCGGCGTTCGCAGCCGAAACCGACGCCGCGGTGTCGTCCTCGACGAATCGCCTTCGTGGCTTGGGCTCGGGCTGGTGTGCAGGTTCGGCGACCTCGACCACCTCGGCGACCTCGACCTTCGCGTCGGCCGGGACCGGAACCTCTCGCTGCGACTCACTCGCGACCACCGAATCGTCGCGCAGTACAAGCCACATCACCCCAGCAACACTCGACAACGCGAGCACCAGCGCAAGGACAAGCATCGCCGCTGCGATCCCAGAGCGAGACGTGCTGGTCCGAATAGAGGCCGAGACCACACGCTCGTCCGTAGGAGAGTGGATCGACGCCATCGCAACGGCCGGTCTCGCGCCGTAGGCCGAGCCTCGTGGCGAACGGAGCGTGTCCTCGGTAGGCTCGTCCACCATAGGAGGTTCAGTGGCGAAATGGGTCGTGCCCGAATCGTCCTGCCCCACTGGCGATGGCTCTGGTGCGAGCGTCGTATCGGGCGTCGGCCGCTGCACTGGTGGCTGCGCATCGGCCTCGACACCGGCTCCCGGTCGCCCACCTCCCGGCATCCGTGCGCCAGCATCAAGCGGCGGGTCGGCGTGCATCGGCCGTCCACCCAACGGCAATTGCTCGGTGGCTGTGATCTCCGGAGCTCGGTCAACCACAGCCAGCCTCGGCACGACCAGGGTGCGCTGGCCGGGCACCGCACCGCGGCTCGCGGCCGGAGCGGACGCGTCCACTGCTCCTCTCGTCTTGCGCGTGTCGGACTCGCGCAGCCCGGACTTCGCGGATGAATACGGTGGTGGCGACGAGTCCTCTCCCGTGATCTGGACGACTTTCATCGCCCGCTCCAGCTCTTCGGACGACTTGAACCCGACCGACGTGTGCCCAGATCGCAGCACTTCCACACCGAAGTAACGCGCCAACATCTTCTTGAGCACGGTGCGTCGCCCGGGAAACGCCTCGAGCAGCTCGACCGCCCTTGGGATCGGCATCCGTCTGCGTTCGTCGGGCTCGAGCAACCCGTGAAGGATCTGTAGCAGCGTCGGGGGCACTCCCTGGCGGGTCAGCGGGGTGATGTACCCGTCGATCGCAGCGTTGATGAGCCCCGCCTGCTCGATATCCCAACGAAAGTCCTTGCCTTCGAGAAGGCTCCACAGCACCGTTCCCATCCCAAACGCATCCGATTTGGCGTTGGCGTGCCCCAGTGCATGCTCCCGCGCCATATAGCGGAAGGTGCCCTTGACATGGGTGGAGGTCGACTGGATCGAGACCGCCGATGCCACGCCGAAGTCGGTGAGCTGCACCCCACCCGAGCCGCTGATCATCACGTTCTTGGCGGCAACGTCGCGATGCACGATGTTCTGCGCGACGCCTTCGCATCGGTACTCGTGGGCATATTGGAGCGCGTAGCCCAGCTCGCGGGTCACGTGGGCGGCAACGTCGAAGTCGAACTCGTTGGCTCCCTGCGCGACCGCACGAAGCAGCTCGGCAACGTTGCGCCCAGGCACATAGCTCATCGCGATCCAGGGCAACCCCTTATGGATCCCAGCATCGAACACGCTGACGATATTGTCGTGCTCAAGTTGCATGGCCAGGCGAGCCTCGTCCAGGAACATCTGCATCTGGCGCGGGTCGACCATCACCGATGTACGCGGCATCTTGATGACAGCGACCTTCTTCTTACCGTCGGACCAGACACGCTGCGCCAGCCACACCTGGGCCATACCGCCCTGATTGAGCTGGTGGCGTAGCTCATAGTCTCCGATCTTCATGGTGGGGGCACCTCGATTCGGGAGTGTGGCAACCAAAGTCGCGTGTCGTGGAGGTCGTTGCAACCTACCCGGCATGGAGAAATCGAGAGGCTTTGCTCCCAGACATCCATGGCGAGAGTGGCACATACGCTCAAGGCTACTTCGTACGAAGCAAACATCATGCCGAAGTCTCCTATCAGTATTTTCGACTGGTTCGAACCAGGGTAAGCCCTAGGAGCGAAATGCGCGTTCAATCCGGCGCACGGACGTGCGCCCGCCTGCGGACCAATGACTCCTTTGGGCCATATGGGTCACCATGAACCACCGGACCTCTACCAGGAGCGTCTACCGTCCCTCACGCCACGATAGAGATCTCATGGATTCTCATCACGCGGTTTCCGATTTGATGCCATCGTCTCGACGGGGACGCGCGGGCATGGGGTGATCATCGTCCGGTCGGATCTACAGCAGCTCCATCTGCACCGCTGCCGGGGTGACCGGCTCAAGCAGCTGTGGCCCATCGTTGCGCACGTTGTTGACCCGCGAGGACACGGCGTGGCGCACCAGGGTACCCGCGGGGGCGGGACGGACGAGCGAGGCGAGCGCGTCGGGATCCGGATCGAGCAACCCCGGATCGAGCAACCATGGCTCGATCATGTCGGGCTCGAGCACCGCCGGCATGCGATCGTGGATCCCTGCGATGTCGGCCGAGGGGGTGGTGGTGATGATCGTTACATGACGCTGTACGTCGTCGTGCTGGACCAGCGCCGCGAGCATGAGCAGCTGGTCGTCGCCCCGACGAAAGTACCAGGGCTGCCGGTGGGGGCCCTCCCACTCATAGAAACCGACCAGCGGAACCACCGCCCGTCCGCGGGACCATAGCGACCGCCACACGCCACCGCGCAGACGATCGTCGCGGGCGTTGATGGCCAGGCCTCCTCGACGCCGGGGCACGCCCCAGCGAGCGACCGACAGCCGCCGCTGGCCTCCCTCGGCCCACAGCACGCCCAGCGGATCGGTCGGCGCCAGGTTGTGGCGAGCGGGCAGTGTCCGGACCTCGTCGTCGACGTGATCGGCCACGATCGCCTCGACCAATCGAGCCCCATCGGGCCGCACCCCCCGTCCGCACATACCCGCAGCGTACACGACGACGGACGAGCACTCAGGGCCACGGGCGACGAGCCCGGAAGCGGGGACCGATAAAGGTCGCGCCTGCGCCCACAACGCGGCCTGTTACCCTCATGGCGTGTCTCGCCGCTCGAGCCCGCACTACACCGAGGATCACGACGCGCTACGGGAAACCGTCCGCCGATTCGTGGAGCGGGAGATCATCCCGCACGTCGACGCCTGGGAGCGAGACGAAGCACTCCCGCGTTCGCTCTATCGCAAGGCGGGCGAGGTGGGCCTGCTCGGCCTGGGCTTTCCCGAGCAGTACGGCGGGACCCCCGGCGACCCGTTTGCCCAGATCGTGGTGACCGAGGCGCTTTGTCGCTGCGGCGCGGGCGGGGTGGTGGCGGGCTTGATGAGCCACGGGATCGGCTTGCCTCCGGTGGTGGCCTTGGGATCGGACGAGCTCAAGCAACAGGTGATCCCCCCGGTGCTCGCGGGCGACAAGATCATGGCCCTGGCCGTCACCGAGCCGGGCGGCGGCTCTGACGTGGCCAACCTGGCCACGACCGCCCGTCGCGACGGCGACCACTGGGTGGTCAACGGCAGCAAGACCTTCATCACCTCGGGCATGCAGGCCGACTACATCACCACGGCGGTGCGCACCGGAGATCCGGGCATGAACGGGATCTCGCTGCTGGTGATCCCCGGCGATGCGCCTGGGCTTGCTCGCACGCCGCTCCAGAAGATGGGCTGGTGCTGCTCGGACACGGCCACCCTGTACTTCGAGGACTGCCGGGTTCCGGCGGGCAACCTGCTGGGCGTGCCGAACAAGGGCTTTGCGGGGATCATGGCCAACTTCAACGGCGAGCGGCTGGCGATCGCGGCCATGGCGGTGGGCTTTGCCCAGGTCTGCTACGATGAAGCGGTCGCCTACGCCCGGCAGCGAGAGACCTTCGGGCGCCCGCTGGTCACCCGCCAGGTGATCCGCCACAAGCTCGTCGACATGGCCCAAGACATCAGCGCGACCCGGGCCTACCTGGAATCGGTGGCGTGGCGGGTGGCGCAGGGCCAGCACCCGATCGCCGAGGTCTGCATGCTCAAGAACCAGGCGACGCAGTGCATGGAGCACTGCGCCAAGGAAGCGGTCCAGATCTTCGGGGGGGCGGGCTATATCCGCGGCGCCACGGTGGAGCGGATCTATCGAGAGACCAAGGTGCTGGCGATCGGCGGCGGAGCGGAGGAGATCATGAAGGATCTGGCGTCGCGACAGCTGGGGCTGTGAGCCGCCCTCTTCGATCCCGCCCCCAATGCCTCGTGCCGCCATGGTCTGTCAGCTCACCGGGTGAACGGAGCTCGATCGTGACCGCTCGTTGCGGCCACAAGGGTGCTCACCCAAAGATCATCGGTCGAGTTCGGGCGGACGACTTGTTGCCGATTCGGCCTCGGGTCGTCATGGAACCCCCGGCATGGATGCCCTATGCTGATTTCACGATGTGGTCGGGGGACGAGGTAAGGCGTCGGATCGCGGTGGTGATCCGATGGTGGGGATGTTCGAGCGTGGCGCTGTCGATGGCCTGCGGGGGCAATGATCCTGGCCAGACCGGCAGCGGCAGCAACGGCGAGACCGGGGTGCTCTCGCTCGGCCCGATGACCGCGAGCTCGGGCGCACAAGACGAGTCCGCCGACGGCGGCGAGAAGCTCGACGTGAACATCAACGACGCCGGCCTGGGCCCCGGCGGCGACTGCCCGGGGGGCGGCGGGGGCATGGACGGCGACGTCGAGTTCTCGCTGATCTGGATCGCCAACTCTCCCGACGGCACCGTCTCGAAGATCGACACGACCACCGGAGTGGAGCTGGCGCGCTACTACACCGGCCCGACCGACGGCGGGGACGATCCCTCGCGCACGTCGGTCAACCTGGCCGGCGATGTGGCGGTGACCAACCGGGCCGGAGGGATCACCAAGATCGCGGCCCGCGAGGGCGACTGCGTCGACCTCAACGGCAACGGGACAATCGAGACCTCGAGCGGCCCCACCGATACGCTGCCCTTCGGGACCGACGAGTGCGTGCTGTGGAATGTGCCGCTGCCCAGCGGAGAAACCCGACAGCAGGGCCCTCGCCCCACCGCCTGGGACGCGGGCGAGAGCAACAACCCCTGCGTGCCCGACGACTTCCGCGTGTGGGTGGGGTACTTCGACCGACCCGCCAACCAGGGGCACTTCTTCCGGCTCGCGGGGACCGACGGCGAGATCCTCGACGAGGCGATCGCGCCAGGCTGGGACGCGACCGGCGGGACCAAGACCTACGGCCCCTACGGCGGCGCGGTGGACATCGAGGGCAACTTCTGGACAACCGGGCTGCGGGGCCCGCTGGTGCGGATCGACGGCACCACCCTCGACGTGCAGCAGTGGGAGTTCCCGTCGGAGTCCGAGTCGTATGGGATGACCCTCGACGCCAACGGGCACCCGTGGACGGCGGGGCTGGGAGGCGACCTGACTCACTTCGATCCCGACTCGGAGATCTTCGAGGTGTTCCCCGTGGGCAACAACGCCCTGCGTGGCCTGCAGATCGATCGCAACGGCCAGCTGTGGGCGGCCGTCAATGGTCAGTGCGGCGTGGCGCAGTTCGACGTGGAGACCCGCACGATCGTCAACGCCAACATCCCCTTGCCCGGCTGCGGCACCCCGGTGGGGGTGAGCATCGACGTGGACGGCTTCGTGTGGATCCCCGATCAGGGGGCCAACCTGGCCTTCAAGCTCGACCCGGAGTCCTACGCCACCACCACCACCACGGGGCTGATCGCGCCCTACACCTACTCGGACATGACCGGCGCTGGCCTGGGGCTGGTGTTCGACCCGCCGATCGGGTGAGCGCTCTACGAGCCTGCCCCTGGGCTGCTAGCGTAGGCCGCGTGGAGCCTTTGCCCGTCCCGCCGCAGCTCGGCGACCGCCGCCTGTTCCCCACCCTGGAGGCTCGGGCCTATCTCAACCACGCCGCGATCTCTCCCGCGTCGAGCCGGGTGCAGGCCGCCGTCGCCGAGATCGCGCGCGACTACGCGACCCGAGGGGTCGGCGCGCTGTCCCGCTGGCTCGATCAACGCGAGCGGCTGCGGGCGAGCCTCGCGGCGCTGTTGGGAGCCGATCCCTCCGAGCTGGGCTACGTGGCCAACACCACCGCGGGGGTGCGGGCGATCGCGCTTTGCCTGCCGTGGCGCGCTCGCGATCGGGTGATCCTCCTGCGCGGCGAGTTTCCGGCCAACGTCACCCCGTGGCAGCGTGCGGCCGAGCTCTACGATCTCGAGCTTTGCTGGCTGTCCGCCAACGATTTCTTCGGCGCGGCGGGCACCGGGCTGGCCCAGCTCGAGCAGCTGCTGCGCGCCGGTGCCCGGCTGGTCGCGGTGTCCGCGGTGCAGTTCCAAAGCGGGTTGCGCATGCCGCTGGCACAGATCGCCGCCCTGTGCCACGCCCACGGCGCCGAGCTGTTCGTCGATGCGATCCAGGCCGCCGGCGTGGTCCCGCTTTCGGTGGAGGCGCTCGGGATCGACTATCTGTCGTGCGGGAGCCACAAGTGGCTGATGGGCCTCGAGGGCGTGGGCATGCTGTACGTCCGCCGGCCGCTCGCGGCGGCGCTACGCCCGGTGGTCGCCGGCTGGCTCAGCCATCAAGAGGGCCTGCGCTTCTTGTTCGAGGGCGCGGGGCACCTGCGCTACGACCGGCCGATCCGCGATCAGGCCGATTTCGTGGAGGGCGGCGCGGCGCCGGGGATCGTGCTCGCCGCACTCGAGGCGGCGCTCGAGCCTATCGCCACGCTGGGGGTCGGGGCGATCTTCGAGCACGTGCAGCGCTACCACAATGCCCTGGAGCCGGACCTGCTCGCGCGCGGGTTCAAGAGCCGCCGCAGCCCGGTGCCCGAGCAGCGCTCGGGGATCCTCAGCGTGGATCCCCCGCCCGGCGTCAACGTACTCGCGCTCCACGCCGGCCTCGCTCAGCGCGGGGTCGCCTGCACCACCCCCGACGGGGCGCTGCGCTTCGCGCCGCACTGGCCCAACGCCCTGTCGGAAATCGACGTGGTCCTAGGTGCGGTCGACGAGGTCCTGGCTACGTCCCGATCGTAGCGCGCGCCCGCGCGGACTCGGCGACCCACCAGACCAAAGCCCCATGCTCTGCGAGCACACGACTTTCGCTAAAGTATCCCTCATGCCGTACGGAGCGCACAGACGCCGATGAACGAAGCGCTGGCCATCACCGTGGGCTCGATCCTGCTGGGCGCTGTCATGGGCGGGGTCGGTCATCGCAAGGGCTCGTGGCTCGGGCCCCTGCGTACCTTCGCGGTGGCGGCCGTCGGCACGGCGGTCGTGGTGCAGTTGCTGCCCGAGGCGGTGGCCGAGATCGGCGGCGGTGCGCTGATCGTGTTCGCGGCCGCCCTCGCGCTACCCGGGCTGGTCGCCCCTCTGGCCCGACGCCTGCGCCCATCGCTCGAGCTCTCGACCCACCGCGTGGGCGCCGAGCTAGGCTTCTACGGCTTCGTCGCTCACCAGCTGGCCGAGGGCCTGGCCCTGGGCACCTACGCCGGCCACGTCCACGACGGTCACTCGCACGGGTCGTTGGTGGTGGCGGTAGCCGCCCACACGTTGCCGCTGACCGCCCTGTTCATCGCCGAGGCTCGGGCCCACGGCGGGCGGGCGAGCGCCGTGCGGCGCATGACGGCGGTGGTGGTCGCCACGGTGGTGGGCTTTGCCTTGGCCGACGTGGTCCAGCAGCGACTGCACATGGAGCTGCACGGCGCTCGCCCGCCCGCCGTGGGCCCGAGCCTCGGCGATGAACAGGGCGGTCAGC
>JBCCWC010000298.1:0-12795 GCA_039194325.1 Myxococcota bacterium
CCCCCCCCCTCCCCCCCACTTCGGAGTCCCACAATGTTCGACTTCATCCTCAGCGAGTCCGACAATCGCCACGTCTTCTACCTCAACGCCGACGGCCGCATCCACCCCATACCGGAGCACCGCTTCGCTCGTCTCCAGGCCGACTACCCCGACGCCGCGCTTCCCCAAATGGCCGCCCAACGGGTCCGTTTCGCGATCTTCCGCGTCGTGCGTCTCACCGAACCCATGCGTTTGGCCGACGAGACCTTGTCGATGCTACTGCTCGACGCCAACGGCAACATCGACGTGCCGCAGGACTATGAGGCCCTACAAGCCGATGTCGCTCGCCTCAATGCCGATGGCTACGCCCTGCTCAGTTCCCCCAACACCCTCGGCTCATTGACCTCTTGGTCCCCCGACTCATTCACCCACCGCCGTCTCATCGCGGCGTTGCTGGGCTCTTACTACGAGCCTTGGCCTTCTGGGTGGCCGCACCACCTTCGGCGCGCAGCCTGACCCTCAGGCAGAGCGCTCCCCGGCTCTACAGCTCCTACGGATCTCCTCAATGGACCCCCTCAATGGACCCCCTCAATGGACCCTCCCATGGACCTCCTCGACCCCAAGCTTGATCTCGTATTCAAGCGCCTGCTCACCCGGCAGCCTTCACTGCTCATCAACATGCTCACGGGCCTGCTGGCCCGACCGATCAGCAGCGTCGACATTCTAAACCCGGAGATCCCCGGCGAGCTCCCCTTCGACAAGCTGATCGCGCTAGACATCCGGGCACGGCTCGACGACGACTCTCGGGTCGATCTCGAGATGCAGCGACGTCCGGACCCCGATCTTGCCGAGCGCATGATCTACTACACATCCCGAAACTATTCGACCCAGCTACGCCGAGGTGATGAGTACCATCAACTCAAACGGACGACCGGGATCGCCTGGCTCGCCAATCCGCTATTTCCAGAGATCAAGCGCCTACACTCGATCTTCGAGCTACGCGACCGGTACACCCATACCCTTCTGAGTGATCATTTTTCGATCCACCTTCTACAGCTGTCCAACCTGGATCGACCCGGTCGGCCCCAAAGCGACGACGATGATGCTAGGGTTCAGCGTTGGGCTCGATTCTTGGTTGCCCAAGACGACGCCCAGTTCGAGCAACTCGCCGTGGAGGATCCGATCATGAAGTTGGCCAAACAGACTCTCGAACAGCTTTCGCAAGAGCCCGAGACCCGCCATGATGCCTGGGAGCGGGAGGAGGCGCTCGCGCTGTACAATATGAGCCTCGCAGCCAGCGAGGCCAGGGGCCGTGCCACAGGTGTAACCGAGGGGATGGCCGAGGGGATGCTCAAGGGCCGGGCCGAAGGCGTGCTCGAGGGAATGGCCAATACGCTGGTGAATTTGCTTGGTCTTCGCTTTGGTCGTCTTCCCGACCGCGTACGGGTACGGATCGCGGCGGCGACGGTCGAGCAGCTGGGTGTGTGGACCCAGCGCGTACTGACGGCCAAGACGCCCGACGAGGTGTTCGCGTCGTAGCCCCCAGTGCCGGGGACCCCGGGTACCCTACCCGCCGCGCAGGTTGGCCCGTAGCCCCAAGTGCCGGGTACCACCGGTACCGTACTTGCCAAGCAGGTCAGCCCGTGTCCTGTCGAGCGAAGAGGGAGCTCGCCGTGTGTACCGGTTCGACGGTACTCTATTGAGCGGCGTGGCCGACTGGAAGAAGATCTTCGACGATGCCGTGGACCAGATCGGTGAGGCGGCCACTGCTGCGGGCGAAGGGCTGCGTCAGGCGGCGGGCGAGGCGGGCAAGGTCGTCGGGATCGGGGTCGGGAGCATCGAGCTGCGGGTCGACGGGGGCACGTCCCATCGACTCGGCGCTCGGATCACCGGAACGGTCGCGCTGACGCTGGCCGAGCCGGTGCCGGCCAAGGGGCTCACGGTGACCCTGCAGGCGACCCGTCGGCGGAGGGTGCTGGTCGAGGATCACCGGCGTGGTCGGCGGACCGCGATGCGCAACGAGGTGATCTACGAGTTCGTCGGCGAGGTCGGGGGCGAGCAGACCTACGCAAGCGGTGAGCATGCCTTCGCGGTGGAGCTCCCGCTTACGATCGAAGTCCCGGTGGAGGTGGACGGGCTGCTCGGTGACGCCCTGCGAGCGGTGCGGACGGTCCAGGCCATGACCGAGCGACCGATCCGGTGGCAGCTCGTCGCGACGCTGGTAATCCCGTGGAAGCGCAATCTGTCCAAGGCGATCGATCTGGCGGTGCGGGACGCGTCTGAGGGACCGAGCTCGCAGCCGCCGAAGTCCAAGCCGCGGACGCCGGAGACACCAAAGCAAGACAAAGCAAAGCAAGAAAAAGCAAAGCAAGAAAAAGCACAGCAAGAAAAAGCAAAGCAAGACAAAGCAAAGCAACAGCCGCCGCGATCATCGAAACAGGCGTCGGCGGCAGGCGGCGTCGCGTCGTCTCCATCACCCGCGTCGCGTCCCGAGTCCTCGTGTTCACGCCCGCCGCTGGTTGTTCCCGAGCCGATCGCGGTTCCCCAAGGGTGGGGCGTGGCCCTGCAGCGCTTGATGGCCCAGATGCTGGGTCAGGGATGGGAGACGATCCACCAGTGGGGTCCGCCGCCGGTGGATCCCACGGTGGTCCGCGATGCGCTGGCGCGGCACCCGGATCTCGATCCGGAGATCCTGATGTTCTACAGCATGATGGACGGGATCGAGCTGGTCTTCGGCAAGCCGGCTGCCCCGCGCCACGAGTACGAGACGATCCGTCGGGCTCGGGAGCTGGTGGCACGAAGCGGCGGGTCTATAGGAGGTCTCGATGAGCTGTGGTCCCACGCGGTGCTGGGGGTGCCGCTTACGGCGGAGTTCTCGCCCGACCGGGGGGGCCAGGTACGGGTGCTGGAGATCCCGAGCCTGGCTCGCTTGCTCGACGACCGCGAGGACTTCGCGACCTACGACGGTCGCACGGTGGTGCTGGGTCGGATCGTGCTGGGCGACGGAGACGATTTCGGGATCGTGCGAGCCGACGAGATCCGGCGTTGGCGATCACCAGCCCGCGGTGCTCCCAACTCGTCGGGGCCCTACGATGTCCATGCACGCGGGTACCAACAGTGTCTGCAAACGCGGGAGCAGCAGCGACCCGGAGCGTGGTGGGTCGTGCGCGGCCAGGACCACGGCGTGAGGCTGTGGGAGCCACCGGTGCTGTTGCGGTGGTCGGAGATGCTCGCGGTGTGCCTACGGCACCTCGAGACGGGGACGGCCTGAGCCGTCTATACCGAGGCCGGCTGGGAATGCACGACGGTATCGTGCCCGGCCTCGGTCTTGCCCAAGCGGCACCCAGGGACGACAAGCCAGAGTTTTCTGGGGATCAGTACGGTCGTACGTGTCAGCGACCGCCGTGGGCTGATGTACCCTCCGCGTGTGCGTGCCCGGATCCTCGGCCTGGTGGCCGTGCTCTTGGCCGCGGGGTGCATTCGGCTGGGCAAGCCGCCGACGCCTCCGGTCATGCCGATCGCCTCCCCGTCGGTACGGGTCAACGGGATCGAGATCGAGATCGAGGTCGGCTGGATGCCCAAGGGCACCCGGCAGGTCACGCTGCTGGTCACCGTGTTCAACACTAGCGTCCTCCGCTCCGACGATCTGGCGGTAGACATCGACGTTCACGGCTTCGCGCTCGCCGATGGCCGGCCGCGATGGTCGGGTCTGGTGCCGATCCGCTCCAAGATCTACCAAGAGGTGACCTACACGATGCCGGTCGACGCCCGTGCAGGAAGGATCGACGTGGCCGTTCGCCGCAAGCGAAGCCCCATGCCCTTTTGGCGCACCGAGCTTCGGTTCAGCCGCAGCGGGGGCAGCGTACGGCTGGTGAGCAGCTCGGCGCCTCGATAGCGAGTGAATCGCACTTGTCCCTGCTACCGATACAGCGGAGATCGGCGAGATCCTCGACGTGGCTGAAGGCACGATCAAAAGCCGCCTGGGTCGAGCGCGACAGGCCCTGCGCGGGCACATCGAGTCGATGGAGGGGGATCGGCAGCTGGCCAAGACCACGATCGACCAGCTCGATCGCTGGGCGTCTTCGCTGCGCGAGGAGGTCAAGGCGCGGCGGGACGACGGCTAGCGACCCATGGCGGTGCCAAGCGTGTCGAGCAGCTCGAACTGGGGGTCGTTGCTGATCTCCCAGAACATCGCGCCCCGGATCCCTTGCTCGGCGATGTAGTCGACCTTGGCTTGGATCGACTCGGGATCCTCGTAGGTGATCACCATGCCCGTGCTCGACTGGTAGAGCCAGGGCACTTGGGCCACGTCGTCCCAGAAGCGCGCGTAGGACGGGAGGTAGTTGCTCATCAGATCGCTGTAGTCGAAATTCCCCGGCTCCCAGGTGCCCTGCGGCGGCGTGGTCGAGGCGCTGACATAGAGGCCATCGTTGGCGTCCTTCGCCCCCTGCCAGCCACGCCCATAAAAAGGGATCCCCATGACGATCTTCGACCGCGGCACGCCGGCCGCCAACATCGCCTCGACGCCCCCGCTGGCGCAGAACTCCATCGCTTCCTCGGTGTGGTCGTGGTCGGACGGATAGAGCGGGGCGTGGTGGCCGGTCAGCGGCGCCCACGCCCCGCGGAAGTCGTAGGCCATCAGGTTGGTCCAGTCGAGGATCTCGGCCTGCGCGGCGAGCTCGTAGTTGTCGAGCCGGCCGGCGTCGGCCGGCGCCGCGATCGTCAGCAGGTAGGGCTCGGGGCGCCCGACGCCGGCGTCGTCGAGCGCGTCGCGGAAGTCCTGGAGCAGCAGCGTATAGTTGTGCTTGTCCTCGGGGCTCGTGTCGTTGGTTTCCAGGCCCCCGCCTACCGGGAACTCCCAGTCCACGTCGACGCCGTCGAAGCCGTACTCGATCATGAAGTCGACGCACGACTCGACAAAGGTCGCCCGCGCCGACGCCGAGGCAGCGATCCCCGAGAAGTCCGACGACCAGGTCCAGCCCCCAATCGAGATCAGCGTGCGCAGGTGCGGGTGCGCCTGCTTGAGCTGGAGCAGCTGGTTGAAGTTGCCCCGCAGCGCGCCCGGCTCCCAGGTATCGCCCGGGTAGGCGCGATCGATGTCGGCGTAGGGATCTCCGAGCACGCAGCGGCCGTCTTGGATGTTGGCGAAGGCATAATTGATGTGGGTGAGCTTGTCGATCGGCACCTGGTGCAGGTGCACGTCTCGCGCGTAGACGCTCCACGACGAGAAGTAGCCGATCACCACCGCATCTTCGGGCAGCACGGGAGGACCGCCATCGTCGGTGCTGCCATCGTCGGTGCTGCCCCCGTCAGGGTCGCTGCCGGTGTCGGGATCGCTGCCGCCGTCGGGGTCGCTGCCGCCGTCGGGGTCGCGGCCGTCGTCGTCACCCGCCGAGAGGCTGCCCGCGTCGACCCCGATGCCGGTCAGGCCCGTGCCCGCCCCCTGATCCGGGCCGCCTGCCGTCGTCAGGGGATCGGCGTCGGATGGATCGAGGCAACCGGCGAGTGCGAGGGCCATGGCTGCCAGGGGCAGCGCACGGGGGGAGGAGGCATGGACGGTGGTGCTGGCGCGCATCTCGTCGGGCTGTGCTCGACACGGGGTGGGAGTGGATGAAGAAAAGATCCGTCCGGCCTATCCACGGCGGTGGCGGTGGCAGTGGCGGTGGCCAATAGCCCCACCGCCGCCTCCACCGGATCCTCGCCGGGGGCCCCGAAGTCCAGCGTCGATGGCACGGCCGCCGGGTCGTGGGGAGCCCGCAGGGTCTCGGCGCTCTTCGATGGCTGGATTTTTCGCGTGCGCATGTCTGATGCGCGAAAGCATCATGGCCTGGCCACAGGCCCAAGGGGTTGCCGAACCGATGAACCATTGCATTTCGAAAGGCCCAAGGGGTTGCCCGACCGATGAACCATTGCATTTCGAAAGGCCCTAGGGGCTGAAAACCGATGAACCATTGCATTTCGAAAGGCCCAAGGGGTTGCCGAACCGATGAACCATTGCATTTCGAAAGGCCCTAGGGGTTGTCGGGCGAAATCGCGAGGAGGGCTCGTCGGGGGATCCGGGGCGCTGATCGTCCGGGCTTGCCCGTGCCCATGGCCCGGCGGGCTCAACGCCCCATGGCCGCGACCCGCGTGATCGCGTTGTGGCGAAGCGGCAGATAGAACAGCTGGACCTCGATCGGGTGGTAGTTGTCGGGGCCCATCATCCACAAGAGGATCCGGCTGAGCAGGTCGCGCTGGGGATCGCCCATGGTGGTGACCACCAGCTGTCCCTCGATGCACTGGGCGTCGGCAAACGCGGGCACGACCGCAGGCGACTCGGTGTCGAAGAACACCGCGCCGGCATGGGCCGACGACGGCGCATGGGCGCCATCGAGGCGCCAAGTGAGCGGGTTGACGCAGATCCGGCGGCGCATCGTCTCCGGGTCATCGGCATCGAACTCCAGGCCATTGGGTGCATAGTTTGGCCCGCGGGCGTTATAGGCCACCACGCACCCGGTCTGCTCGGCCGACGCACAGGCGGGCAGCCCTCCCACGTCGTCGTGCCCGAGCGGACCCCCGAGCAGGTAGGCCGCGACCAGACGAGGCTGCAACGGGGTACCCACCACCTGCTCACGCAGGAGGCGAGCGCCGAGGATCGCGCCTTGGCTGTGTCCGACCAGCACGAAGGGCCGATCGTCGGTGTCGGCGGCGAACACCTCGAACGCCGCCCGGACGTCGGCGTAGGCGATCTCGATCGCCTGCGCCCCGTCGGGATCCGGGTCGACGAAGGCGCGCCCGTGGGCCTGGCGATAGCGGGGACCGTAGACGGCACAGCAGGCATTGAAGGCGCTGGCCTGGATCAGGGTGCCGCCACGGTGGGTCGCCTGGACGACCTCGGGATCGTCGATCGCCGCGTTCCACGAGCCGGCGACGAACGTGGTGGGGTGGAGGTAGAAGGCATCCGCCGGTGCATGCGCGGGACCCTTGGGTGCCTCCGGCAAGGCGGCATCGGCTCCGTCCGTGGTCGAGGGATGCGCAGCCCAGGTGGTCACCTGGGTGTAGTCCGGGGCGGGCGGTGTCGCCGCGGGATCGAAGGGGCCGGGATCGAGCGCGGTCATCAGCCATCGGTCGGCCGTGGCCGCGGCCGCGACCGTACAGCCGACGAGCAGCAGACCGCTCAGCAGCATGCTCCTTTGGATCCAACGACGTCGTCGACCGATACTTCCCATGGCTCGATCCTGGGCTCGATCCGGGATCCGATCCGGGATCCGATCCCGGACCCGATCCCGGACCCGATCCTAGCCCCATCGTGTCGTTGACGAGAACCGGTGAGGATCTGCGGAACCAAACCGACGGGTGGTACGTTGACCGAGTCCGATGAGCGTTCGGCGAGCGGCACTGGGTTGGGGAGGTAGGGCGACGAGCGGGGGCGGGATCGCCGGAATCGCCGGGTTCGTCGCGGTTGCGCTCTTTGCGTGTGATGCGGCCGAGTCGTTCTCCGAGCCGTCCGAGATCGGTGCGGCCGTCCCGAGCGAGGCTCCGGCGGTGCTGGCCGCCACGCACGCTTCGTCGGTCACTCCGGCCGTCGGTGCGTCGCCGAGCGCGGCCCGTGGTGGGTCGCCGACCGAAGACGCGGTCTCGCATTCGATCGTGGATGAATCAGAGGACGACGAGGACGGCGAGGACGGCGAGGACGGCGATGGCTACTACGTCGTCGGTCCCCCCGACCCGATCCCCGATTGCGAGGCCAAGCTCGAGGCGGCCGGGGTGGAGTTTTCCCCGTCGCGGCTGCCCCTGCACAAGACCAAGTCGGGAATGTACTGCGGGGCGCAGCAGGTGGTCCGCTATGCCCAGGGCCCAGGCGGGATCCGTTGGGGGGGTCGTCCCAAGGTCACCTGTGCGGTCGCGCTGGCGATGGCCCGGCTCGAGACGATCGTACAAGAGGAGGCCGAGCGGGAGTTCGGGCGCCCGGTGCAGCGGATCAAGCACATGGGCACCTACAACTGCCGCGAGATGGCCAACTATCCGGGCTGGGTCAGCGAGCACAGCTACGCCAACGCCATCGACATCAAGCACTTCGAGCTGCGCGGGGGCAAGACCGTCCCGGTGCTGGGCGAGTACCCCAAAAACGGGGCCGAGCCCAAGAACGCCAAGGCTCGTTTTCTCCAGCAGGTTGCCCGGCGGCTCTACGACGAGCGGGTGTTCTCCGTGGTGCTGACCCCTTCGTTCGACCGGGCGCACCGCAACCACTTCCACCTCGACATGGCGCGGTACCTGGTCGACGGCACCTAGTGCTGTGTGTCGGATGTTCGTGCCGGTTTGGGCGCACAGCGGCGGCACGAAACACTCGCCGCCCGTAGTGGATCCTCCGCGGTACATTCGATAGCTCGACATGACCCACCGGCGTCGGGTAACGGGGCCTTGGGCCCTCAGCCGTGGCCACGAAGCGACAGTCGGTGTCTCGAGAGCCCGCAGTGACGGTGGTTCGATGAAGGCGGATGGACCTTGCCATCCAGTTTCGCAGGGGCCTCGCAGGGGCCTTGATTCCGCGCGGATCCGGCCGCAATTCCTACTCGAGTCGATGCATCGGTAGTGACAGTCACTCAATGATCTACGGGGATCCCTGATCAATCAGGTGCACCAATGTGTGTGTCGGGTACACTGCGTGCCGTGGTGTGGGGAAGGGTACTCGATATGGCTCGTCTTTTTGATCTTCGTACGATAACGCCCATCTTGACGTGCGTGGCCGTGGCTTGCGGTGGTGGCGATGGGGAAGGCAGCGGCAGCAACGATGAAGGTGGTGGGATTCCCATCACCATCACGGCCACCGGGGGCGACACGGGGCAGACCGGAGGAGACGACAACGCCGACGGTTCGGCCGACGATGGGGTCTTGGATGTCAGCAACGGCAGCGATCTGCTCCTGGGCTGCGGCGGCGACGGTGGCAATGGCGGTGGCGGTGGCGGTGGCGGTGGCGGTGGTGAGGGGGAGCTCGAGCTCTCGTACATCTGGATCGCCAACACGGCCCAGGGAACGATCTCCAAGATCGACACCCAGACGATGGTCGAGGAGGGCCGTTACCAGGCCAAGCCGGCCAACGGCGATCCCTCGCGGACGTCGGTCAACCTTCAGGGCGATGTGGCGGTGGCCAACCGCAATGGCGGCGTGGCCAAGTTTTGGGCCAACGTGGAGGACTGCCAGGACACCAACGGGATCCCCGGGATCCAGACCTCCACCGGCACCAACGACGTGCTGCCTTGGGGTGAGGACGAGTGCCTGGCCTGGTATACCGAGCTGACCTGCAGCTCTAACCGGCCCGCCGCATGGACCCGGGGCCTGTGGGAACAAAGCGAGTGCGCGTACACCGGGGCCGATCTGTGGACGACCTGCGACGCGGACGTGATGCTGCTTGACGGCCAGACCGGCGCGATCAAGCAGACGATCCCGATTGCGGGCACGGTGTTCATGTACGGCGGGGCCGCGGACGCCGACAGCAACTTCTGGGGCCTCAATACCAGCGGGCAGCAGTTGGTGCGCGTAGACTACGAGACCTTCACCTACGAGACCTTCCCGCTGCCGGCCACCGGCGGCTACGGGATCACGGTGGGTCCGCTGGGGCGCCCCTGGGTCTGCGGCGGCGGCGGGGTGTCGCGCTTCAACCTCGACACGCAGACCTGGGACTCGGCGGGGGGCTCGGGGATCGGCGGCTGCATGACCGACGGCGAGTCGCTCATCTGGCATAGCGACAACTCGGGGATGCTGCTGGGCTACGACATCGAGACCCTCACGGTGGCCGAGCAGGTCCAGCTGCCCGAGTATGTGCACGGGGTCAGCGTGGACTTCGACGGCTACGTGTGGGGCGTGAGCTTCGCGGGCAGCAACGCGTATCGGGCCGATCCGATCAGCGACCAGGTCGATACCTTCAACCTGCTGGTCGGGGCCTATACCTACAGCGACATGACCGGCTTTGCGCTCAGCTCCGCGGGCGGGGGCGGCCTGCCGCAGGGCTGAAAGTATTGATGCCGAGGCCGGCTAGGAATGCGCGACTTCGTCGCGCCCGGCCTCGGGGTATTTTCGCCGAGGCCGGCTAGGAATGCGCGACTTCGTCGCGCCCGGCCTCGGTCTTGGGCACGCGGCATTCAGGAGGGACCACCGTTATGGCCGTGCAAAGCCGGTGTCTCCCAAGATGATGGGGCGACCCTCGGGGACGCACATGTTTCCACCGCGGGATCCGCCGAACAAGACGTCGTGTTGTAGCGCGACGATGTCGAAGTCGAAGCCGCAATCGTCGACGGCCTCGAACCCGAAGCACCCCGTGGCCGAGACGTCGACTTCTTGGGTCGGTGGGTATTGACCCGGGCATCCGGCGTCCACCAGCGCTCGCGCTCCATCTTCGCTCGCTGCGGTGGCGAACAGCGCGAGGCGAGCGACATCGAGCTCGTAGGCGCCGGCGGGCATCTCGAGGGCCTCGCCGAGCTCGCGCTCCACTTCGGTTCGGATCTGCACCAATGGTTCAGTGCAGTCTTCGTCGGTGTAGAAGGTCACCGCGAAATCAGCGTGTTGCGAGGTCCCCGTGTTGATCCGGGCCTGCACGTAGAGTCCGCTCTGGGTCGGGTCACAGGCGGTGGTCCGCGGCTGGGCGAGCGCCTCCTCGACGGCGGCTCCCCCGGAGTCGTCGTCGGTCTGGGCCGCGCCGCAGGCGGTGGTCGTGGCTGTGAGTCCGGCCATGAGTCCGGCCATGAGCCCGGTCATGATCCATGATGTCGTCAATCGTGCCATCAGCATGGGACGTGTTCTCCTGGCCAAGATCGCAGGCGCTACGCCGGTCTACGGCGTTTGTGGCCACGAAAGGCTCCGATCGCCAAGGTAGGCGGGGGTTGTCATGCGGTCCAATCGCAAAGCGCGATGCCAGCGATTGCTACCCTCGATGGGTCGTGGACTTGCGTCGCATCGATCTCAACCTGCTGGTCACCCTCAGCGTATTGCTCGAACAACGATCCGTGACGTCGGCCGCCGAGCGACTGCACCTCTCGCAGCCGGCGGTCTCGGGCCACCTTCGCCGTCTGCGTGAGATCTTCGATGATCCGCTGCTGGCCAGCCAAGGGCGCCGTCTGGTGCCGACGGCCCGGGCTCGCGCGCTGCGGCTCCCGTTGGCCGAGGCGCTCGGCCATCTGGCGCGCGCCGTGGACTCGGGGACGCGCTTCGAGCCCGCGACCAGTGACCGGGTGTTTCGCATCGTGGCGACCGATTCGATCCATGCTGGTCTCGGTGCGCTGCTGGCCCGCACCCTGGCCGACCAGGCGCCCGGGCTTCGGCTGGCGATGTACCTGCACCACGATACGCAAGGGCTGGGCACGCGCCTGGTCGAGGGCCAGCTGGATGCCGCCGTGCTCACCCCCTCGACGATGCCACCGGGTCTGGACGTGCAGTCGCTCTACGAGGAGCGATTCGTCTGTGTCGTACGCCGCGGTCACCCTTGGGTGGGCACGGGTCTCGATCTCGACCGCTTCTGCGCGGCGCAGCACGTCATGGTTTCTCTGGTGGAGGGAGGCTTGTCGGGGGCTGTCGACAAAGCGCTGCGCGCGATGGAACGCTCGCGCAGCGTTCGCATCTCGGTGCCGAGTTTCTTGTTGGTGCCGGAATTGCTCGTCGACACCGATGCGCTGGCCACGGTGCCGTCGCGGCTGGCCTACCGGTGGCGAGACCGGCTCGAAGTGCTCGAGCCGCCGCTTCGCCTGCCCACGTTCGAGGTTCTGCTCGGGATGAGCCCGCATGCGCACGGTGACCTCGGGTTGGCGTGGTTGGTCGAGCGCATCCGGGAGATCTCGCAGCCGGTATCAGAGCCAGCGTAGGGCCGGCGTAGGGCCGGCGTTGGGCTCACGATTGGACTCATCAGCGTTCGTGATGACTCCAATCGCGGTTCTCCATTGGTCCCGCCGCGGTCTCGCGGTCATGCTGCGCTCCACGTTGGACAACGAGAGGTTGCGATGACACAAAAGACCAATGCACGAGTGCTAATCGTAGGTGGAACGGCGGGGATGGGGCTGGCGTGCGCGGCGGCCCTTTGCGAGCGGGGCATGGAGGTGGTGATCGGTGGCCGATCGACTTCGCGCTTGCAGCAAGCGCTCGAGTCGCTCCCCGCGGGGGTCGTGGCGCAGCCGATGGACATGATGGATCCGGACAGCGTGCAGCGAGCCGTGCGGGAGCTGTCGACGCTCGACCACCTGATCTTGGCGGCCTCGGGCTCGGTCGCCTGGGGGCCGGTGACGGAGGTGTCGGCCGAGGATCTGGAGCGGGCGATGCTGGGCAAGGTCGTGGGGTACTGGAGGGTGCTGCGCGCCGTGCTGCCGATCTTGCACGAGCGTGGATCGATCACGCTGTTTTCGGGCGCCGCATCCCGCAAGGCGATGCGGGGGACCGCTGCGCTGGCCGCTGTCAACGGCGCGATCAACCAGATGGCTCGCACGCTCGCGGTCGAGCTGGCGCCCATTCGGGTCAATGTGGTGTCGCCGGGCCTCATCGAGACTTCGGCGTACGACGGCATGCCCGCGGACGCGCGCCGGGCGATGTTCGACGCTGCCGCCCAGTCCCTTCCGGTCGCGCGGATCGGCACGGCCCAGGAGGTCGCCCACGCGGTCCTCATGCTGACGACCAACGCGTACGCCACGGGGGCGTTGTTGGACATCGACGGCGGCACGCAGCTGTGACCCAAGGGGCCCCGGCGCGGACTCTTCGTCCTACCCGGGTGCCGCGTGCGCAAGACCGAGGCCGGGCGCGACGAAGTCGCGCATCCCGAGCCGGCCTCGGCATCAATACCCGGGCGCGACGAAGTCGCGC
>JBCCWC010000299.1:0-12767 GCA_039194325.1 Myxococcota bacterium
CCCCACCCCTATCCCCTGATCACTCTCCCAACCCTTGCACCCTGATCACCCTCCGCCCGGGCGTTGGCCGAGCAAGCCCGAACGGCGTGGCTCGAAGCCGATGGCTCAGAGGTGAACGCGGATCTGGCCGAGGCCGACACGTGGTTGGCCACGCACCGCGCCAAATAGAGCGAGTCGAGCGAGTCGACCGGTTCAGAGCGAAAACCAGGCCCCGCTGACCCACGCCAGCATCGAGGAATTCTTTGCGTTCGGACGCCGGGTCCACAAGGCGCGGGCGCGGGCCAGGCGGGTGGTCGACTCGTCCTCGTTGGTAGTGCGCGGGGCCCATAGGGCCGGTCAGGAAGTACGCCGCGGGAGCGGAATGATTGCGACTTTTTGGGGACGCGCAATCTTCAGGGGTGTGCAGCCGCAGGTGAGGTCGACGGCCCCCGCTCCCCGCGTCGGAACTGTGCGGGGCTCATGCCCGACCATCGCTTGAACGCCCGCCGAAACGCGCTCTCGGCCGAGTACCCCACCCGCGACGCCACCTCGTCGATCCCCAGTCGCGGGTTGCTCAACAGCCGTTGCGCATGGGCTTGTCGAGCCTCGTCGAGCAAGCGGCGGACGCTTTGGCCCTGCGCTCGTACATGTCGCTCCAGCGTTCGCAAGCTCATCCCCATCCGCTTGGCCAGGGGCTCGGCTCGATACTCGCCGCGGCGCGCATTGTCGGCGATCGCCTCGCGGATCCGCGGCAGCGTCGAGGTCGCTCGATCACCCACGAGCCGATCGCACTGGGCCTCGAGGTGCCCGGTGAGCCGGCCGAACGCAAAACCATCGCTTCGTCGATGCGGCCGATCCAGGGCGCGGTTGTCGAAGACCAGCGCGTTGTGGGGCTGTCCAAACCGGACCTCGGTCTGCATCGTGGCCGGCGGGATGGCCGATGGCGTGATGGCCGATGGCGTGATGGCCGATGGCGTGGTGGCCGATGGCGTGGTGGCCGATGGCGTCATGGATGGCTGCATCGTGGGCGACTGCATCGTGGGCGGGCCGACCCCGACGGTCGGCACCGGGGTCATGAGCAATGCGCGTGCCAAGGCCGAGCCCGGGGGCCGGGCCCGACCGGGTTGCCAAAACAACCGTAATGACCGGCCCTTGGGCCATCGCGGGCATCGCGATGACCCAGTGTGCGGTCCTGGCGCCGGGGGTCGATCTGGCAACTGTGGTGGGCGACCTGGCCAGTGGGGTGGGCGAGGACCCAGGCGCCGCCTCACCCGATAGCGCCAGTAGGGCGACACCGATACCGATCGCCGACCGAGCGCCCCTCCCCCATGGGCGATCGAAAGAGCGCCCCGCACGGGGAATGTGCGGGGCGCCGGGTCCTCCCGAACGTTGGGCTATCGGTCGGGGTCTAGAGGGTCTCGAGGTACTCGACCAGAGCGTCGACGTCGTCGTCGGACAGCCCCAGTGAGAGGTGATCGTCGAAGTAGCGTACCACGTCGTGAAGGTCGTCGAAGCAGGGGGAGCCCGAACGCGATGGACTGGCTCAGACTACATTGGATCCGCGAGCGTGAGCTCGGTGGTGAATGGCCCTTCTCCGTCCACCATCACCGACATTTCGGGCATCCCTTGGGGGTCTTCTGGGCCCGGGCCTATCGGGCTGTCGTCCCCCACGTCGATCAGCGCGAGCACGAAGTACTCGCCCGGCTCGAGGTTGCTCAAGGTGCCGGTCCACGGGAATGTGGGGTTGTCCTCCCGCACGGAGGCCACCGGAGGCCCCATGGGAGGAAATTCCGTGAGGGCGGCGACGACGAGGGGGCCGACCGCGTCGCCCTCGTAGTTGATGGTGACCTCGATGTCCGCGAGCACCAGCTCGCCGGTCGTGTCGTCGGGCCCGGTGGTCGAGTCGCCGGGGGTACCCGTGCTCGGGTCGTCGCCCGTGCTCGTGTTCATCATCGCGGTCGTCGAGCCGTCGTTGGCCGAGTCGTTGGAATCATCACCCGAGTCATCACCAGGACAGGCCGACAACCCCAAGCAAGTGGCACACAGGAACGCAGAATGAAGGGCTAGCAAACGCATGGTGGAAACGATCTCCATCGAAGACGCCGCGAGCGTCAATTCTCGTGGGCGCCGTCGGTTGGCCCCTTAGTGATTCGAACAGTCGGATTTGTCCAGTGGAAAGGGGGGCGCCGCCTGGGGCGAGTCGTTGGGGCGAGCGTATTGTGGCTTGAACGGAATTCACTCGTTCATTGAATGGTTTTCAACGAATCGCAGGATTAGTCGGCTCAAACGCCAGTCGTCTACCACCATGGGGTGGTCGTGGTTGTTGAACCGGCGAAGGGGAGATCCCATGGTCCATCGACGCGAGCGCGGCTAGCGTCATCGAACCCGTGAGCGTTCTTTCGCCAGCACAAGCATGCGGACTTGCCGCAACCATCGATCGTCGATCGAAGTCGATCACTTGGCTGAGCCCTCCATGCCGATGGCGACGCTCCGCACCGGTCCAATTCGGTCCGGAGCGTCGGAGTGTGTGCTTCATGAGCGGTCGCGGCACGGGATACTGAACGGTCGGGCTGAACCGGTCGGGCTACGGTACCGCCCGGTCGTAGACCGCGTAGAAATTATCGGCCAGCACCGCGGCGATGTCGGCGGTGCTAAAGCCCGCCTGTTGCATGCCCTCGACCATCTCCCCCAGGTAGGTGCGTACGAAGCCCGACAGCTGGGGGCCGTCGCTGGCGTAGAGCGTGCGGTCGACCAGGTTTCGCGCGAGGATCTCGCCGAGCACGAAGATGTACTGATCCTCGTCGGAGTCGCTCATTTCACCCTGCTCGTCGAGGATCAAGGGGCGACCCAAGGCACTGATCTCAAGCCACACGTTGTCCGAGGATTCCGCCAGCATCAAGGCCGCTTCGACCGAGCGGGCGTCGCCCTGGCCCACGTGGGAGAACACGAAGTCCACCCGGGGTCCGTTCATGCCGTCGAACATCGTCACGATGTCCTGCAGGTGCCCCGGATCGTAGTACTCGGGCTGGTCCTGGGTGTTGGGGAAGGGCGAGAAGCCGGTGTGCAGCAGCACGGGGACCCCCAACTCGGCGGCGAGCTCGTACACCTGAAACGACGCCTCGTCGTCCAGGGCCACCCCCTGGTGGGCGTGCGCGAGCTTGATCCCGATGAACAGATCGGGCCGCACCTCCAGGTACGATCGCATCGCGTCCAGCCGAGCATCGAGCATCGCGGGGTCGTCCGCCACGTCGTCGAGGTTGATGCTGGCAAAGCCCCATGCCCAGCCGTCGTTGCGGGGGTCGTCCAGCGCCACCAGTAGCTCCTCGTTGGAGAAGTAGCCCGTCGTATGGTGGGTATAGACCGCGTAGAGTACCGCGTGGTCCACCCCGGCCGCGTCCGTCTCGGCCTGGATCCCCATGTGCTCTTCGTACGAGTCGAGGCTGGCGTCTAGCAGGGCCGGGGCGTGGCCCCGCAAGAATGGGGGCACCGCGCCGAGGATGAAGGCCTTGCCGTTGGGGTTCATCGTGGCGTAGTTCCCCGGATGCAGGTGCATGTCGACCACCGGCAGCGGCTGGCCATCCACCTCGATCGCGGCCTGCGTCGGCGCGGGCAGCAGCAGGCTGCTCAGTACACCGGCCAGTAGGGTCGTGCGTCGCGTATTCATCGGTCTACTCCGAGATCGGGGTCATGGCGGGAGGATCGGCCGCCAGGGTGTAGGGCGGGAACACGGTCACGGACTTGGCAAAGCCGCTTGCGGTGTAGACCACCGACCATCCCGTGTCGTAAAAGTCGGCATCGTCGATCGACTCGGTGGGAGGCCCCGATTCATCGAGGATCGCGTTTTGGCGCTGGCCCGGGACGGCGGGTCCGGAGAACTCGACGTCGTCCGACAAGAGGGCGCCGACCGACAGCACCTTGCTCGTGGCGGTCAGCTCTTGCCCCTCGGGGGCCGCGAGCAGTACCTCGAGCGCCGGGGCGTCGAAGGTCAGCAACGCCACGTTACCAAAGCGGAAGGTGCTGTCGGGCTCGCCCGCAAGCATCATCAGGCGATCGCCGCGATCGCCGATCATCAGGTCGCCGATCCCCACGCCGGGGACGATGGGGATCCCCGGGTCGGGGATCCCGGCCGTCGTGGAGTCGACCGCCGGCGGGGGATCGTCGGTGGTCGTGCTGGAGGTGGTGCCCTCGGTCCCACTGGCAGGGGGAGGCGCGTCGTCCGAGCAGCCGATAAGGGGACAAAGGCATAGGGCGAGCAGCCCCAAGGGAGTGGGAGGTCTGGGTTGGAGCATGACGGCGTTGGGCGCTACTGAGGTCAACCCTCGCATTTTTATGGAGATCGACTAAAGACCGGTGGCTGCTGAGGGCCCGGGAGGTCGACCGCAATACGGCGCCGAGAGCGGGGAGCGATCTAGCGGTTCAACAGAACCGGTCGGGTCTAGGACCGGCCGATGAGGGTTTTGGGCCCTCATCGTCAAGACCCGCCCTCGAAGTGGCGCCGCTTCGTTCAGCGAGCCTGACTCGATCGATGTGAGTCGATCATCGTGAGGGTTCTTCGGGTGCAGGCTCGTTCGAGGCGGTCTCACGACCGTCGGATCTACTGCTTCGTCCGGTGTCTTCTCCGGGACCCTCGATGCTCGGCGGGCTCGGAGTCAGCGTCTCGATCTTCGTGCGCACCTCGGCCTCGGGCTGCGATCGCGGCTGGGAGGGGGGAGGCTGGGCCAGATCGCGCACCAGGCCCATGGGCGCCCAGAAGTAGCGATCGAGCGCCGCCGCGTCGGCGGGCCCGGTTCCCAGCAGCGTCAGCCCCAGCCCGGTCAACGCGGCCCGGGGGCGGGCCTGCGCGGCGGCCACGAGCTCGTCGATGTCGCCGCAGTCGTGGGCGGCCAGCCGTGACGCGAGGCGGTCGTCGTCGCCGAGCTCGCCGTGGATCCACACCGCGGTCGCGGCCAGGCACAAGGAGGCGTGCGCCGACTCGAGGGCGGCCAGCTCCACGCCGCGATAGCCTTCGGGGCCCGCGGCGACGGCGATCTGCATCACGGTCGACTGGCCCACCCGCGCCGCGCGTCCGGTCACCATGGCGATCTCGGGGGCGGTCTGGGCGATCCGAGCGCGTCGGCTGGGTTCGACGATCCCCTGCTCGATCAGGGCACGGACGAACGCGGTGTCGGTGTCGACCGACGCTGGGAGGGTACGGATGAACCCGCCGTCGCAGTCGAGGGCGGCCACCAGCGGAGCCTTGCGCTCTTGGGCCCAGGCCTGCAGCGGCGCCCAGACGGTGGCGCAGGCCCGAGCATCGAGCGGGCGAGGGACCGGCCGATCTTCGGTGCCCCGCGTGCGGTCGCGCTCGATCATCGATCGCAGCCGGGACAGCGTGGCCTCGATGCGCTGGATCAGCCACGAGGGGTCGCGCCCGTAGGCCTCTTCGATCTCCAGCCAGGCCCGCAATCGCGGGGCGTCCCAGCGAGTCGGTCGACGAGCCCACTGGGCCGCGGGCGCGGGGGCCACGGCCCGGTCCCAGGGGAGCTCGCGTGCGGTGGCCAGGGCCTCGCTCGCGGTGGCCAGGGTCGCGTCGAGCTGGGTGAGCTCGGCCTCGATCTGCGGTCGGGCCCGAACCAGGGGGTGCTCGGGCGAAAGCCCGGTGCTCAAGCGCTCGAGCGTGGACGCCAACCTCCGCAGATCTTCGCGGGCTGCGGTCACCGTGGGTGGGGATGCGGAACCCACCTCGGCCAGCCCCGTGCGTAGCGCTACCGCGAGCTGGTCTACGCCGCAGCCGTCGTCGCACGTCCCCGCGATGACGCCCTGGTGCAGCGCGTGGACATAGGGCCCCAGCGCGTAGAGCACCGCGCGGGGGCCGTCTCGCCACGGCGGTCGTCGTAGGTGCTGGTCGCCACGAGCGAGGGCGTGCAGCAGCACCCGCAAGACCATGCCGTCTTCGGGGGATAGAAGCGGGGCCCGGATCCCCTCGGCCTCGCGTCGCGCCGATTGCAGCCGCGATCGTCGCTCGGCCCGCGACGTTGGGCCAAAGCGCGGGGGACCGAGGGCCGTCCCCTCGACCCGGGCTGCGGTCACCGGGTCGAGTGCGCGCAGGGTCGGTCGGATCTGCTCGCGGAGCGCGGCGAGGGCCTGCGCGTGGGCGGTGCGGCGAAACTGCTCGGGGGCGGTCGAGGGGGTGGTCGCGCTCGGAGACGTGGCGTCCTGGTCCTTTGGGGAGTCTGCGGTCGTGCTCGGCGAGCCGCGGGGGCATCCCGATAGCCCCGCGAGCAGCACGAGCGCGCCGAGTCGTCGCCAGCCGGGGCGCCGACACACGCGCTCACAAGGTCGCCCGAAGGGCCCCCGGGAGTGCCGCGGCCGTCCGGGGGGCCCGTGACGGCGGGCGCGACCGGTCACGACCGGCCGAGCCCAGGCGCCGGGAAGGTCGCGAGGAACTCGCGGACCTCCGCGCGCATCGCCTCGCAAAAGCCCTCGTCGGGGGCGCCCTCCTTGGCGGCCGCCTCCCGGATCCCGCGATCGAGGAACACCGCGACCTGCTCCATGTGCGCCGGTTCCATGCCGCGCGAGGTCAGCGAGGCCAGGCCGATCCGCAGCCCCGAGGGATCGAAGGGCTTGCGGGGATCGAAGGGGATCGAGTTGCAGTTGAGCTCGATCCCGCAGCGGTTGAGCGCCTTGGCGGCCGGCCGCCCCGAGATCCCCTGCGGGGTCACGTCGACCAGCAGCAGGTGATTGTCGGTCCCGCCGGTGATGAGGCTATGGCCGCGGGCCAGCAACTGCTCGGCCAGCGCCCGGGCGTTGGTGACCACCTGCTGCGCATAGGTCTTGAACTCGGGACGGGCCGCCTCGCCAAAGGCCACCGCCTTGGCCGCGGTGGAGTGGTTGTGCGGCCCCCCTTGCAACCCGGGGAACACCGCCTTGTCGATCGCCTTGGCGTGGGCCTCGCGGCAAAGGATCAGCCCGCCGCGGGGCCCCCGGAGGGTCTTGTGGGTGGTGGTGGTGACCGCCGCGCAGTGGGGCACGGGGTTTGGGTGGGCCTCGCCGGCGACCAGCCCCGCGATATGGGCGATGTCGGCGACAAGGTGGGCGTCGACTTCCTGGGCGATCTGGGCGAACGCGACAAAGTCCAGCTGCCGCGGGTAGGCCGAGTGCCCGCACCAGATGAGCTTCGGCCGATGCTCCCGCGCCAGGTCGCGCACCTGGTCCATGTCGATCCGGTGATCCTCGCGGCGCACGCCGTATTGCACCGACTTGTAGTAGATGCCGGTGGCTGAGACCTTCCAGCCATGGGTGAGGTGGCCGCCCGCGGGCAGCGACAGCCCCATCGTGGTGTCGCCCGGCTCGCACAGGGCCAGCAACACCGCCAGGTTGGCCGGCGATCCGCTGTAGGGCTGCACGTTGGCGTGCTCGGCCCCGAACAGCGCCTTGGCCCGCGCGATCGCCAGGCTCTCGAGCGGGTCGATGACGTCCATGCCCTCGTAGTAGCGGCGGCCCGGGTAGCCCTCGGCGTACTTGTTGGTGAAGGCCGAGGCCGTCGCCTCGAGCACGGCGCGCGAGACGTAGTTCTCGCTGGCGATCAGTCGGATGCTGTCCCGCTGTCGTTCGTCCTCTTGGGCGATGAGGGTGGCCACCTCGGGATCGAGCTCGGCCAGCGGCGGATCGCGTCGCGCGTCGGTCATGCGGGGCAGTGTTCGTGGGCCCGCGCTAGCTTGTCAAACCCCCGGGTGAGGGTCCGGGCCTGACGCCAGGCCCGGAAATCGGGCCCGACGCCGACGGTTCGGTGGAAGCGGCTTTGGCGCTTGTCCGTTGGGGGGCGACGCTGGCTTTTTTCGGATCCGGAGGGGAACCTCGGACGTCGACGATCCGAGCAAGGCCCCAGTGAGCGTGCCCGCCTCCGTTCCATCCGCGCCACGCGACGAGATCGATGGTGCCACGCTGGCCGCGGCCCAGCGCGGGGAGCGGTGGGCGCGACGGGCCCTGGTGCAGACCTACCAGGGGCGGGTGCACGCGCTGGCCTGGCGGATGCTGGCCACCGCGGGGCGACGCACCCTGGCCGAAGATCTCGTGCAGGAGGCCTTCGTGCGGATCTTCGGGGCGCTGCCGCGCTTCGTTCCCGGGGGCGTGGCCCGGCTGTCCACCTGGATCCTCACGCTCGCGACCCGGGCGGTCATCGATGAGCTCCGTCGCCGTCGGCCCCCCATGACCTCGCTGTCGGTGGTCGAAGACGACCTGAGCGGAGGCGAGCGCCCCGATCGACACAGCGAGCAGCGCAGCCTCGCTCGCGCGATCGCCAGGGCCACCGCCACCCTTTCTCCCGAGATCCGGGCGGCCTTCGTGCTGCGGGCCTACCACGACATGGAGCTGCGCGAGATCGCCGAAGCCCTGGGCGTGGGCGTGGGGACGGTCAAGTCCCGGCTATGGCGGGCTCGCCATGCGCTGCAGCAGCACCTGCGGGAGGTGCGATGATGTCTGATCGCTCCGAGACCAAGACCGAGACCGAGCAGGCGCCGCCGCGCCTCGATGCCGAGTGGCTCGCGGCCTGGTCGGTCCCCGAGCCCGCCCCTGATCTGGCCGAGCGGGTGCTCGACCACGTGGACACGGTGATGACGATGATGCCCGATGCAAACGCGACGACCCCGATCCCGCATGGTTCTTCCGTTGCTCTGCCCGATCGGCGCGGCCTTGGTCTGGCTGTGACCCTCGTGGCCATGGTGGCCGCGGCGGCCCTAGTGCTGGCCCTGGGTCCCTGGTGGCGTGGGTGGCGCGGGTCGTCGGGCGTCGAGTCTCCCGCGGCGGCGGTCGTGGTCGGGCCGACCCCCGCCCCTGATCCCTCCAGTGAGCCCCCGGGGGCCGACGGCGCGCCGCTGGTGGTGCGCACGATCCCCCGGGATGCCCAGGTGTGGATCGACGGCAAGCCGGTGGCCGGCCCCTCTCCCTTTGCCGTGTCTCGTCTGGTCCGCGGAACCCATCGACTGACGGTGGAGCGCGACGGCTACCTGCCCGTCGAGCGCATGATCGAAGGCGGATCTGCGATGGAGATCCCGATCGAGCTGTCGATCCGCGAGGTCGTACTCGTGCTGTCGGTCGATCCGCCCGAGGCTATGGTCACCCTGCGGGCCCTGGGTGCACAACAAGAAGACGAGCGCGTCGAGATCGGCTCCGACGGTGATCGTCACGTGCTGCGGCGAGAGCCCGGGGTGCGCTACGAGGTCGAGGCCCGCGCGCCGGGCTACGTCACCCGACGCGTGCCGCTGCCCGTGGGCGGGCAGGCCGATGTACCGGTGACGTTGTCGCTGGCCCCCGATCCGGAGGATCCGCGCGCTCGCGCTCGACGCTCGCGACGGTCTTCCTCGCATCGAAGCCCCGATCTCAAGGATCCCTTTGGCAAGCGCCCGGGCAAGCGCGCGTCGTCGATCGACGATCTGTTCGAGGGATCGGACGGATCCGCAGACTCGTCGTCGACGGGCTCGTCGTCGACGGGCTCGGATATCCTGGACCTGGTCGACCCCTACGCGAGCGGCTCGCGCTCGAGCAAGAAGGCCAAGTCCGCGACGCTACGCGTCGGTGTCGGAGGCGGCCGAGGCCCCGCCCGGATCCATGTCGACGGCAAGTACGTCGGTATCACACCGCTGTTGAGCGTCGAGCTGCCGGCGGGGCGGCACGAGGTGACCGCGAGCTGGCCCGACGGCACCCAGGAGCGCAGGGCCGTGAACCTGACGGCCGGTGGCCGCGGCACCCTGAAATTCGAGTGAGCTCGTCGCGAGGGGCGTGGACGACCTTGCCAGGCTCGCGTGCTCTTCCGCATCATGATTGGCCCGCGCGATCATGCCTGCCTCTCCTCTTGTCTCCGGTCCGACCTCTACCCCGACATCGGCTTCGGTCGGGGCCTCGGCCATGCGTGCCGGTCTGGCCGCGCTCGCGGCCGATCGGCCCCTCGATCGATCCGCCATGGAGGCGATCTTCGACGAGCTCATTGCCGGGGCATGTGAGCCGGCCCAGATCGGCGCCTTGCTGATGGGGCTGGCCCTGCGCGGGGAGACCCCCGAGCAGCTGGCCGGTGCCGCCGCGGCCATGCGCCGCGCGGTGATCCCCATCGAGCACCACCACCCGGAGGTGCTCGACACCTGTGGTACGGGCGGCAGCGGGATCCCTCGTCGCAACGTCTCCACCGCCGTCGCCCTGGCGGTGGCCGCTTGTGGGGTGCCGGTGGCCAAGCACGGCAACCGCGGGGCGAGCAGCCCCAGCGGCAGCGCCGACGTGCTGGAGGCGCTGGGCGTCAACGTGGCCGCCGGGCCCGAGCAGGTGACCGCGTGCCTGAACCGGCTGGGGATCGGCTTTTTGTATGCCCCCCGTCTGCACCCGGCCATGAAGCACGCCATGGGGCCTCGCCGGGCGCTGGGGATCCGCACGATGTTCAACCTGCTGGGTCCGCTGACCAACCCCGCCGGCGTGACCCGGCAGCTGCTGGGCGTCTTCGATCCCGCCCGCTGTGAGGACGTCGCGCGGGCCTTGGGGGCGCTGGGGAGCCGGCGGGTGTTCGTGGTCCACGGCTTCTTGGCGGGCGTGCGCGCGGCTGCCGATGCGGCCCCGGGGATCGACGATCTCAGTCCCGAGGGCGAGTCGCGCGTGGTGCAGTGGCGCGACGGGCGGCTCTCCACCCACGTGCTCACCCCCGAGGACGCCGGCCTGCCTCGCTTCGCGCTGTCGGAGATCGCGGGCGGATCGCCGGCGGACAACGCCCAGGCTCTGGCCGCGGTGGTCGATGGGGCGTCGGGAGCGTATCGCCACGCCGTGCAGTACAGTGGGGCCCTGGCCATGGTCGCCGCCGGGGATCTCGAGCTCTCGGCGTTGCCCGAGCACGCCGCGACCATAGGGCGCGCGTTGGACGACGGGTCCGTGCGGCGCGTGCTCGACGATCTGGTGCGGCTGAGCCACGCGACGCTCTGATTTTTCATGAGGGCCGGTCGATCATCGTCGATCCACGGCCCGATCCGATCGACAATCCCCTGCGCGGGGGGCGGAGGTCGATGCAGCTGACGGACGGAACGATTCGGCTGAGGCCCGCGGTCGAAGAAGACGCGCCCGAGGTGACCGCAGCGGTTCAGGCGTCGTGGCCCGAACTGTTCGAGTGGCAGCCCTGGGCGATCCCGACCTTCGATCAGAACGATGCGCTCCGCTGGATCCGGGGCGATCTCGATCCCACCGAGCACGCGTTCGTGATCCTCGGTCCCGACGAGCAGATCGCCGGGGTCTGCGGGCTGGGCCACATCAACGAGGTCAACCGCTTCGCCAATCTGGGCGTGTGGCTCCGCAGCGACCGTACCCGGCGTGGCTGGGCCACCGCGGCCGTCCGCCTGGTCGTGCGCTATGGCTTCGAGGAACTGGGGCTACATCGGGTCGAGCTGCTGATGGCGACCGGCAACGCCGCCAGTCGTCGCCTGGCCGAGCGGCTCGGGGCCCATCACGAGGGTGTGCTCCGGGGGCGGCTCTTGCTGCACGGGGTGCACCACGACGCGCACCTGTTTGCGATCCTCGCCGGCGAGCGGGACTAGTGCCCTGCGCGGGACGTTCGCTTTGGCGTGGTCCCATGGAGTTGGGCTACGCTTGTCGTTGGGACAGTCGATGAGCGAGCCCGACACCACCCACCTCGATCGGATCCTGGCCGCCAAGCGGGCGCAGTTGGCCCAGCGTCGCCACGAGCGCCTGACCGATCGCACCATCGAGGATGCGCTGGCCGGCTTGGCGCCGACCCGCGACTTCGGGGCCGCGCTGCGGCAGGGGTTGGGGCCGCGCATCATCGCCGAGTTCAAGCGAGCCTCGCCCTCGGCGGGGGACATTCGGGCCGGCGCCGAGGTGGGCGACATCGTGTCCGGCTATGCAGGCGCTGGGGCGGCCGCGGTGAGCGTGCTGACCGACGTCCACTTCAAGGGCAGCCTCGACGATCTGCGACAAGCCCGTGAGGTCTGCCCGGTGCCGCTCGTGTGCAAGGACTTCATCCTCGAGCGCACGCAGATCCTCGACGCGCGGCGGGCTGGGGCCGACGCGGTGTTGCTCATCGTCGCGGCCTTGCCCGCGCCTGCTCTCAAGCAGCTGATCGAGTTTGCCCACGCCGCCGAGCTTCAGGTGCTGTGCGAGGCGCACGACGAGCACGAGCTCGATCGCGCGATGGCGGCCGGTGCTTCGGTGGTGGGCGTCAATGCCCGCGACCTGCGGACGTTCGAGGTCGATCCCGAGCTTCACGTGCGCCTGCGAAAGCTGGTGCCCCGAAGCTTTACCTACGTGGCCGAGAGCGGGGTGGGGTCGATCGAGGATCTCCGCCGCTTGCGCGAGGCTCAGGTCGATGCCGCGCTGGTGGGTACCCACCTGATGAAGTCCGACGATCCGCCCGCCGCCCTGGTAGGATTGCTCGAGGGACTGGACGGCCCGTGAGCGAGAGCTCGGGCCGGTGGCGAGGTGGTTGGGCCCCACGTGGCCCGTCACGCTAGCGTTTCGAGCGAGGACGATGAGCGACACGTTGAAGATCCGCTGGGTGGTCGGCGTGGACGCTCGGGAGCTGAGCCGGGGCGCGCGGGTGCTGGCTCACTGGCTCGCCACGTCCGAGCACAACGCGGTCCATGGCGTGTACGTGGTCGAGTGGATGCCCAACCTCGCGCGGCATCACGATCCGGGGCACCCCGATCCCCTCCAAGACCTGGCCACCCAGGTCTTGCAGCCGCGGGGGGGGGAGAGAACAGGAGTGAGACACCAGAACCAAGAGGGGGGGGGGGGGGGCGAGTGCCGGCGGCAGGGGGGGGCGCAGC
>JBCCWC010000300.1:0-12693 GCA_039194325.1 Myxococcota bacterium
GCCAAAAAGCTAGCCCAATCCGCATGACAGCTTATGAATGATGCCCATGACTTCATCGACGCGTTCAGTCAATGCACCGGTGATTACAGCAAAGTCCGCAGCCGCTTCGCCGCGGTCGAGCAGGTTTGCAGCAGGATCTTGGGATGATCCGCAACCTCCACATATCCAACTTCAAGCGATTCCAAGACACGCATTTCGATCTTGGGCGCCTCACCGTCCTCACCGGCGCCAACGGCTCGGGCAAGACATCCCTCATCCACTCATTGCTACTTCTCCAGCGCGCGGACAATGAGCCAAGGCCTTCGACGGTCGCGCTCAACGACGACGACGGCCTCCAACTCGGCGAGGGCGCTGACGTACTCAACTGGGAAGCCCATACTTCCGAGATCACCTTCGAATACCAGACAGGCTCTGGAGATCACTCATGCTGGAAGTTCGGCATCCCTGACGAGCGAACGCTCCACCTCCCCCTCGTGGAAGCACCTGGCCAGGCCACAGAAGTCCTGAGCGACAAGAACCGAAGATTCACTTATGTCAGCGCAGACCGCCTCGGCCCTCGTGACGTACTGGGAGCGTCATCTGTTTCTACCGAAGACCTGGGAGTCGGTTGCCATGGTCAGTTTGTCGCACAGGTCCTTGCCGTTCTAGGCAGGCACGAGGTCCCAGAAGGTCGACGAACGCTCTCTCCCAATGGAGATATACAACTTCACGATCTTCTCCACCAAACCGAGTGGTGGACACGTCGAATCGTTCGGCCCATCGAGATACAGGCGGAGCGGTTCCCCAATTCCATGATCACGCGGTTACGATTCAAGACGCCAGGTATTCGAGGTGAATGGACTCGCCCCCCCAACATGGGCTACGGCGTCTCATACGCTCTGCCGCTGATCGTCGCGGGCCTCGTTGCTCCACCCAACGGCCTGCTCATCGTCGAGAACCCCGAAGCCCACCTTCACCCGGCGGGTCAATCGGAGATCGGGCGCTTCTTGGGGAGGATCGCAGCAACGGGCGTCCAGGTCATCGCCGAGACTCACAGCGACCACGTGCTCAACGGCATACGGCACGCCGCTGCGGATTTTGCGCACCCCCTCGACTCAGAAGACACCGAGATCATCTTCTTCCTCCCAGAAGGTGACTCCCGCGGGATCTTTCTCAATCTCAAGATCTCGCGATCTGGCTCGCTCGACGGCTGGCCTAGAGGTTTCTTCGATCAAATCGATCAGGACCTGCGGGCGCTCGCTGATCTTCAGCGTCGACAGGGTCGATAGCATGAATCGCCACATCATCGACGAAAGTGGCGTTTGGCTCGATGGCCTCTCCGGCGATGACGCCGAGAAGGTCATCCGTGATTTCCTGGATCGGCTGGACACAGCAAGGGACCGCGGCGAGCGAATCGCTCGCACCCGCAGCGACCTCTATAATGCTACAGTGGCGGAAGGGATTGAGTTCTTTCAGCTATTGTTCGAAGATGAGAGCCCTATCCGATTGGGCATCGACCTACGTCAACGCTTACGGATCGCCATCGACAGAGCCTATATCTGGGATGATCATGCAGATCTCATCGAGAGAGTCCAAGAGTTCGATGTAATCGTGAACGATAAACGAGTATTCGCTCCTTCAGTGGCCTTTGCGCACGCGTGTCGAAGCCGTCGACACGCCGTAGGATGCATGAACTTCCGCTCCAGCGGGCGCTGTGGCACAGAACGTGTTCAAGTTGGAGAATATGAACATGAACTTCACTTCATTATAGATGAAAGCACACACACTCAATTATTTCGCGATGCAGTCGAGATTGAGAATATGGATGAGTCATCGTTCAGAATGAACGCCGGCTCGGCCTTTCCCCGACTACTATGGGCAGATGGTGTCTGGGCGGGCCTCGACAGCTTTCGGCGCCCATACCGCGAGCATCGCCATATGCTCGTCAAGCACCTCGGTGTCTTGAACGACTATTGTGTTGAGATCTTCGAGGAGCTGGCCTCGACGCACCCCGAGGAGATCGGCGCCCGACTGGATGCCCTCGGCGTCGAAGCGTCCGACGAAAACGGACGAACAAAACGCAACAAAGACGCCAAGAAAGCTCGCACTCGGGCGTTCCAAGGGCGAGACTTCGTATTCTGGTGGCATACGAAGTTACTTCGACATGTAGATCGAATTCACTTCCTATGGCGTGCCCAAGACAAGGACATCATCATCGGAATCTTCACAGATCATTGCTACATTCCAGATTAAGTCACCAACCATGCGATCAAGCCGCCGTCGCCCGAGTGCGACGAGCGGCTCGCCGGCTCGCTCACCGCACGACGGTATAGTCCACCACCATCAGCGTGGTCTCGTCACCCGTGGCCTCGTCCTGGTGGTGCCGTAGGTAGACATAGGGCGAGAACGAGTAGCGATGCTCGGTATACTCGTCGGCGGTCGTCTGCGGATCGTCGAGCAGCGGAGGCGCGTCCCCCCCCACGGTGGTGCTGGTCGAGAGCGTGGTCGCGTAGCCCTGGGTCGCTCCGACGCTCGCGCCCCCCTCGAACTCGAAGCCCGCAGCACTCAGGCCGGCCGAGATCTCGAGCGAGATCCCTTGCGTCGAGGCGATCTGCTCCGACTCGGCCATCGTCAGCGCCCAGGTCGTGCGCGCGATGTCCGAGACCCACAGGTCGAGCTGGGGAGCGAACAACAAGTCGACGGGAGCAACGGGGCTGCCGTCGGGGAGCTCGGCCTCGGCGGAATAGGTGCTGGGATCGCCCACGTTGTGGTGGCTGCCGACCTGGGGCCCGTGGCCGAGCGCGTCGACCACCGCGTTGTAGCGGTGCGAGGACCACACGGTAGTGCCCCCGCCGACGGGCATGGCCATCATGAATTGCTCGTCGCGCTCGCCAGGATCTACCAAGCCGGCCGGATCATCGATCGCATACGTAAAGCCCTCGTAGCACCCCCACGCCAGCACGACCGCGCTGGCGTGCGGCCCTTGGCGGTTGGGATCGGCCCAGGCCACGAAGCCCGACTCTACGGTGGTCGACTCGGAGGTCGAGAAGGTGGTGCTCGTGGTGGCGGCGATCTTGGTCTTGATGCTGCCTCCCGAGCCGAACAAACCACCGCTATAGCCGACCGCTCCGCTCACGCCGAACGACAGGCCCGACGACTGGGTATTCTCCCCCGACACCGAGGTCCCGAACCCGACGCTCGAGCCATCGGGTGCATGCCGCCGGTCGTAGGGCGGATAGTGGAGGATCGCGATGGGGGCGACGCGGCCGGTGAGCGGAGCCGGGCCGTCGACCAGCTCGGCCATCGCCCCGTCGCCGTCGGTGTCGGCCAGCGCCAGGCGCAGCGGGACATTGTCGTTGCCCGACGGCTGCCAGGGGTTGCCGAAGAACTCCCCGCCGCCGTTCCAGCCCACCAGCTCGAGCTCGGCGTCGTCGGTCAGCGCGACTAGCTTTGCCGGACCGCCGTCCTCCAGCGTGCCCGCCTCGATGTCGATGAGCTCGTGATCTCCGGTCCAGCCCACGCCCAGCTCCACCAGTTCCTCGCCATCGAGCGCGTACGCGGTGAGCTCGTCGTCCAGGGAATCGAAGATCCCCGAGTCGTAGAGGGTGACGATCTCGGCATGATCGTCGCCGTCGAGATCGCCGACCGCGACGCGCCAGGCCTCGGTCGCGGTGTCCAGCTGGATCTGAGCAGGCTCCGCCACGCCGAGGCTCACCGGGTTGATCACGACGAGGGTCCCGTAGCCCTGGGCGTTGGTCCCGGTGAGCACCAGCTCGGCCTGACCGTCGCCGTCGACGTCGCCCGCGGCCGCGTCCATGGGAGCGACGCCGGAGGTTCCTTCGATGCAATCCCCCTGCACGTCGCACGCGGCCCAGTGACCGTCTTGGTCGACCATGATCACATCGTCTCGTCCGTTGCCGTCGACATCACCGGTGGCCAGCGCGATGGGGACCAAGCCCGCGGCGACCGACGTCGCCCCAGTAGGATGGACGACCTGGACGACGGTGCTGCCGGCGGTGGCCACCGCGATGGCATCGGGTCGGGTACCCAGCAGGTTGCCTCCCGCCACGTCGACCGGCGCCTGGGTCCCTGCCTCGAGCTGCCCATCGAGGCTCAACGTGTCGTCGTCGACGTCGTAGTACCACAGCTGGTACTCCGCCCCGCTGGGGTACGAGTCGGCGATCACCACCTCGAAATCGCGCAGCAGGGGGACCCGCTGACCCAGCGGCGGGGACGTGCTGGGGTCGTCACCGCAGCGAGCAACCTGGCACACGCCGTCCTCGCAGGCCTCGCCGTCCAAGCAGTCGGCCGAAGACGTGCAGATCACGTCTTCTTGCTCCTCCTCTGCCTCTTCTGCCTCGGGATCGACCGGGATCTCGCCGTCGTTGTTGCTGTCGTCCTCCGTATCCTCTTTGTCCTCGCCTCCCGTACCGAGGGTGGCGATTCCCGAGTCCATCTCGCGACCCCCGGCGTAGCAGCCGAGCGAGAGGGCGAGGAGCGCAAGGCACGCAGGCACCCGGAGGGTCGTCAGAGGCAGCGTAGAGATGTGAGAAATCGGGGCGGTTTCGTGCGTCATCATCGAGCCTGATGGGTCCGCGAGAACGACACTGAGGACGACCACGCGCGAGACCCAAGCACCCCCACTTGAGAGGTGCCCGTGGAGGAGTGCGTCTTGTGGGGGCGAGGAGTGACGACGTAGCGCCCATTTATTCAGCGCGACGCAAACAAATTCGGGTTTTCGACCCGCACCTCCTTGGAACATCGCGTATTGCGCAATCGCCCTTTCAGATGATCGAAAAAGGTACGCGATCCAGCCCAACGAGAACCGACAGCTGGCGCTACTGGCCCGGGCGCTACTGGACCCCGATGCTGCGCGCGTAGGTCCGAGTGATCGCCAGCAAGACGTCGCTAGAGGGCGCATTGACGACACGCGGGACATCCACGCGCACGCCTACGCTCGCGTACTTCTTGAAGGGATTGTCGGGATCGTCGGTCAGCACGGGCACGTCGAGGTTGCCCGGCCGATAGCCATACTCGAGCGCCATGCGCTGCACGGGCTCGGACATCAGGTAGTCGACGAGCTGCTGAGCCGCGTGTTTTTGCTCGGGCGTGACCCACTCGGTATCGAGCAGATAGATCGGATTGTCGCTCCACAGGTTGATCGGCGGATACAGCACCCGCCACCCGCCCCAGCGACCGGTGGCGCGCGACAGCTCGGAGATCGCCACCGACTCGTAGACCATCACCAAGTCGTAAAACCCCGTGCCATCGCGGACGAACTTCTTCATGAACGGGGCGGTGCTCGCGAGGCTTTGTTCGCTGGCCTGTCGGTTGCGCTCGAGCTTGCGCATGAACGCCTCGAACCGTGGTGCGGTGACGTCGGCGGGCGACAGCTTGGTCTTGCGTTGGTGATAGCTGTAGGCCATGAGCACGAGCGTCTGCAGGCCGCTGTTGCTGCGCATGGGATCGGTGTGCCCGAACTTCACGGCTCCCCAGTGCGCCTCGCCGCCCAGCCCGGCCCAGCCCTTCTTGGCGGAGACCGCCTGCGCGAGCCGCTTCCACGTGAGCTCGTTGCGATCTTGGTCGGCCAGCAGCGCGGCGCGGGATTCCCACGCGACGAACACCATCGGCGTCATGACCAGCGAGCGCGGCCACCTGGCACCACGCACGAACGGGTCGCGGCGGTCGTCGGCCTTCCACTCCAACGTGAAGAGGTTGACCGCGAGGCGATCGGCCGGACTCCACAGCACGGGCTTGACCTCGCCGGCCAGCAGCCCATACACGGCATCGAGGCTCCCCTCGCTCTCGAGCTCGACGTCGATCTCGGGGTGCTCGGCCTCGAAGGCATCGACCGCTTGCCGCAACCACGCCTCCTTTTCGCTACTGTGCAAAAGGGGCAGCACGACCGACGGCTCCGGGCGCGAGACCGGCAGATCCGCAACGATGCGCTCGTCGGCGTCGCTCGGGACGGTGGGGTCGGCAGGAACGGCGGGGTCGGCAGAGACAGCGGTGTTCGACCGGGCTTTGGTGAAGACCACCCATCCACTGATCACGATGAACGCGAACAACATGAGCAGAGGTGTGTTGCGTTTCATGGTCGTTCCGCATTCGCTCACCAACCGCGCGACAGCTGCGCCTTCGCTCCGAGCACACGCTCGGACTCCCAGGCCATCAACCATACCCCAAGACCATCCATAGGCCGTCAGATGACGGATCTGGCCCCCGCGAACATCGCGCCAATTACGCACCTGAACTTCGGTTCCGCGATCCACCACGCGGTCTCGACCAGTGACGGCGGGAAATTTAGCCGTGAGTTCCAAAGGTCGTTTAGCATCGAGCATCCATGCGCATCGCATCGATCCCTTGGCGGAGGGGCCTTCGCAAGCGCAACAAGGATCGAGCGGGTGTTCGGGGCGAGGGGCCAGCGAAGTGGTCGGACCCGATCATCGAGCAAGTCAGCCGAGCCGCTCAGGAAGCCTCGGCGCTCTACGATGAGGTCCACCTCGAGGTCGACGAAGCGGGCGAAGGGCTCGGAGACAAGGTCACGGTCGTGCTCGCGTGCGACGTGCGCCAGGAGCGGCTGGACACCCCCGAGGTGAACGGCCGGCGAATGAGCTTCGACGAGAGGAACGCCAAGCTCCACGCCAAGATCCAGGAGATCATCAAGCAAGGGGGCGCCTCGCTGCACAGCTCCGATCCGAGCGAGACCAACGGCGAAGACAGCGCTCGACGTCACGTCGAGTTCTCCATCGAGGGCCTGTCGTCGGCTCAGGCGAGGCTGATGAAGACTCAGGTCGAGGCGATCCCGACCCCGGCCCCGATCGTGCTTCGCCCCATGACGATCGCCTGGATCTCGGCGGCCACGGTCACGCTGCTGCTGCTGCTGGCGTGGTCGACCTCGATTCCGGTGTTTCAGCTCACCGGCGTCGCGCTGGTGGGCTACGCGGTCGTGACGGCATGGTCGAAGTCCGCGGCGCTGGCACGAGTCGTCGCCCATCCGGTGTTCGCTTGGATCTGCTTCCTGGTCGGCGGGGTGAACCTCGTGCCCTGGGGCCTCGCCGCGGGCCCCGCCCCGGACCAGGCGCTCGGGACGGCGCAAGCCCTCGTCGAGCTGGTGCTGGTTCCCGTCGTCTCGGCCGTGGGCATCATGATCGCCGCCTGGTCGCTGTCCGAGGGGTGCCGGGTCGCCGAGGAGGCCCGCGTACTGGCGGGCAAGATCGCCGTGCTCGACGCGGCGATCGCTCGCCGGATCGAGCTCGGCAAGGGGCTCGACAAGCTTCGCGTCGCGATCCCGCAGCTGCTACGTAGCGTGGCCACGAGCACCCCATCAAAGCCCGAGGACACGCCGTCTACTCACCGCACGCTCATGGGCCTGGGCCGGCAAGCCTTCGAGATCACTCGAGCCGGGGGCATCGTGGACCAGACCTCCGAGGCGTTGACGCTCGCCGCTGCGTTCCTCGGGGATCAACGCGATGGGCGCCCGATGCGGATCGCGGCCGCCCTGCACAGTAGCCAGGAGGCGAACAACGACTTCGATCCGAACCGAGCCACGAGCATTCGGCAGGAGATCCGGCGCGAGCAAGCGCGAGCGTCTCGCTCGCTGAAGACCGCGGCCAAGCGCACCGAAGAGCTCGAGCACCAGACCGCGGCGCTGACCCAAACGCTCAAGACCATCACCCACGAGCTCGAGGCCAAGGAGCTGACTTCACGGTCAGAGGCGGCCCGCCTGCGGGTCCTGCTGCACGAGCTCGAACACGAGGCCAAGGAGCTGCGGGCCATGATCGGGCTCGCGATCGAGCCCCACGGCTCCCTGCCCAGGCGCTGGCTGCATCGCCTACGGCTCGAGCGCTTCTTGGGCGAGCACGATGACTATGGCGAGTTCGTCGACCGTATCGAGGCCCAGACCTTCGACGCGATCCGGATCGCGCAAGCAAGCCCCCTTTACTGGATGAACGAGGCGCGCGGCCGGCCCACTCTGCTGCCGCGGCGGCAGAAGCTCGAGAAGGCCGCCGGGATGCTCGTGCCCCCCGTGCTGCGATGGGCGTTCGTGGTGGCGGCCGCGGCGGTGCTCGTCGTGCTGGGGCTCGTTCCGCTGCTGTCGGGCTCGTCGAGTCCGGACCTGCTGCGATTGCTCGCCGGACTCCTGACGGCCGTCGCCCCGTACATCACGATCTATCTGTCGAACGTCCGGCTGGGCAGCTACGCGTTCAACGTGGCCCCGCTGCTGCACGAGCAGATCTCGACCAAGAGCGAGGCGCTGTTCTACACCGACCCCAAGAATGCGGCGTTGAGCATCGAGCGCGCCGAGAAGGTCGTTCGGCCCCTTCCCCCCCAGGAAGCCCGAGACTACGTCGTCCAAAGCGTGGAGGCCATCAAGCGCATGGCACAGACGCTGTCGCAGATCGAGCACCGGGAGATCCGCACCGAGAGGCTCGAGGACGTGGAGCCCCAGACCTGGGAAGAGCTCCGCCGGGAGTCCAAGCGGCTCAAGGGGACGTTTCGCGACCTGCGGACCTCGCCCGAGTCATCGATCCGCCGGCTGCGCGAGCAGCCGACAGATCGACGATACCGCTACGACGCGACCGTGCCGAGCGACCCCGAGCAGCGACGTGAGCTACGCATGAAGGTCAAGCAGCTGCCGTTCAAGCGGCTGCGCGAAGCCTTCGAAGACGGACGGATCACCAACCGCGACATCTGGAACATGATCCGGGATCACCCGAGCGCCAACCAGAGCAGCGTGTTCCCGCGCGACATCCTCCAGGGGAAGCTGTTCGCGATGATCTCTGGCATGGTCGACGAGGCGGACGCGCAGGGGATCCTCCGGCCCTTCATCGGGGTCAAGGACCTGTTCGCCGGACTCGACGGTGCCGCCAACGCCGGCTCGAAGTTCACCCACATCGCTGACGTGCCGCACTCTGCCCTGGTCAAGAACCTGCTCAAGCTGGGGTTCTTGCCGATCCCGGTGGCGATGTCCGCGGGCGCCAACGCGGGGACCGGCCTCGAGAATGGCCACTCGGCCGTGGGCAACCCGCAGCACCTCGGCTATGACACGGGGGGCTCTTCGTCCTCGGTGGCCTATCTGCTGGGCATGGAGGACTTCCCGGTCCATTTGTATATCGGCACCGATACCGGGGGCTCGGTATCGGCGCCGATCGGGGCGCTGCAGATGGGCTCGGCCTACATCACCAAGTGGATCCCCCGCGCCGGCATGCTGCCCTACTCGACCACGCTGGATACGATCGGTGTCATGGGCAAGAAACGCTCGGAGGTGCTGCAGACCATGCTCTCGCTGGTCAGCACCGAGCACATCGATCTCCACTTCACCCCATCGAAGGATCCACCCGTCTACTACGTATTCGAGAGCGACATGAAGCTGTCTGAGCTGCACCAGGACGATCCCCTGGCGCAGGAGATCATCGAGAAGTTCGGCGAGGTGGTGCACAGGCTCGGGGATCGCGTGAGGTGGCTCGGCCCGGAGTATGACGGCTGGCGGGAGTTCCCGCTGGACAGCTACCGCGTGTCCTATGTGGAGGCGCTGTACACGATCTTCAACCCTACGCAGAAGAACCACTACGGCGAGCCGACGCGGGTGGTGCTGGACTCGAACCTGCTCAACCGGCTGGGCAAGGCGTTGCTGCTGCTCAAGCACGTCCTGCGGGTAGAGGTGGCTCAGTTTCGACAGATGAGGCTGGCAGGAAAGACCCTGTTTCAGATCTTCCGCGAGCTTCGCAATGCCTTCGCCAAGGTGCACGAGGAGAGATGGCCCAAGAACGCGGTGCTATTGCAGCCCGCGCCGATCCCGATCCGGCTCGAGGAGTTCAAGACCGGACACCACGGCGGGGAATTGACCGATTATCACGACCGCACCGGGATGCAAAAGCACATCCACCCCGGCTGGGATCAGTTCATCAGTGGCGAAGAGGGTTATGTGATCACCGGGAGGCCCGAGTACCTGATGCATGTGCTGCTGACCCAAGAGGCGCTCGGCGACGAGAGCAAGGAGACCCGCGCGACATCCCGCAATCTGCTCGTCCACGCCGGCCTGATATGAAGGGCCCTACGAGCCCCGCCTCGAGGCACCCATGACCGCTGCTTCCGCGGTATGGTGAGCATGGATGGGCCAGCCCGCCAAGCTCGACCGCGTGGTGGTGCTCGTCCTCGTGCTGGGCGCGATCGCCATGCTCGGCGTGCGCCTGCACGTGCTCGACGACGACTTCCCCAACCCTGACATCGCGGGGATCGTCTACAACGCGGAGCTCATCCTCGACGGCGGGCGCCCTTATGTAGACACGGTGGAGATCAAGCCCCCTGGCGCGTTCTTGTGGGCCGCGATCTCGACCGGCCTGCTCGGTCGCTCGCTGGAGGCGCTGCAGCTGGCTCACCTGCTATGGCTCGCACTAGGGGGCCTGGGCGTGTGGTGGGCCGCCCGGGCGCTATACGACCGCGACCGCAACGATGACGACGAGCGGATCGGCCCTCGCTGCGCCGCGGTGGCCACGGCGACTTACCTCGTGAGCGCGGCCATGTTCACCTACAACTACTCGTCGTGGATGACCCCCGCCTCGGCCCTGGCGGTGGGCATGGCGCTGCGAGGCCTGCGACGGGGCACGGGCGCTTGGTCGGTGGGTGCGGGAGCGATGGCCATGCTGGCCTTCGTGACGATCCAGCGCGCGGCAACGCTGGGCGTGGTGCTGCCGGGGCTATGGTGGTGGGCACGGCGTCGCGGATGGTCGGGCGCGAGGCTCCGAGCGCCGGCGGGATGGCTACTCGGGGCGGGCCTGGCCCTGCTCCCGCTGGGCCTGTGGTACGCCGATGCCCGCGGTGAGCTGGGCCGGGCGTTGTTCCCGGTCGCGACCGGCCTGGACTACGCCGCCGCGGCCGAGGGCTCGGTGCTCTCCACTGTCGCCCTGGCGTGTGTCCAGCTCGTCACCGTGTTCTGGTTTCCGGTAGGCCTGGTGACGCTGGCGGGATTGGCTGCATGGCGCGAGCCATCGCGCGGGCCATCGCGTGATCTGGGTCGATGGATACCGGGCCTCTTGTGGCTCATCGCCTCGATGATCGGCGCGGGCTTGGGGGGTCTACGTTTCTATGTGCACTACCTGGTGCAGTATGCCCCCGCGCTGGCGCTGCTTGCTGGGCACCCAGCGCTCGTACGTGCAGGCACGCGAGCGATGGGTGCCTCGGCGCCGAGGTTTTCGCGCGTAGTGCTGACGCTCGCGGTGCTGCTGGGGCTGGGCCAGCTGGTCGAGATCGGGCTGGGTCAGGGCCACCGCTACGAGGCCATGGCCCGACGCCTTGAAGGAGGGCAGACCGCCGCTCAGGCCGCGGGCGCCCACATTCGTCGACACAGCGCCGCGGATGCGCCGGTCCTCGCCTGGGGCTGGACCGCATGGCGGGTCTACTACTGGTCACGACGACGCTCGCCGAGCCGGATCTACAAGCCGTTGGGGAGCATCACCACCTTCAACACCAACACCGCCTTCGACAGCGGCACGGGGCTCCGCTTCCGCGATGGGCCCTACGCCGCGGAGCTCATCGAGGCCTTCGACCGCGACCCGCCGGCCTACTTCGTCTATAGCCCGTCGATGGTCCAGACCTTTGGGGCCCAGCCCGATCCTCTCTACGAATTCGGCGAGCTCGCCCGGCGCATCGAGCGGGACTATTGGCCTGAGGCACAGTTCGGCGACTTGGTGCTCCATCGGCGTCGCGTCACACCGTGACCCGACGAGCTTGGACCGGCGGCGTCGAGCTCCTACGCGTCGTCCCTACGGCGACCCTCGCGAACGTTCGTCAGCGCATGTCGCCGCTGCGGCGGCTGCGACCACCCAGGTACCCGATCAACGCGCCGAAGCTGGTGGTGAACACGATCTTCGCCGCCTCGCTGTCGGGCCCGAAGATCCACCCCACCCCCGAGGCGACTACCATCACGAGAGCGGCCGCGAGGATCCGGCTCTCTTGGCGCCGTCGATGGTGCCGCAGCTCGTGACGCTGCCGCATATCCTCCATCTGGAGGGCATGGCGATGTTCTTGCTCGCGCCGCTCGATCGCCAGACGGCGCGCAGCAATCACCTGAGCCGCCCGTGGATCGGTCGGCTCGCTGATGCTGGCCTCGTCCATCGGAGCCGGCCGGGAGATCGTTTGGATGCGCTTGGGTCGGCGCTCCACGAACCCCGCGGTCGTGCTCTCGAGCGGGTCGAGATCATCGACGGGCTCGGCGGGCAGCTCGAGCGTCCGGTCTAGTGCGTCGGGCCAGGGCATGCTCGTCTCCTGACGAGGAGGTCGAGTCTGCTCGGGACCTGAGCCGGGCGCCACTTCCGCAGCCCACCGACCATTCACCACAACAGTTCGACCGCGCGTTCCTCGTCTCCTTTCACTAGTCGTACCTCATATCCCTCGTCGCGCTGACGAAGAAACCAATCGTAAAGACGCAGCGCGTTGCGAACCGTTTCCGCATTCGACTGCGCCTCGCTTCGTTCACGGATTGCATCCAGTCGGGCGTACGCAGTGCGAGAAAAGTCGATCTGTACCCGGCGCCGTCCATCCCGCTGCTCACTCTTGCCCGCCCCGCCCGGTTCGACTGCCAGGCTAGCCGTCTTCATCCGTGATCCCATTGGTCATCCGTCCTTCCGTCGCATCCTCGTAGTCGTCGTCGTCGTAGTGAGCCGACGCCGCCGTCCCTCCCGTCCCGAGGGCGAACGGCGCCGGCCGATTCGC
>JBCCWC010000301.1:0-12530 GCA_039194325.1 Myxococcota bacterium
ACTGGCCCAAAAGGGTCGTTCCTCCGTCTCATACGGTTAACCGTATGAGACGAAGGAACGACCCTTTTGGGCCTTTTTCCCGTTAAGCCTCATGCCCTGTTTTTGCGTTGCCGCATCAGCCTGAACGAAAACTGGCCCAAAAGGGTCGTTCCTCCGTCTCATACGGTTGCGCTAAAGGCGCCGCTTGTGCGTCGGTCGATCGTAGACGTTCTTGCCTGCACCTGCCCTCGCGATCCTCGAGAACTCACGCGCAAGGCAGCAACCGATCATGGCAGAGTCCAACGACAACTCGAACAACAACGCTGGCGGCAACCCGGGCATCATGCCGGTCTTTCCCGGCAACCCCAAACAATCGCTTCCAACCGCCGACGTCTTCGCCGCCGCGGTCCAGCGCCTCAACCGTCGCTCGATTGACCAGTTGCTCAAACAGCTGACCAAGGCCGTCAACACCTGCGCCGAAGAGGCGGCCGACGAAACCCGCGTCCAGCAGATCGTCAACAACCGCATCAAGAACTTTAACTACACGAACGCGATCACCTCGCTGGTTACCCTCATCAACAACGAGATCTCGAAGTACGATTTCGACGTTTCCAACAATCAGACCTTCGTCAAGTTCGTCAATAAGCGGATCCGCAACTTCGATTTCTCCAACCACGAGTCGATCAACATCGCGATCGACAGCCGGATCACCAACCTCGATCTCAGCACCAACAATTCATTCGAATCCGCCGTCACCAACATCTTCGAAACCAGCATCGCCAATTACGATCTGGTCAAGAACAGCACGCTCCACGCGGCCATCGACGCCCGAGTCAAGAACTATAACCTCTCCAACAACGCCACCTTTAACACCTCCGTCGACGCCAGGGTCACCAGCTTCGACTTCTCCAGCAGCACCACCTTCAACTCATCTGTTGCGACGTTGTTGGCCAACTACAACTTCGCCAACAACACCGCCTTCAACACCTCCGTCGACGCCCGGATCGCAAACTACAATTTCAACGCCATCGTCGACAACCGGGTCTCCAACTACGACTTCTCCAACAGCAGCACCTTCAACTCCGCGGTCACCGGCATCGTCGATGTCAGCCTGACCAACTATAATCTCTCCCAGAACACCAGCTTCAACACCTCCGTCGACGCCCGGATCGCCAGCTACAACTTCAACAGCGTAATCGACAACCGGGTCTCCAATTACGACTTCTCCAGCAGCACGTCGTTCGTCAACAGCGTCACCGACATTGTCGACACTACTGTTAAGAACTACAACCTCTCTAGCAACACCACGTTCAACACCTCTGTTGACACGAGGATCAAGAATTATAACCTCGCCAACAACACCACGCTCAAGCAGACCGTCAACCAGCGGCTCAAGAACTTCAACCTCACAAACAACACCACCTTCAACACCTCCGTCGACACGCGGATCGCGGACTACGACTACACCACGGTCTTCACGAGCCTGGTCGACAGCTACGACTTCAGCCGCAGCACCACCTTCAAGAACTACATCGACGCGCAGCTGGCCAACTACGATCTGAGCACGAACTCCACGTTCAACACGCTCGTCGACGCACGGCTGAGCAGCTTCGACTTCACCAGTAACACGTCGATCACGAACCTCGTCAACAGCGCGGTTGAGGGGCTGAGGCTCGACATCAGCAACCTCACCAGCACGCTCGAGGCCCACTCGACCGATATCGCCGAGTTCAAGAGTGACGTCACCAAGCTGCGTAATCGCATCCGCAAGCTCGACAACGACGTCGACAAGAACACGACCGATATCAAGAAGATCAACGCCTCTCTCGGGGACATCAGCAATCTCACGGTCATCCAGCAAGACATCGACAAGCTACGCACCAGGATCCAGGAGGTCAAGGTCCTCGCCGGCGAACTCGACGGCAACGAGCGAGATCAGGTCATCGAGATCATCAACAACATCCTGGCTCAGAAGAACTACGCGCAGCAGATCATCAACAACTTCACGGTCCAGGTCAACAAGCAGACGTTCAACCTCGTCCAGTTGATAAACGTCCTGCTCACCGTCGACTCCATCGAGGGTGTCTCGATTCAGTACCGAGAGAACTTCATCGATGGTTGTGTCTACACGCTGACCGACGGGACTACCGTGACCTTCAAGTGTCGACGTCAGGACGGGCCAGACGGCACCCTGGTCTTCCGGTACCGCACGACCGACTGGAAGGGGCTGACGGTCAGCTTCGAGAACCGATTCGCCCGCATCAAGTCCCCAACGTACCAGGTCTGTAAGCGAGAGGTCGCGTTCGACTGGTTTGAGCCCGTAGGCAACACGAACCTCGTCTTCAGCCTGGTCGGCTAACTTCATTTACTTCGGGGAGCCCGAACGAGAGGCGGGTCGGGTATCGACGGCCCGCCCGGCCCGCTTCTCGTTCACCTTTCCGTGGGACAAGGATCCACCCGCCGCTTCTCCTTTGCGGTATCCCGCACACGGATCCTCTCCCGCTCCTCCTCGCGCCCTCCGGTACACGAATCATCTTTCCCGCCGCTCTTATTCTCTATATCCCACGCACGGATCCACCCGCCGCTTCTCCCTCGTCACCGTCCCACGCGCTGAGCCACACACCACCGCCACCGCCACCGCCACCGCCACCGCCCTCTGTACCTCCACCTCTGTCTCGCACGCGGGCCACGCGGCGGTCTCTCGTTCACGCACTCCGGGCCTATGAACGGCCGGTACGACTCCGACCTCGCCACCACTGCGGCTTCGGGCCACACCGGCCGAGCCCACCCGCCACGACCCGCGAACCCGAGCAGAGCTGCTGTCCATGTCGGCTTCTTCGATCTTTGAGCTCACGATTCAATCGACCACGAACGTAGACTCGTACCGGCTCGTCGCCGAGTTCATACGACCGGGGGAGCTGCCCATCCGACGGGAATGCCAGTTCGACCTCAACATCGAGCAATTGCCCGCACAGATCGATCCAGCGCGCTACGGCAAGGTGCTGGGCAAGCTGGTGTTCAGCGATGGGGTACGCGAGCTGTTCGCCCAGGCGCGCACCGCCGACGTGCTGCAGGTGCTGCTGGCAGTCGAGGCCCGCGCGCTACAAACGCTGCGCTGGGAACGGCTCGCGGCCCCCTTCGACGGCGACCGCTGGCAGCTGCTGGGGCAGAGCCAGCGGACCCCTTTCTCGCTTTATCTGCCCAGCGCCAGCGACCGGCGATTCCCTCCCTTCGGCCGCGCCGAGCTCAAGGCGCTGGTGGTGGTGGCCAACCCCACGAAGGACAATCGCTTCGAGCTCAGTCCCTTCGACGAGGCCCACGCGATCGACACGGTGCTCACCGGCCTCGGCGAGATCCCCTCGCAGATCCTCGGCAAGGATCCTCGGGCCGTAGGGCCCCCCACGGTGACCGAGCTCCTCCGCCAGCTCACCGCCGAGCGCTACACCCTGCTGCACATGGTGGGCCACGGGGCGTTCTCAGCGGCCACCGGCGAGACGGCCGTGTTCCTCGACGGCAAGGACGGCCAACCGAGGTTGGTCAAAGCCTCCCCCATGATCGAGCGACTCCGAGATCTGGGGTCTCACCACGGCTTGCCACACCTGACCTTCCTGGCGGTCTGCGACAGCGCCAAGCCCGAGGCCGAGGGAGTCCTCGGTGGCCTCGGACAGCGACTGGTGCGCGAGCTGGGGATGCCCACCGTGGTCGCCATGACCGAGCGGGTCAGCCAGGAGACAGCCCTGACGCTGGGCACGGAGCTCTACTCCCGGCTCGCCGAGCACGGCGAGGTCGACCGCGCCCTCGTCGAGGCCTGTGTCGCCGTCCGCGAGAACTGCGACATGGTGGTGCCCGCGCTGTTCAGCCGACTCGTGGGGCGGCCGCTGTTCAGCGATGTACTCGAGCGCCCGCTGACCCCGGCCCAGCTGTGTGCAGCGGCCGAGCGGCTCGACACGATATTCGAACAACGGGCCCCCACCCTGCGCGAGCAGGCCAAGACACTCGCCGAAGCGGTGGCCGTGGATTTCACCATGCTGACCGGCGATGCAAAGAAGCAACACGAACACCAGCTCACCGAGCTCGAGCAGCTCTGCGACAGCGCCCTCGAGCTGTCGTTCTCGACCCTGGCCCGCGGCACCGAGCCACCGCACTACGGCGTGCGCTGCCCCTTTCCCGGCCTGCAGGCGTTCACGGCCGACGAACGCGAGTTCTTCTGCGGGCGAGCGCCGCTGGTCGAAGCGCTGCTGGGCAAGCTGGCGCTGCAGCCCTTCTTGGCCGTGCTGGGCAACTCGGGCTCCGGCAAGTCGTCGCTCATCATGGCCGGAGTCCTGCCGCGGCTACAAGACGTGCTCCCCTCCCTGCAAGTGGTCCAGATGCGACCGGGCTACAACCCGCTCGCCGAGCTCGACCGCGTGCTCCCCGAGGTGGGCGAAGCCAGCCAGGTGGCCCTCTACGTCGATCAGTTCGAGGAGGTCTTCACCCTGTGCGAAGACGAAGAGGAGCGCATGGCGTTCTTCGATCGCCTGCTCCGCATGGCGACCCCCACCTTCCGGGTCATCATGTCGATGCGGGCTGACTTCATCGGAGATTGCGCCAAGCACGAGCGGCTCCGCGAGCAGGTCGAGGGCCTCAAGCTAATCCCGCCCATGTCGCCCGACGAGCTGCGCAACGCGATCGAGGAGCAGGGCAAGGCCGCGGGGCTCCGCTACGAAACCGGCTTGTGCGAGCTGATCCTCGAAGACATCGCGAAGGAACCGGGGGCGATGCCGCTGCTCCAGCACGCACTGCTCGAGCTCTACGCGCGGCGTCATGGCCGCTGGCTCCGCGTGCAGGCATACGAGGAGCTGGGCCGCGTTCAGATGGCGATCACCCAGACCGCCGAGGGCGTGTGGGAGTCGCTCGAATTCGACGACCGCCAGCGACTACGCTCGGTGATGCTCGAGCTCGCGGAGATCCGCGGCGAGCAGGCCGACGGAGCCATACGCTACGTGCGGCGCCGCGTGGCCCTGGTCGATCTCTACTTCGGCGAGCCCCACGAAAAAGCATCGGTCCGAAGGCTCGTCGATCGGCTGGCCAACGAGCGACTGCTGGTCAAGAGCCGCGACAAGTCGACGAACGACGTGGTGGAGGTGGCCCACGAGGCGCTGCTGCGCGGCTGGAAGCGCATGCAGGTGTGGCTGCGAGACTCCCGTGACGCCCTTCGGCTGCGTCAAGAGCTGGAGCTGTCGGCCAACGCCTGGCACTGGAACCCCGACTCGCGAAGCTACCTCGAGCACGTGCACGAGCGCGGAGAGCTGGTCCGCAGCTTCCTGCGCAGCGGGGCCCTGCGCCTGGGGCCGCGGATCCGCGCGTACTTCGAGGCGTGTGAGGCCGAAGAGCGCCGGCAGGCCAGCGAAAAAGAGCAGCAGATCATGGAGCTCCGCCGAGCCCGCGACGAGGCGCTGGCCGAGCGCGACCGGGCCCGAGACGCAACCTGGATGGCCTATGTGCGCACGTTCAAGGACAAGGATCCCACCCGAGCGCTGCTGGGCCTACGCGAGGTCAAGGTCAAGGACACCGCCGGCTGGCTACAAGACGCGCTCGATGTGCTGCAAAAGCCCGTGGCGCGCGCATTGCTGATCGGTCACCAGATGGAGATCACCTCGGCCTGCTTCAGCCCCGACGGGCGACGCATCGTCACCACGTCGAACGATGGGACCGCGCGAGTCTGGAACGCCGACGGTCGCGAAGAGCCCGTGGTCCTTGGCGGCCACCAGGGCGAGGTCCACTCGGCGGCCTTCGATGCCGAGGGCCAACGCATCGTCACCGTCTCGACCGACGGGACCGCACGGATCTGGAACGCCGACGGCCGCGGAGAAGCCCTCGTCCTCGAAGGCCACGACAAACACATCGTCTCGGCCGAATTCAGCCCCGACGGCCGGCGCATCGTCACCGCTTCCCGCGACAAGACCGCCCGCGTCTGGAACACGGTCGGCAACGACTCGGTCGTCGTGTTGCGCGGCCACGCCGGGCACGTGGTGTCCGCGAGCTTCAGCCCCGACGGCCAGCGCATCGTCACCGCCTCTCGCGACAAGACCGCCCGCGTCTGGAACGCCGAAGGGAGCGGCGAGGCCGTCGTCCTCGCGGGCCACAAGGGGCACCTCCTCTCCGCGAGCTTCAGCCCCGACAGTCAGCGCATCGTCACCGCCTCGCGTGACAAGACCGCCCGCATCTGGAGCGCCAAAGACGGTGAGACCGAGGTCGTCCTCCGCGGTCATGAAGAGCAGGTGCGCTCGGCGAGCTTCAGCGCCGACGGCGAGCGCGTGGTCACCACCTCGCACGACGGCACGACGCGCCTATGGCCCGCCGACGGGAGCACCGACCCGCTGGTCTTCGCTTGCCACCAAAGCCGAGCGAGCTCCGCGAGCCTGAGCCCCGGCGGCCGGCGAATCGTCACCACCGCCGAAGATGGCGCGGCCCAGGTCTGGAACTCCGATGGCAGCGGGGAGCCGACCGTCTTGCTCGGTCACGAGGACGAGGTGGTCTCGGTGGCCTTCAGCCCCGACGGACTCCTCCTCGCCACCGCTTCACGCGATCGAGTCGCACGGGTGTGGTCCAAGGGAGGAGCCCAGGTGCCGCTGATCCTCGCCGGACACGAACAAGGAGTCCAGTCGGCGACCTTCGGGCCCAAGGGTCGACTCGTCGTCACCGCCTCGCGAGACGGCACGGCCCGAGTCTGGAACACGGGCGACAACGAGCCACCGGTCGTCCTTCGCGGCCACGAGGGGTGGGTTGTCTCCGCGAGCATCAGCCCCCGCGGCCAGCACGTCGTCACCGCCTCGGCCGACGGTACCGTGCGGCTTTGGAACACCGAGGGCGACGACTCGATCGTCGTCCTTCGCGGCCACGAGAAGATGATCGTCTCGGCCGCGTTCAGCCCCGACGGCCAGCGCATCGTCACCGCCCTGTCCGATGGCACCGCCCGGGTGTGGAACAGCGGCAGCGGCGAGGTCGCCGTGCTCAACGGCCACCAAGGCGAAGTGGCCTCGGCCCAGTTCAGCCCCGACGGCCAGCTCATCGTGACCGCTTCGGCCGACGGTACGGCGCGAATTTGGGGTACCGACGGCGGCGGCCAGCCGCAGATCCTCAGCGGCCATGACGGGGGGATCTCCTCGGTCACGTTCAGCCCCGACGGTCGATTCCTCGTGACCACTTCGCGCGACCAGACGGCGCGGGTGTGGAGAACAGACGGCAGCGGCGCTCCGGTGATCCTCCGCGGCCACGACGACGCGATCATCTCGGCCGCCTTCGATCCCGAAGGCCAACGCGTCGTGACCGCCTCGCGCGATCGAACGGCGAGGGTCTGGAACGCGAACGGCCGCGGAGATCCGGTGATCCTCCGCGGCCATGGATACCTGGTGGGCTCGGCAATGTTCAGCCCCAACGGCCAGCGGATCATCACCGCCTCGTACGACAGCACAGCTCGGGTCTGGAGCCCGGACGGCCGGGGCACCCCGCTGGTCCTTCGCGGCCACGAGATGGGGGTGGTGGCCGCGTGCTACAGCCCCGACGGGCGACGGGTGGTCACTGCCTCCTCAGATGGAACGGCGCGGGTGTGGACCCTCGACCCCAAGGTGCTCGAGGAGCTGCTCGAGACCACGAGCTCGGCCTCCATCCCGGTGCAGGACCGCATTCAGTACCTCGGCGAGAGCTACGAGCAAGCACACTCGGCGTCTCGCCCCCGCAAGAAGCGCCGACGTGCTCCGCCCCGGGCCTATCGTCGCCCCGACCCCTGGAGCTTGTGATGCACGGCTTGCCCACACGCCATGCTCAGCTGGACGCAAGCGACGGTGTCAGACCAGTCGCAACACGCCCCCACCACAACCGAGCAACGACGAGATCCTGCTCCTTCATTCCCGTCGTAGTGATATGTGTGGCGTTTTCACAACGCCATATCGATGCACTTGTCATCACTACCTGTCAACAAATTACTCACAATTTTAATCACTTAGATGGCCCGAGTTCAAATCGATACACTACTGTTCACCGTCTTGGGTTGATTCGTCACATTCGAAACACATTCGAACAATGCACAATCGAGCGCACTGGCACCAAGGGCGGCCATCACCCGAAGAGCCGACGACTTTCTCCGCTCCAACACAATGCACACTGCTGGCACATCCCATGCACATATAATCAGTCGTGCCGATCAACGCCGTAATACGCCGTACTGGCCACAATATCCGACTTAGCACCCTAGCCTTGTTCGACAGCCTCCATACTGTACGCACTTCCCTTGCTTCACATGTTCACTACGGCTACGGTCGCACCGGCTCTTCTCGCACCTCGGCTTACGACACCACCCTGCATTAACTTGTAGATTCAATAGACTCAGCTAGCCTAGACCGAGGTCGAGAAGGGCCTCCCTCTTACATTGACTTCTACCCAATGTGGCAGGTTACCCGAGCACACACTCGCCTCGCCTGCGCTCTAGTCAACGAACAACGCCCGCTCCACAGCTCGGCGCCCGCGTTCGAGAAAAGGAATACCCGATGAGCAATCGACTAATCAATGCTCCGATCGTAGACATGGAACAAGAAGCCCGAGGGCTTCAGCGCAGGCTACGAGTACTCCAGGCGATCACCAAGGCCCAGCACGCCTACATCGCCGACGATTCGACATCCGAGCTGATGAACAACATGCTCGAAGACTTGCTCGAGGTGGCCGAGAGCGCATACGGGGCCATCGGTGAGGTCCTGTACAAGGAGGACGGTACGCCCTTCTTCAAGAGCCACGCGGTCACCAACATCTCCTGGAACGAGGAGACCCGGAAGCTCTACGAGGACAATGTGGCCACCGGGCTCGAGTTCCACAACCTCCAGAGCTTGTTCGGCGCCGTGCTGACGACCAGCGAAGTGGTCATCGCCAACCACCCGGCCACCGACTCCCGAAGCGCAGGGCTCCCCGAGGGGCACCCCCCCATGTACTCGTTCCTGGGGGCGCCCTTCTGCCACAGCGGCACGATGATCGGCATGGTGCTGCTGGCCAACCGACCCACGGGGTACGACCACCAGCTGCTGGAAGACATCGGGCCCTTCTTGACCACCTGCGCCGGCATCATCGAGTCGCACCGCGCCGAGCGACGTCGAGTGGAGCACGAGCGCAAGCTGCAAGAGGCCAAGGAGGCCGCCGAGGTGGCCAACCGGGCCAAGAGCGCGTTCCTCACCAACGTCACCCACGAGCTGCGGACCCCGCTGACCGCGATCATCGGGTTCACCAAGACCCTCAAGCGGGACCCCAAGAAGACCCTCAGCAAGCGCCAGGCCATGCTGCTCGATCGCATCGACGACCGCAGCCTCCACCTGCACGGGCTGGTCGAGGACGTGCTGCTGCTCCACGACACTAGCAGCGATGACTCCGAGATCGAGCTTTCGACCATCGACGCGGCCGAGCTGGCGCGAGAGGTGAGCCGCGAGCTGCAAGAGCGCATGGGCAAGCCCGAGGTCGAGGTGATCGAGGAGCTGCCCTCGGTGCCCGCCAAGCTGACCACCGATGCCAAGCGAATGCGTCGCTTGCTGACCAAGCTGCTGGACAATGCCCTCAAGTTCACCCTGAAGGGCACCGTCACCCTTCGCCTGGGAGTCACCAAGGGCGCGCAGGCTCACTATGTCGAGATCCAAGACACCGGCATTGGTATCCCCGAGCACATGTTCGACGTGATCTTCTTGCCCTTCCGCCAGGTGGACGAAGGCACGACCCGGAAATTCGACGGAACCGGCCTGGGCCTGACCGTGAGCAAGTGGCTGGCCGAGCAGATGGGCTATCGGATCTCGGTAAGGAGCACAGTGGGAGAAGGCTCGACCTTCCGGGTCGACTTCCTCGACTAAGAGACGAATCGATGAGCAGCGACTACGAACAACCCCCCGACGACGACGAACGAGTGCGGGAATTGATGACCTACGATGTGCTCGATACTCCCCCTGAAGAAATGTACGATGAACTGGTACGGGTGGCATCTCGCATGCTCGACATGCCGATCGCGCTGGTGTCCCTGGTCGACAAGGATCGACAGTGGTTCAAGGCCAAGGTAGGGCTCGACGCCGACCAGACCCCCCGCGGGATCTCGTTTTGCACCCACGCGATCCTCGAGAAGACGGTATTCCAAGTTCCCAACGCGCTCGAGGACCCTCGCTTTGCCGGCTCGCCCCTGGTCACCGGCGCACCGTTCATCCGCTCGTACTACGGCGCACCCCTCCAGACGCCGAGGGGTCATGCCCTGGGAACACTATGCGTGATCGACCGGAAGCCGCGGGTCCTCAGCGCGGACGCGTGTGAGCTGCTGGAAGTGTTGGCCCGCCAGGTAGCCCGGGCCCTGGAGCTACGGCGCGCGGGACTCGAGGCCCGCCAAGCGGCACAAGCCGAGCTGCAGGCCAAACAAACCCAGGGCGCGTTCCTGGCCTCGATGAGCCACGAGCTGCGGACTCCGCTGAGTGCGATCATCGGGTTCTCCTCGATCCTGCGCCGCAACAAGCACGGCAACCTCGCGAGCCACGACCTCGACTACCTGGAGCGGATCTCCGCCAATGGCGACTATCTGCTCCGGCTGGTCAACGACATCCTCGATCTGTCGAAGGTCGAGGCGGGCCGTATGGAGGTCGAATGCCAACCACTAGAGCTGGTGCCACTGGTCAAGAGCATCCTCGTCGAGCTCGAGGGGCGGGAGTCGAAGGTCCCCCTGGTGTTCCACTCGCCGTCGACGCCGCTGCAGCCGGTCGTCGCCGATCCCCACCGCCTGAGGCAGGTGATCATCAACTTGGTGGTCAATGCGATGAAATTCACCGAAGAAGGGGGGATCGAGGTTCGAATCATCGTGGGCGACGGCGACACGCCCCTTCGCCTCGACGTAGTCGACAGCGGGATCGGGATCCCTCCAGAGGAGCAGGACAAGATCTTCGAGCGGCACGGGCAAGCTAGCGCCACGCAGAAACAAGCGGGCAGCTGGGGCCTGGGGCTGTTCCTCTCGCGCCGGCTGTGCGAGCTGATGGGGATCTCCATGCAAGTGGCCAGCGAGGTCGGGATGGGCACCACGTTCGCGCTGATGCTCACCAAGGACGCGCCCAAACCGGTGCATCAGCCTCCCCGAGTGCTGTGCGATACGAGCTCGCCGAGCGTAGAGCCGGCCTGCTTGGCCGACGAGTCCTTCGCCGGCAAGACGGTGCTCGTGGTCGATGACGACGCCGACGCTCGAGCCATCCTGGAGAGCTATGTCCAGGACTTCGGGTGCCGCGTGATCGCCGTGGACTCGGGAGAGCAGGCCCTCGAGATCGCCCAGCAGATCCGGCCCGACCTCATCACGCTCGATCTGATGATGCCCGGGCTCGACGGCTGGGGCGTGCTCCAGGCCCTCCGCGAAGATCCCAAGCTCGCTCAGATCCCCGTGGCCGTCTGCAGCATGGCGGATATCGCCGAGAAATCGGCGCTGCCCGACGTCATCATGCTCGACAAGCCCGTCGACCGCCGACGCTTCCGCGACGCCCTCGGCCAGTCTCTCCAGGATGACTTGCGAGAGACGATCCTCATCGTCGAGACCGACCCCGATCGTAGCCAGGCAGTATCCCGGTGGGTGAGCTCGGCCGGAGGCATCCCGAGGGTGGTCGGCACCGAGCTCCAGGCAAAGCACGCGCTGCGCGATCACAAGCCCTCGTTGGTCCTGCTGGGCCCTTGCGCTCAGACCTATCCCTTGCTGAATCATCTACGCAATAGCGGCACGCCCGACGCACCGCCAGTGGCGCTCTACGGGTTCCTGCCGGGCGAGGAGACTTCGCTCGACACGGGAGTCCAAGTGGTCTTGCAACAACCGGGACTGGTCGACATCAAGACATTACTGGCCGACCGTCTCGGCCCGACATCAACCTGACACAGTCTTACTTACCCAGAGGAACGAAAAATGAAGAAGATCGCTCTAGTCGAGGACAATCCGGACAATCGCATGCTGATCTCCATCTTGCTCGAAGACGAGTATGAGATGGTAGAGTTCGAGGATGGCCCCTCCGCGGTGGAGGGAATGGCCGACGAGAAACCCGACCTGGTGCTGCTGGACATCTCACTGCCAGGCATGGACGGGCCCGACGTGCTCAAGCACCTGCGAAGCGACCCGCGGACGATGGGGCTGCCGATGATCGCCCTCACCGCCCACGCGATGGTCGGAGACCGGGCCCATTATCTCTCGCTGGGCTTCGACGGCTATGTCAGCAAACCCATCGTAGACGAGCAGATCCTCCTCGACGAGATCGAAGGGTTGCTCGAGATGAGGGAAGCCTGCTGAACCGAAGCCCGCCCCGCGGCTCACCGACCCGCCCGTGACTCGGCCCCGCAGCGGCCAGCCGGGTGGTCAGCCGGGTGGTCAGCCGGGTTGTCAGCCGGATTGTCAGCCGGATTGTCAGCCGGATTGTCAGCCGGATGGTCACCTGGCCTATCGGTGGGCAACGCGGGAGCAAGGGGCCGGGGGGGGGGGCCCCCACCCCGCCCCGCCCCCCCGGGGGGGAAGACCCCCCCCCACAAAGAGGCCCCCCCCGCCC
>JBCCWC010000302.1:0-12440 GCA_039194325.1 Myxococcota bacterium
CCGCCAAGAACCCCGCCACCCCGCAGCACGCCCCCGTCGCCAAGAAGAAGGCCGCGCCCGCCAAGAAAGCCGCCACCGCCAAGGCCGCGCCTGCCAAGAAGAAGGCGCCAGCGGCGAAAAAATCCAAGCCGGCATCAAAAAAAGCTTCTCGTCAGGCCACAAAGCGCTAAGCTTCTCTCGTACAAACGGTTTTCCGCCGCGCCCCACCCCAAAACAGGGGAGGGGCGTTTTGTTTGCCCCAAGGCCGCCCGATAGCCCAGGATGCGGGTATCGATGGCCCGAGGCTCGGCATCAGCGTCAACGGCGTCCTCCCCGCTCATTGCGCACCTGCGAGGACGGCTCGACGGTCTGACCAGCGCGATCCTGGTGTTTCCGCTGCTGCTGGTCTACCAGCTGGGGATCCTGGGCGGCCGCGGCCAAAACGGGGTGGACTTCGTCACCCGCGCACTCATTCGGGTCAGCCAGCGAGATCTGACCCACTACCTGGTGCTGCTGGCCGGCATGCTGGTCGCGTATGCCGCGGTGGTGGTCCTACTACGGCGCACGGGGCGCTTTTCCCCCGAGGCGTTCGTGCCCATGCTCGCCGAGTCCACGTTTTACGCGCTGGTGATGGGCTCGATCATCCTCTACGTGATCCACCAGGTCGAGCGCTTTGTGCCGGGGCTGGCGATAGGTGACCCCAGCGCGCTGGACGTGGTGGTGATCTCCGCGGGCGCGGGCCTGCACGAAGAGCTGATCTTTCGGGTGATCCTCATGGGCGGCCTGGCCTGGCTGCTGACCGGGCTGACCGGACCCCGACGCGCCTGGGTGGCGGCGATCGTCCTGTCCTCGCTGGTCTTCTCGCTGGCCCACCACGTGGGCCCACTGGGCGAGCCCTTCGTCTTCGCCGCGTTCATCTACCGCACCCTGGCGGGGGTGTTCTTCGCCCTGGTCTATCACGTGCGCGGGTTCGCGGTGGCGGCCTGGACCCACACGCTGTACGACGTCTACGTGCTGAGCCTGAGCTGACGCGTCACGCCGGAAACTTCTTCGCGGGGCACTCAGCGAGCCGAGGCGACCACAACGGGTTCGGCGACCGGCTCGGCGACCGGCTCGGTGTGGGGGGCCTCGTGCATCTGCCGGGCGTAGCCCTTCCACTGCGGCTCGGGATCCTTGCGGCTGCGCATGCGGACCAGCGAGCCGGGCTGGGCCTCGTGACCGAAGACCTCGGCCCACCCGGGGGCAGCGGCGGGCGCCATCCAGTCGTAGAGGGCCCGGGCGTCGTGGGGGGCCAGGTTGACGCAGCCGTGGCTACGGGTGCGACCGAACCCCCCGTGCCAAAAGGCCGCGTGCAGGGCGTAGCCGGTGGCGAAGTAGGCGGTCCAGGGCACCTTGTCCACGCTGTAGCTGTCGGCGCTGTCGGCCATGCTGTTCATGGTGCGCTCGGCCACCTTGCGGGAGATCCGGAAGATCCCAGTGGGGGTGCGGTGACCGGGGCGACCGCTGGAGATCAGCGTGGCATAGACGGGAACGATCCCCTCGTAGGCCACCAGCACCTGCTGGGACAGATCGATGTCGAGCCAGCGCTCATGCTCGCCCACCTCGGTGGGGGGCGTGGTCCGACGCGCAATCCGGACGCGATCTTGGGCGATCCAGCCCTCGTCGACCCGCACGAAGCCGTCGCGCTCCTCGAGCACGAGGCGAGCCCGACGCGCGGGCAGCTGCGCGACCACCTGCGCCTGCTCGTCGGCCGCCGCGAACACGGCGACCGTCTTGACCTTGTGGACTCGTTTGTCGTCGGGCCCCGGCAGGGTCCAGGCCAGCGGCTGGGTCAGGCCGTCGTCGAGGATCTCGCCGTGGAAGGCGGTGCCCTTGAGGCGGCGCACGTCGGTGTCGCGGATCAGGCCATAGCGGGTCTTCCAAAAGCTCTGACCGTCGCGGTTCACCGCCCGCCCGCGCCGCACGGTGAGGTGACGGCCGGGGGCCTGGCCGTCCCCGCGCAGGGCGGCGTCGAGATTGGCGTAGACCAGGGCGTCCTTGGCGACGCTGCCGTAGACCCCGGGGACGCGAGCCCCGTCGGGGACCTCGGGGAGGATCCCGTCGGCGGACCGGCGGGTGGCTTGGGTCTTGGCGCAGATGTACCCGCGGGGGGCGATCTCCAGCCAGCCCTTGCGGCAGCCTTCGCCCTCGACGTGGGCGTACACGTCGACCCGGCCGCCTAGCGCCACCATGCCCAGCGCCGGCGCATCCAGGCGGGGCTCGGCGCGGACGTTGGCGTGGCCCATCAGCTCGACGGTCTCGAGAACCTCGCGGGCCGGCTCGGGCTCGCCGAGGGCTTCGACGTCGGCCTCGGCGTGGCGCAGCGTGGGGATCGGCGCGTGGACGGCCGCCTCGAGGTCGGCGATCGTGGAGTCGACCGCCGCCGGGGCCTCGACGGCGGCCGCGCTTGGGGCTGTCAGCTCCGTGGGCTCGTCGGTGACCGCCGGAGCGGCCGAGCCCGAGCGGGGCTCACCCACGCGGAAGCACGCCGAGACCGACATCAGGACCACCAAGAGCGAGCGGGCAGCGGGGGGCATGACCTGGGGACAAAGCACGCGTCGCACCATGTTCGGCATTGCCCAAAAGCGACGCGGTTTCGGGGACCTGGTTGCAATCTTGCCCACATTGGGATCACCAAAGGCGAGGCGGTTGCTCAAGTTGGGCAACGGAAGGTTGCTCGACTGGGGCAAGCGCCTGGCGGGCCGGTTGGGCCGGTTGGGCGGCTAGAGGGCAGTTTGGGGGCGATCGAGGGCAATTGGGGGCTCAGCGCCCCTGGGGGCCCGAGTGGTCGGGCGGCGTGTACACGCGACGGGCGCGGGCTCGACGCGAACGGGTGAAGGAGTCAGGCACCTCAGGGCACACGCTGGGCCGGACGAAAGCCCAAGAAGTGGAGGTGAAAGCGCGGGCTGTACCCGTAGCGAGTGGCCGATCGCGCGAAGTAAGCGTCCAAAAAGAAGCTGCCGCCGCGGATCACCCGAGAGGCATCGCCCACGGGTTTCTTCCGTAGACCATCACCGTCTCGCACACCGGTCGTATAGGGCGCATAGATATCCGAGGTCCACTCCAGGACGTTGCCATGCACGTCGAACAGCCCCCAGGGATTGGCTCCCCGGGTCCTGACGGAGTGAACCCGCGCGTAGTCCCCACTTCGCCCTTCGGCCTTCGTGTTTGCCGAAAACCAGCCAAAACGCGCCAGATCCTTGCCGTCATCCCCAAACCAATACGCCGTGGTCGTACCGGCCCGCGCGGCGTACTCCCACTGCGCCTCGGTCGGCAGCTCGAGGCCGGCCCAGTCGCAGTACGCCTTGGCCTCGTACCAGTTGAGCCCCACGACCGGTTGCTGCGGCTGGGCGAGGCGTTCGTCCTCCCAGGACACGGGCGTGGAAACGTCGGGGTTCGCCTCCAGGTACCGAGCATACTGCGCGTTGGTCACCTCCGTGCGCGCCAAATAGAACGGCTCCAACGTGACCTCGTGCTGCGGCCCTTCTTCGTCGCTCCGCCCGTACTCATCCGCGGGCGACCCCATGGTGAACGTGCCCCCCGGGATCCGCACCAACTCTACGCCGTGCACGGTGATCGTCTCCCACGGCTCCCGGTCCGGGGCGGTGGACACGGCAGCTTCGCGCGGCTCGACGGCCGCAACCGTCGCCGTGTCTTCGAGGGTCGTCGTACCGCCGTGCGCCTGGGCACACACGCCAGAGGTCGTCGTCGTGTGCCCGTGTCGACCGTCGAGCACGGCGCACCCCCACAAGAGCCACCGCCCCGGGTCCAGGAACCACCGTCGCGCTCCCTCGTCGCCGGCGGCGGTCACCAGCCAAAGACCGTCGAGCGAGAATGCCACGCTCGTCACGGCACGTTCGTGGACGAACGCGGCGTGTCGCTCTGCGGTCGCCGCGTCCCACACCCGCGCCGTGCCATCGTCGCTGGCGGTGGCCAGCCGCGCACCATCGGGCGAGAACGCGATCGCACGCACCGGTGCGGTGTGCCCTCGCATGGTCGCCACCATCGTCCCGGACGGCAACGCCCATGACTGCACCGAGCCGTCCTTGACCGCCACCGCCACCCGCTGTCCGTCCGGCGACAATGCCACCGCCGTCACGGGTCTGTCGTGGAACAAGGCGACAACCGGGTCGTCGGGGAGCGCTCGACCGGTCGCGGAATCCCACACCCGTACGGTGTCGTCGGCACCGACGGTCAGCACCCGCTGGCCATCGCGGGTGAACCGGGCGTCCACCATCGGGCTCCCGGAGGCCTTCGATCCCTCCGACTCAGCCGATCCCTCCGACTCAGCCGATCCCTCCGACTCCTCATACGACAAGGATCGTAGCGCCTCGCCGGTCGTGGGATCCCATACCCGCGCCGTCCCGTCTCGGCTCGCCGTGACCACCCACCGACCCTCGGGCGAGAAGCTCACCGCCCGCACCGGGCCCGTATGCCCGCGCAGGGTCGCCCGGTGAGCGCCCGAGTCGGCATCCCATACTCGCGCCGTCCCATCCCAGCTCGCGGTCGCCACCTGGGATCCGTCGGACGAGAATGCCACGGCGAGCACGTCGACGCGGTGCCCCTCCAACGTGGCCTGGTGAGCCTGCGATCGAGGATCCTGAAGCCGGGTCGTCCCATCCCGACCACCGATCGCGATCCGCGTGCCGTCCGGCGAGATCGCGATCGCATCGACCCTCTTGGGGGTCGGCAGGGTGGAGATCACACCACCGGAGGCGAGCTCCCACGAGCGTGCCGTGAAATCCCAGCTCCCGGTGATCAGGTGATGGCCATCGGCACCAAACGCCACGTCGACCACCGCATCGTCGTGCTGAAATGAACGCAATCGACGACCCGTCGCCATGTCCCACCAGTGCGCGGCTCTGTCGTCGAACGTACCCGTGGCCAGCGTCGTGCCGTCGGGCGACCACGCGATCGCATCGACCACTTCCCCGTGATCGAACGCGACGAGCTCGTGGCCGGTGGACGTGTCCCACACGCGAGCGGTCCCATCTCGGCTACCGGTGGCAATGCGGGTGCCATCGGGCGAGGCCGCCACATCGAACACCTCGTCGGTGTGCCCATCCAGCGACCGCAGGGCGCCCCCGGTGTGCGCATCCCATCCCCGCACCGTCTGGTCTTCGCTGGCGGTCCAAAGCTGCCGGCCGTCGGGAGAGAACGCCACGCTCCGCACGCGACCGGTATGCCCGAGCACGGGCACCACCACCGCGTCGGGGCCCCGATCCCACAGCCAGACTCGAGCGCCGTCGGCGGTGGCGACTCGGGTGCCATCGAGGGAGAACCGCACACTTCGTACGGGCCCATCGTGCGGCAAGGTCTCGAGCACCTTGCCCGTGCTCACCTCCCAGATCCGAGCCGTGCGATCTTCGCTGGCGGTGGCCAGCGTCGCGCCGTCTGGCGAGAACGCCACCGCATGGACGGGGGCCGTGTGGCCTTCGAAGGTTCGCAGCGGCGTCCCCGACCGGGCATCCCAAAGCCGCACCGCCCGGTCGTGACTCCCGGTCGCGACCTGCTGTCCGTCGGGCGACACGGCCACCGCCACCACCTCGCCGTGGTGCCCACGCAGCGCGATCCCGCGGTCGACCGTGGCCAACGCATGGGTCAACCCCTCGAACACCGGCGCCGGCACCGGGCCCGATTGGGGGTCGAGCCCCTCGAATGCCTCGATGCCCAACGCCACCGCCTCGAGCTCGTGGCCGGTGCTCTGCGACAAGATCCGGGCACCGAGACCTTTTTGTGCGGCGAGCTCGGCCGCCAACCGGCGATCCTTGTGCTCCAGCTCCTCCACCCGCTGCTGAAGCTGTGCTTCTTTTTCGCTCAGCTGCTCGCCCTGCGCGATGATCACCTCGTCCTTCTCGCTCAGCGTGCCGCTCTGGCGCAGCGCGACCATGCCCGCGACCGCCGCCAAGCCCAGACCCAAGCCGGCGAGCCGACGGAAGACTCGGGACGCCACCAGGCTCTGCAGCTGCTCGAGGAGCACGTCCATCGACGGCCACCGCTGCGCCGGATCGTTGACCAGCCCCCGCAACAGCATCGCGCGCAGCCGGGCCGGCACCCGGCGATCCTTGGGCGCAGCACGGATCCGTCCCTGGAGCGTCGAGCGCCTCAGCGCCTCCATGGTCTGACCGGGGAATGGGCGCTCGCCGTAGAGCGCCTCATAGAGCGCCACGCAAAAGCTGAACTGGTCGCTGCGCGCGTCCACGACCCGTCCGTCGAACTGCTCGGGCGACATATAGGCGGGCGTGCCGACCATCATGCCGGTGCGGGTCAGCGAAGCCGACAGCTCCGAGCGCGAGCCCGCGCCCGCGCTCGGGCGCCCGCCCCCGCCCGCTGCCGAGTCGACCGGCAAGCCCGAGTCCAAAAGCGAGCCCGAGTCCAGCAGCGAGCCCGAGTCCACTAGCGAGCCCGAGTCCAAAAGCGAGCCCGAGTCCCGCAGCGAGCCCGAGCCCACCAAAAGGCCCGAGCCCACGCCCGCGCTCGAGAGATCCCCCTCGTCCAGCGATGGAGCGAGTCCATCGCCCATGGCCCGGGCCAGGCCAAAGTCGAGGATCTTCACCACCCCATCATCGCGGCGCATGATGTTGTTGGGCTTGAGGTCCCGGTGGACCAAGCCGGCTTCGTGCACCGCCGCGAGGCCCCGGCCCGCGTCAATGAATGCCTCGAGCACCGCCCGCCAGTCCGGACGAGCCTCGCGCAGCCACTGGCCGAGGTTTTGGCCCTCGACGAATTCCATCGCCAAGAACAGCTCACCGTCGACCTCTCCGACCTCGTACACCGTCACCACGTTGGGGTGGGACAGCCGAGCCAGCGCCTGCGCCTCGCGCTTGAACCGTGTCCGGTGCTCTTGGTCGGGGAACTCGTCCTCGGGCAAGACCTTGACCGCCACCTTACGATCGAGCTGCTTGTCGTAGGCGGAGTAGACCGTGCCCATCCCCCCGTGGCCGATCGGCTTGATGACCATATAGCGAGCGATCTGCGGGGCCGACAGCGGGCGGGCGAACAGCCGCTGACCAACCTGCGCGGCGACCTGTCGGGTAAACTCGTGATCCGACTCGACCGGGTGCTCGAGATCGCCGGGCGCCAGCTCGCGGGTCTGTGCGTCGGGAGCGGCCGTGGGCTCACCCCGGAGCGTGCCACCGGCACTGTCCTGATCCGAAGTCGTCGCCCTGCCCATCGACGCGCGCATGCTAACGCAAGGACCAGGCTCGGCCACACCGTTGCGTGGGCGGTCGAATCCATGCACCCCATGCTCGGATCGCTCGCGGTCCCATGGGTGTAGAGAAGTCACCACCGAGGCGCCGAAGTATTCAGCAGCATCGAAACATCCCACTATCGCTCGTTGGTTGCCACAACTCGTACGAACACCATCGCCTACGCGACCGTACAGCGCGTCCACGCATGCACCGGCGACGGGCCGATGAAGGGGCCGGATTGTGGTCAGGTTCTCGATTTCGCACACATCGTGGGCATCACGGCCGTGCACCAACTCAGCGATACGCGGGTCGGCGGGTCATCCGGGCAACAGGGACGATCGCCTGACCACGCGGGAGATCGAGCACCGGGGCAAGCGGGTGGTCGTGGGTCGTGGTGGGGTGCTGACACTGTGCGTCGTGGTGCTGCGGCTACCACGCGCGGGCGTCCGCTCGCTTCGCTCGCGGCGGCACGGCCCGCTTCGCTTGGCCTTGCCGAGGCGGCGGTCCGCGTAGGCCGAACGTCGAACGATAAAGGCGCCCAACCTCACCTCATCTGTCGATGATGAGTGTTGGGTGTTGATGATGGCGGACCTGCAGGCACGGGCTTCGCCCTCGCCTGGGAAGGAAAGGGTGAAGGGGTCAAGGAGATCAGGGGATACCCTGGGCCGGACGCAGACCTTCGTCGTAGTCGCGGTCGCCAGGCCGGTAGCGGTAGCGGTAGGCCGAGCGCGCGCTGCGAGCATCGCCGTTGTAGACGTTGCCGAAGCTGCCGCCGCGTATCACCCGGTCGGCATCGCCGACTGGTTGTTTCCTTAAGCCATCACCACTGCGAACGCTGGTTGTATAGGGCGCATACGCATCGAGCACCCACTCCCACACGTTGCCATATACATCGGACAGCCCCCATGGATTGACCCCGAGCGTACCCACCGAAAATACTCGCATCCGCCCCTGAGACCCTGAAATACCCCAAAAACAGCCAAACCGCTCCATGTCATGGCCATCGTCCCCAAACCAGTACCTCGTGGTCGTACCTGCCCGTGCCGCATACTCCCACTGCGCTTCGGTCGGCAGCACAAGCCCGGCCCACTCGCAGTACGCCTTGGCCTCGTACCAGGTCAGCCCCACCACTGGTTGCTGCGGATGGTTGAAACGCTCGTCATCCCAAGCTGGAGGCTTGGAAACCTCGGGATTCGCCTCTAGGTACCGGGCATACTGTGCGTTGGTCAGCTCGGTTCGCGCCATGTAAAACGGCGCCAGCGTCACCGCGTGCTGTGGTCCTTCGTCGTCATACCGCCCCAGCTCGCCCTCGGGTGACCCCATCATGAACGTACCTCCCGGGATCAGCACCAGTTCCACCCCCTCCACCACGATGGTTTCGGGCATCTCCACATCCGGCGCGGTCGACACCACCGCCTCGGGGAGTTCGGCGACGTCCGGCACAGGCTCGGCCTCGGCGCTCGTCGCATCGCCGTCACCCCCGGCGCGTGCACACACCCCAGCGCTCGTCTTGCTGTGTCCCTGTCGGCCCTCGAGCACCGCACACCCCCAGAGCAGCCACCGCTGCGGCTTCAGTGACCACCGCCGCGCCCCGTCACGCCCGCCCGCGGTCAACAGATGGGTACCGTCGTTCGAGAACGCCACGCTCGTCACCGCCCCTTGGTGCACGAACACTGCGTGGGGCTCCCCGCTCGCGGCATCCCACACCCGCGCCGTACCGTCTTCACTGGCCGTGGCCAGCCGCTCGCCATCGGCCGAGAACGCCATCATGCGCACCGGCGCGGTGTGCCCTCGCATCGTCGCCCACGTGTCCCCAGACCGAAGATCCCACGCGCGCACCGAGCCGTCCTTGGCCGCCGCCACCAACCGCTGACCGTCGGGCGAGACCGCCACCGCCGTCACGGGATTACCCTCCAGCAACGCAACCAACCGGTCGTCCGGGAGCCGTTGACCCGTCGCCCCGTCCAGCACCCGCACCGTGTCATCGGCCCCCACGGTCCACACCCTCTGGCCATCGGGCGTGAACCGAGCATCGACCAGCGGGGTCCCCTGGGATGTTCCACGCGACCCATCCATGACCTCACCAGACGATGACCAAAGCGGCGCGTCGCCGGTGACACTCCACACCCGAGCCGATCCGTCTCGGCCGGCCGTCACCAACCGCCGACCGTCCGGCGAAAACCCCACCGCACGCACCGGACCGGTGTGGCCGTGCAGCGTCGCCCGGTGAGCCCCCGACTGTGCATCCCACACCCGCGCCGTCCCGTCCCAGCTCCCCGTCGCCACCTGCGACCCATCGGGTGAGAACGCCACCGCGAGCACATCGATCCGGTGCCCCGCCAAGGTCACCACATGTGCCCCGGACTGGGCGTCCCATAGCCGCGTGGTCCCATCCCGCCCCCCCGTGGCCATACGAGCTCCGTCGGGCGAAGTCGCCACTGCATCGACCCCTTGGGGGTGGGGCAAACGCTTGAGCGCCCGCCCCGGGTCGAGCTCCCACGAGCGCGCCGTGTAGTCCCAGCTGGCGGTGACCGAGCAGCGCGTCCATCGACGGCCACCTCCGCGCCGGGTCGGTCGCCAACCCCCGCAGCAGCACCGCGCGCAGCCGAGCCGGCACCCGCCGGTCCCTGGGCGCCGGTCGAACCCGTTCTGCGAGCGCGGAGCGCCGCAGCGCCTCCATGTTCGCGCCCCCAAAGGGGCGCTCGCCATAAAGGGCCTCATAAAGTGCCACACAGAAGCTAAACTGGTCGCTGCGCGCGTCTGGGGCCCGGGTGCCGAACTGCTCGGGCGACATATAGGCCGGCGTCCCCATCACCATACCTGTGCGCGTCAGCGCAGCCGCAAGCCCCGAGCCCACCACGAGGTCTGAACCCAGTGTCGCGTGCGAGTCCGTGCTCCTCGCCCCATCTTCACCCTCGGCCAACGACTCCGCGTGCTGCTCGCCCATCGCCCGCGCCAGACCAAAATCGAGGATCTTCACCACCCCGTCTTCGCGTCGCATGATGTTGTTGGGCTTGACGTCTCGATGGACCAGCCCTGCATGATGCACCGCGGCAAGACCTCGCCCCGCCTCAATGAACGCCCCCACCACCGCCCGCCAGTCCGGACGAGCCTTCCGCACCCACTGGCGAAGGCTTTAGCCCTCGACAAATTCCATCGCCAAGAACAGCTCGCCGTCCACCTCCCCCACGTCGTGCACCGTCACCACGTGCGGGTGCGAAAGCTGCGCCAGCGCCTGCGCCTCCCGACGAAACCGCGCCCGGTCCTCCTGCCCCGGCAGTTCCTCCTCGGGCAACACCTTGATCGCCACCTTGCGATCGAGATGCTTGTCGTACGCCGAGTAGACGATCCCCATCCCTCCGCGGCCGATCTGCTCGATCACCACGTACCTGTCGATCTGCGGGGCCGCGTACGCCCCGGCCGACAGCCGCCGACGGACCATCTGGGCGATCTGCTGCGCAAATCCGGTCTCCGACTCGACCGGATGCGCTGGATCGTCCGGCGCCAGCTCACGGGTGGGTGCCTCCGCAAGACCCGCCGGCCCACTCGGGGGCGGACCACCGGCATCGTCCAGGACCGAAGTCGTCGCCTCATCCATCGATACGCTCATGCTACCGCAGCGACCAGGCTGTGCCGCACGGTGGCACGATCAACCTGCTCCACTGCCCCCATGCTCAGGTCGTTCGCGGTCCTGTGGGTGTAGACAAGTCATCACCCAAACACCGCTCGACCGCTCGTCTGGTTTCCACCACTCGTACGAGCGCTATCGCCAGCTCGACCCTACAGCACGCCACGCACGCCCCAGCGATGGCCCCAACGAGGTGTCGTGGTGCGGTCAGACTCTCGATTTCGCGCTCATCGTGGACATCGCGGCAGTTCGCGGTGGATGACGATAGACGATGACTGCTCGCGCAATGACGCATACGTGGGCAAGCACGAGCTTCGCCTTACCTGGGCCGCAATCGGTGAATCGGCGACGGCTGATCGAAGGAGCCCCGCCCACGACCATGGGGCGATCGTGGGCGGGGCGGGGCGCATGGCTGGGTCAGGCCGGTGCAGGGGTGGGGTCAGGGGTCGAGGTGGGGTCAGGAGTAAGGCGGGGAAGGGCCGCCTCGTCCCGCCGGCGACGAGCGTAGCGCTGCCTCCGACGGCGGAGGTAGCGACTCGCGAACACGGCGGCCTGACGCGGGTCGTTGCCAAAGGCGTAGCGCCCGGCGGTGCGGATGTCGGTGACGACCCGGTCCATGTAGGAAAAGGCCCGGTCGCGCAGTTGCTTGGCCGCCCGCTGGTCGTCTCTGGATCGACCCACGGCGAGCCCCTCGCTGATCTCCGTGGCCAGCGATCGTGCCGCCTCGGCTCGTTCCAGCGCGTCGAAGGTCTCGTCGGCTGCGAAACGATCCTGGTGGCGGGTGATGAGCGTGGCCAGATCCAGCAGGTCTTGGACGAGGTCGGGTATGCCATCGCCGGCCACGATCGCATCGAGCACGCCCTGCGCCCGGGTGTCGTCGCGTAGGTTCCAGCGGCATGCCGACAAGAGCTCCGAGCGCAGCGCCTCGCCCTGGGCCTCGCGGTCGCGCTGCGCTTGCGGCTTGCTACGGTCGCGGAGCACCACCCACTGCGACTGGGCCTGGCGGGTGGCCGAGATCGCCGTGGGCAGGACGGTGAGCAGGGAGGGGTCGAGACCCACCGCGAGGATCCGGTCGAAGCGCTCCTCGGACTGGAGGGCGATGTGGAGCTCGTGGGCTTCCTGAAGCGCGACGGCCATGGGGAGATCGGGCTCTTGGATCTCGGTGGGAGCGATGGCGTCGAGCAGAGGGCGGAGTGTTTCCAGAGGTGTCATTGGGGTCCTTTCGAAGGGTTGAGTTGTGCCCCGTGGGGGGACACCCTCTGGTAGGAATCCACGCGTCGACTTTGGACACGCGGGTCTTCGAGGTTTTCTGAATTTGGGGATCTAGAGCGGTCTGGAGCCTTGAATTTGGGTGATCTTTTTTTTGAGGAACGGGGCGAAAACGCGCAGCGAGGACGCGGGTGCGGAGCGCAAGCGCGCGCGCAAAGAGCCCGGACGGGTACGGGAGCGCCGACCGGGGGGTACGGGAGCGCCGACCGGGGGGTACGGGAGCGCCGACCGGGGGTACGGGAGCGCCGACCCGGGGTACGGGAGCGCCGACCTGGGGGTACGGGAGCGCCGACCCGGGGTACGGGAGCGCCGACCTGGGGGTACGGGAGCGC
>JBCCWC010000303.1:0-12423 GCA_039194325.1 Myxococcota bacterium
CGACACGCAAAAGCTGAACTGATCGCTCCGCGCATCGGCCCCCTCGCCCCGCATCTGCTCGGGAGGCATGTACGCCGGCGTCCCCAGCACCGCGCCCGATTCCGTCAGCGACGACTCAAGCGCCCCCCCGCCCAGTCCGATCACTTCGATCTCCTCCGAGGTCACGTCGAGCACGGGCTCCGCGTCCCCGCCGACCAGCCCAAAGTCCAGCACCCGCGGCCGCCCGACTCGGTCGACGATGCAGTTGTCCGGCTTGAAGTCGCGATGCACGAGCCCCGCCCGATGTGCAGCGATCAGCCCGGCGCCCACCTGCAGATAAGTCTCCACACATTCCCGCCACCCCCGCGGGGTCTGTTGCCACTGTCGCAACGTCTTTCCAGAAACCAGCTCCATGGCGATGAACCACTGCCCGTCGTGCTGCCCCACCTCGTACACCTGCACGACATTGGGATGGGAGAGCTTGGCCAGCGCCTGGGCCTCGCGACGTAGCCGCTCGGTGTAGCGCTCGGCGGCCTCGGAATGCAGCAGCTTGATGGCCACGACCCGGTCGAGCGACTCATCGTAGGCCTTGAGCACCGTGCCCATACCGCCGCTGCCCAGCTCGCCGAGCAAGAGGTAGCGCCCGAGGGTCCGACCACGCACAGGCAGTACGGGAGAGACGGTGCTCGAGACGCGACCGGCCGTCGCGGGACAACCATCGCCCAGGATCAGCCCCACCTGGTCTCGAAACAGCCGCGCCATCTGACGATCCACCGTGTAGTGCTCGAGCTTGTCGAGTTGTGCGCTCTTTAGCTGGCCGCTCTTCAGCTCAAGCCTCTCCAGTTGTCCGTCCTCCAGCCCTCGGTCATCGAACCCACCAGGCGACTCCTCGACGGTCGGTGCCGACACCCGCGCATGCAGCCGCCTCCCCTCGGGCATCTCGCGGAGGAACCGATCCATGTGCTGGTTCACCCTGTCGGAGGCCCGACGATCAGAGCCGCTGCCCGCGTCGTTCCGTCCTCCTGCCGATCTCAAGGGGTCTGTCTCCGACATCACAGTCTCCTCCTTGCGGCTCCCGCTCGGAGCCACTCCCCACCCACGCACGTACGGGTACAAAGGCTGCTGATTGCGTTTCGCCACATTCGAATGAGTAATGTCTCGAAAGAGCCCGCGTTCGCCAACCAAACTCACACCTGCGATGACCTACTCGGGCCGGCCCCCTTCGCCACGCATTGCCATTCGTTGGGATCAGATCCGTGAGCGGAGACAGATTGGCCCTCGAATGACCACGGTCTCCATCGCGCCCAGGTTCACCCCACGCCAACGCCCCCCAACGGCAACACTGTCCTCGAGACAATTCACCAAACCCGCGGCACGATCCCGCGCACAGGTGGCCCAATGCCTGGCACCTTGTCGGCCCACTGGTGGGCCATTGCTAAAAATCGAACAGTGGCTCCGTCGCGCCGCCAATGCGACCCACCTCGACGAGGTCTTCGAATCGTAGAGATCGCTCGGTCGAGCTCCTAGTCGTAGGCCTCGAGCACGGCCCCCATGGCCCCAGCGCCGAGCTCTTCGAGCACGATGGTTCGGCCGTTGGACTGGCCGAGCGTAACACGCTCGACTCCGCGACTTCGGCCACTCGTCACGTAAGCCCTGCTGCCATGCCGTAGCGCGGCGCGATCTCGTTCGAGGCCCCCGCGGCGATTGCGAGCGCCGGCCTCCCGGCTGTCATTTTGGCCTTTTCGTCTCGCGCCGAACGGCTATCGTAGGGTGACGATGACGAAGCCGAAGACATCCTGGGCCAGCAAGACGACGGAACTCTGGTCGGCGATTGCGGTCGCGGCGTTGCTCGGGGGTTGTTTCAATGCCGATGGCCCAAGTCTCAGTGAGGCGAGCGGCAGCAGCGACGGCACCTCGACCCCGACGACGGGGACGTCGATGGGCTCGTCCCCGTCCACGACCCGCGGTGATCCATCGGGAGATCCGAGCGGGGATCCAACGGGGACCTCGGCCGGAACGCCAGACTCGAGCTCGACCTCGGTGCTGGACGGGGCAACCCGCACGTCGACGACCGACGGCAATACCTCGAGCGACGGCGGGGCCACGACCGGCCCGGTCGCGTGCAATCCGCTGCTCGACGAGTGTGGCGCCAACGAGTTCTGCGACGCCGCCGACTGCGACACGACCGGGGTGTGCACCGAGCGACCCGCGAGCACAGACGTAGCCTACGCTCCCGCCTGCGGCTGCAACGGGGTGAGCTACTGGAACGTCCAGCACGCGAACTGGCTGGGGGTGACCGCCCAAGCGGCCGCCAACGGCTGCGCCGAACTCAACTGCTTCAACGACGGCGACTGCCCAGCCGGCACGCAGTGCACGATCGACTATGGGCCAGGCCCAGGCGGCTGCGGTGGCGCGGTCGAGGGGCAGTGCTATGGCATCCCGGCCGCCGCGAGCTGCGAAGGCGTACTGGATGGGGCTGTCGGCTTCGGATCTTGCGCCTCCGGCCCCAACAATTGCAACCAGAACGCGTTGAACCTGTGTGAGGCCCTCCTCGAGACCGAGTTCTTCGTCATCTGCCTATGATCGAGACCACGACCGCCATGAGGTCGCACGGGCTCACTCGCGGGTCTCGACACCCCGCGTGGGCTCGGCCGCTTCGACGAGCCGGTCGGCCACCAACCAGTCGATCGCCTCCTCGAGGACCTCGTCTCGCCCGGAGCGGATGCCCGCGAGGGTCGGCTCAACGAGCAGGTGCGGGGGCAAGCCCACTCGCTGCAGCGGACGCCCGCGGGCCGAGGTGACCGCCTGCCCGGTAAACCCCACCGCGGTTCCATCGGGAAGCTCGCGGGAGGTGACGTCCCCGTTGGTCCCCGAGGTCGGGCTCCCTACGAAGCGGGTGCCGTTGGCTGCCTCGAAGAACAGCCCAGTGTGCTCGGCCTGGGACTGCGTCCGCTCGTCGATCAGCATGACCGTGGGACCCGCGTAGTGGGGGACGTCGACCTCGGGGAGCCGCTGGACGAAAGCGACCCCCTTCCCGCCATCGAGACCATCGCGCCCGGAGATCCGAGGACGCACGAAGCGGGCCGCGGCAGTGGGACCGGGGTGCACGTCGAGGTAAGGAGCGATCGACCAGGCGGTCCCCTTGGGGTACCCCCGCATGTCGAAGATGATGGCCTTGGTGTCAGCCAGCGCCTGCACCAACTCCATCGCCACGAACGCTCGCCCCTGCGCTCGGCCCACCTCGTACACCTGCACCACGTTGGGGTGCGAGAGCTTGGCCATCGCCTGCGCCTCTCGCATCAGCCGCAGCCCGTGCTCGTCGGCGGTGTGCCGCAGCACCTTGATCGCCACCCGCCGATCCAGCGTGCGATCGAACGCCTCGAACACCGTACCCATGCCCCCCTTGCCCAGCGTCCCCAGCAGTACGTAGCGACCCAGCTGCGACACCTCGGTCGACCCGGGGAACTGCGACTCGACCGCCCGTTCACGCTCGGCCACCTCGGCCCTGCCGTCTCCAGGCTCGGCGTCGGCCTCGGCCGACCCCAACCCCGCTGTACCCAACCCCGCTGTAGAGGATCGCGAGGCCGGCAACGTCGGCATCTGGCCCGGAGGATGGCCCGGGCGGTCGACCGCCTCACCGTCGACCGCACCGGCCGCATTCGAGTCGCTCCCGGGCTCGGCCCCGTCCTCGCTCGACGTCGTGCCCATGCCAACCGTGGGGATACTTGTACCTCGCTGCGTGGACACCGAGCGCCCCCGAGCCCCCGCGCAGAACTCGCAAACTCGCGAGATCGGCCGCCTGCTCCCCAACCGTCCCCGTCGGAGCCCCGCGGACCATCGCGATGGCGATTTTGTCTCCTTCAAGACGCCGCATCCGTGGCCAAGCCACCGTTGGCGGTGTCAAATTGGCGCTGATGTCCAGCCTCACCGACAAACCGTTGGCCCGCGCGAACGAGCACCTGGCGTCGGCACGGTACGCGGAGGCGGCCGGCGCCTTCCGAGCCGTACTGCACATCGACCCCAACGCGTTCCAGGCCCACTTCGGCCTGGCCGACGCACTGGTAGGGCGAGGGCAGCACGCGGACGCGGTCAACGGGCTGGTCGAGGCGGCCGAGTCATGCAACGCCCACGACGATCACGCCGCCGCGCTCACACTCTACGGCAAAGCCTTGGCGATCGATCCCAGCCGCCTCGAGCTGCACCTCGATGTGGCGATGGCCGAGGCTGCGCTCGGGCGCGAGGACGCCGCCAAGGCCCGGCTGGAAAACCTGGCCGAGACCTACATGCAAGCGGGCCAAACCGACGAGGCGGCCGAGATGTACCGCTTCCTCACCAGCTGGGAGGAACAAGACGAAGACGCGGACGAGGACGAGGACGAGCCATCGGATCGACCGGCTCCCGTCACGCCGCCCGGTGCCGCGGCGTCGGCCTCCCCGACCGAGGGCTATACGCCCACCGCCGGCATTCCCATGCAGGTGACGGCCACCGAGACGGTGGTGGTCCCCACGCTCCTCATCACCCCCGATGGCCAGCTGCTCGAGCTCCCCGCCGGCTCGCAGACCGACGGCGTCCCCGTGACCAAGGATGGAGACTCGCTGCCGCCAGAGCTCATCGAAGCGGTGCACTCCAAGCCGATCGATCTCGACGACATCACCGGACTGCACGAGGTGGAGGGCACGGTGGTCGCCTTCCCGCCCCCCCCGCCCGAGCTGTGTGAAGCGGCCAAGGCCGTCGGAGCCACCCCGAGCCGCGAAGATCTAGAAGCGGCCGTGGCCGCGGCGATCAGCAACCTCGCCCTCCTCGAGGAGGAGGACGAGACGCTGGTCATGCAGCGACCGGTCCTGCCCAAGCGCAAGCGGATCACACCCGCGCCTTCCCCCTCACGCAACGCCACGGCCGCCCCGGCAGCCACCCCCGCGGCCGACAAGCCCGAGGCACGCCCCGCGCCCCCCAAGGCGGAACGCGGCGCCGACGGGCGGCTGCGGCTACGACCCGCCCCGCGCCCCAAGCCCGCCAAGCCAACCACGCCCGCGGTATCCTCCGCGCTCGCGACTCCACCCGCAGCCCCATCCGCGGCCCCGTCCGCGACCCCATCCGCGACCCCGTCCGCGACCCCATCCGCGACCTCGGCCACACCGCCCGCTCGCCCCACTCGCCCGCGTCCACGCGCAGCCACGCCCCCACCGGGCGCCCCCGGCCGACCGCCCCCGATGGGCGGTCGACCCCCCCCCGCCCCCCCCCCCCCCCGCGCCCCCCCCCCCCCCCCCCCCAAAGGCCGCCCGCCCCCCCCCCCCCCGGGGCCCCCCGGCCGCCCCCCCCCGTGGGGGGGGTCGACCCCGCCAGGCCACCCCCCCGCCCGGCGCCCCCGGCCGACCACCCCAAAAGGACGGACGACCCCGACCGCCCGGTGGACGCCCACGGGCCGCCACCCCTCCGCCAGGCGCCGTCCGCCCGGGCCCCCCGGGTACGGGTCCCCGCCGCGGCCCTGGACCGCCCCCCCGCTCCGGCGTGGCCGGCTTGCCCCCGCCCCCGGCCCTCTCGCCCGAGGGCAAACCGGCCAAACCGGTCCGACCCAACAACCCGCTGGTCGAGCGACTGCGACGCCGAGCAGGCCTGCAACAACAGAGCGCCAGCAACCGGGCCGCCCAGCCCGTTGGGGTCAAGGCCCGCGCTACCGAGTCGATCTCGGTACGCCGACACGACACGCTCGACGACTCCGAGTGATCGGCCTCGGGCATCGCTCACGACACGTAGTACTAGGCTGTGTCCTAGGGTCGATCCCGACCTCGAGAGGGCAATGGCGACGACCATACGTGCCCACGCCGCGAGGTTAATCGAGCGTACAACGACAACAATAGCGACACGGTGTTGCCCCTGCTCTGCGTGGTCCGCTCCGTGACCCGATCTGTGGTCCGATCCGATGATGAGCCCCGCGCTCGAAAAAAATTGATTTTTCGACACCCGGTTTATCGACGTCTCCCCTCTAGGCAATCGAACGGGAGGCAGTGCGTTGCGACGACTTTCCTTGACATCGGTAGTGCTCGTTTCCTTTGGGTGCTACTCGGGTGTGCCCGAAGGCGCTCCCACGGACGACGGACAGGACGACGGACAGGACGACGGGCAGGACGACACGGATCGAGACCCCGGGACCGAGATCGACCCCGACGAGCCGTGTGCCGGAGTCGGGGCCTCGGTCGCGCCCCTACGCCGGATGACCCGAGCGCAGTACAACAACACCATCCACGATCTATTCAGCGGTGCGTATGCACCGAGTGAGATGTTTCCGGAGTCTCATGTCGAGCACGGATATACGAACGATCTCGACAGTCAGATCGTCGCCCTCCGGACCGCACAAGACATCCTCTATGCCGCCGAAGACGTCGCCGAGCAGGTGCTGGACGACGTGGGCGCGCTGGTGACGTGCGACCCCGGGATCGATACCGCCTGCGTCGATACGTTCATCGCCGACTTCGGGCCCCGGGCCTACCGGCGCCCGCTCAGTGACGAGGAGACAGAGATCTTGCGCGCGGCCTATGAGCTCGGCGCGGCCGACGGGTTCGCCGATGGGATCGCGACCGTCGTGACGGTCGCCCTCCAGTCGCCCCAGTTCCTGTACTTTCCCGAGATCGGGCGGCAGCGAGCCCCGGGCATCGTCGAGCTGACCGACTACGAGCTCGCGACCCGCATCTCGTACCTGCTGTGGGACACGACGCCAGACCAGGCCCTGCTGGACGCCGCCGCCGCGGGACAGCTAAAGAGCGCCGACGGAATCGAGGCGCAGGTTCGCCGCATGCTCGCCGACAAGGATCGCACGAGCCCCGCGCTCGAGCGCTTCGTCCGGGAGTGGACCGAGGTGGGCGAGCTCGAGACCTTCCAAAAGGACCCAGAGCTCTTCCCCGAGTTCGATCCGCCCCTCGTGGCCTCGATGAACGAGGAGTTCTCTCGTTTCGTCCGCGGAGTGTTCCGCAGCGACACACCGACCTTCGCGTCGCTACTGACGTCGACGAACACCGAGGTCGACCCGAACGTCGGCGCACTCTACGGTCTCGAGATCGAGGGGGAGGGCTGGACGCCGGTGGAGGTGGAGGAGCGCGGCGGGCTCTTGACCCGGGCGGCCCTGCTGGCCGAGCACTCGACCGCCAGCTCCACCGCACCGCTACAGCGGGGCGTGATGGTCCGCAATCAGCTACTCTGCGATCCGCCGGGCGCGCCGCCCCCCAACGTGGAGGAGAACAAGCCCGTGTACCCGGAGGGCGCGACCGAGCGCGAGCGCACCGAGATCCTGATCGCACACAGCTTCTGCGGCGGGTGCCACGAGCAGCTCAACCCGGTCGGGCTGGGGTTCGAGGGCTATGATCCGATCGGAAGGGATCGGACTGTCGAGGCCGACGGCTCGCCCGTAGACGAGTCGGGCGAGATCATCGGCGGCCCCGAGGATGTAGTCGGATCGTTCACGGGGGTCACCGAGCTAGCCGAGCGGCTGGCCGGGTCGGATTCGGCCATGGCGTGCGCCAGCGAGCAGTTCTACCGGCACTCCATAGGGCTCAACCCAAACGAGGTGCAGACCTGCGCCATCGAGTCTGTCCAGCAAGACTTCATCACCAGCGGCGGTGACTTCGAGGAACTCATCGTCAACTTCACCCGTAGCAATAGCTTCTGGCTCCGCCTGCTCGAAGAAGAGTAAACGCAGAAGAGTCCACGCAGAAGAGTCCACGAGATGAACCACCCACTCACCCGTCGCCACTTTCTTCGCGGCAGCGCTGGCATCGCCGTCGCGTTGCCCTACCTCGAATCGCTGCGCTCGGCCCGGGCCGCGTTCGGGGGTGCACCGATGCGCTACCTGGGGTTCATGCACCCGCAGGGGACCCTCGTGGACGAGTGGGCCCCGGCTGGCGTGGGCAACTCGTTCACGCTGTCGAACATCTTGTCTCCGCTCCAGAGCGTACGCGACCACATCGTGGTGCTCTCGAACCTCTTCAACGGCGTGGGAGACGAGGACGCCGAGGTCGGCTGGAGCGGCACCAACGGGCACATCCGCTCCGGACGCACCGTCTTCACCTGCCAGGGGCCCGGCGCCGGCGCCGACGCCGTAGGACCCTTTGCCGACGGGCCCTCGATCGATCAGCTCATCGCCCAACGGATCGACGCGCCCACCCCCAACCCCACCCTGCAATTGGGCGTGGGCGGACCCGACGTCGGAGAGTACCAGGCACTCTATGCCGGACCCTCCGATCCCGTGACGCTCGACTACGATCCGCAGCAGATCTTCGAGCGATTGTTCAGCGATCTGGAGACCCCCACGCCGAACCCCAGCGAGCCGAGCCCCGTGGCGCGCCTGCACATGCGCCGCCGTAGCGTGCTCGACGCGGTCGGCGAGAACTTCGCGAGCCTGAACCGTCGAGTCAGCGCCGCCGACCGCATGCGTCTGGAGGCCCACGCGGACAAGATCCGGCAGCTCGAGCGGAGTATTTCCGTTCCCGGCGACCCGAACCCCACCGCGACCTGCTCGGCCCCCGATCTCGACATTCCCGGCGACTACAACCCGGTAAGCTTCAACCAAACCGACGTCTCGTCGCGCCTACTCATCGACCTGATGGTGATGGCCCTCGCGTGCGATCTGACGCGAGTCGGCACGCTTCAGTACACGCAGTACCACGAGGCGTCCTTCGAATGGCTGGGCTTTGACATCCCCGGGGATCTTAGCGACTACCATGCCATGATCCATGCCCTCCCCGGAGGCAATCCCGAGGCGATGCGGGCGGTCTTCCGCTGGTACATGGAAGAGTACGCCTATCTCATCGAACAGCTCGCGCTGGTAGAAGACGTTGATGGCTCGGCGCTGATCGACAACATGGTCCTCGTGTCGATAAGCGAGCTCGGCGACGCCTCCGGCGCCCACAGTACGCGACAGATCCCGATCGTGGTGGCCGGAGGTGCCCGCGGGCAGGTGATGGGCGGGCGCCACATCGACTGCGAAGGTCACTATACGGGCGAGCTCTTCTTGTCGCTGCTCCGGATGTTCGGCCAGGACGACGCCGCATTTGGATTGCCGGAGTTTTGTCCCGGCCCGCTGAGTCTGTCGTAGCGCATGTCGCGTCCGGGCTTTGACGCGCTCGAGCAGCAAGGCGTTCCCGCGATCTGCTTCGGCTCGCTTCCGGAGCTCGCAGCCGAGCCTCGCCCGGCGCCCGGACTGACCGCGGCGGCGGGCTCGGAGCGCGCGACGAGCTCAGCAGCGCCCCTCCGGGCGTGCTCGGGTCACGAGAGCTAGGGGCCGAGCCACATTGAAGATCGCGTCCCTCGACCTCCGTGTTATCGTGACCAGGATGATGGGCCGCGATTGTTCCCCTCTTCTGTCCTCGCTCGGAATCGTGGCTCTCGCGGGTGCCCTGGCCCCGGCTTGCCGCGACGACGACGAACAAGCGCCCATCGAGACCGTCGCCGACGTCCTCGACGTCTACGAGGGCTTCTACGCGTTCTACTGCGAGTGTTACGGCGAGTTCTATGGCTACGGAGAGATGGGCGTCGAGGAGTGCCTCTCGGAGCTCGAGATCGTCACCGACGACGAACAAGCGTGCCTCACCGAGATCTTCGAGGCCAATCCGAACGATTTCGAGGTGCTGCGTTGCCAGGGGGAGGCGCTGCGAGACCTGCTGTCGTGCACACGCGCACAGGGGTGCCCGGCGGCGTTCACGTGCGACGATGGAGGCACGATCCCAGAGGACTACGTCTGCGACGGCGACCCGGATTGTCAAGATGGCTCCGACGAACAGCAGGACTGCCCGCCGCCGTTCATGTGTGACGATGGCATGCCGCTGGGTAAGTTCTCGGTGTGTGACGGATTCAACGACTGCCCCGATGGTGAGGACGAAGACGACTGTCCCGACCCCTTCGTATGCGGCGACGGGACCGAGATCCCGATCGACTGGGTCTGTGACGCCTTCGACGATTGTGCGGACGGGTCCGACGAGGAGAGCTGCCCGGTCACCTGCGAGAGCCAGTACGGGATGCAGATCGATGCTTGCGGCGAGCTGAGCGAAGCGGTCGAGCAAGAGACGTCGAGGTGCTACGCCTTCCTGTGCCTCGACGGATCGGAGCTCCCACCGGGGCAACGGTGCAACGGCGAGCCTAACTGCTCCGGAGGAGAGGACGAACAGTTCTGCGACCCCCCGAACCCTACCGAGGGCTGACTCGACAGTTCACCGGACGTGCGATATTGCCAGCGACCGCCGTCATGAGGGGGTCGACCGGGCCGCTCTGATCTGATCCTCCATCCTAGATCCTCCATCCTCGAAGCAGCGGGTAACGGCCTACGGGTCGCGCTCGGCTCCGCGCCACGGACGGTCAAAACTGGAAGAATATCAGCACGCGCACGATGGTCGGCTCGTGCCCCATGTTGACATGGACAGTCGGGGGATTCTGCTGATAGTCGACGAAGCGCACCCTATGCGGGGCCGAGTCGTCCCGAGCCGCGACGATCATGTGACCGGAACCATTCTTGCGGGTGTAGGCGAAGCCCACGGCGCTATTGTTCGGAAACTGCAGGAGGAAATGAGCCGCGGCGTGCTCATTGTCGAACTCCGCGTATTGAACGCTGACGCCCACCGATCTGAACAGCGCGACGATCTCTGTGGCCGACGCGGTATCTTGCTGCATCTGTTCGGTGTGGTAGATCAGAGTATCAACGTCGGTGTTCAACAGCGCCGCCGTCGTGCAGTAGTAGCAGTTCTGATCAAACCCATAATTGTTGGTGGATTGAGTATAGTGGCGGATTCCGGTCCATGCGTTGGGCATCTCGAGGCTCTCTTTGTTCCGGTCTGCTCGTCTACCTTTGCAACGCGGCACAACTAGCAGATACGAAGCGTTTCGGTATCGGCTCGTACTGAAGCGCCCTGCTCTACCGGGAGCAGGACCAGTGATCTCGCTCACCCCGTGCAGATCAACGTCATCACGGCGCAGGAATCATCTGATGACAGCCTAGCAAGATGTCGTAGCACCTACCATCGGTCAGATTGACGATTTCATGCACCGAGTGACTCCGTCACCCAACCGATGCGGCGGCTGCGCCCAGCCGCCGCCCGGCGGCTTGCCGCTCGGATGGAGCGTAGAGGCGTCCTACGCCAAGACCGAGTCGCAGCCGAACCTTGCGCGATACCTCGCCCAACGCCCAGACTGACCGCGGTAGCCCGCTTAGGCGTGACGACGTCCGGAGGAGCGACCCGGGCGCGCTCGGAGTAGAGCGCCGTGAGACGAACCGCACTAGGATGGCGAGCTATGGCAGCAACGCCTCGACCGAGACACGGCCGATCGTCTTGCCATCGAGTTCGACCACTACCGTCTCGACCTCGCTGAGGCTGGTCTTCGACGTATACGCTTCGCCCTGAGGATCGCGGTGCGTCTCGATCACGCGGGCGTTCACGTCGACAATCCAATACTGCGCGATCCCGGCACGAGCATACAAGGGCCGCTTGATCTCCTTGTCACGGGAAATGCTGTCGTCGGCAACCTCGATGACGAGCGGCACATCGGAAGGCCCAGGATGTCGGTCGGAGTAGTCCCGTCGGTCTCCACGCACGACGAGCACGTCCGGCTCGGGTTCGCTGTCGGCGGTCGTGATCGGCTCTTGTGAGTCTACGTAGTAGCCCTCGGGAACCAACCGCTCGAGCGCGGCCCGTACGAGGCCGGTCACGAGCCGATGCGGCGGCTTCTTAGTCATCTTGGGCACCAAGATCCCATCGAGCAGTTCCACGCAGTCGTCTTCGCCCAAGATGGCAGCATCGCGCATCGCATGGTATTGTGCCACGGTGAACATGAACGGCTCGAGCGATTGGGCGGCCGAGGCCATGCGCCAAGGCTAGCACAACGTGGCTCGTGACCGCACGCAGCGGCCCAAGGTCCGACGTAGCGAGCTCGACGGCTCCAATCGCCGCCTCTTCCCCGGGCGAGCAACGAAATCCAGAGCGTCGAGCAAAGCCGGAGAGCGCTCGGGTCGGACAGCAGCGCCAACATTGCGCCCAAAGCGCTCCCCTCCACCTACTGGATGCCAATAACGAGCGGGCGAACTTCGAGATTAGGCCGCCTAGAGCTGAAACCCGCTCCATTGCTCGGGAGCCCATCCACTCCCCGGAGTATTCATGTCAAGATAGCTAGAAGGAATGAAGCTCGCACGACCCGTCTGTGACATCAAGCCCTTCACATGACCAAGCCCAAACAGAAAAATCAATCGCGGACCTACCACATCAACGAGTCTTCACTAACATTGACTTTCGGAGACATCACCACATCGAAGGCAGATGTGTTGGTCAGCTCTGACTCGGGTTTCGCCTTTATGCGGCCCTCGATTCTTGCGTAGAGGGGGGCGGCGGCGGATCTGGGATGGGTTTGTGTAAGTTCTCGTAATCACGAGCCAGATCCAAAATGTCACAGCCAGCGAGGACGCGCTGGGCA
>JBCCWC010000304.1:0-12382 GCA_039194325.1 Myxococcota bacterium
CATCCAGAGTGGGCGTCGTCATCTAAAGCTCGAGGCCGGGCGCGACTCCGTCGCGGATCCCGAGCCGGCCTCGTCTTAGACAGCTCGAGGCCGGGCGCGACTCCGTCGCGCATCCCGAGCCGGCCCTCGGCATAGATACCTCAGTCGAAGGGGCGCTCGGGCTGGGCGTCAGAGCCCTTGTGGAGGGCATCGCGGATCCGAACTCGCAAGTGCTCGTCGTCGTAGGGCTTGGCCAGGTAGGCATGCGCGCCGTTGCGAAGTCCCCAGTAGCGGTCACTGGCTCGTGACATGTGAGTCACGAAGATCACAGGGGGAAGGCTGGGGTGATCGGCCTTCATGCGCCGTAGCAGCGCCAGGCCCGACAGCCCGTCGAGCAGCACCTCGCACACCACCAGACGGGGCGGATGCTCGCCCCAAAGGGTCATGGCCGTGGTGCCGTCGGCGGCTTGGTCGATCACCACCCGGCGGCCCAGCTGTCGGGCGGCCTGCTCGATCACCTGCATCAGTCGGCCTCGCGCCGTCGCGTCGGGATCGGCCACCAGCACATGGTCGGGTGCAGAAGAGGAAGAGGAGGAGGCGGCGCGGGCCATCGGGAGCAGATCCGGGGTGGCGGGACAGGGGGCCGGGTAGCGGGCGAGAGGGGGCGCAGGCCGTGGAGGGTTGGCTCAGGTCTGGAGCGGTTCGATCCGGCGCCGCGTTAGACCGCCGCGGGTGAGGCGATAGAGCACGCTGGCCACGGCGAACGTGCCCGAGCGGGTCTTGCGGGCGATCTCCTTGACGCTGTGGCGGCCGTTGAGCAGCTCGAGCACGCCGAGCTCCTCGCGGGTGAAGGCTTGCCGGCCCAGCTTGGCCACTTCGGCGTCGACCCGAAGGTACACATCGTCCACCCCGGCCATGTGTGGGCCCATGGCGGCTTCTTCGTGGCGGCGCCGCAGGGCATCGAGCAGGGCCTCGGAGACCCGCAGCTCGGCTTTGGCCTCCGCCACGGCGGCGGCCAGTGGGTGGAGGGTGGTGGTGGGGGCAAAGGTGAGCCGACCTTCGGTCCAGTCGATCAGGTGACAGGTGACCTCGCGGGCTTGGCGTACCAGCACCTGGGCCAGCTCGCTGGGGCGCAGCTGTCCGCCGTCGACCAGGCGCTGGCCGAGCACGCGCCCGCGGGGATCGGGCGTGCGGGCGACCGACTCGACGAGCTCGGCGGAGAGGTACGCGTCCTCGACGATGAAGCGCCCGAGGCGGAGGTCTTGTTCGCCGTCTTGTAGCGAGCCTTTGACCTCCGCGAGCCGGATGAAGCCATGGTCGAGGTGCAAGCGGGCGTAGCGATCGGTGTCCTCGATGGTCAGGACCCCGCGGACTCCGTCCGATGCAAGCATGTGCAGTACGGATTCGATGCGCAGGTTGGCGACCTGGCCGCTGATGGCGACCCCCGCCGCCGGGGTCGGGAGGATCGCCTCGTGGATCAACGCCGACGTGAGCCGGTCGACCGTCGCGGCGTCCAGCGACACGCCGGGCAGGTTGGTGCGCAGCACGTGGTGCATCCGGGTGCGCAGCGCATGATCGATCGGGGTGGCATGCGGGGTCTTGGGCCGGGGGGCCTGCTCGATCGACTTGCGCAGTACCTTGTGCAGTGCGGGGATCGTGAACGGTCGCTTGAGCGAGGGGAGGCCTTCCGCCCCCGGGATCGGGGTGGGGTTGGCTCGGCTGACCAGCAAGATCCCGGGCAATTCGGCGGCACCGGGGACCTGGACCAACGCACGAAGCGTAGCGGCGGCTACCGAAGCCGAGGTCGCGGTATCGAGCAGTAGGGCCACCACCGTGCCGTCTCCACCCGGTCCGTGGGCACGGCACAGCGTGACCGCTTGGTCTTGGGTGGACGCGTTGAATACCCGGTAGCCGGCCAACTGCATGCCGGCGGTGGCCAGCTTGGCCGTGGTCGGGTTGGGGTCGAAATAAAGGATGCCCGGGGCGTCCGTCGAGGAGGGGGAGGCCATGAGGTCGGCGGGGGGAGACCGGGTGGTCGAGGTGGGAGGTGTGAGTGCTCCCGAGGGTAGCTCGACCCGGCCCCGAGGGGGGTTCGGCCTGGTCCCGGGGGTGGCTCGGCCTGGCCCCGAGGGTGCTCGGCCTGGAGGTCGTGGCCCGTGATTTTGCACCACCGGATGAGAGAGCGCCCAAGCATACTCACAAACCGTGGGTCCATGGTAGCGTTTGCGCCATGGCGGAGTCGCTCCAGCGGCTCGTCCCGCCCCGTCGGCTGGGCAAGTTCCAGCTGCTTGCGCGGCGCGGTGAGGGCGGCATGGCGACGGTCTACGTCGCGGCGGTAGGCGAGGGTTCGCTTGCTCGACTTGCGGCAGTCAAGCTGCTGCGGCAGGGCGCACCCGATCATGATTTCCGAACCCGGTTTCTCGACGAGGCCAAGGTGGTGGTGCGCTTGCATCACAACAACATCGTCGACGTGCGCGAGGCGGGCGAGGTTGGGGGTCAGCTCTACATCGCGATGGAGCTGATCGAGGGGCGCGATCTCGCCGACGTGTGGGATCGCTGCGCGGAGGTGGGCCGAGCGTTTCCGGTCCCGCTCGCGGTGCACATCGTGCGAGAGGTGCTGCGGGGGCTGCACTACGCCCACACCTTCCCGGGGCTCGGCTTGGTCCATCGCGACGTCTCGCCGAGCAACGTGCTCATCGACTGGGCGGGCGCGGTACGCCTGGCCGACTTCGGCCTGGCCACCTCGGCGATGAAGGCCAGCCTCACCGTGCCCGGGATGGTCTTCGGCAAGGTGGGCTACATGGCGCCCGAGCAGGCCACCCGCAGCCCGCTCGACGGTCGGGCCGACGTCTACGGCTGCGGCGTGGTGCTGTGGGAGCTGCTGACCGGTCGGCCCCTGCGCGACAGCGAGACCGACACCCAGGCGGTGGCCGGCTGGGACGCGGTGCCGCCCAGCACCCTGTCCAACCGCGTCGACGACGAGCTCGACGACATCGTGATGACCGCGCTGCAGCGCTCTCGTGACGAGCGCTACCAGAGCGCGGGCGACTTCATGGAGGCCCTTTCGATCTGGCTGTCCGAGCACGCGCCCGACACCACGCAAGAGCGCATGTCGGAGTTCATGAACCGGCTGTTCGGCGACGCTCGCGAGCGCGATCACGAAGCGTACTCGAAGCTCATCGACGAGCTGGCCCGGCTCGAGGCCGAGGCACCGCCGCCCGGTCCGGCCAGCAGCACCGACGTGTTTGCTTCGGCCGAGCGTCGTCGTCGGGAGACGGCCCCGCGCGGGGCGGCGATCCCTTCGGACAACGAGACGATCGCGCCGGGCACGATCATCGCGCAGCGCTATCGGATCGCCGAGCCTCTGGGGCGCGGCGGCATGGGCACCGTCTACCTCGCCGAGCACATCACCGTGGGGCGCAAGGTGGCCATCAAGGTGCTCACCTACGAGTGGAGCGAGCACGAGGTGGTGGCGCGCCGCTTCAAAGAGGAGGCGCGGGCGGCCAGCGCGGCCGGTCACCCCAACATCATCGAGGTCTTCGACGCCGGGGAACTGCCCGACCATCGGCTGTTCATCGTGATGGAGTTCCTCACCGGCCGCTCGCTCTACGAGGAGTTGGTGGAGAAGGGGCCGCTCGATCTGTTGCGGGCGTGTCGGATCGTCCGCGACGTGGCGCGAGCGGTGCGGGCCGCCCACGGGGTCGGCATCATCCATCGCGACCTCAAGCCCGACAACATCATGCTGGTCAACCGGGGCGAGGGCGAGGTGGTCAAGGTCCTCGACTTTGGGATCTCGGCCAGCGCCGATCGCACGCCCGAGGAGCAGCGGCTGACGATCCCTGGCCACGCCTTGGGGACGCCCGAGTACATGGCGCCCGAGCAGAGCAAGGGCCGGCCGCCCACCGAGCAGTTCGACATCTATGCCCTCGGGGTGATCCTCTATGAGTCGTTGATCGGCGAGCCGCCCTTCGTCTCGGAGAACGTGGTCGAGGTGCTCACCCGCAAGTCCACCGAGGCGCCGCCTCGGATCGACATGCGCCGTGGAGGGTTGCCGCCGCCGCTGGTCTCGTTGGTGCACGCGTGCATCGAGGTCGAGCCCGCCTCGCGGCCGACCAGCGCCGACGTCTTCCTCGCCGAGCTCGAGCCCGTGGTCAACGCGCTCGAGGGGATGCAGGCGATGGAGGCGGGCAACACCGATCCCTACGGCACGCTCGCCGGCCATGGATCCACGGGCAACCTGCCGCCCACGACCACCGCGCTGGCGCTGCATCGGCCGGCGCCCTACGGGGCTCCGCCGCTCTACGGGGCCGACGGCGTGCCGCCGCCGCCCTCCTACGACGCGCTCGATGCGGGGCTTCGGCGGATCCACTCTTCGCCCTCGCCGGCGGGTGAGTCGCTGCTGACCACGCCGGTCGACTTCGAGGAGATCCGCCCGGGGCCGTCGCGCGGTGCCTGGTGGGCGCTGGCCACGGTGGGATTGGTGCTCTTGTTGCTGTTGACCGCTGGCGTGTGGTGGCAGGTCATGCGCGGGGACGAGGGAGCGACCGCTGGAGGCGAGGGGGGAGCGGCCGCGGCCGACGGTGGGAACCCGAGCCCGCCGATCGCCGATGACGGTGGACCCAAAGAGCCCGGCGATGGTGGGGCGAAGGTGCCGCCCGAGTCTCCGTCGACCAAGGCGTCGGCATCGGCGGGCGGAGCATCGTCCGGTGGTGGAGCCGAAGGAACGCCGGCTTCGGAGGCGGGGCAGGATCCGACGGGCGGGGCGGGTGCCGACGCGGGGGCCTCCGCCGACGGCGGGCCCCGCAAGCCGGTCAATGTCGTCGAGAGTCCCAAGTGCAAACGCACCCGTCAGGCGGCGCGGGATGCCTACAGTGCGCGCACGTGGTCGGCTGTGCTCAGGAACGTGAGTTCCAAGACCTGCTGGAAGGGCAAGTACCGCGGGGAGTACGCGGACATGAGGATCAAGGCCTTGTTCGAGACCAAGCAGTTCGCCAAGTGCGCGAAGATGTCCAAGGCAGCGCGCAGCGCCAGCACCAAGAACATGGTGAAGATCTGCCAGACCCGGGCCGAGATGAATGGTTAAACGGACCCTTTTGGTCCAGCTTGGGTCCAGCTCTGGGTCCAGCTCCGGGTCCAAAGTTGGTCCGGTGAGGTTCAGTGCGGTTCAGTGCGGTTCAGTGCGGTTCAGTGCGGTTCAGTGTGGTTCAGGGAGACGAGTTCGCACCTGAACCGGTGTCTTGCCGGCGTACGGCCCTTGCGGCGCTGCGGCTTTCGTAGTGTGCTGACCGGGCCTTCTACGATGCGTGCTCTTGCTCTCCCCTCCATCCTCGCGTGTTCCCTCGCCTTGGCGACGGTGCCCCAGGGCGCGCTCGCGGCCGCTCCGTCCAAGGGCAAGTCCACCAAGGGCAAGTCCACCAAGGGCAAGGGCAAGGGCAAGCCCGCCGTCGAGCAACCCGTCGGCGGCGGGGGCTCGGACGTGCCCGAGCCGGACGCCGGAGCGTCCGAGCGAGTGGGGCGGGTGTTCATCGACGCCAACGGGCTGGGGGACGCCGGCCCCGTGCTCGCGGGACGAATGACCCGCGTGTCCGAAGGCGCCTTCCGGGCCGAGTCGGTCTCGCCGACCGATGCCCCAGCCGGGCCCGAGCTGCGCGTCACCCTGGAGTACCGCGACGACGGGGGGTACGCCGCCCGCTACGAGATCGTCTACGACGGGGATGTCATCGAGGACGGCAGCGGGAGCTTCGAGTGCCAGCTGTGCACCGAGGACGAGTTGGTCGAGAAGGTCGAGGCGCTCGCTCGGCAGGTGGCACCGAAGATGATGGTGCCCCAAGAGCCCGAGGAGCCGGCGAACGTGGCGGTTGCGCCGGATGATGGAGGCGAGCTCGACACCGGGGGGCCGGAAGATCCGGTGGGGGATGAGGATCCGGGCAAGCTCCGCGGGATGGGCAAGGCTGGGGTTGGGCTGCTAGCGATCGGCGGATTGACGGCGATCGGTGGAGTCGTGATGGTTGCGCTACAACCGATCGAGTTCCCCGCGGGAGACCCCAACGCGAACATGATCCGGACCACACGGCCTCCGGGCTGGGGGGTGCTCGGTGGAGGGGCGGCGCTCGTCGTCGTGGGGGCGGTCCTCTTGGGGATCGACCGCAAGCGGGCCAAGCAACGCCGGGTGAATGCCGCTCGGTCGTCGACGACGCCCAAGGTGGAAGCCGCCGTACATCCGTGGCTCGGTGGGCACGGTGGTGGCCTCGGAGTGACAGGACGCTTCTGAGACTCTTCGGGGGCACGATCCTCGTTTGCCCCGAGCTACCGGCCGTGCGATTCTGTGCGGGGTCATGAACTATAAAGAGCGCGGACTAGGGGCAATTGTAGTCGTTGGAGCGGTGGGTTGGGGGCTGTCATCGTGCCTTGTTGGGGACCCGAATCACTGCTCCATTAACGACATTCCGTGCGAACAAGGGTTTGTTTGCGATCCCTGTACGCCGTCGGCAGACGGGGCCAATGGCTGTGTGCCCCCCGGGGTGGTGATCGACGTGGAGCCGGACGAGGACGGATGTCAGTCCAATATGAGTCCGACGACCATGGGGCCGACGACTGATGTGGATCCTACGGAGACGAGCACGACGACGACGCCGACCCAGATGGAGACGTTGACGATCGATCCGGATACGACGGAGACGGATACGACGGAGACAGAGACGGATACGGATCCGATACCCGTCGAGTGCCCAGATGATCCCAACGGGACATTCGAAGGGATGTGCTCGGGAACTAGGCCATTTTGCGTGGCCGAGCTGTGCGTTGCGTGCTCGAATGATGATCCGAATACCACGTGTCCTCCTGGAAATCGGGAGATATGCGCTCCGAGTGGAGCGTGCGTGGAGTGTACGGAGGAGACCGATGCCGACACTTGCACCGGAACGACGCCGATTTGTGATCCCGTCGACAATACGTGTGTGCGGTGCTCGGAGCACGAGCAGTGCGCACCATCGGCATGCAACCTGTTTGATGGTACTTGCGTGGGTGGATCGGTCGTGACGGTGGGGCCGGGTCAGATGGAGTCGAACCTTACGGACGCACTTGCGGCCGTTGGTAACGAAGGGACGATCGTTGTGTATGAAGGCTCTTACGATGAGACATTGATTGTTAATGCGAATGCGACCGTTGCATTCTTGATCAATGCTGATGATGATGTCGTCTGGGAGGGAGCAGGTGCACCACAACTACGGGTGACAGATGGTGCGGTGGTGTTGATGGATGGTCTCGAGCTGAGGGGCAATGACTCGTTGTCGGACCCGGCAGTGCGGGTGGACGTTGCCTCCTTGTGGGTGGATCGCAGTGTCTTTGCCCAAAATTTTGGGGGGTCGTTGACCGCCGAGTTCAATGCAAATGTGGTGCTACGCAATAGCTTCCTGGGAGGTGTCAATAACCGTCCTTCGGTGAATGTCGAGACCGGTGCGATGGTGAGTGCTCAGTATGTCACGGTCGGTGGCGGTGCACTAACCGCAACTGCGGTTACATGCGACGCTATGTCAAGTATGAGCGTGAGTGATAGTATTCTTGTCTCACAAAGTATGACTGATATTGATTGTGGTAACTTCACTGCAAACAATACCGCAACTAACACGATGCAGATCGGAGATAATAATCAGGAGTTGGGGGCAACGAATCCTGCGTGGTTTGACAGCTACGATGCGGCTGATTTTCATCTGTCAGATATGGGTCAAGCGACGATCATGGAAATCGCTCAGTGGAACGAAGGCGACCCGCTAGACGATCCATTCGTCGATATCGATGGTATGCTTCGCGCTGGGGTCGAGGGCGCGATGGAATATCCTGGAGCCGATCTTCCGTAGAGCATCCTGCATGAGAAGAGGTGCGAGGGCGTGAGAGTCAGGATCGCCGATGCCGTCTCATGGCTATAGCGAAGCCCTATAGCGAAGCCCTATAGCGAAGCCTCTATCACCAATCGACGTGTGTTCCCTGGTGGAAATCTGGCCGTGCCCGCTTCCGTGAGCAGGCATTGCTTCGTCGGGCCCGATGCGCCCGCCACGCCCTTGCTCAGGACTCGGCCGTTACTCCCCACTACGATGCTGACTTTTACTTGTCCTTGCTTGCCGTCCGATCGGCACTTTTTTCGGAATGTCCGAAGGAGCTTTGACTGAACAGTCTTATCGGTCAGAGGCTTTTTTGCCTTTGGCTTTGGCTTTGGCTTCGGTTTTGATGGTGGCGGCTTGTTGCTGGGCTTTGTGTTGTGGGGCTCTATGCTAGGGCCAAGGTCGACGATGGAAACCGGCAGAGCGGGAACTCCAGACTCTGGCTCGGTGGTTGCTCCCGTGCTACTGCTGGCTTCTGCGGATTCATCTTGTACATCCAGCGCGCTTATCTCGTTGGGAGGCTCGCCACTCTCCGCTGGTGGAGGCTCCTTGGTGTCGCCAAGTTTGTTCTCATCGGGGAGGAACTCGGTCTGGGGTAGGGGCGCGGTGTGGTGCTCTTCGTCGAATGACAGAGTCAATAGCGTTGCTAATACGATCCCTAGGACGATGGCGATGCCTGCGAGGCCCAGGACGAGGCCCTTCGGTAGACCTGCTTGTCCTTGGGTTCGAGAAGAGATCTCCAGCGTTTCGGACTGGGCGCTCTGCCTTGGCTGGGGGCCGGTTCCGACCGCTTCCATTTGACTTTGAGGTTCGGTCCGGCCGCCACTGCTTGCCACGTTGTACGGCGAACTTCCCGAACCGGCATACGGTACGATTGGCGCGGGGGCGGCAAGTGCGACCCCAGATGCTGGTCGATGTTGAGCAGGAGGAAGCGCGAGGGGCGCCTGTTGGTTCTGGGGCCAGGTGTGTCCCGCGACTGGTCCGCTTCCCGCTTGCGGCGGGTAGCGATGGACAGCGGGGGGGTTCGGGAGCGGGAGGAGTTCGTGGAGCGCTTGGGCCATCTCGGCCATCGAACCGAAACGATCTTCTGGGCGCTTGGCCAGTGCACGAAGGATGAGCGCCTCGACTTCTCTGGGGGTCTCCGGGTTGAGCTCGCGTGGCGGTCGGGGAGGCTCGGCAACGTGCTTGGTGATGATGTGGAAGGTGCTCGGGCCGTCGAACGGCACGCGACCGGTGAGCATCTCGTAGGCCATCACACCGACGGAGTACACGTCGACTCGCGGGTCGTTGGATACGCCGACCGCTTGCTCGGGCGCCATGTACCGGGCGGTCCCGAAGACCTCGCCTGTTCCGGTTAGGCTCTTTGCGAGCGAGTTGCCCTGGTCGCTGGGATCGGCGGTGATCTTGGCGATGCCGAAGTCGAGGAGCTTAACGAGCTCTTCGTGATGTTGAGTGCGGATGACGAAGCAGTTGGCAGGCTTGACGTCACGGTGGATGATCCTCTGCCCGTGGGCCTCGGCGAGGGCTGAAGTGATCTGGAGCAGCAGAGACTGCGCTCGCGGCCAGGGAAGCGGTCCGTAGTCGTCGAGCACGTCCTTGAGATCACGGCCCTCGAGGAACTCCATGACGAAGTAGACCGAGTTGTTGGGCGTATCCCCGAAGTCGAGGATCTGCACCACGTTGGGGTGTCGCACCTTCGAGGCGGCCTTGGCTTCACGCAGGAAGCGCTCGCGGAAGGTCGCGTCGTACGCGAACCGGGGCAGGAGCACCTTGACTGCCACCTTGTGGTCGAGGAGTTGGTGGGTGCCCTCGTACACCTGCCCCATACCACCTTCACCCATCAGGCGTGTGAGGCGATAGCGCTTGTCGAGCGTGACGCCGGTGAGGTCGTGATCGGTGGACACGATGGTCTTGGGGGATTGTGGTCGAGATTACCGCTTTGGTACAGACGAACTCACAATAGGACCGATGGTGTCAAGGCGCGGAGGCAGGGGTTGACGTCGCGGGGTCATGCGCGATGATCTCTGGCGCGAAACGCCATGTGCGCCCGAGTGATACGCCATTCACGCTGGTGGACCGCGCTGACTGCGTCGGTACTCTGCCTCGCGATTGCGATGCCGGTTCGAGGCGCGGCTCCGGCTGCTGACTTCGAACAGACCTTGGCGGATGCGGATGAGCACGCCAACGCTGGGCGTTATGCCGATGCGTTGCGGGTCTACGCGGAGGCATTCGAGGCGATGCCTGACAGCCTTCAGGTGAGTGGGGTCGCGGAGTTTGCCGTCCTGGCCGCAGGGCAGGCGGCGATCGCGGATTACCAAGAACGGGGGGAAGTGCCGGTGCTCGAACGTGGGCGTGCCGTTCTCGCCCAGTTCATCGAAGGCGTGAGTGCGGAGCCGAATGCGGAGGTCTCTGCCGATGCCGCTCAGACGTTGCTTGCGGAGATCGATGCCTTAGTGCCAGAGGGCGAATCCGATGTGGTTGAGCCGAAGGCCAAAGTTGAACGTTTACCGGAGCCCGACCCCGAGCCGGCAAGCGCACCGGTGGAGGAAGAGGAACCTGGCAAGCTTTGCAGGATGGGCAAGGCCGGGGTCGCGTTGATGGCCCTTGGCGGGTTGACCGCGGTCGGGGGGACCGTGTTGGTCGCGCGAGAGCCGACGGGTTTTCCCGTAGGGCACCCTAATGCAGACAAGCTCGAGACCACACGTCCCGCCGGTGGAGGGGTGCTCGGGGGAGGGCTAGCCCTCGTCGTCGTGGGCGCGGTGCTGCTGGGAGTCGACCGCAAGCGGGCCAAGCAGCGCAAGGCGAGCGCCGCTCGGTCGTCGACCTCGCCCAAGGTGGAAGCCGCCGTACATCCGTGGCTCGGTGGGCATGGTGGTGGCCTCGGGGTGACAGGGCGTTTCTGAGGCTCTAGGGGGGTCACCAGCCCCGTTTGCCCCGGGCTACCGGCCCGTGCGATTCTGTCCGGGATCATGAACTATAAAGATCACGGGCTTGGGGCAATCGTAGTCGTTGGAGCGGTTTGGGGAGCGTCGTGTTCTCTCATCGATGATCCGAATCATTGCTCCAATAACGGTATTCCGTGTGAGCAGGGGTTCGTTTGTGACCTCTGTACTCCGTCTGATCGCGGTGCCAACGGTTGTGTGCTTGCCGGTTCGGTGGTCGATCAGGATCCGGATATGGACGGATGTCAGGCCGATACGAGTCCTACGAGCATGGGGCCGACGACCGATGTGGATCTGACGGAAACGGGCACGATGACTACTCAGATGGAGACGTTGACGGTCGGCGTGGACACGACGGAAACCGATACACAGATGGATTCGACCGAGACAGATACCGGTCCAGACGAGTGTCCGGGAGAGCCAGACGGGACATTCGAAGGGATATGCTCGGGAAATAGCCCATTTTGCGTGAACGAGCTGTGTGTTGCGTGTTCGACCGAAGACCCGAATACCACGTGTCCTCAAGGAACTCGGGAGGTATGCGCTCCGAGTGGGGCATGCGTGGTGTGCACGGAGGAACAAGCTGATGCGTGTAGCGGAATGACGCCGATTTGTGATCCCGTTGACAATATGTGCGTGCGGTGCTCGGAGCATGAGCAGTGCGCACCATCGGCGTGCAATTTGTTTGACGGTGCTTGCGTGGGTGGACCGGTCGTGACAGTAGGGCCGGGGCAGATGGAGTCGAACCTTACGGATGCGGTCGTGGCTGTTGGCAATGAAGGAACGATCGTCGTGTATGAGGGGACGTATGATGAGACGCTCACGGTTGATTCGAACTCGACCGTAGCCTTCTTGATCAATAGTGATGATATGGTCGAGTGGGAAGGATCGGGTGCGCCACAGTTGCGGGTGACGGGTAGTGCCGTGGTGCTGATTGACGGCATCGAGTTTAGGAATAATGACTCGTTTACGGATCCGGCAGTGCGGGTGGATAACGCATTCCTGTGGGTGGACCAAGCTATTTTTTCACAGAACGATGGGAGTGTGTTAAGTGCTGAGTTTAGTTCAGATGTGGTGCTGCGCAATAGTTTTGTAGGAGGTGATAATGACCTTCCTTCAATAAGTATTGTAAGTGGTGCAGCCGTTGATGCTCAGTACATCACAGTGGGAGCTGGTGCGTTGGGCGCGACTGCAGTCACATGCGATGCCACATCTAGCATGAACGCGAGTGATAGTATTCTTGTCTCTCAAGGCGTGATCGACATCGACTGTGTCAATTTTACAGCAGACCATACCGCAACCAATACGATGCAGGTTGGAGACGAGAATCAGGAGTTGGGAATGACGAATCCAGAATGGTTCATTAGCTACAATGGGGCTGATTTCCATCTGACGGATATGGGTCAAGCGACGATCATGGAGATCGCCCAGTGGAACGAGGGTGACCCGCTAGACGATCCATCCGTCGATATCGATGGAATGCCTCGCGCCGGGGTCGAGGGAGGCATGGAGTATCCTGGAGCCGATCTGCCGTAGCTCGTCTTGTTCGGACCTGTCATTTTTTCTGTGTGCGAGGGATTCGGC
>JBCCWC010000305.1:0-12176 GCA_039194325.1 Myxococcota bacterium
CATGTCGCTGTAGGTGTACGCTCCGACCAGCCCGCTGAAGGTGTCGACGGTGTGGGTGACCGGGTCGACCCGATAGGCCGAGTTACCGTTGAACTGCACACCCCACACATTACCGTCGACACCTTCAGCGGGCTGGTCGGAGCGTACACCTACAGCGACATGACCGGGTTTGCGCTGAGCGCCGCCGGCGTGCCGCAGGGCTGAGCGGGGTGGTGCGTAGAGGTCCACCACGTAGAGGGCGACGTGGCGGCCGGGAATCGCGTCGCTCGTCGACGCGGCGCTCGCACTCGACGGTCAGCGTCTGCCTCGCCGTGGGGCGCGACCGTGTTGGCCGAGCGCAGCGCCAAGCCGAGAGTGCCCGATAGCGGAATCGAGCGTCCTGAGGCACCATGGGGTGCGATGTCCACGCACGAGCCAGCCAAGCGCTTTGCGGATCTCGTCGAGCTCGACCTGCAGCCTCTCGAGTCTGGGGACCCGCGGTTGGTCGATATGTCCGCCGCGCGAGGCAATTTTTCTCGGACCCACCTGCTTCGCAAGCTGGGTGTCGACCCGCGCTCGTACGCGGTCGATCGAGCTCCTCGCCGGTGCTACGCGCTGCTCTCGGGACACCGGGGCTGCGGTAAGAGCACCGAGCTGCGGCAGATCGCGGACAAGCTCGGTTCACCAAAGGGATATCGGGTGGTCTTCGTAGATGCCCAAAATACCCTCGATCCTCATAATTTGCAGTATCCCGACCTGTTTCTGTCCTTAGCCAGCGAGCTGGTCTCCGGTTTGAGAGAGCGCGAGATAGAGCTGGATAAGGTCCACTACGAGCGTCTTCAGCAATGGTTCTCCACTCGCATCGAGAGTCATCAGAGCACTAGAGAATTCGCGGTGGAGATCAAGGCGGGGGCCAAGGTCGAGGCCGGTCTCCCGCTGCTCGGCAAGCTCTTTGCGGCTTGTGCCAATGCGTTCAGGTCCAACTCCACGTACAAGACCGAGCTCCGTAAGATCGTGCAGAACTCGTTCTCGGAGTTTGCGGAGGCGTTCAACCTCTTCATCAAGGCGGCCGAGGAGGCGCTCGGGCGTATTGGATGGCATGGTCGGATCCTGTTCGTGGTCGATGGGCTCGATCGCTTGAGCACCGAGGATGCGCGTCGGTTCTTTGTCACCGACATCAATCAGCTCCAGCAAGTCGAGGGGGTATTTCTCTATGTTGCGCCTATTCACATGCTGTACACGAGCAACGCGGTCAACCAGGCATTCACAACCTATAAGTTGCCCATGATCAAGCTTACCGAGAAGGGCTCGGATGAGCGCATCGAGTCAGCATATGAAGCCCTGCGGACGCTGGTCTACCGGCGTGTCGATCCAGCGCTATTCTCGGGGGGAGAGGTCGTCGACACGCTCATCACTCATAGTGGCGGTCACCCGCGAGATCTCATCCGATTGCTATCCTACGCATATGAAAGTGCCGAGCGGGAGATCCTCGACGCTGGTGCGGCAGAAAGCGCTATACAGCGCATGGCATCCGAGTACAATAGGCTGCTCCATACCTCAGACTATCCTCTGCTTCGTCGGATCGACGACTCACCGAAGCGGCAAGCACCCAGCGAAGAACGCGTCCATGAGCTGCTGCACAACCTGGTCTTGCTCGAGTACAACGACTATTGGTGGCAGACGCATCCGTTGGTGAGACGTCTGCCCGGGTATGATAACGCGGGCAAGAGTACCCCGGTATGAGCGAGCTTCCCCGAGTCGCGCACCGAGAGCCGCTACGTTGGATGGGGCGAGCCCTCGCTGGCTCCAAGCGGTTCCGGCTGTTGGTGGCGACGTTTGGCCATGCTCGGGATCGGGACGAGCTCATCCAGCGTATTGAGCGTGAGCATGACACGACTGGGGTCACGCTCGCGCTCGACCCCAGTCGTGACGCTCGCTGGCTCGAAGCAGAGCTCGTCGAGCTCGCTCGGCGAGCAAGCCGAATCCACGTGGTTGGCTTCGAGCGGCTCGGGGAGCAGCGGGATCCGTGGCTGCTACGGCTGAACTATGCTCGGGAAGGCATTGCCGCCGATGTTCCAGCCGCCGTCGTGCTGTGGATGTTCGACGAGGACGCGACCGCGCTGGCCGCCGTCGCTCCCGACCTGTGGGCGTGGCGGTCCGGGGTCTTCGAGTTTCCACCTCCTCATCGGGACCCGTCTCGCACTGTGCTGGCGGGTTTCGTGTGGGGCGATACCACGCACAAACAGCGGCGACTTGCCACCATCGAGGAATATCTGGCGACACCGCTGGCGGTACCATCGGAGAGTCAGGCATTGATGCATGCCGAGGCCGCGGCGATCCTGCTGGAGCTGTTCCGCAACTCAGACGCCCGAGTGCACATCGACAAGGCCCGCGCGATGTTCAGGGACCTGGGTCGGGAAGACCAAGTGGCTCGGCTCCGAGGATTGGAGGGGCGGGCATTGTTTCGTCTGGGGCAGATGCGGGCGGCGGAGACCGCCTTATGCGAAGCACTGAAGGTCTTGGAGAGTCACCACGACTCCTTCGGGCAAGTCGTGACCCTCGGAGATCTCGCGAATCTACGGGCCGAGAAGGGGGACGTCGACGAAGCGATTGAGTTGCTCAACTGCGCCTTGGAGATCGCCACCGATGCCAAGGATCTCAGGAGCCAGGCGCTAGTGGAGGAGCGGCTCGCTGATCTCTACAGCAAGCGAGGTGAGGTCGACGAAGCGATTGCAGGGCTGGAGACTCGTGCCCAGTTGGGCGTCGACGAGACCTCGGGTGTGAGCGCCAGTACATTGCGAAATCTTGGTCGTATGGAGGCGCGTCGCGGTCGTCATCCACGAGCCTTGCAACTTCTGGGTGAGGCTGCTCGTATGTTCAAGGAGCTCGGAGATCGTCGTGAGCACGACATCACCCAGGGCGACATCGTCAATGTCCATATTCTTCGAGGTGACTATGAGCGAGCGATGGCCATTTGCCAGGCATTGCTCGCTCTTAACCGGGTACGGGGCGACGACCGGAGCGCGTCGCACAACCTGTGGCTGAAGGGGCGGATCCTCATACATCAAGGACAATCCACGCAGGCTCTGGAAACTCTGGAGCGCTCCTACCGCATCAGCCTCGAGATCGATAATGCCGAGGGGATCGCGATGGTAGGACAAGATTATGGGCAGCAGCTCATCGATACCGGGGACAACGACCAAGCCAGAGTCGTGCTTGCCGAGGCGCGTGACGCATTCCAAAGACTCGGCCAGCCATCCCAAGCCGCTGCGGTGCAGGAACTCCTCGATACGCTTTGTGCGGGAGGCGAGCTCACCTCATAGTTCGGGCTGGGTCGGCGGCTGAGGCCGACACCTTGCTGCGGTTCGACTCGAGCAGGGGGACCAGGCTCTCGACCCCGACCAGCGCGGCTCCCATCGCTCCAGCTACCGTGACCTCGAAGATTGCCTCTTCGGTGAGCCCAGCCGCTTGGAGGGCCTCGACGTCTTCGTCGACGATCCGATAGGCATGACGGGAGAGCTTGTCGAGGTAGGGCCCCAGCGAGGGAGGGCCGGACACCGGCGGTGCATCGCGTCCAGCGCCCAGGGCTCGGGCGGTGTGGGCTTCCGCGGAGCGTCGCATTGCAGGAGACGTTACCGCCTCGCACTCCAGCATGTGGGTGCGAGCCTGGTCGAGCTCGACCGGGCGGAGTATGCCGTCGGGGCCCTCGGCCCACGGTGACTGGGGAGGCGCCGAGCGGATCTGGCTGGTCACGCGATCGAGCACTGCGGCCAGGCGCTTGCGCTGGGCGTCGGTGGGCATCGGAAAGTCGAACGCGTCGGCGACCCGATTGATGAAGTTGAAGTGGAAGGCAAGGGACGCGAGGTCCTCGATGGCCCGTTGCTCGAGGCCGGCGGCCTCGCACCGCGAGAGCGCCTCGTGCGGGGGCTCGCCCGGGCGCCGGGTGAGGGCCTCGGCCAGCCCCAGGCCGGCCCGTAGGCGCTCGGGGATCGGAGCCGATTGCCAGTCGTCGAGCACGGCCTGAACTTGCTGGGGATCCATGGTGCGCACCGCGACCGCGGTGTGCGCCTCGATTCAGAAGTGGCAGGTGTTCAAGTCGGAGATGAACGCGCTGACCAGCTCGGCCTCGCCCCGCGACCAGGTGGAGCTCGCGCCAATCCCACGCGTGATGTACCGCCGTAGGCTCGGATGCATGAGGTGGGGGCGGTAGGTCAGGGTGAGGATCGGCCCCGGCACGAGTCCGACGATGCGCCGGATCAGCCAAAGGCCCAGCCGCAGCGGTAAGGGACGTTGTGTTCCGTGTTCGAGGTCGATCCTCATATGTGCCTCAAGTAAAATGTAAGCAAGCACTTGCTTGCAGTCAAGCTGTTTATTCTCCTCGGGTTCGGCGATGCCCAAGACGATTTCGGACGAGCAGATCTTCGAAGCGGCGCTGTCGACGATCGCCGAGCACGGCTACGCCGGTGCGACCACGCGCCAGATCGCATCCGCGGCTGGGGTCAACGAGGTCACGCTGTTTCGCAAGTTTGGCAGCAAGGCCAACCTGCTGCGGGAGGCGATGCTGCGGGAGCTCAGCATGTTCGAGCAGAGCGGTGGTGCGAGCTACACCGGTGATCTGGTGGCGGACCTCGAGCGCATCGTGGATCTCTACCACGCGCTCATCGAGCGTCGGGGCTCGCTGATGCCGATGATCTTCGCCGAGCTCCGCCGCCGCCCCGAGCTGGGGGAGGTTCTTAAGATCCCCCTGAGGATGATCCACTCGGTCGCCGAGGTCTTGGCTCGTTACCAGCGTGAGCAGGTGCTCCAGCCCGAGCCACCGCTGCAGGCGGTCGCGGCCCTGTTCGGGCCGTTGCTGATCGCGGGTATGCTTCGTGGATACCCGGTCGTATCTCCGGATTTTCCCTCCACGGCCGAGCACGTCCGCCGTTTCGTGAACGGTCGCGCGCTTCGGTGACGTCGGTCTTTACGCCCGTCTTTACACCCGTCTTTACGCCCGCGTTGCTCGAATATTGCCTATCATCCTCGCTGCTTCATCATGTGCGGAATCGTCGGTTACACCGGTCATCGCGAGGCGGCGCCTCTGTTGCTCGAGGGGCTGCGACGCCTCGAATATCGTGGTTATGACTCCGCGGGGGTTGCCGTCCACGACGGTCGATCCACCCGGATCGCGCGCGCTGAGGGCAAGCTCTCGCGGCTGGCGGATCTGCTCGACAAGGAGCCGGTGCCGGGCGCCTGCGGGATCGGTCATACGCGCTGGGCGACCCACGGGCGGCCTTCGGAGCAGAACGCTCATCCTCATCGCCAGGGCAAGGTCAGCGTGGTGCACAACGGCATCATCGAGAACCACCTCGAGCTGCGAGAGCGGCTGGTAAGCGCCGGACATCAGTTCCACAGCGACACCGACAGCGAGATCTTCGCTCACCTCATCCAGCAGCAGATGGCCCACCAGACCGGTCAGTCGGGCGATCTGCGGGCCGCGGTCACCAAGGCGCTCGAAGGGGTACGCGGGACGTGGGCGATCTGCGTGGTGCACGACGACCACCCCGGCGACATCGTGGCCGCCCGCAACAACGCGCCGCTGCTGCTGGGTCTGGGCGAGCCGTCCGAGCCGTCCGAGCCGGGGGGCGAGGGCGAGAACTTCGTGGGCTCCGACGTGGCGGCGATGCTCAGCCACACCCGTCGGGTGGTCGACCTCAACGACGGCGACACCGCGCTGGTGAACCGCCAGGGGATCGAGATCTACGACGCCGAGGGCAAGCGGGTGGAGCGGCCCGAGCGGCACATCGACTGGAGCCCGGTGGCCGCCGAGAAGCAGGGCTACCGCCACTTCATGCTCAAGGAGATCCACGAGCAGCCGCAGGTCATCAGCGACACGCTGGCAGGTCGCGTGGAGATGGAGCAGGCCGACGTCAACCTCGACGGCCTCGATCTCCAGGTGGGCTCGCTGCGCCGGATCACGATCCTCGCCTGTGGCACCTCGTGGCACGCGGGCCTGGCCGGCAAGTACATCATCGAGCGGCTGGCTCGGATCCCCGTGGAGGTCGATCTGGCCTCGGAGTTTCGCTACCGCCAGCCCATCGTGCGCGAGGGCGATCTGGTCATCGCGATCTCGCAGTCGGGCGAGACGGCCGACACCCTGGCCGCGCTGAAGGAAGCGCGGCGCCTGGGGGCGCGCAGCTTGGCGATCTGCAACGTGGTAGGCTCGTCCATCGCGCGAGCCTCGGAGCACGTGGTCTACACCCACGCCGGCCCCGAGATCAGCGTAGCGTCCACCAAGGCGTTCACCAGCCAGCTGACCATGGTGACCTTGCTGGCGATCTATCTGGGCAAGCGCACCGGGCATCTGTCCGACGACAGGATCCGCACCTTGCTGGAGGGGCTGTCGGCGATCCCCGCCCACGCGACCAACGTGCTGGGCCAGCTGGCCGCGATGCAGGTGGTGGCCCGACGCTACATGCAGGCGCGCGACTTCTTGTACCTGGGGCGTGGCCTGGGCTTTCCGGTGGCGCTGGAGGGTGCGCTCAAGCTCAAGGAGATCTCCTACGTGCATGCCGAGGGCTATGCGAGCGGCGAGATGAAGCACGGGCCGATTGCGCTGATCGACGAAGAGCTCCCGGTGGTGGGGATCGCCCTTCGCAGCCCCGGCTACGACAAGGTGGTCTCCAACCTCGAGGAGGTGCGGGCGCGGGGGGGCATGATCATCGCGCTGGCCACGGTGGGCGACAGCCACATCGCCGAGCTGGCCGACGACGTGGTGATGTTGCCCGACGTCGACGAGGTGTTCCAGCCGATCTTGGCCACGATCCCGCTGCAATTGCTCGCGTATCACATCGCGGTGCTCAAGGGCACCGACGTGGATCAGCCGCGTAACCTGGCCAAGTCGGTCACCGTGGAGTAGCGGCGTCGCCCGTTGGGGCGGAGGTCAGGCGTGCGCTCCACAGGCCGTTGCGCGCTCCGCCGTCGTGCACGGAGTAGACGAACGTCGCGTCGGAGGGGCGGGCGCCAAAGCCGAAGAACTCGTCGGGCGTGTCGTTGTAGCGCGAAAACCATACCGAGACGTCGCGATCGACGACCTGCTCGGTGCCCGCGTGGGGGTCGACCACTCGGAGCTCGCCCCGCCCATCGCCCGCGTAGCCGCGCACCGTCAGCCAGCGCCCGTCGTCGAGCGCGAGGGGCTGGTAGACGTCGTCGACGATCGTCTCGGGCTCGCCACCGCCCAGCGGGATCCGAACGAGCCGCGTGCTGTTGTCCTGCACGAGCCCGGACTCGTGGTCGTAGTAGTCCCAGACCCACAGATCATCGTCGTCCACACGGACCAGGGGCGTGTACGAGTCGACCAACAGCTCGGGCTGTTCGGTGCCGGACCTGAGGATATAGAGGCTGCCGGTGGGCTCGTTTTCACGCAGGATCAGATCTCCGGGGCCAGTTTCGGCGACGATGGCCCATGGACCTCGTACCGAGGTCGACTCGAGCGAGGGAAGCCGCATGACGAGGAGCTCGGACGTGCCATCGTCGTGTGTGGCCTGGAACGTGAAGGAAAACAAGATGGAGCCCATGAATCGGACCTGGTCTTGGCCGCTGATCTCCACCGGGATCTGGGTGCCGTTCTCGCGATCGTAGACGGTCCATTGGCCCGCGCTGAACGATTCGGGTTCATCGCTCCAGGCCAAGAACCCGGAGCTGGTCCCCGACACAGTCCCGACCCCCTCGGCCAAGAGCACTCCGTCTCGGGTCGAGTGGTCGTACTCGAACAGCTCCCCGTCGGTGGTCACAAACCAGATCATGTCTCCTTCGGTCGTGTGGGACCGAAGCGCGGGGCTGACGTGCTCGACGACTGTTTCGATCGAAGTCTCGACCATGGCGAGCCCCTCGAAGCTGGACACGCGGAGCAGCTGCGCGTCTTGGTCCGAGACTATGCGCTTGAGCCAGATCGCCCCCGGGACTTCCTGCCGCAAATGGCAGCTGTCCATCATCCCTAGCTCGGTCGGCGGCACTTCACCCTCGGGATCGATGAGGAACATTCGGTTGGAGACGGAATCGCAGCCCATCCACGGCAGATCGGGCTCTTTCGGGGGCAGCACCATGTCGATCCCCTCCGCGATTAGATGCGGCTGCTCGGTGCCACAGGCATCGATGGAGATGACGCGGCTCTGCACGATCTCGTCGTCGCGGGGGAACATGCCGTCGAAATCTCGCTGGAGCGTGGAGACGGCGACCAGCCAGCGGTCACCGTAGGGGACGACCGCACTGCGATCGAAGGGCACGATCTGATCCGGTTCGAGCGCCAGCAGCTGGGTCGGCTCGGGTTGCCCGCAACGCTCGTCCAGCGGGCTGGTGGGCTCGATCCCTGGGCCACACGCGGCCAGCGTCAGGGCTAGACAGAGGCTCGGGAGGTAGCAGGAGCGGGACGACGGCATGGCAATGCTCCACGGTGAGAGCCCACGGGACTCAGCAAGAATAGCGCCGAGCCGAGATCGTTCGTCGTCTCGGGATCGATGCGCGGGTGGGCATGTCGTCCCATGTCGGGATGGCAGCGCGCGCAGCGTGATCCGTGACAGGTTGTCACGTAGACTCCCCCGCGTGACGCCCGAGCAGCTAGGTCAGCTCCAGCAGCAGCTGTATGCGCTACAGGCCGAGAACGAGCAGCTTCGCCAGCAGCTAGCCCACCTGTCGCAGCAGCAGCAGGCTCGCACCGAGCGGCGTGGCCAGGTGGTGCGGGGCGGGGGGCGGCTGCTGTTGCCTCTGCTCGACCGGCACAAGGTGGTGCGCTCGTTCGGCAAGCTGGCCGAGACCGCGGGGGGGTTCACCGGACCTCGCGAGCAGTGGCCGACCCGCGACGACCTGCAGGGCGACGCGCAGCGTTTTCTCGAGTCGCTGGTGCGCTTTGCCGTGCGGCGCCGGACGCTGCTGATGGTGCTCGCAATTCTGGGAGCGGTGATCCCGGCGATCCAGATCTGGCTGGTGGTGCAGCAAAACGAGATCATCGAGAATCAAAACGAGATCGTGCGCGAGCAGACCGAGCTGTCGGAGGTTCAGGTCTACGACATCGTCTCGCGCTCGATGACCCAGGGCGACCGCAACGCGAAGCTGATGACCGGCGCGTTGCTCTCGCGGGCCGAGCCGGAGTTCTTGGCCCGGGTGGTCGAGGAGGCTTTCGATCCCGAGCTGATCGGGACCTACCGCGATCACTCCGTCGCCGCGGCGCGCAGCCGACTTCGGGACGCGGCGTTCCGGGGTCACCTGGCCCGGGCGGCCGCGCGGAGTGTCTACCGGCGGGCCAAGTCGGAACCGGTTGCCACGCTCGCCGAGCAGGCGCTGCCCAATCTTCATCTGATCCTCGAAGATGCCCGCGGTCGCGTGCCGGCGGTGCTGGGCCTGGGGATCGGCGAGGGGCGGGCGGTGGACGAGGATCTCGACGAAGAGGTCGAGGGCTACCTCATCGGCGTCGGTGAGGCGATCCGCGTCTACGCTCGGCTGGCTCGGGCTTCTGGTCGTAATGATGAGCTGGTCGACGATCTCCGGCTGCTCTTGCGTCGGATCGACTGGAGTCGACTGGCCAACAATCGCTTCCAGGAGGCCCACGCGTTGACCCTCGAACTGCTGCTCATCGATCTTGCCCTCGAGCCCTCGCCGGCCGACAAGCCCGTGGTGGATCTCGAAGCGGCTGGGATCTCCCACGAGCAAGCGCTTGCCCAGGGACTGGAAGCGCTGCGTACGTTGGTGGGCAAAGAGGGCGTGAACTGGGAGGCTCTGGCCCGGGAGGCGGCGGGCGGATGAGGGCAACGAGTCACTCGGCGAGTATTTTGCTCGCGCTCGTGCTCTCGGGTTGCCCGGGAGCGTCAGGGGGATCGGCGCCCGCCGTCGTTCCCGGGGAGACCGAGCCAGCGTCTCTGGGTCCCGATGTATTCGTGCAGTCTACGGGGGTTGGTGCCACCGAGGACGAGGCCTACATGGCGGCTCGGGTGGCGCTGGCCGAGGCGGTGCTGGGCGATCCCGCGTGGGCCGAGCTGGTCGCGGTCGATCTCCATCGTCGCAACGAGGATCCCCAGCGGGTGACCTCGGTCGCCGATGGCGTCGAGGTGGCCCTGGGCCTAACGCGGGCCCGGGTGTCGGTGGCGATCTCGGATCTCGAGAACGGCGAGCGCGCCGTGCAGGGTCCTATGATCTGGCGCGAGCCGCTGCAAGCCTACGTGCGGGCTCACGTCGCGGCGCAGGCCTGCGAGCGTCGTCGGGTGCTGTTCGAGGTCGAGTGCGAGACCGGGCAGACCGAAGAGGCCGATGCCGCGGTGGTCGCCACGATGGAGGGCGTGGATCTGGTCTCCGCCTATCCCGATGGCGTGCCGGTCGATGCCGAGGGGCGGCCGCTTCGCGAGCCCGTGGTGTTTGCGCTGTGGCGTGGCGTGCCAGTGCCCGACCTGCCGCTGCGGATCGGGGCGGAACAGCCGGAGGCGCTGGCGCAGTCGCGGCTGTCGAGTGATGCACAAGGGCGAGCCCAGGTCGCGCTCGTGCAAGGCACGGCGCTGCCTCCGATCCAGATCCGGGTGGACACCGAGTCGCTGCTGGGGCCCCATCGGGCCGACTTGCCCCAGGCCGAGCTGCGGATCGAGCCGCGGGCCGTGGGCACGAGCCGCTGGGCGGTCGTCGTCACCCGGGGCACCACCAAGGGTCGCGGTGACGAGGTCGCCCGGGTACTGCGGCGTCGCGTGGAGTCGGCCGGTCTGGGCGCTCCAGTCGACCTGCCGCCGCGCGACACCGAGTCCCTGCGGGCTGCCCCACTCGATCGCCAGGGTGCGCGGGTGGCTGCGATCGGCGACGCCATGTCGGGGAGCATCGATCTACTGCTGGTTTTATCCTACGACACCCGCTTCGCCAGTCGGATGGGGGGAGGTCGCGTCTGGTACGAGGCCGAGGGGACCGTGCGGATCTTCGACGTCTGGACGGGCCAGGTGCGGGCTGAATCCAGCACCACCGTGCGGGCCAACGGGGTCGGGGACGCCGGGGCCGACACGGCGGTGCGCAAGAAGTTGGCCGAGGCGTTGGCCAAGCCGGTGCTCGCTTCGCTCCAGGGCGGGTGAGCGCTCCTCCGCTTGCTGGGGCTCGCGGGGGGTCGTTCGAGCTTGTCTGGGTTTCGCTCCGGCTCGCTCCGAGCGTAGGAATCACCGCCTTCGATCCATGGCCCCGACCGGGCGGGTAGCCGCGCCTACGGTTTGGGCGGACGGTGTTCGACGAGCGGTCGATCTTCGTTTCGTTGCGGAATACGGGGCGAGCGACGGGCGATAGGGCGGGTGGGGAGTGAGGATCGGAACAGAGTCCTTCGGTGTGTCTCGCGCACTGCCGTTCGACTCCGCGGCGCTGCGTGTGGCCTCTGTTTCGGATCCAAGCCATCAGGAGCAAGAACTCGACCGACAATGCCGAAGTACCCGAACTTCTACGCCCGCGGACAAAAGATGACCTTCGCGGAGATCCACGCCCTTTGCAGCCAGAGCTATAACAACCTCAATGCTCGCCAGCGCATTGCCGTTGGGGGATCCACTTGGATCGTGGAGAGCGAGTGGGAGCACGGTCGCTTCGCGGCCTACCTGATCCGCAAGCCGGGCGGGTGGCGGGCCCTGGTGTTCCGGGGCACCGACGACTACAAGGACTGGGTGATCGACAACGCCGGCAACGCCCTCGGCAACGGCCACCCACCCCAGTACAGGTGGGGCTCGCAGATCACGCGTGTGGTCGGCAAGGACGTGATCTTGGTGGGTCACTCGCTGGGCGGGGGGATCGCCACCTATGCCTCGGCCCACCATGGCAACCCGGCGGTCACGATCTTTCCTGCGCCGGTCATTCCCTCGAGCTTGCCCAAGCGCGGCGAGAAGGCCGACGTGGTCAACTATGTTTGTGATGGTGAGGTCCTGTCCGAGCTGGCCTCCGGGGGACGCAACGGCGGATTCCGCAACTTCGTCCAGGATGCCCTCGACTTCAACTTCAGCTGGCGGATCCACCGTCGGCTGGGCCCCGACTGGCATATCCAGTCACGAGGTGGCAACTCGTTCAGCAAGCACTACCTGACCAACGTGGTGCAGTAGTGGGTCTGCGGTCCTTGGTCTGCGGGCTCGGGTCATAGAATCGGGGCCAGGCGGGGGCGCCCCCAGGCCCCCGCAAGGGGCGCCGGGGGAATGCCCCCCCCCCCAGCCCGGGGAGGGGGGGGG
>JBCCWC010000306.1:0-12152 GCA_039194325.1 Myxococcota bacterium
GCGAGGTAATAGTGGAGATCAGCCGCCATGAGGTCATCCTCGAGCCCGATCTCCTGGAGTCGCTCGAGTCCCTCGCGGTAGACATACTCGGCCGTCGGCAGCTGCCCCTGCTCGACATACAGCAACCCAAGGTCTCGGCAGACTTTCGCCGCGGATCGGATGTTGTCCGGGGTCGACTCGTTCTGGTCGAAGATTCGAAGGGCTCGCTCGTACTGCTCGATCGCCAGCTCGATCTGTTGCTGTTGTTCGAGGGCAGCAGCTAGATTGAAGCGAGCCACGGCCACGCTTGGGTGCGTCTTTGCCAGACGCTGCTCCCAGATCCGGATCACCTCGCGGTACAGCGCAGCTGCCTGGACGTGCTCGCCCTGCGCGTCGAGCACCGCAGCCAGGCTATTGGTGGCATTGGCGATGCGAGTATCGTCGGCCTCCACGGCTTGCTCGAGGATCTCGATGGCGAGCTCGAGTTCCTGCCGCGCCGATCGATACTCTCGTTGAGCGTAGAGAATCGCCGCAATGTTGGACCTCACCTGCGCTGTATTTGGGTGCTGATCTCCAAGCCAGCGACGGTTGATCGCCAGAGCCCGTCGGCGATGCTCCATGGCCAGGTTCAGCTTTCCCTGCCCCCGAAGAGACTTGGCCAGACCATCGAGGGGCCGCGCCAGCAATAGATGCTCTCGCCCGTGCTCGTCACGGAGGATCTCCAGCGCTTCCCGGTAGCACCCCTCGGCTCTACGGTGGTCCCCGTGAACGCCGAGGACATCGCCCATTGCCGTCAATGCCATTGCTCGAGACGCGGGGTCCTTCGCCAGACCCACCGCCACCTCCACTTGAGCGCGCCCCGCCTCGCTGCGGGCGAGCACGACTCCGTTGACACGACCCTGCCTCGACAGGGCCTCGATGAACAGCTCGGCGAGACCCTCCTCGACGGCGATGGAGGACGCGGCCTCGAACTTGGCCTCGGCCCCGTCGAATTGCTCCTCGTGCTCCAACAGGGAGCCCTCGACCACGAGGGCCTTCGCCTCGAGCACATGGTTGCCCAAGCCAACGGCCTGCTCCCGAGCCTGGGTGACCTGCTCGATCCCCTCGGAGTACTGAGCCAGCAGATCCAGCCTACGCGCTCGATCGATAGACGCGGCGATCTGCTCGACCTGCAAGTCGTACTCGGCAGACACGGGGTCGAGCCCCGAGACACCCGGCCCGGTGGCCGCCCTACAATCCTCGACCGAGGGCAGACTCACGACCGCCCCCACCGCTCTCTCGGCGCGAACACGGTCCGCATGGGCCAGCTCGTCGATGGTGCTCTCGAACGACGCGCGGCGGCGTCGGAGGCAGCGCCGCTGGTCGACGAACCGGGCCGGGTCACTCAGCGTCTCGTCCCACGCCATGTCCCAATCCGCGGCGTAAGCATCGACCTGTCGCCGGACCTGCTCCCAGGCATCGCTCGCATAGGGAACCCCGGCGCTCAGAAGAGCTTCACGGACCTGTCGACGCTCGTCTGCGCCCCATAGATCATCGAGGTGCATCCGGTCCTCAGGACTGGACTCGCCCCCCATCAGGACAGCGGTCGTGAGCGCCGTGGATCCGGCAACCGCCAATAAGATCGACACCTGGCGCCACCACGCGGTCCGCAAGGGGCGCTCCAGCTCCTGCAGCAGCGCCTCCATCGAAGGCCAGCGCGCGTCGGGCTCGCCGGACAGGCCCCGCAAGAGCGCGCGGCGCAGAACACGAGGCACACGGTGGGCCCCCTCGGGATACGCCGGGGGTGGCTGTTGCCCCTTGGCCATGGCGTTCAGGGCCGACCGGGGATCTCGCGAGAACGGCAGCTCGTCGTAGAGCGCCTCGAACAGCGACACGCAGAAGCTGAACTGGTCGCTCTTGGCGTCCACCGGGCGCCCGGCGTATTGCTCGGGCGCCATATAGGCGAGCGTTCCCACCACCGAGTCCTTCTCGGTGAGCTGCATCTGCAGCATGGTGCCGCTCGAATCCATCAACTGGCCCGAACTATCGGCGGCGGGTGACGAAGCCGAGGTCGCCACGGCCGCCACGGCCGCCTCATCGGACGACGGACGAGACCTTCCGGCGAAATCCACCGCGCGAGCCAGACCAAAGTCGAGCACACGCACCCGACCCTTGGTGTCGCGGATACAGTTGGAGGGCTTGAAGTCGCGGTGCACCAGGCCGACGGCGTGGGCCGCCGCTAGCCCGCGACCGGCCTGTAGATACGCCTCCAGACTCTCGCGCCAGGTGTGGAGCTCGCGCTGCCACTGCTTGAGCGTCTCCCCCGCGACCAGCTCCATCGCGATGAAGACCTTCGAATCGATCTCGCCGACGTCGTAGACCTGCACCACGTTGGGATGCGACAGCTGGGCCAATGCCTGGGCTTCGCGCAGCAAACGACCGTGGTGCCGAGACTGCGATCCGCAGAGCACCAGCTTGATGGCCACCTCGCGGGCGAGGCGCTCGTCGTAGGCCCGTCGCACCATCCCCATGGCCCCGTAGCCGAGCAGGCCCAGGTCGACGAAGCGGCCGATCCGTCGCGTAGGCTCGGGATCGCCGAACAGCCGGGCCTTGAGCGCGAACTTGCGACCGAGCTCGGGTGGATCATCGACCTGGATCTGGCCGAGCTTGGCGAGCTCATCATCGATCGGAACGCTCTGGGGCATCGCTAGCTCCTGGAGCCCCCCTGGAGCATCGCTCGCTGCCGACGCTGCCTCTGGACCCAGTCGTCGAGCCGAGTGACCGTGCTCTTCAAGCTCTGCGGTGAGGCGGCCAACTCGTTCACGTGCTGCTCGAGGAGCTCACGAGCCCGACGCAGGCGGGTGTTGACCGTGCTTCGGGGCAAGTCGAGGATCGCCGCCAGCTCTTCGTGCTTGAGATCTTCCCAGTAGCGCAGCTCCAGCACCAGCTGCAGCTCGATCGGGAGCCGTCGCAGTGCCGCGAGCAACAGCCGCTCTTGCTCCCGCTCGGCGACGATCCGGCTGGGCGTCTGGCCCATCGCCACCATGGAGGAAGTATGAAGCGACTCGATGCCCTGCTCTCGCTGGAGGTTGCGGTAGTAGGTACGCAGTACGTTGGTGGCGATGCCCAGCAAGAAGGTGCGGAATTTCGAGTCGCCCCGGAACCGCGTGGTGGCCTCGGTACACGCGAGGAAGGTGCGCTGGATCAGCTCGTCGGCATCGACGACCTTGTTGCGAAAGAAGCGCTCCACCGCGGGGTAGTAGCGCTCGAAGAGCTCCTCGCCGGCGGAGCGGTCGCCCTCACGCCACGCCCGCCAAAGCTCCACATCCTCCAGCATCGACACGAGTATACGCGCGACCGCACGTCGCGAAAGAACGCCGAGGGCCGCGGAAGTCGCCCGAGTCTTCATCGTGATGCCGATGTCATTCGAATATAGTCGTGATGGCCAACTCGCCGTGTCGAACGAAGATCCCGCCCCACGCGATCTCTGCACGGGGCCGTAGGTCACACGGCTCATCGTCCTCGAACGCGCCCACCACCATGGGCGGCAACCCGGCCCGCCGGCGATGGCGCTAAAGGAGGCCCTGACATCACCAGCCGGGGGAATGCTGGGTACCACGGTCGACATGATGGCTCTGCGGTGCTCCACTAGAATAAGTATCCGGGCGAAGAATCTTGACTGCGTGGATGATGATCTTTACGGCACTTTCCAGGACAACGGAGGGTATGCGGAGGTCGTACGACTCCCGATGGCCCGCCCGTTGGCCCGGGGTGGCGTGCCCCCACGATGCGCGTTCGTATGTAGATCACCTACACTCGACCCCTACGTAAGACCAATTCCATGACGACGCAACCAGATTCCCATGGGGCCCTCAGTGGGGCTCTCGACGTTTGGCCCGTCTGCTTCGATGACGAGCACCGCTGGCAAGTCGGCCCCAATCAGGCCCGCATCGCAATCCTGAGCCCTCACGTCATCGGCTTCGAGCTCGTCGGCTCCCTGGAGGCCAACGCCTTTGGGGTGATCGAGCCCTGCCTTGCTCGCTTTTTGGACCGGTGCCCCGATACCGCTCATCTGTTTTGGGACTGCGAGCGCCTCGACCGCCACGACAGCACCTCTCGTGACGGGCTCGTCACACTGCTGCGAACGTACCGCACGCGATGGAAGCTCGCCCATGTGCTCTATCGGTCACCCCTCATCGGGGTCACGGTCAGCGCCGTCAACCTGGCCGTAGGGGGCTCGGTCAACGGGTACCGGCGCCGCGAAGAGTTTCGAGCGGCCGTCGAAGACGCACTGGCGAACCCGTAGCGACATCGCCAAGCCCGAGACAACGCCGCGCTCGATTCATCGGACCACGAACCTTGTAGGCAAACCGGAGTATTCGTGCGCTAATCACCGCCATATGCTTTTTTATCAAGACCCCATAGAGGTTGGTGTGTAAAGAAGAAGTGAGAAATTTCGACTCTGGGCAATCAAAGCTTCATCGTGACATACTGCTAGACGTCAGCCCGACCCTCACGAGTAAAATCAGCTCGGGTCGCACGCCGACGGGGCTGCCCCCCGGCCCCTCTCCCCCTGCTCTTCTGCTCCTCAAGTCGAGGCCCCCAATCGATGCTGCAATCGAGCACTTCGCTAGACCAAGACGTCTGGCCCGTTTACCCCTATGATCTTCAGCGCTGCCAAGTCGGCCCAAATCAGGCCGGCGTCTCGATCTTGAGCTCGCGGGTCATCGGCTTCGAGCTCATCGGGTCCGTTGGGCCCCGTGCTCTCGAGACCATCGAGCGCTCCCTTACTAGCTTTCTCGAGAGCTGCGACCGACCCGCTCATCTATTTTGGGACTGCGACCGACTCGACAGCTTGGACGGCAACCTTCGCGACAACGTCGTGGATCTGCTGCAAATGTATCGTCCGCGGTGGAGTACGGCTCATGTGCTGTTCCAAAAGACGTTGATTGGGGTCACGGTCAGTGCGATCAACCTGGCCGTGGGAGGCTCGGTCAAGGCGTACCGCTACCGGCCGCTGTTCCGCGCGGCGGTCGAACAGGCCCTTCGAAACCGGATCTCTTCGAGCATCTGAACGGGGTCGACAAACCCCACGATCGCAAGACCACGAAGATCGGCGCTCGACGCCATCACCGCGATTTACGCACATTCACCCCATAGACCCTCCCTGGGTATCCAGGCACTCACCATGCAGAGGGCTCTTTTTGCCGTTCTCGGCTCGTTCATGCTCACCCAGGTGAGTTGCGGAGACGACCCCACAGACAGCGCGCAAGACGCATCCAGCCAGACCACCCACTCCGCGCCCAGCTCCGGTTCCACCGCGGGACCCAACCCTCCCAACACGAGCACCGAGGTCACGGGCTCGACCACCGACCCGGGGCTCGACACTGACGATCCCGACACCGACGATCCCGACACGAGCGGCAGCGGCAGCGGCAGCAGCAGCAGCGGTGCGCCTCCCATGGGTGAGCCGGTGACCATCGCGGTGGGCTACGGCGGTATGCGAGTGCGCTCGCTCGATGACGGCGTGACCTGGCAGGACTATACCCAGCTGAGCCCCAACGGCGAGGATGACATGGATCTGCTGCGCGGCGCGGCCTGGGGTGAGGGCCGCTTCGTGGCCGTGGGGTGGCGATTGTTCAGCTCATCGGACGGCGCGGACTGGACGGAGCACGAAAACCCCACCGGTCAGTGGTACGGCGCGGTGGCCTTCGGCAACGAGCAATTCCTCGCGGTCGGCGGAGGAGGCTACTGCGCGCGCTCCGACGACGGTCAGGCCTGGGAGGCGTGCACCGACGCGACCGACGGCGAAGGGTTCGTCCATGTGCGATCGGTGCTGTTCCTCGACGGGCTGTTCTACACCGCCGACGCCAACGGCGTGCTGCGAAGCTCGCTCGACGGTGATCGGTGGACCGTCGAAGACGCCGGCTTCGGCACGCCGTGGGCCGCGATCGAGGCGGGCACGATCGTCCCCGCCGAGCAGACCGCGCCCGCCGAGTTCGCCACCAAGCGGCTACGCGGCGGCTCGCCGCTCCAGCGGGCCGAGCCGGACTCCGAGCGCTTCGTGACCGTCTTCGATGTCCCCGACGGCAACCGGGTGTTCCAGGCCAACCGCTTCGCCTTTGCCGAGGGGTGGGTGCGATGAGATCGGCACCCATGGGTTGCGATCGATCATCGAGATGAACCCATTGCTCTGGGCAAGGGTCACACAAGTTCGTCGACGTGCACCCAAGCGCGTTCACGACCGCCGTGAAGCCGATCGAACAAAGTGCCCACTGGGTTCACGGTGCCCGCGCGCGCCCTCGAGGCTACGGCGCATCTCCTAAGCGGCGCCCGCAAGCGCTCCTAACGCTACGATGAGCCTCCGTCTCAGCGCCCGCGAACGCTCCTGAGGCAAAGGTCCCTCTGCGTGTCGACGCCCGCGAAACCCTCTGGGGGATCGCGAACCGCCTTCTCGACCCCTGCGAACGCCTTTGGGGGTTGACCAACCGCCTTCTCGACCCCTGCGAACGCCTTTGGGGGCTGACCAACCGCCTTCTCGACCCCTGCGAAGGTCTCTAACACGTCGACGGCTCCGAATCGCGCGCGCTATCGAACGCGTGATTTCCGCACAATTTTATTTTCGAAGATCGTCAGATTTCTTGGCCAATCCGATCTCCGAGATCGCTACCTCCATGGTGAGGAACAACCGAACAAGGAGGAGTCCTCATGCCCTCGAAGCTCGTAACCCGTCGTGAAAAGAGCGCAAGAGCCGTCATTGCCGCTGCGCGCACCCACGGTCCACTGGCGGCCGGTGCCATCACCAACATCATCGAACCCTTGCTAGGCAAGAAGGAGGAGCCACCCAGTGTCTCCATGATGCTCGAGCTATGCGCGCGGGTGCTCGAAGGAGCGATCGACGCGGTCGTGGATGCCGATGATATCCACGAGGCCGAGCTCGCGGACGACACGGAACCTCGCCGCCGACGCGACCAGATCTCCTCCAACCTCCGCGCTAGCATCGTCGAACTCAAGGAAATCGTAATCGGGCTGTTGGGCCGCTCGGCGCTGAAGCCTCTGCGCTTGACGGGCGACACGCCGCGCGATCCCGTCGTACTCCTACGATACGCCCAGAACGTCATCGAAGCACTGCTCACGGCCGATCTGCCTCCACCCCGCGTGCGCGGTGCGAGCTTCTACGCCGAAGATTAGATGCAGCAGCTCAGCCAACACACAGTGGCCCTGTCCTCGGCCTTGGCGGACGTCGCGCGCGAGGTACGCGAGGCCGAGGCCACGCTGGTCGCCAAGAACCGCGCGCTAGACGAGTACGATCGCACCTTCGGTGACGTCGCGACGCTGGTCTCCGCGCTGTTGCGAATTGGCGGCGAGGTCGAGCTCGCCGCTCGGGTAAAGCCGTCCACACGACGACCCGGGCAGACGCTCGAGGTCGCCGAGCGTGCCGAGGAACAACCGGCCACCGAGGAGCCCGAAATCTCGGCGGAATCGACATCCGAACTCGCGATGACCGGCTGACACCTGCTCCTGCCTACGATGCGTGAGCCCTTCGCGCCCGCATCCATTGATTGCCGGCGCCGGGAGTCTTCCCGGCGCCGGCCCATCCACGACGCATGTCGTCGAAGCCACCTTGGTGGCCCGAGCACTACCCAGCACTACGAAGGTCGGACTCACGACCCACGACCGGCTCGATCAGCTCGGGCTCCTCGGTCATTCGACCGATGCGGCGACTATACGAGCGCACCCACTCTCGTTGTCCTCGTTGTCCTCGCTCGTCCGCACCATTGCCGCTCCATTTGGCTTTATGTTGAACCTCGGTCAGGTGACGGATGGTCGTATTAAGGGTCAGGCGCTATGGTGTGCGCGCACGTAGGAGATTCCCCTAGGAAAGGGGGACATCAGGGGCGCGAACATCGTCCCCGACCCGTGCAATTGGAGAGTTTCGATAGTGGCAAAGATCATCGTGTTTAGCGGCCATGGCGCGTGGGACCCCAACGACGGGTACGCCATCGTGCCCAGGCACTGCTCCATCGAGTTCTCTCCGGAGACAAACCGGGCCCTCAGCCACGCGTTCGGCAGAGATCTCGATAGGGACGACGGAGTCGGACACACGCCGGATCCAAGCAGCGGACCGCTCAGCAACGTGCCCAACATGAGGCTCTACGAGCCCAGTGGCCTGAGCATCATCAGGCCGAGCACCGCCTATGATGTCACCCAGCTCGGCGCCGGCATTCCACCGATCCATCCAACCCGCCATCTTCAGGTGCAGCTCGCCTTCGGCAGCTATCCCAACGGCTTGACCCTCGCGGAGCTGTTCGTACAGCTCGGCGCGGTGGTCCGCCGCTCTGCGGCAGACGTAAAGTTCATCTGGGCGGCGTGTCGACAGACGGGGCCTCGGCCCACCGCACAGAGGCATCCGATCGGGTTCAACTCCATCCAGCGCTGAGCGCTATTTTACCCGCGCTCAGGAGTCGCGAGACTCTTGCCCGAAGCGCGCCTGCAGCTCGTACCGCTGGCAGTCAGCGCCCACCATCACGGGCTCGCCGGCTTCGATCTCGAAGGGCTGCGCGCACACCAGCCCGATCAACCGATGCGAGCCCGTCGGGGGACGTACCCGCAGCCGCTGCTCGGGCTCGACGAACACGGGCACTTGCAGCACGTCGCGCACCTCGAGCTCTTCGAACTGCTCGGCCATGGCGTCCCCGCCGTCGGTATCCTCGAGCAGATCGTCTTCGGGCTCCGAGACGATCACGATCGCCAGGTATCCCTCGCCCTCGGCCCGGGCCTCGAGCCAGCGCCCGCGAACGTCGAGCTGCACGCCCATCGCTTGCTGCACGTCGTACTCCTGCGCGGAGCTGCTGGTGTACGCGCTGGCCTGCGGCACCGCCGGGTCCCGCGGCTGCGGCTGGGCCCGCTGCGGCCCCGGCCACAGCGCAGACGCGAGCGCCAGCACGGCCGCCGCGGCCAGCCCCATCCCCCCGCTGGCCGCCAGGCCCCACACGGTCACGCTGCCCGTCGATGGCCGAGCCAGCGACGGCGGAGCGATCCGCACCGCGTGCTCCCGGATCGCATTCAGCTGCCGACGGCAGACCAAGCACTCCCCCAAGTGACGCTCGACATGCTCACGCTGGGTACGATCGAGCTCCCCGGCGTCGTAGCGGTCGAGCGTCAGCGCGGTGAGGTGACCGGCGCGAGAGAACAGATCGCGAGCGTCGTGATTCATGGTCGATCTCCTGCTGCCTCGTTGGCGATCGACTGCAGGCGCTGCAGGCGGTTGCCCACCGTGCGCGCCGAGCAGCCGACCACGCGGGCGATCTCGGCGTGTGTCATGCCATCGATGAAGTAAAAGACGCCAACCTCGACGAGATCGTCGTCGAGCCGGCGCCAAAACTGCCGCAAGAAGGCCACCGTCTCTTGCTCGGCCGCAGCGACCGGGGCCACCCACAGCGTGCTGGAGTGCTCGGCCCACAGCTCCGCCCGGCGACCTCGATCGCGCAGGCGGTTGAGACAATGATTGGTGGTCAGCCGATACAGCCACGTGGTGGGGCTGGACTGCGCGCGAAAGGTGGAGATCCGCTCGATGACCTTGACGAAGATCTCGTGCACAACCTCCTCGGCATCACCGTCGGCGCAAAAGCGCAGCACCCAACGGTGCACCCGAGACGCATGCGCGGCATAGAGCTGCGCGACATCCGCAGGGGTGCGCCTGGGCTGCATCAAACCCTTGGACCCGTGGGTCGAGACTTTGCGCAGATCTTTTGCGCGATCGCGATGCCCCAGCCCCATGGACCGCCGAGCATACGCCCGAAGCGGGGCGCTCGGGGCCAGGCGCACCGCCAAAGCGAGATCCACGCCCGCCGTTAGCCGAGCACACGGGGCGCCCCACGGGCCCGACACTTTCGTGAATTTTTGGTGAGGGGATGTGGGCCGTCGATCCGTTGGAGGGACGCGTCGCCAAGACGACGGCGTGGCTCCCGGTGCGAGACGCACGCGGAGCCGGATCTCCTGACCAGAGGACAAGCCCCCATGAACCGCATCCGCCCCCTGTGGTCGGTGCTGCTCGGCCTTGCCGCGTGCACCGCTTCTCCCGACGATCTCTCCGAAGACCTCGACCGCGTTGAAGAACTCGGCCCCCAGGACGATCTTCGAGCACCCCAGCCAGACACCAACGAAGACCTCGACCCAGGCCGCGTACCCGTGCAGCGCTTCGCGGCGGCTGATGCCCGCGGCGAGTCGGTGATGATCGACGCCGAGGGTCGCGCTAGCGAGCTGGCCCCCGAGCCCGCGCGCACGATGCCGGTGGATCCCGACGAGCTCGCCAAGCGTGCGGCCGAGCGCGACGTGCCGATGGATCGGATCTCGATCACCCAGCGGACCCTGGACCGCGTGGCCGTCCGCCCGACCGACGAGTCGGTGCGACTGCTGGTCTCGGTCGACGCGCCGACGCTGGACTTCACGGAGTTCCGCGAGCGCCGTGGCCAGGCCCGCCGGGTGCTCATCGACCGACGCCGCGCCGATCTCGACCCGGTGCAGGATCGCGTGGGCAAGCGGATCGAGGCCCTCGGCGGGACCGTGCTCGGTCGCCGGTGGATCTCCTCCCACGTGCTGGTGGAGATCCCCGCCGGGCGCGTGGTCGACGTCGCGGCCCTGGCGGAGGTCTCCGACGTGGCCCTGGACGACGCCACCACCCCCTCGGCCGTCTACGACGGCGCCGACATCCGCGAGAACACGCTCGTGGAGGATCTGCTGGCCGCGGGCTACGACAGCCTCACGGGGTCTCGCAGCAACGGACGCGTGCGCGTGGGCGTGATCGAGTCCAACGGCGGCACCAACTGGCCGACCACCAACCACGTGGGCTGGCGCAGCTGGCTCAACTCGTTCAGCCGCCTCACGCAGGTCTACGCCTGCAATGGCTCGGGCTGCAGCACCACCACCGCCACCGCCAACGGCTATACCCACGGCAACGCGGTCATGTGGGCGGTGGGCGGCGACATCACCGACGGCCAGGACGCGAACATCGCCAACGCGCTGAGCCGTGAGGAGCGCAGCGGCGTGGCCCCGGAGTCGAGCCTCTACTACTACTCCGATGGAGGCAACTGCGCGGGGGTCGAGTCGGCGCTCGAGCAGGCGCTGGTCGACGGGGTCGACGTGGTCAACATGTCGCTCGGCATCGGGGCGGGGCAGTGTAATCCCGATTATGACTGCACCAACCAGGCCCTGCGCAACGCCAACAACGCGGGGATCCTGGTGGTGGCGGCGGCGGGTAACGCTGGCCACCCGGGCACCTGCACGCTGGGCTACCCCGCGCTGCGCAACGAGGTGCTTGCGGTGGGCTCGCTCAGCACAGACACGAACATCGACTACGACGCGGCTACCCTGCTGAACAGCTCGTCGCAGGGCCCGATCGCCACCGAGATGCACAACGGCCTGGTGCGCGACACCGCGGGCGTCGATCTGACCGCGCCCGGCTGCTACACCCGCCACTTCACCTGGGGACCCAACGGCTACAACGCTGGCGCTCCGTGCGGGACTTCCATGGCCTCCCCGATCGTGGCCGGCACCGCCGCGAACATGCGCGACATGTTCGACGCGATCGGCTGGGTGGGCCCGGCCACCGACGCCAAGGCCCTGATGGTCAACATGCTGCTGCTGGGCGACAAGTGGGACTACAGCACTGGCGCGGACCGCAGCACCGGGATCTCCGACACCTCGGGCTTCGGCCGCATGAAGGTGCACTTCCCCACCAGCGCGAGCCTGTCGGGCCCGTGGGGCTGGGGCTGGCGCAGCGAGGTGCTCCAGCAGGGTGAGACCAAGACCTGGACGGTGGGCAGCGCGGCGGCCGAGAGCGCCCTGGTGACCCAGTTCAAGTGGGCGGTGACCTGGTTCGACAACGATCTGGACGAGTCCTCGGACGTGGTGATCCGCGTCTACAACACCTGCCCGGCGGGCGGTGGAGCCCCGCAGTACGTCTCGGGCGACTCCGGGTACAACCTGCGCAAGTCCGTTCGACTGAGCCAGTCGCAGATCAGCGGCCGCTGCCTCGAGATGCGGGCCACGGCCTACCAGGCGCCGGCAGGCGGCGTGCGGATCTACAGCGCCGACTACTGGCACGGCGGCGATCCGGCCGAGCACTGAGCCTCTCGCCCCGATTGAAAGCCAAGAAACGAGAACCGAGGGGCGGGGCCAAGGGGCCCCGCCCC
>JBCCWC010000307.1:0-11985 GCA_039194325.1 Myxococcota bacterium
GAGCAGACGCTCAATCAGATCCTCAGCGAGATGGACGGCTTCACGCCGGGCGAGACCGTCATCGTGATCGCCGCCACCAACCGGCCCGACGTGCTCGACCCGGCGCTCTTGCGGCCGGGTCGTTTCGACCGCCGGATCGTGGTGGGGCTGCCCGACGTGCGGGGGCGCGAGATGATCCTCGGGGTCCACGTACGCAAGGTGCCCATCGAGGACGATGTCGATCTGTCGATCATCGCGCGGGGCACTCCGGGCTTCTCCGGGGCGGACCTGGAGAACCTGGTCAACGAGAGCGCCCTGATGGCCGCCCGCCGCGGTCGCGATCGGGTGGGGCTGTCGGACTTCGAGCGGGCCAAGGACAAGGTCCTGATGGGGGCCGAGCGCAAGAGCGTGATCTTGTCCGAAGAAGAAAAGCGGACCACCGCGTGGCACGAGGCCGGGCACACCCTGGTCGCCATGAAGCTGCCCGAGCGCCACGTCGACCCGATCCACAAGGTCACCATCATCCCGCGAGGGCAGGCCCTGGGGGTGACCCAGCAGCTGCCCGAGGAGGATCGTCACAACCTCGACCGGCGCTACGCCGAGGCGCGGATCTCGATCCTCATGGGGGGGCGGATCGCCGAGGAGCTGGCCCTCGACGGGCAGCAGACCACCGGGGCGGGCAACGACATCGAGGTCGCCACCAACCTCGCCCGCAAGATGGTCTGCGAGTGGGGCATGAGCGACACGCTGGGCCCGATCGCCTACAACAAGAACGACAGCGAGCCGTTCCTGGGCCGCGACATCGCCCGGCCCAAGTCGTACTCGGAGGCGACCGCCCAGTCGATCGACAAAGAGGTCCACGACATCGTGATGACCCAGTACAACCGGGCACGCGACATCCTCACCACCCACGCCGATGCCCTCAAGCGGCTGGCCGAGGCGTTGATCGAGCGAGAGGCGCTGGGCCTCGAGGAGGTCAAGGCGGCCATCGATGATCGCCCGCTGCCCGAGCGACCGGATCCGGCCGGGTCCCAGCCATACACACCCGATAGCGCCGAGCCCGACGTCGAGAGCAAGGACAAGAGCAGCAAGGACGAAGGGGTCGCAGGAGGCTTCCCGGTGGCCGAGCCGACCTGACGCTCGTCCGTGTGCCGCGCCGACCGAAAGCGCGTCCGTCCGCCGACTCGTCCGCTCGTCGTGGTCAGGGCGCGGGCTGAGCCAGCGCCGCCTCGAGCTGCTTGGCCAGCTCGGGATCATCGGTATGGATCATCCCATCGCGCCGCCAACGGATCGTGCCATCGCGACCGATGAGGAACGACGTGGGATACCCCTTGACCCCCCAATTGGCGATCGCGCGCGTCTCGGGGTCGAACAGGGTGGGGTAGCCCAGCTGGTAGCTCTGCTCGAACGTGCGGACCTTGGCCAGCCGTTGACGCTTGTCCACGCTGACCCCGAGCACGGAGAATCCCTCGGGGCCGCGGATCCGGTGCATTCGGGCGAGCTCGGGTAGCTCGGCCGTGCAGGGCTTGCACCACGTGGCCCATACGTTGACGAGCACGACCTGGCCGCGCAGATCCGACAGCGCCAGGCGCTCGCCGTCGGTGGTCTTGCCCGCCAAGGTGGGCGCGATCCGACCGACGAGCGACGCGCCCGTGGGGGATCCCTCGGCGTCGCCCTTGCCCTGACAACCCCCCACGGGGGTCAGGGCCAAGAGGGCGGCGAGGATGACCAGTGGCTGCAAGATGTTCGCGACGCCCGACAAGGGCTGACCTTCCCGCGACCGCGTCGGCGTCGTCAAGACACGGGCGGGATCTTCGCGGGATCTCAGGCGGCGACAGCGACCATGCCGCCGTAGCCCAGGGTCTGGGCGTAGCTCTCGAGGCGCTCCCGCATGAGCCGGCGGGCGCGGTGCAGTCGGCTCATAACCGTGCCCAGCGGGATCTCGAGCGACTCGGCCGCCTCCTTGTAGGCGTGACCCCGAAGGTCGACCAGCTCCACGACCTCGCGGTAGTGGCCGGGCAGAGCCTCGAGAGCCTCGAGCACCTCGTCCGACAACAGCGAGGCATGCCACGACCCCTCGGGGGCGTGGGCTTCCTGCATCCGGCCGCGGTCGAACAGGTGCTCGACCAGATCGCTGCGGGCGGCGGCCGCATTGACGACCCGGGCATGACGGTGGCGCGAGATGAAGGTGTTGACGACGATCCGCGCGAGATAGGCGCCGACGCTGCCGCCTTGCTCGAACCGGGACCAGTTGGCCCAGGCCCGACACAGGGCCTCTTGCACCAGATCGGAGGCCTCGCTGGGTTGCCGCGTAAGGCGCATGCCCAGACGGAACAGGCGGGGCAAGTGGGGGTCGACGAGCGCGGTGAACTCGGCAGCGGTGGTGGTCATGTCCCCCTATTGAGCAAATGCCCTACCAGCTCTAAAAATTATTGATTTCAATGTCTTAGCGATTGGGTTGCGCTTCGAGGTCACCGGCAGTTGCAAAGATTGCCCAAGTTGCGATGTTTCGTCGCAAGTTGGGCAAGTCTAGGGCAAGGCGGCGGCCCTCCGACGTTCTCCGGCACGCTCTGGGGGGTTATCGGGCGATGTCGGGCTCGGTCTCACCGTGGGGTTCGGCATGCGCGAGGCCGGGAATCAGGGCCCAACGCCAGGGTCCCGAGCCTTCGGCGGGGACCCACAGGGTTTGCCCGTCGGCCTGGACCTCGAGCCAGCCAGGGCGTGCGGCCCACGGGTAGGCGCCGACCCGGCGCAGGAACGAGCCCACGGTCGGTGGGGCCGGGGTGGAGCGGTGTCGTGTGCGGGCCCAGCGGGCGGCGGCACGGACGTTGGCCTCGGGGTCGTCGACCGCCAGCAGCGCCAGGCGGGCGGTGGTGCTCGGGTGGAGCCGCTCGGGGTCGGCGCCGGCCAGGGCGAGCGCGGCCGCCGTGCGTACCCGGGCCCGATCGTCGACCAGCAGCCCCACGAGCCCGGTGTGCTCGCCGCGGCGCCCCAGGGCCAGGGCGGCGCAGGCCCGGATCCGTGGGTCGGGCTCGTCGAGTAGATCCGCCCAGGACACGGTGGCCCGCCGACCGGGATCCCGCTGACGCGCGCCCAGGGCCGCCAGGGCCAGGCAGCGATCGGTGGCCGAAAGCCGACGGTCCCGGGCCCACCCTTCGAGTCGGGCACGGGCCTCGGCCTCGCCCTCGTGCGGCCACGGCCGAGCACTGGCCGCCAGGGTCAGCAGCCAGGCACGACGGCCCGCGGGGGGGCCAGGACGGGCGATCGCGGCCAGTGCGGCGGCGACCCGCCACGGCGGATCTCGACGGGCCAGAACCCAGGCGGCCCGACGACGCCCGAACCGATCCCCGCGCTCGAGCCGGGTCTGCCAGCCGGCCCGATCCTCGACGTCGGGCCATCGGCGGGCCGGCACCGGGGGCGGCGTGGTCTCCAGCGCGCCCAGCAGCCGGGCCACCTCCACGTCGATGGCCGGGGCCAGGCCGCGAGCTCGTGCCTTCTCCAGAGCCGGGCGAGCATCCTCGCCCAGCGCCAGTAGAGCGTGGAGCACCGCCTCGCGCCGCGGAGGCTCGTCCAGGCGGTCGACCAGCCCATCCACAAGGGTTGGCCCGGGATACGGCCGACGCCCGATCGCCGCGGCCAGCTGCGCCTCGTCGAGCCCCGAGGGGGGATCATCGAGCAGGGCCAGCAGATCCATCTCGACCGAGGGATCGGGAAGCACGGCCAGCGCATCGATGATGGCGCGGGCGACCGCCGCTTCGTTGGGCGAGGCGATCGCCCGGCGCAGCACGGGCACCGCGGTGGGATCGCGGGTATATCCCAGGGCCTCGGCTGCGGCCGCGCGCACCGTGGGCTCGGGATCGTCGAGCAGGCGGGCGATCGACAGCGTGCCCTCGCCTGGACCCAACAGGCCCAGGCTCAGCACGGCCCGGCGCCGGACCGTCACCGAGACATCGGCCAGCTTGGCCAGCAGCGCGGTGCGAGCCCGCCGGCGGACCTCGGGCGCCATGGGGGCCGAGCCCAGGAAATCGGCCGCCGAAGCCCGGATCACGTCGGAGGGATCCCGCAGGGCCTCGATGAGCAGCGCCACCCGGCTGGGCTGGGGATCCAGGGCGAGAACCTTGAGCGCGGCCACCCGAACCGTGGGCTCTCCGCCCTCGGACCACAGGTTCGCGGCCCCCGGGATGCAGGCCACCACCTCACGTTCGAAGCACATGCGCAGGGCCTCGCGACGTACCTGCGGCGAGGAATCGTCCAGGGCGTGCAGCAGCGGCTCGAGGATCGCCCCGGTGGCCCAGCGATCGAGCGCTTGGATCGCGGCGACCCGCTGTCGCTCCCCGGCCAGCTCCTTGCCCTGGACGTCTCGGACCAGGATCGCCGAGATCCGATGCACCTCGGTCGGCCAGGTGGGCCAGCGGGACGGGGCAGCGGCGGCGGCGGCGGAACCGGTGAGTGCCAGCAGCAACCCAACGCCGGTGAGCCAGCCCCGTCGGGCGCAGGCCCACGGGGGCCGAGGGGAAAGGAGGGCCACGAGGGCCCGACGCTAGCAGGCCCGGGTCCGAGGTACGAGGGCCCGTTCAGGGGCCGGTGACCGGCGAACGCCCATGACGTAGGTCATCGGGGTCACACCGCGGTCGCCCGGGGTCTGACCGACCTCCCAGTCGAACAAGCCAGGGTCGTCCTCCGCCAGGGGCGGCCCGCTCAGCGCAGCGCGGCGCGAAGCCGGGGCTTGAGCGCGCCGAGCTTGGCCGCCTCGACCCGGGCGAGGATCTCGCGCGCTGCTCGTCGGGCGTTCCCGTCGCCTGGGGCTCGACCGAGCGCGACCAGAGCACGAGCACGAGCCGTGAGTAGCGCGTAGAAGGGCACGAGCTCTCGAGGGGTCAGCTCGTCGAGTGCGACCGCGTGCGCCTCGACGCGCTCCCACTGCCCCGCATCCAAGAACGTCTCGAGGGTCTGATAGTAAAAGTAGAGATGGTTGTGAGACACACAAGGAGTGGCCAAGAGCGCCTCCCCTTCGTCGAGCGCCTGCTGCCTCTCCGCCTCGGATCGGGCGTACCGGACCCGAGTCCCCAGGGCGACCCCGCCAAACAGGCCCATCCCCGCCGTGCGAGCGATCTCGAGGGCCTCGAGCGCGCGCGCGTAGGCGGTCTGTCGCTGGCCGGTATAGCTCCACAGGTGCGACTCGAAGGCGCAGATCAGCCCCCGAAAGACCGGGGTCTCCAGCGCATCGGCGATCTGCTTGGCCTGGATGAAGCGGGCGATGCCTTCCTCGGCCTGGCCCGCCTGAGACATGACCAGGCCCGCGGTGAGCTGGGCGAACATCTCGGCGCGTCGGTTCCCGACCCGGACCGCGAGCCGGGCGGCGTCCTCGCACAGGGTGACGGCCTCGTCGACCTGATTGTAGAGCAGGCGTAGTGTACCCAGCATGGGGAGGTTGGCGACCTCGATTCGGCCGTAGCCGTGGGCTCGCGACAGTGCGATGCATCGATCGAGCACCTCCGCGGCGTCACCGAACATCGTCTGTGCGTAGTAAGCGTCGCCCAGCCCGCTCAGCGCGAGCGCTTCGGTGTGGCTGACTCCAGCCCGACACGCGTGATGAGCCGCTCGCTCATGCTGCTCGCGGCAGGCCTCCACCCGCCCCCGCGAGAAGAGCAGACACCCTCGGTAGTACGCCACCAGCGCGAGCTGAGCGTCGAGCCTGTGCGCGATGGCGAGGCGCTCAGCCTCCGCGAGCAAGGGCTCGGCGTCGTCGAGGCGGGACATCAAGCGCAGGGCTGAGATCATGCCCACCAGACCTCGGCAACGTTCGGTCGTGGTGGAGGCTTGAGCGACCACCTCCTCATAGGTCTTGAGCGCCTCCTCGCTGCGACCGAGGTCGACGCACAAGCGCCCCTGGAGCAGACCCAGACCCAAGCGATCGCCATCGTCTCGAGCGCAGGCCAGTCCTTGCTCGATGAGCGACAGCGCGACGTCGTAGCGAGCGGCTTGTTCTTCCTCGTGGGCGGCGCGGAGGTAGGCCTGCGCGGCGTCTCGCTCTCCGGCTCGCTCGAGGTGGTAGGCTCGAAGCGCGGCGGAGTCGATCAATTCGGCGATGCGCAGGTGCCGATGGCGGCGCTCGACCTCGCTGAGGGTCGCGTCGATCGCATCGCGCACCAGCGCGTGGGAGAAGCGAAGGCCTGGCCCCTCGCTGCGCACCAGCCCGGACTCGAGCGCGGGCCGGGGATCCCACGGGCGTCCGAGAACAACGCCGATGAACGCGGGCTCGAAGCGCTCGGCGAGCACGGCCGCGAACTCGAGCGCGCGCTGCTGATCGCCCTCGAGCCGAGCGAAGCGCTCGTGGACAAGCGCAGCGATCGATGCGTCGCTCTTCGGGGCGCCGACGGGCGTCCGAGCTTGCGCCAAGAGCTGCTCGAGCAGAAGCGGATGTCCCCCGCTCTGCGTGGCGCAGCTCAGCAAGACGTCGTCGTCGATATAGTGGCTCGAGGTCAGCATCCACGGGGCTCGACGGCTCGAGGCGAGTATCGCGGCCAGGGCGTGGGTGTCATCGAGGCTCAGGGGACCGAGCACGACGCGATGGACCGTGACCTCGTCGGACGCCCATGCGATCTCTGCAGGCGTCCGGCTGGTTGTCGCGATGAGCAGTGGATGCATCGTCGCTCCCCGCGCGAGCGTGGCGATGAGGCGACGATCTCGGGAGTTTGCCCAGTGGAGGTCCTCGACCTCCACCAGCAGCGGTCCATGCCCCGCGCAGGCCACGACCAGGGCCTCGAGCGCGTCTCGTTGCCCGGTGTCTCGCGCCTCGGGGCTCATGGCTGCGAGCAGGCGCCGATCCTCGGCGTCGGGGACGAGCCCTATCAGATCGCGAAGGAAGCGGAGGTGCTCGGAGGTAAGGGCGCAGTCGCTCCACGGATACGATCCGAGCAGATCCCGGACCAGCGTCGCGACCATCGAGTCCTCGACTCGCTGCGCACCAGGCTCATGGAACGTCCGATGGCTGCGAAGACCGCGGGCACTCGCGAGCGCGCGCAGCTCGGCGAGCAGGTGGCTCTTGCCCAGGCCCGCCTTGCCCGTGAGCTCAAGCACCGCGCCGCGGCCTCGCTCGACGATCGCCTCGATGATCTCGGTAAACCTGGCGATCTCAGCGTCTCGCCCCAGGCTCTGCGGGCGACGGCTCGCGGTGGGTACGAAATCGACCAGCCGCATGACGTGAACCGGAGCATCGAGAGGATCGGGGTAGAGGTCACCGAAGCTCTCGGTCACGATCGACCGGGGCAGTGGCCGCGCGGAGTCGTGGACCAGCAGGGTATCGCCTGGCTCGGCGAGCCGGGCCAGCGAGAGCGCCAGCCGATCGCTCGCGTCGTCGGCCCCCGCAGTACCCTCGGGATTGCAGACCACGACCCCCAATGAGACCGGGCGCTCGCACGCCTGCGCCTCTATATGCAGAGCCTGAGCCAGGCTGACGACTCGCTCGAGCGGACCCGATGTCCATCGCACAAGCGCAGAGTCTTCGCGACCATGATCGGGCTGTCCGTCGAAGCGCAACGCAAGCTGATCGAGCCGCACGACGTACTCGCTCGGGGCGACGGCCATGACCACGCCGTGGATGGTAGAGGGCGAAGAGTGACCCGAGACTCGAGACGATGGTGGCGAGCGCATGACCAACCCCTCGCGGACGAAGGAAGTATACATGATGCGATCTCGCTCGCGCCGATACAGCCGATCGAGTGGAGTCGTTGATGCTTCCGAGCCGCGACGGCGTGACGCTGGCGCAGGTCCGCGGGGGTCGGTGAGCGGTCAGTGGTCGCGGGTGGGGTGGAGCCGAACCACTCGACAGACAATCAATACTCGCCTGTCGATTCCACCTCCGCTCCGCCCGACTGCTCACCCGTCAGCGGCAGCAACACACTCACCCGAGTGCCTCCTCCTTCGCGCGACTCCAGCCTCACGTCGCCACCACTTTGCCGCACCGTGCCGTAGACCATCGAGAGGCCGAGTCCTGTACCCTTGCCTTGCGGCTTGGTGGTGAAGAAGGGCTCGAACACCCGGTCGACCAGCTCGCTCGGGATCCCCTCGCCCGTGTCCTCCACCATGAGCTGTACGATGCCGTCCAACTCGGCGCTCGGTAGGCGACCGCCGAGCCTCTGCGTCTCGATGCGAAGCCGGCCGCCCTGCGGCATGGCATCGTGCGCGTTGGAGGCCAGGTGGATCAACGCTTGCACTATGCCCTCGTGATCGACGAAGACCGGGCACGGCTTGGCCGCGAGCGCTAGCGTCAGCTCGATCTGTGCCCCCACCTCCTTGAGAAGCCGCTCTCGTTGGGCCTCGACCACCTCGTTGAGATCGAGGCGGACTGGTCGGAGGAGCTGACGGCGACCATACGCGAGCAGGTGGCGGGTCAGGGCCGCCGCTCGGGTCGACGCTCGGGCGATGTCGTCGATGATGAACGCCGCGTCCGAGCTGGCGACCGCCGTGTCGCGCAGGATCTCGGCCCCCGTATGCAGGACGGTCAGCAGGTTGTTCAGATCGTGGGCGATCCCCCCCGAGAGCCGACTGATGGTCTCCATCTGCTGATCCTTGAGGCGCAGCCGCTCTCGCTGGGCGTTGCGATATGCCGTGATGTCGGTCGCTACCACGAGCAACTGCTCCGTCTTTGTCCCCTCGGTCCGCAAGGGCTGACGTGTGGTCCGAAACCAGAGCTCCTGCCCCCGGGCGTCGGAGCGGCGCTCTTCCGGGGCGACGGTCTCGGACCCGCCCGCCAGCACCATGGCGTCCTCTCGTGCCGTCCGTGTGTTTCGAGCCTCGGCACCGACCCTGGCCAGCTCGTCCTCTGTTCGGCCGAGCAACTGCTCAGGAGTCGAATCAAACAGCGCCGCCATGGCCTGGTTGGCGAGGGTAAAGCGGTGCGCGCGATCCTTGGCGTAGATGAGGTTGGGCACCCGATCGAGCACCTCACGAGCGAACAGAGCCTCGCGGCGCGCGGCCCCGGTCTCACGAGCCTGGTTGCTGATGTCGGTCGCCACCGTGCCGATCCCCGCCAGAGGCTCGGGCAAAGGAAACTTGGTCACGAGCCACGTCCGCTCCTGGCCCGAGGGACCGTGTCCCTCGATCTGTTTGGTGAGTGGCATCCTCAGCCGGGTCACGTGCGCCTCGTGCTTGAGAGTGCTATCGACCAGGGGTAGTGGCAGTACCGCTTCGAGCCGGCGGCCGATCAGTGCCCGCGGGCTCGCCCCGACAATCGCGGCGAAGCGCGGATTGGCGAACGAGATCTGCCCCTCTTTATCCGTAGCGTAGACCACCCCGGGCAGGGCGTCGAGCAGCGCGGCCGTGATCGCGTCGTGCGTCACGTCGGGCCTTCAGTGTAGACCTGCTCGAGCGCGGGGCGCAGCGGCTCGACGCCCACCGTCAGGACTCGCCGCCGCACGTCGCCTGCGCCTTTTGATCCACATCCGCTGCGAGACGACGCGGCATGCTGCCACCCTCTGCGGTCGCTCCTTTTTGCGCGCGTACCAGGCCGCGACATTATCGTGCCCCTTCATCGCGTTCCACAGGGCCTCGAGCTTGAGACAGCCATCGAACATATCGGTCGGCGTGTGCTCCACGACTCCACCTACAATCACTCGACCATCGTATACTCGACCATCGTATATTCGACCATCGTATATTCGACCATCGTAGTGAGAAGCGCAGGTCGATCACGTCGAGGGGTTCGCCGAACACGAACGACCACTGCAATCTCTGCCCAGCATCGCGCTCCCCAGGGTCGACCCTTGGTTTGGGCTAGCGCCCGGCGTTCTTCTGTTTCTCGTACATGTAGGAGGTTGACACGTGCGCGATGTGGAGGCCCTCGGGAGCTCCCCTAAGCACTTCGTGATTGGCCGCCTCCCACGGATCGGGGGGTGCAGTCCGTGGCTGCGTCTCAGGAAGGTGACAATCGCGTTGGACCGCGGGGTTCCCTGACCCTCGATGGTCATTATCGGTAACGCGCCCAGGGGCGGTGAGCATGCGGCGTCGAGGCACGTGGCGGACATCCCGCCCGGTGTGAACATGCTAGAGTCCGTGCGTGTTGCCATTCGCTCTGGATGGCAACGTTTGCTCGGTATGAGCGATGTCGCACATCGACCGATCGTGATGGTCGTCGACGATGAGCCGATGATCCGCAGACTCGTGACATGGATTCTCGAGCGGCGCGGCTACTCCGTCATCGTTGCCATCGACGGTCAGGACGGGCTCGACCACTTCGAGAGACACGAGGACATCGATCTGGTGCTCAGCGACATCGTCATGCCGCGGCTCGACGGAGTGAGCATGGTGGAGCAGCTCCGACTTCGACGCCCCGATATACCCGTGTTGTTCATGTCCGGCTACACGGGCCCCGAGCGCTCTGCCCTCAAGGACGAAGACCTCCACCGACTCCTCGACAAGCCCTTCACCGCGGAGCAGTTGGTCGAGCGGATCGAGCAGATCCTGACCAGATGAGTAGGGTCGGTGATATCGTCAGCGGTTCTTGGATGATTCCCGATAGCGGGCGGGTGGGCAGATCGAGGGGCGACGATGGGTCGTGCTGTGCCGTGTCGCTGTCGATCGACTCCCTGGTCGTACCCGCAGATCTGCGGTGATGTTGGTGCGGCTTGGGTGTATCGTTCGACGCGAGTGTATTAGCTCCGCAGCAGCAAGAAGCCCGCGATCCCCAGCACGGCGACCACTACCGCAACGATCGTGGTCGTCATCCACAGCGGACGCCCCGGCGGGTGAGGGGCCACAGAGGGAGATCGGGTCCCTTCGTCTCGGGTCCCTTGGGTTCGGGTCCCTTCGGTTTGGATCCCTCGCGCTCGGGACGGCTCGGCGACTTCGTGGCGGCCCGGGGTCTTCACCGGGGGCTCGCCCACCGTTCGTGGCTTGCCCTCCAGCCGTTGCTTGTCTTCTTGGGCGCTGCGTTCTTCGCAGGCGGGTCGTAGCGCCGGCACGTCGACCGCCATGCACTCCTGCCCTGTCAACGCCGAGCGCAGCATGTCGACGCTGCGCACCCGCCCGGTGCGGATCATCTCTTGGAGCGACTCGATCGAGTAGGGCCCGTAGTCCTTCTTCTCCCGCACGACGAGGTAGCGAGCGTCGAGGTCGTCCTCGGAGGGCTCGTCGTCGTCGACCGGATCGTCGGAGAAACTGCCGAAGAACGTGCCGCTCTCGGTGGGCCCCGCCTGTGGGGTCTCGGTGTCCTCGACGCCGTCGATCGTGGCTAGCCGGTTGGCAGCGTCTTCGTACTCGTCGACCTCTAGGCCCAGCATCGAGCCGCTGCTGCTGTCGTCCAGCGAGGACTCGTCGTCGTCGTCCAGCCCGAAGCGACTCTCCACGTCGCCCACCCGCTCGGTGTACTCGCGCAGGGCATCGTCGGCGTCGATCCCTGCGATCCGGCGGGTGGCTCGGTCCAGCTCGTCCATCTGGCGTCGTGCCTCCTCGGGGTTGGGCATCGAGCCCGCGCCGCCGACCGCGGGTCGAGGCTGCGGCGTGATCCGCCCGTAGCCCGGCCCGGGCGGCGGCGGGTAGGACGGGTAGCCGGGCGGGGCGGTGGGGTACGTACCCGAGGGAGACGCCCCGTAGCCCGAGGGCGGCGGCGTGTGGCCCGAGGGGGGCGAGGGATAGCCGGGCGGGGGATAGGGATAGCCCGGTGGTGGGTAGGGGTAGCCGGGCGGCGGGTAGGGGTAGCCGGGCGGCGGGGGTGGATAGCCCTCGGGGCCAGCGGGAAAACCAGTGGGATGACCGGGCGGAGGACCAGAAGGAGGGATCGTCCCGTAACCCTCCGGCACGGGCGGGTAGCCCGGCGGGGGCGGCGGATAGCCCTCGGGCATGGAGGTGGCCGGCGGGATCGTGACGGCGCCGTAGGCGTCGTGCGGGGGTGGATAGCCGGGCGCCGACGTATAGCCGGGCGGAGGTGGATAGCCGGGCGGGGGATAGGCATAGCCCGGTGGCCCCGCGGCCGAGGAGCCCAGCGGCGGGGTGAGGTTTGGATCGGGC
>JBCCWC010000308.1:0-11491 GCA_039194325.1 Myxococcota bacterium
CGCGGCGCCTCGGGTCCGCGTACCTCGAGCACGTAGTTATGACCCCCAGCCGCCTGTGAGTGCATGATGATCCGGCGATTACCCACCACGAGCAATCGCTCGCCCGCGAACACCGCATCTTGGATCCACGGCACGTCGACGGGGACGATCTGCTCGATGTCGAAGGTAGGACCGAGCAAGAGGACCCGACCCGCCTCGGTATCACTGAGCATATAGCCACCACCCGGCCGGCGACGTATCGAGTGCGGCCGCTTGAGTCCAGACTCGATGACCTCGACGTGACCACGGTCGCTGTCGATCTTCACCAGCTCACCCGTGCTGAACAACGTCGCGAGTACGGTATGGTCGTCGACCCGTATGGCGGAGTTGGGGTGGGTCGTGAGCGCGGCCGGCAGGTAGCGACGGTTATAGTCGAGGCTGCGATCGAAGCTGCTGCCGAAGCGAAACCGGCGATCGTCGTAGCCGTGCTCGAACATGAAGAAGCTCCATGAGAGCTCACCGTGCTCGTCGACCTCTGCGAGTAGATCGGTGCCCGAGCTCGAGACGAGCAGACCACGTGGCGTGCGCTCCAGGGTATGGATGTGGTTGAACCATGGATGACGAATTCGCTCGGAGATCACTCCATTGCGCAGCGTCGCGATCTCATCGTCCTCCCACAAGGCCACACGGAGTCGACCCTCGTCGAGCAAGAACCCGGTGGGCTTGGGCAGCTCGAGGGCACCGATGACCCGCTCGCCGTCCCAGTCGACCACCAGCAGCAGGCCCTTGGTGGCCCGGAACACGGGCGGCCGCTCGACGCCAGCCGCCGTCGCGGCCTGGAGCGCACGCCGCTTGTATGACTGCGCCTCGTCGTACACCGCGCTCCAGTCTCGGATGACGACACTGATTAGGCAGTACATCGGTCCCTCCACGGGTGCTCAGGCGGACTCCGCCATGTCGTAGAGCTCTTCCTTCTGGAGATAGAAGCAATACTCGCAGTTGATGTTGCAGATCGCGCCGGTCGGCTTGGCGATGATGTGAAAGGGGGTACGCGCCCGGGTCTGGTTGGGCATGACGGCCTACTCGGTTTGTTCCTCGTCCTGCATCATCTCGCGGGCCTGTCGGAACCAGTCGTTGCGTTGGGCCCGAGAACGACGCGCAAAGGTTACCACGACGGGCGCGACGGCCGTCGCGCATCCCGAGCCAGCCTCGGGATCAATAGCTCGCTCACCCCGTGGGGCCGAGCACGACCAAACCATAGTGCTCGACGAAGAGCACCACTTCCTCACCGGCCTTGCCGTCGAGGTCGCCCACCGCCGCCAGGATTCCCACGTCGTGGCTGCGCACCCGGACCAGCGGCTGTCCCTGGTGATCGTACACGATGAGCCCCTGGCGAGCGGCCACCACGACATCGTCTCGGCCATCGCCATCGATGTCGTGCTCGAGCTGCGGGGTGGGATCCCACTGACCTTCGTAGAGATCGATCACCCCGTCGGGGGTCTCGACCCGGCCGCTGAGCGTGCGCCCCTCGGGAGCTTTCGCGCCCCGGGAGCGGACCTCCCCCCGAGCACCCAGCTCGATCAGCTCGCCGTCAGCTTGCACGACTAGACCCCCGCGAGGATCGACCCGCACCGCCTCGAGGCCCTTGAACGGCGCCGAGGTCCACATGGGCTCGGGCACCGCCTTCATCGCCACCACCCGGTCTCCCTCCTGGAGCAGGATCTCCTGGAAGCCGTCGCCGTTGAGGTCGGGGTGGGCCGCCACCGTCATCTGGCTGTCACCGCTGTGCTCCCAGTAAAGCTCGCCCGAATGATCGAGGACCTTGACGTCCCGCCACCCGCCCACGATCCACTCGCGCTTGCCGTCGCCGTCGAGATCGGTGACATCGAGGCTACGTGCCCACCCCGACAAGGGCTTGGCGCCTAGGGACTGGCCGTCGGCCGAGTAGCGCATCAGCCCCTCGCGGCCGACCAGCCCCACTTCGCCCGGCTTGCCCTTGGCCGCCGCGGCCACCGCGAGCGCGCCCGTGTTGCCGTTGACCGGTTGCTTCCAGCGAACACCCCAACCGGCCGGGGCCTGCTCGATCGTCAGCAGATCACGACCATCGTCGCCTTCCTTGGACTCGACGATGGCTTGGATCTCGTGCTGGAGCTTCTCCTTGAGCTGGGGGTCATAGCCAGTGCGTGCGTGAGCGACTTTGCCCTCGCGATCGATCACGTAAAGAGCGGGAATCCCCCGGTAGTCATACTGGGTCAGCTGCTCGGGCTCTTCGAGCAGGACCTTGATATTGTTGAGATTGTTCTTGTCGATGAAGGGCTTGATCTTCGAGCGGCTGTTGAAGTTGTCGATGTTGATCGCGAGGACTTCGACGCCCTTGTCCCGGTTGGCCTGCTGAAACTTCTCGAGCTCAGGCATCTCTTTTTTGCAGGGGCCGCACCAAGTGGCCCAGAAGGTCACCAGCACGACCTTGCCGCGGTAATCCTCGAGCTTGACGGTCTTTCCCTTGAGATCCTCGAGCGCAAAATTCTGGGCCGGCTCGGCGGCGACCGAGACCACCTGCTCGCCCCCCGTCTTGAGCTTCAGCGTGTCACGCAGCCGGTCGTAGATCGCGCGCACCTCCAGGTCATCCATGAAGCCCAGCGTCTGGTCGAGCGACTCGCGCGCGGCCTTGTCGTCGCCTTTGCGGTGGTGAGCCTCGGCGGCGAGCACATCGAGCTCCTCGAGCACTCCGGCGGCCATGGTGCGGACCCGCTTGCCCTCGACGTCGCGGACCATGATGTCCTTGGCCAGCTTGGTGGTCTCGGCCTGGCCCCGCTCGAGCGCCTCCATGGCGAGGCCCGTCTTGCCGTCGCGCAGGTGAAACCGGGCCTCGAACGCGTAGGTCTTGGCTCGCCGGTACGCGATCCACAGCTCCATACTCTCGCGCCGTCGCTGGTCGCTCTCGAGGGCCAGATCCTTCTCCTCCTGGGCCAGGCGCTCGCGCGACAGGCTCAACAGGCGCAGGCCGCTCTCGGTGGGTAGGTCGTGCTTGAGGTGGTAGCGCTCGACCAGCTCGGTGGGCAGCGAAGAGTCGTCCTCGAGCTGGGCCTTGGCCTCGAGGCAATCGACCAGCTCGGCCGGGTCGAACCCGCCCTTCTCGACGAGCGCGTCGGAGAGCGACTCGAGCACGTCGGCCGTAGCCTGATGGTCGGGGTGTTGCTTGACGAAGACCCGGCACTTGTCGATCCGCTGCTGCAGGTCGGCCACCTGGGTCACCGCGTCGCCTTCCTTCTTAATGCTGCGCCACTGGTCCAGGGGCACCGGCGGGCGCTCGTCGACCTCGACCGCGGACATGGGCGGCGCCTCGGGGGCCGCGTCGGCTTGGCCGGGAGCCTGGGGTATCGGGTCGTTGGTGGCGATCTCACCCGAGCACGCAACGGCGGCAGGAAGCAGGAGCAGGAACGGAAGCAGAGATCGAGTGCGATACGCGGTCATGACGGTCGAAGCCCTTGGTTCGAGTGGCAGGCCGAGGGGATTGTTTCCCGCCACACCTGGGAATTGCGCGGGGAATCGAAACATATCGAGCCCCCCTCAGACCTACGCACCGTAGCAATGATAGTGCCCAAGCGGGTTGGCCATGACAACGGGTCATCGGTCCCCCTTCGAGTCCACGGGTCGGCCGCACCCTGCGCCGTACACTGATAGGCTTCCCCTATGCGTTCCCGCCGTCGGCTTTACCTCGCGATGGCTCTTGGCCCCTGGTTGCTCGCACCAGCGTGCGGCGGCCCGCCGCAAGCCGCTCCCAAGGCTCGGGTGCAGGCCACCGTCGTCCATGCCGTCCCCGCCACCCGTAACGACGTCTACAGGTGGGTCCATGGTCAGGGCACCGCGGTGGCCGTGCGCCGCAAGGCGCTGTACTTCCAGCTCGACGGTAAGGTCAGCTACGTCGCGCGCAGTCCCGAGGGGGGCGAGCTGCGCCCGGGCGATCCCGTCTCGGGGCCCAAAGATGAAGAATTGCTCGGCGAGCTGCTGGCCAAGGTCGACGATCGAGACGTGCTCGCGAGCATGGAGGCGAGCAAGGCCGAGCTTCAGCGTACCCAGACCGAGCGGCTCTCATCCGAGGCTCAGCTCAAGAGCGCCCAGGCCGAGCTCGAGGCCGCCCGGCGCGATCTGAAGGCCGCCCGGGATCTCCAGGCCGCCGGCGCCGGCAATCAAAAAGACCTCGACGACGCGACCACGCGGGTCGAGACGGCCCAGGCCAACGTAGAGGTTTCACGCTCGCGGCTGGGCTCGGCCCGGTCGGGCAGCAAGGCCCAGGCGGCCCAGCTGCGACGCTCGGAGGTTGCCCAGGAGCGGGCGGCGATCTTTGCCCCCTTCGACGGGGTGATCGCCGCCCTCAATATCAAGGAAGGCGACTACATCCTGGGCTCGCGGGTCAGCCAGGACACCGGCGAGCAGCTGCGGACCGCGCCGATCGTGGTGATCGATCCCTCCGAGTTCGAGCTCAAGATCGAGCTACCGGAGTATGAGGCCTCGCGAATCCGGGTGGGTCAGCCCGCGTTCGTGCTGACCGGCGAGGATACGGCCACCCTGTCCCAGGCCGACGACCCCGCGGCTCGGCCCGAGGCGCTGGTGACCCGGGGTGAGGTGTTCTCGGTCAGCCCGTCGGTCGACCCCAGCGCCCGCTCGATCCTGGTGACCGTGCGGGTCTCCGAGCGCTCTGAGCGGCTGCGCGACGGCGAGTTCGCCAACTGCTTCATCATGACCGACCAGGCCAAGGACACGGTGTCGATCCCCTACGGGGCCTTCGTGCGCGAGGACGACGCGGCCTTTGCCTTCGTGGTGGACAAAGCCACCCAGACCGTTGAGCGCCGCGAGCTGCAACTGGGCCTGACCGGGGTGGAGTACATCGAGGTCCGCAAGGGCATCACCGCCGGAGAGGTGGTGGTCACCCGCGGCCGCCGCAGCCTCGGCGACGGCAGCCGGGTCGACGTGGCGCTGGTCGAGGGCACGCCCCAGCCGGCCGAGCCTCCCGAGCCGTCGGGGCAAGCGGCGCCCACGGCCCAGACGGCTCCCGCGCCATCCAAAGCAGCATCATCCGAAGCAGCACCATCCGAGGGTAAGGCATCCAAGGGGGTCCGTTGATGACGACCGAGGCTCCCTCGCGGCTCACCCAGTTCCTGCTGCTGCGGCCGACTTTTGCGATCCTGCTGACCTTCGCCTTCGTCGCCGTAGGGCTGTTGGGCTATGGCGCGCTGGTCAAGGAGTCGACGCCCGATCTCGAGATCCCCCAGGCCACCGTGGTCGCGGAGTGGCCGGGGGCCGACCCCGAGACCATCGAGAACCAGGTGGCCAACGAGCTGGAGACCGAGCTCAAGGCCCTCGAAGGGCTCAAGAAGCTGCGCAGCGCGTCCTTCGATTCCTTCTGCGTGATCGCGGTGGAGTTCGAGGCCGACCAAGACGTCCCGTCGGCCATGGCTCGGCTGCGAGCGCGAGTCTCCGACGCAGAGGCCGAGCTTCCCGAAGAGGTCAACAAGCCCAAGGTCAACGAGGTCTCGATCAACAACACCCCGGTGGTCTCGGTCTCGGTGTTCGGCGACGTGGACGAGGTCGCCCGAGGCCGGGCGCTCGACGCCCTCGAGCGGCGGCTCGAGAAGCTGCGCGGGGTCAACGAGGTGCGGATCTCGGGCCAGCGCGACGAGGTCGTACGGATCCGGCTGCTGCCCTCGCGGTTGGCCTCGCTGGGCCTCTCAGGGAGCACGGTGCGGCAGCGCATCGTCGACGCCAGCCGCGATCAGCCCTGGGATCGCTTCGAGGCCGATAGCGGCTCGATCATGCTGGTGCTGCGGGGCCGAGCCCGCTCGTTGCAGGCGCTGCGGCAGATCCCGATCACCCGCATGCCCAATGGCCGGGTCGTGCGACTGTCCGAGGTGGCCGACGTGGAGATGGGGCTGGAGCGCGAGCGCTCGCGGGCCTTCCTCAGCGTGGGCGGCGGGCCCTTCGCCCCCGCGGTCGACGTCTCGGTGACCCGTCTGTCGGGGGCCGACGCGGTCGGGGTGGCCGAGGCGGTCAAGGCCGAGCTCGCCGAAATCCGCGAGGGCCCCTCGTGGCCGCGCGGCCTCGAGTACACGATCACCTCCGATCAATCGATCGACATCGCCGACTCGTTGGGTGACGCCTTCACCAACGCCATGCAGGCCATGATCGCCGTGTTCGTGGTGTTGCTCGTCGCGCTGTCGTGGCGCGAGGCCATCGTGGCCGGGCTGGCGATCCCCGTCACCTTCCTCGCCACCATGGGGGTGGTCTGGATGTTGGGCTACACGCTCAACAACCTCATCGTGATCGGGATGATCCTCGCGATCGGCCTGTTGGTCGACGTGTTCATCCTGATGATGGAGGGCATGCACGAGGCGATCTACGAACGCGGCGAAGGCTTCGCCGCGGCCGCCCAGGCCACCGTGCGAGCCTATGCGGCCCCGGCCCTGGCCGGGCAGCTGACCACGATCCTCGCCCTGGCCCCGCTGATGGCGATCGGCGGCACCGACGGCAAGTTCATCCGCTTCATCCCCGTCACCGCGATCATCTGCCTGGTGCTCAGCTACATCGTGGCGCTGCTGATCTGCATCCCGATGTCCCGGCTGGTGCTGCCCGACGGCGGGGCCGAAACCACCAAGCGCAGCCGGGTCGACGTGCTGACCGATCGGGTGTCGGGCCGACTGCGGGTATTCATCGAGCGTCGCGTGGTGGGCTCGCGGCTGCGAGCCGTGCTGTGGGTCGGGGGCTGCGTGCTGGTGTTCTTTGGCTCGATCCAGGCCGCGGGCACCCTGCCCTCGCAGCTTTATCCCGACTCCGACGGCCGCAACCTCGGGATCACCATCACCATGCCCGCCGACACCGGCCTCGAGTTCGCCCAGCAGTGCGCCGACGAGGTGGGCGAGCAGCTGCGCGAAAAGCCGTACCTGGAGAGCGTGACCAAGTTCGTCGGGCGTATGAGCCCCTTCTCCCGCACGCGGCTGTCGTCCAGCCTGACCCCCGAGGAGGACACCTACCTCGTGGGGTTCTCGGCCAAGCTCACGCCCGAGGACGACCGCGAGAAGATCTCGGTGGAGTACCTCGAGCCGCTCCGCGCCGAGCTGTCCGAGTCGATGCGAGCGTGCCCCGGCTCTTCGCTGGTGTTCAACCCCCAGACCGGGGGCGGGGGCGCCGACGCCCCGGTCGAGGTGCTCGTGCTCGGGGACGACCTCGATGCCTTGCGCGAGACCACCGCCAAGGTCAAGGCCGCCCTGGCCCAGATCCCCGCCGCCGTGGACATCAACGACAACCTCGGCCAGGTCCGTCCCACGCTCGAGGCCTCCCCCGACCTCGAGGCGCTCGACTTCTTCGGGATAAGCGTAGCCGACTTCGCCGCCCAGGTGCGGCTGGGCATGGCCGAGGACGAGGCACTCAAGTTCCCGCTGGGGCAAGGACGCGATGACCTCGAGATCCGGATCGGCACCGCGTGGCCCAGCCGACAGGGGCGGCCCGGCGGCCCCACCAACCGCTGGGAGACGCTGTCGCTGAGCGTGACGGCCCAGGACGGCCGCGCCGTGCCGCTGCGCGAGCTCGCCATGATGCGGCTGGTCAACGCTCCGCTGGCCATCACGCGCTACGACGGGCGGCGAGCGGTCAGCGTCACCGCCCGGGTCACCGGAGCGACGCCCGGTGAGGTGATCGCCGACCTCCAGCCCGCGCTCGACCAGCTGGCCGAGGAGCGCCCGGGCATCGCCTTCCGCCAGGGGGGCGAGACCGAGAGCCAGGCGGAGACCTTCGGCTCCGCCTTCAGCATGCTGGGGCTCGCCGTGTTCTTGGTGTTCGCGGTGCTGGTGATCCAGTTCGACTCGTTCCGCCAGCCCTTCGCGATGATGTTCGTGGTCCCGCTGTCGCTGTCGGGGACGTTCGCGTTCTTCGTGATCTTCTACGAGCCGATCTCGTTCCCGGGGATCATCGGGATCATCTCGCTCATCGGGATCGTGGTGAACAACGCGATCGTGATGATCTCGGCGATGAACGAGCTACGGCGGGAGGGTCGAACAGTGGCCGAAGCGGCGGCGATGGGAGCGGCCAGCCGGCTGCGGCCGATCGTGTCGACCACCGTGACGACCCTGGTGGGGATGGTGCCCCTGGCGATGTCCAACCCGCAGTGGTTCCCGCTGGCGGGGGCGATCATCGGAGGGCTGCTCGCGGGGACCGTGTTCGCGATGGTCGCCACGCCGGCAATGTACCTGCTGGTGACGCGCAAGGAACGGTGAGCGGGGCAGTGGATCGCGGCGGCCGCTTCCTCCTCACGACGCCGCTCCCGCCCGCACCACCGCTTCGCGCAGCTGCTCCGCCCACGCGTCGAGATCGCTGATCGTGCTCTCCAGCACCTCGGGTGATGCCGTCTCCTCGCGCAGTGCCTGTTCGAGCAGCGTGCGCGCCCGGCTGAGGTGCGTTCGTATCGTCGCCGCCGGGGTCCCCAACACCTGGGAGATCTCCTTGCTGGACATCTTCTCCCAGTACCGCAGCTCCAGCGCCACCTGCAGGTTCAGCGGCAGCCGCCGCAGCGCCGCCTTGAGCAAGCGCAGGTGCTCGGCCTCTCGCATCATCGTCTCCGCCCCCGGGGCGATGTCATGCAGCGAGCGGGTCACGAAATCCTCGGCAAGCCGATAGCGCCGCTTGAGGTGCTTCTTGAGCACGTTGTAGGCGATGCTGAACAGGTACGACCGAAAGCGGGTGTCGTCGCTGATCCGATCCCGCCCCTGCACGACAGCGAGGAAGGTCTCCTGCACCAGGTCGCTCATCTGATCGCCCAGCTTGTTGGCGAAGAAGCGTGCCACCGGATCGAAGTAACGCATGCAGAGCTCCTGACCCCGGGCGTCGTCACCCTCGCGCCACGCCTGGAGCAGCTCGGTGTCACTGGGCATGAGCCAAGGATACCGCCGATCCGACCGCGCCTGACCACCAATGGCCCGCAGGACGCCGCTGCGCCAACGACAGCGGCGTCCCCGGTTCTCGGCCCCGACCTAATCCCTGTCCCTCTCCACCATGATGATGTCGGGAACGTGGGAGGGTACCGTCTGGGCCGTGGTGCCGATCGACCCCGTATGACCGTAGCCGAGCTGCCCTACGTCGTTGGCGCCCCAGCATCGAAACCCACCGTCCTCCAGTCGCACGCAGGTCGACGAGGCGGTCGAGCCGATGAACAGCTCGGCTACCCGCAGCGGACCCAGATCCACGTCGCCTACGTCCTGTGGAGTCTCGTCATCGCCCACGTCGAACTCGTTGCCGTAGCCGAGCCGACCACCGGCCCCATCTCCCCAGCAGCGCACAGTCCCGCCCAAGAGCACCGCACAGGTATGCTCCAGGCCCGCCGCCAGCGCGACGACCGGCACCCCCACAGGAACGCTCCCCACGCTCTTGGGGGTCTCGTCGTCACCGATGTCGTCGACGTTGCCGTAGCCGAGCTGGCCCTGCGACCCCTCGCCCCAGCAGCGAACCGCACCCGACTCGAGCCGTGCACAAGTATGATAGCCACCGGCGACGATCTCGGCCACGGGACCACCCACCTCCACCGCGCCCACGTTGGCCGGGAGCTCGTCGTCCCCGATGTTGCTGGTACAGCCTAGTCCGAGCTGCCCGCTCTGTCCGAGGCCCCAACATCGGACAGCCCCATCGTCGAGCAGCGCACACGCATGGTGAGCACCCGCGACCACGCTCACCGCCGCTCCGCCCAATTCCACCGCACCGGCGTGCGCAGGCGTCTCGTCATCACCGATCGACTGGGTATGCCCGTAGCCAAGCTGGCCAAAGTCGTTGGCACCCCAGCACCGCACGGCCCCGTCCTCCAACCGAGCACACGCGAAATCCGCCCCCACCGCGAGCTGAACCGCAGACGCTCCGAGGCACACATCGACGCCGACGCTGGCGCAGGCCGGGGTCTCGTCGTCCCCGACCGACTCGGTGTGCTTCAAGCCGAGCTCGAACCCGGAGTTGGCCCCCCACGCCCGAATGACTCCATCGTCCAACAAAGCGAAGGTCTGCTCACCGTTGGTGTGGATCTCCCGAGCCCGACCACCGAGGTCGATGAAGTCGGCGGCGCCAGGGCTCTCGTCATCGCCGATCTGCACGCTATCTCCTCGGCCGAGCTGCCCAGCATCGTTGCGCCCCCAGCACTTGGCGTCGCCCCCAACCGTGACGATGCACCGGACGCCGTCACCAGCGCTCATCATCGCCACATCGTCATCATCACTGCCCTGAGGGCCCTCCTCGGTCGTGCTCTGGCAACCCGGCGACGAGCTCGGAGGCTGTGCCTGTGTGCTCGCAGCCGCGAGCGTGCTGAACGAGGCCACGACCGCCGCGAGCAGGCCGTGCGAAACCCCGACGGTGGAACGAAGTCGACCAACATTGTCCTTGTCTTGCGTATTCATGTGACTACCTCACGAAGTTCGAGCACCACCCCTTGAGTGCACGGAGGAACCATTCCTCCGCGTCGTTCCGCCGAACCCATGCTCCGACGAAAGTCGGGAGCAAGTGAACGCATTGCTATTCAACGTTGTAGCGATATAGTCGTTCGTGGCACGGAGGCTCAGGTGATGGCACTACGCTGCGATTCACCAGGCCCGGTATTCCCCCGATGTTCATGCGGGAGAAGCATCAGCGCTGGCTCCGAGGAGCCGTCAACCGACCGAGGCAAGGGCATCCGCTGCTGTTCAATGGAACCGGTTCAATGGAACCGGTCCACTGATGGCAGAGTCAGCCTACGACTTGATATTACAAGTCGAGTTCCCCGGCCGGCTGCCGAGGGGAGGGGGCTTGGTAACCATTCATCAAGGCAGTATCTAGCGTTCCGATTTTGTTGAGTACGGAAGGAAAATAAATAGCGTCTCGCAGGTTCCAATCCGTTGTAGACGGGCTCATATGCGGCTTCCCCTTACAAACCGGATGTGTCACCCCACCGATCCCGCGTTGTAAGCCGACCTGGGGGCCTTGTGGGCGGACAATGCCACCTATTCATCCCCCGCTCCCTGGGGAAATCCCGGGCCGGTTGGTCCTAATGGGTCACCTCGAACGAAGTCAGCGTCGCCCGTTGGTCGAACCACGGGCCACGCGGGCCCGCGCCTCTTCTCGCAACGTACGAGCGCCGGAGATCCGAGGGTTTGACGGCTCTACCCGCTGTGCGTAGATCTCCAGAGCACGCTCCACATGCGCCTGCGCGCGTGACCACTGCTCTTTGGCCGCGAGGGCACGTGCCAGGCCGTGCAGGGTCTTGGCCATTTTGAGGCCATCGCGACCACCCGTCACCTCATAGATGTCCCTCGCTTTGAGATACTGTCGCTCGGCCTGCAGGTTGTTGCCCTGCTCCAGCGCCAGCTCTGCGAGGTAATAGTGGAGATCAGCCGCCATGAGGTCATCCTCGAGCCCGATCTCCTGGAGTCGCTCGAGTCCCTCGCGGTAGACATACTCGGCCGTCGGCAGCTGCCCCTGCTCGACATACAGCAACCCAAGGTCTCGGCAG
>JBCCWC010000309.1:0-11401 GCA_039194325.1 Myxococcota bacterium
CCCGGCAGGAGGGCGCCACCGTGTTCGGCTACTGGGTCAAGAACCCGGAGATCTACGGCGTGGCCGAGCTCGGCGAGGGCGACAAGGTCCTCAGCATCGAGGAAAAGCCGGCCAAGCCCAAGTCCAACTACGCGGTCACCGGCCTTTACTTCTACGACCAGCAGGTCTGCGATCTGGCCGCGGCGCTGCGGCCCTCGGCGCGCGGGGAGCTGGAGATCACCGATCTCAACCGTCTTTACCTCGAAAAAGAGCAGCTGCACCTCGAGACCCTGGGGCGGGGTTTTGCCTGGCTCGACACCGGCAACCCCGACTCGCTGCTCGAGGCGGCCACCTTCATCCAGACGATCGAGCACCGGCAGGGGCTGATGATCGCGTGTCCCGAGGAGATCGCCCACAGCCGGGGGTGGATCGACGACGACGCGCTGCGGGTCCAAGCCGAGGCCCTGGCCAAGACCGCCTACGGGCAGTACCTCAAGGGGTTGCTCGAGCAGGGGGAGGTGCGTCGGTGAAGGTCAGCCCCACCAAGCTCAAGGGCGTGATGATCATCGAGCCCGACGTCTACGAGGACGCGCGGGGCTTCTTCCTCGAGACCTGGGCGCACAAGCGGTACGCCGAGGCGGGGCTGCCCCAGACCTACGTGCAGGACAACCTGTCCAAGTCGACCAAGGGGATCTTGCGGGGGCTGCACCTGCAGCACCCCTTTGGCCAGGGCAAGCTGGTGCAGGTGGTCTTGGGCGAGGTGTTCGACGTGGCCGTGGACGTGCGGGTGGGCTCGCCCACCTTCGGCCAGTGGGTGGGCAGCACCCTGTCGGGCCAAAACCACCGACAGATCTACATCCCGCCCGGTTTTGCCCACGGCTTTTGCGTGCTCAGCGACGAGGCCCTGTTCTCTTACAAGTGCACCGAGGCCTATCATCGGGAGACCGAGGTGGGGATCCGCTGGGATGATCCCGAGCTGGGCATCGAGTGGCCGGTGAGCGATCCTCAGCTATCGGCCAAGGACGCCGGGTTCCCCCTGCTGCACGACGTGCCCCACGATCGCCTGCCGCCGTGGGAGTGAGCGCCCCATGAGCGACGTCGATCCCAACCCACGGGTGCTGCTGCTGGGCGCCGATGGCATGCTGGGGCAGGCCTGGGCGCGCTTGTTGCGGGCGCAGGGGTTGCCCCATCAAACGCGCCTGTTCCCCGCGTTCGATCTGACCTGCCGCGAGCATGTGGACGGGCTGCCGCTTGTAGAGGTGGACGTGGTGGTCAACTGCACCGGCTACACCAACGTCGATGGGGCGCAGACTGACGAGGCGGGGGCGACCGCGCTCAACGGAGACGGGGTGGGCTGGTTGGCCGAGCACTGCGCGCGGGCCGACTGCACGCTGGTGCACTACAGCACCGACTACGTGTTCTCGGGGCAGGCCACCACGCCCTATCCGGTCGATCACCCGCGCGACCCGCTCAGCGCCTATGGGCGCAGCAAGGCGGTGGGCGAGGAGCGGATCGAGGCCAGCGGGGCGCGCTACCTGCTGGTGCGCACCTCGTGGCTCTACGCGCCGTGGGGGGGCAACTTCGTGCGCACCATGGCACGGCTGGGCCGGGAGCGCGACGCGCTGAAGGTGGTGCACGATCAGCGCGGTCGGCCCACCAGCGCCGAGCACCTGGCGGCCACCTCGCTGGCGCTGCTTCGCAAGGGCGCCACCGGCCCGCTGCACGTGACCGACGGCGGCGAGTGCAGCTGGTACGAGTTTGCACGGGCAATCATCAGCCAGGTCAATCCCGCGTGCACCGTGACTCCCTGCACCACCGAGGAGTTTCCGCGGCCCGCCCCGCGCCCGCCCTACAGCGTGCTGGATCTATCGCGCACCGAAGCGCTGGTCGGCCCCATGCCCGCGTGGACCGATCAGGTGGCCGCGGTGGTCGATCGCCTCAGCGAAGAATAGCGACCGGGTCAAGACCGAGGCCGGGCGCGTCCCTCCTGGGTGCTGCGTGCGCGAGACCGAGGCCGGGCGCGACTCCGTCGCGCATCCCGAGCCGGCCTCGGCATATATATTTCAGTCTCCGTTGTGCTCGCGGTCCAGAGCGTCGTCGATGAGGGTCTGGAGCATCGCCCGGGCTGGGGCGGGGACGTCCATGAAGCGCAGGCCCACGTCGAACTCGGCCGGCGTGCCGCCGGGGATCTCCCGCTGCCACACCACCTCGGTCAGGCAGGTGACGTAGTCGTCCCCTTCGGACATGAACAGATCCACCTCGATGCGCTGACCGATCTCGAAGGGCTCGTCGCTGTACACACGCATGCCCCCCAGGCCCACGTCGATGACCTTGCGCCGACGCAGGAGCCGGCGACGGGCCGGGCGGCAGTACATCGGCGCCGCGACCCGAGGATACTGGCGTCGATCGGCGCCGCGGTGTGAGCTCGGAGCGTTCAAGAGCGATCGCCGTTCGAAGATTAACACGAATTCGCGCACGGCTGGGCCGGGCCTTGCCCGCGCCGGGGGCCCCGCGCGTCCCTTGTTGGTCCGCTCGGTCGGGTGCCGGGGTCGAGCGGGTGGCCGTTCGATCCTCGGCTTGCACCCGCGGTGATCTCGACGGTACACCCGCGAGCCATCTGCCGCCGGGAGGTTGCCATGAAGCTGTTGGTCGTCATCGTCAACTTTCGCACCGCCTCGCTGACCCTGCTGGGCCTGGAGCACCTCCTACGGGACATGGAGGGGCTCGACGTCGCGGTGACCGTGGTCGACAACGACTCGGGCGACGGATCCTTCGAGACGCTGCGCGAGCAGGTCACCGAGCGTGGGTGGTGGGATCGGGTGGAGGTGATCGCCTCGGGCAAGAACGGTGGCTTCGGCTTTGGCAACAACGTGGCGATCCGCAAGGCCCTGGCCCAGTCAGAGCCGCCCGAGTATGTCTTCTTGCACAACCCCGACGCTCGAGTGCGGCCCGGGGCGCTGCGGGCGATGCTCGAGTTCCTCGATGCGCACCCCGAGGTGGGCGTGGCCGGCACCCAGATCCACGAGCCCGGGATGGGGGTGCACACCTCCGCCTTTCGTTTTCCCTCGGTGTTCTCGGAGATCGAGGGCGCCCTGCGCTTTGGCCCCGTGTCTCGGCTGCTGCGCAAGTACTCGGTGTGGGCCGACGCGCCCACCCAGACCGCCGAGGTCGACTGGGTCTCGGGCGCCTCGGTCTTCTTTCGCCGCGAGGTCTTCGAGACCGTGGGCTTGTTCGACGAGAACTTCTTCCTCTATTTCGAAGAGGTCGACCTGTGCCGTCGGGCCCGGGAGGCGGGCTGGAGCATCTACTACGTGCACGAGGCGGTGGTCGAGCACGAGGAGGGCGCGGCCACGGGGATCAAGAGCAAGAAGAAGCGCGTGCCGGAGTTTTGGCTGGACTCGCGGCGCTACTACTTCCTCAAGGCCAAGGGGTCGCGGGGTCTTTGGGCGGCCAACGTCGCCTGGGCGGCCTCGCACTCGCTGTGGCGGCTGCGGCGGGCGGCCCAGCGGCTGCCCGACGACGATCCGCCCCGGCGGCTGGAGGATTTCGTGCGCCACAGCCTCGGGCTGCCGCGACGGCCCTGAGGGTGGCCCGACCTCGGGCCGCGAGAAAACGCCTTGTCAGCCCCCGGGGTCGGGTCGATGATCTGGGGCGCGTCATGAGATCCAAGCAAACCCTGCTGATGCTCGTGCTGATGCTCGCCATGCTCGTGGAGCTCGGCTGTCAGACCAAGCACCCCTTCGTGTGGGCCTCCGAGCTGCCCCCGACCGAAGTGTCCGTCGAGAGCCAGCCCCTGCGGACGGGCGACACCATTCGCCTGACGATTCCGGGCATGGACAAGGAGCTCGACGAGGCGGGTGATCTCGAGGTCACCGCCGACGGCAACATCATGGTGCCCTTCATCGGCCCGGTGCGGGTGGAGGGCCTGACCCCGGCGCAGACGGCCCAGCAGCTCAACAGCCGGCTCAACGGGATCATCCAAAATCCCAACGCGCGGGTGACGGTGATCGAGCCTCGGGCCCCGGTGGTGGCCGTGCTGGGCGAGGTGCGCAACCCGGGCCCTATCGACATCGCCCACGGGGAGGGCCTGCTGACCGCGCTTTCGCGGGCGGGGGGGCTGACCGAGTTCGCCCACCCCACCAAGATCTTCGTGGTGCGGGTCTACCCCGAGCAGCAGCGCGTGCGCTTCCGCTACGAGGATCTCGTGGGGGGGATCGATCACAGCATCAATTTCCAGCTCCGTGACGGCGACGTGATCGTCGTCCAGTAGCAAAAAGGGCCCCACCGCCTTGCTCGTCAGCCCCCTTTGGATGGGCCCCCTTATGGGCGTGGTCCTGATGGTCGACCCATGGGCCAAGAACGTCGACTTCAGCGGAGGCGCCGCGTTCGAGCTGCGGGGCGGGCTCGCGCCGCCCCAGCCCAGCGAGCCCGTGGAGCCGGCGCTTTGGATCAACGTGGCTCCGTCTGCGCAGGTGACCTACCAAGATCGCGTGCGTGGTCGTCAGGTCTCGCTGACATACTCGCCGCAGCTTTACCTGCGGCTGTCGGAGCGGATCGCCGAGCTTTCGCAGCTACCCCCCGGGCGGCCGCTCCAGTTTCACCGGGCCACGCTGCGCTACGCCGGTGAGCTGAGCCAGCGCTGGAGCTGGCAGGGATCGGCCGGCGGGAGCATCGGCGAGCAGGACTACAGCCTGCAGTCGGGCGGGCTGGTGCAAGGGGACGGCAGCGATCCAGGCACCGACATCCAGACCGTCCAGTCCGGGCTGGTCAACGATCCGATCATCCGCACCGCCGGGTTTTCCGGCGGGGTGGCGGCCACGGTGCAGCTGACCCCGCTGCACTCGCTGAGCTTTGGCCCGGCGGTGACCGTGCAGCGGCTGATCGGCGAGATCGAGACCGCCGAGGGGCAGCCGCCGCCCAGCTTCGATCAGACCTCGGTCGAGATGTCCGCGTCTCACACCTGGCAGGGCTCGCGGGTCGATGCGCTGGCCACCACGGTCACCGGTGGCTATGCCGATTTTGGCCCTACCAACGGCACGCAGGCCTATCTGTCGGGGGCGCTGGCCTGGCGCCGTCGGCTGCGGCCGCGGCTGGACAGCGAGCTGTCTGCGGGGGTGTTCTATACCCAGCAGCTCAGCCAGCCCGACGAGTCCAGCGCGACGCAGGGCCAGGGATCGCTGGCGGTGCCGGTGATGCCGATCGGCAACGCGGCGATCATCGGCCGCGTGCTCGAGCGGGCGCGGCTGCGGATCACCACCGACATCAACGCCGGGAGCCAGGCCTACTTCGATCCCGTCCAGGGATCGGTGCTCCCGCTGGCCGGTGGTGGCGTGGGGGTGACCTTCGCCTTTCCTCCCGATCTCACCGCGGGGGTGGTGGCGACCTTCTATACCCCGCCCACGCGTCCCTCCGAGCAGGAGCGCCGGCTCGCGGGCGATCCCGCCGCCGCCCGTACGATCTTGTCGGTTCGTACGCCGGTCACGTACATCATCGACGAGAACGCGGCGATCGAGGTGGGTACGATCGTCACGGCTCGGGGTCCCAACCTGCGCTCGGGGATCCCCGATCCCGACCAGGAGTACTCGTTCATTCCCGACGGCGACGGGAACCCGACGATGGAGCGATATACCCTGGAGACCGTGCCCTTCGGCGAGATCGAGTTCGTCCCCTGGCGTTTTGCTCAGACCGAGTTCTGGATCTACGTGTCGGTCGCGTTGGACTACACGACACGGCGCTCGCCCTAGGGCTTGGTGGGGGAGAGCTCGGCGGGGGGGCGGGAGCTTGGTGTGGTGTGGGTCGGTTTTGGCGGGGGGGCGGGAGCTTGGTGCGGTGCGCTGCGGTTCCGGCGGGGGCGCCTGTTCGCAGAGTTATTATTTCCCCCCGTGCTCAAACAGTGGTTACACGCCCGGTGCCGCATCGCTCGAGGCGCACGGGCTGGTAGGTCGACGCCCTTTGTGGGGAGCGTTCCCAAGACTGCGCGCGGGCGGAAATAATAACTCTACGAGTCGGCGCTCCTTGGATCGAAATGCGAGTGCCCGCTACGGACAGCAGGGACGCTGTCGGCAGAGCGAATGTGTCTGCTGTTGATGGTGGGCAGGGTCTGTCGAGCGGAGCAGCGCCGACTCGTAGCGTTGCTCGACACCGTGTCTGCTGTTGATGGCGGGCAGGGTCTGTCGAGCGGAGCAGCGCCGACTCGTAGAGTCATTGTTTCCGCCCGCGCGCAGTCTTGGGAGCGCTCCCCACGAAGGGGGCCGACCCACCGGCTCGTGCGTCTCGAGCTGTGCTGGTTCGGGCGCGTAACCACTGTTTGAGCACGGGGGGAAACAATGACTCTGCGAACAGGCGCCCCCCGCCGGAACCTCTGCGCACCGCACCAAGTTCCTCAATCCCCAGCGACCCTCTGGCACGGAGCACCAGCGCGGTCACTCGTCTTCGTCAGCACCCGAGGTCGGCGGAGATCACCGTCGGGCCGCCGCCAGTCGAGCGGCCAGGTACCGCCGACCCTCGCGCAAAAGCCCCAGCGCCAGCCCGATGAACATCCCCATGAAGGTGCCGATCCCCCCGCGGATGATGAGGGTCTTGAGCCGCGACACGGGGATCACGTTGGGCGGGGTGATCACGTCGTAGCGAGCGGCCGCCTGCGATCGCTCCAGCTCGAGGCGGATCCGGGTGCCGTTGAGCTGCTGGAACAGATCGTCGTAGGTCTTTTGCACCGCCAGCTGGTCGCGGGTGAGCTGGTTGTACTCGGCCTGGAGGCGGGGCAGCTTGTCCACCATGCCCTCCATCTCCTCGAGCTCTTTGGTCACCCGGGAGAGCTCCGCCGCGGCCACCCGCTGGGCCGCCTCGGCCTCGGTGACCGAGACCCGCGCCGACTTGTAGGCGGGGTTCTTGGTCTTGATGACCTTGCTGCCGCCGCCGTGGAGCAAGATCTCGTCCCGAATTCTCTCGAGCGCGGCCTTCTCGTCCTCGAGCTTCTTGATGTCGGGGTGGTCGTCGCCCTTGCCCTCGGCGCGGGCGGCGGCCAGCCGGCGGTTGACGTCGGCGATGTTGGCCGCGTAGGGGCGGCTCTCCTCCACGCGGGACTCGATCTCGGGATCTTCGCTCTTGAGTGACTTGCGGGCCACCTGGGCGTTGGCGCTGGTGCGGGTCAGCTCACCCACGGCCCGGCTGCGCTCGACCGACAGCTCCAGCACCCGTGACAGCAGGAATGAGGACTTCTCGGGCAGGCCCTCGCTGTGCTCCTGCTTGAAGGCCAGGATCGACTGGTTGGTGCTGTTGAGCTTCTCCGCGGACTGGGCGAGCTGGGCGCCGAGGGTGTCGACCTCGGCGATGAGGACCTTGAGGGCCTTGTCGATCTCGGACTCGCGGTAGAGCTCGAGGTGCACGTCGAGAAACTTGATCGCATCGTCGGCGGTGGCGGCCGCGAATGCGCCCCGGTAGGTGTACTCGCCGACCTTGTTGAACTCGAGCGCGGCTTGCTTGGCGCGGATCAGATCGGGGGAGACGTTGGTCTCGCCCAGTTGCTTGAGCGTCTCGTGGATCAGGCCCGGCCGCTTGAAGTTGTTTTGGGCGGAGCGGAAGAACTCGAAGTTGGTCCGCCGCATCCGCTCGGCCGGGTTGTCGGAGGCCTCGGGCACGAGGCTGATCTCGAACTCGGCCTTGGCGGGGGGCTTGATGAACTTGTAGCTGCCCAGGCCCAGGCCGGCGCCCAACATGGTGCACAGCAGGATCGACAGCCAGTAGCGGCGCAAAAAGCCGATCGCCCACAGGATCCGGGCCAGCAGATCCGGTGCCTCGGCGGCCGCGGGGGCGGGGACCGCGGGGGCGGGGATGTCGAGCATCTGGGGGGCCCCGGCGTAGCCGCCCTCGGCCACGGTGATCAGCGGCTGGGGGGCCCTTCGGGCCAGCGCGGTGGAGGGCCCGGGGTGGGGAGCCGGCTGGGGCCGACGCATCAGCGCGGTGCTCGGTGAGGGGGCCCCGGCCATCGGGTGGGGCTGGGGCACGGGCATGCCGGGGGCCTGGGCCATGGGTCCTGCGACCGGTCCGGCCGCGGCCTGGCTGCCGGACATGTACGTAAAGACCGTCTCGCCCGTGCGGATCACGTCGCCGGGCTTGAGATCGGCCTGCTGGACCCTCATGTCGTTGACGAAGGTGCCGTTGGTCGAGCCCAGGTCGAACAGGCGATGATGGTCGCCGTGGCGGGTGAGCTTGCAGTGCTGCTGCGACAGGGCCCGCTCGCTGATGTGGATGTCGGCGTAGCGCGAGCGCCCGATCACCATCTCGGGACGGTCGAGCACGTGCAGGCGCCCGGGGTCGGTCCCCGACAGCACCAACAAGAAGGCGTGGGAGGCGGCCGGGTCCGGGGCGCCCACCACCACGGCGTCGAGCATCTGGTCGAGGCCACCGACGCCCGAAGCGGCGCCGGGGACCACGGTCTTTCCGGTGCGACCGATATTCATAAGCGACCTGCGATCCAGCCCTTGCTTAGCACACTGGAGGGGTTCGCCAAATGCGCATTCACGAATGCATCATCTCCCTTGTCATCCATGGTACGACCCAGGACCGTCCTTCGGTCGATCATTCGCGGGGATCGGCTCGGGATCGGCGATGACGGGCCGGTGGTCGCGGACGGGTGGTCGCGGACGGGACGGGCATGGACCCACGTCCGGTCCCGAGCGTCGCGCAAGTGCGCCCCTTTGCCCGGTTCACGCACGATCTCGGCATCTTGGCCCGCCTTGGTGACAATGCGACCATGGCCCAGCCGCGGGGCGTTCGATCGCGCGGCGCACGGCATCGTTCCTTCCCATGTGGCGCCAACAGTCGGTCTTCTTTCGGCAGGCCCTGGTCGTCTACGACGTGCTGGTCTCGGTGGTCGCGTTCCTGGCCACGCTCTTCTTGCGCCAGCGCCTCGGCGAGCCCGACACCGCGGGGCTGGTGGGGTGGCTGTCTCGGGTCGCCCTGCACACCTCCTTTCTCGACGTGGAGCCGCTTTATGCGGCCGACAGCTACTACCCGCTGCTCGTCGGCTTGCTGCCGCTTTGGGGTCTGTCGTTCAACTGGAGCGGGACCAACGACTACCGCAGCTCCTATCGGGTGATGGCCTGGCGCTACGCCCGGGCAGTGGTGCTCGGCTTGGGCCTTCTGGTCGTGGCCCAGTTCCTGTTTCGGCTGGGGTTCATCTCCCGCAGCTTCGTCGCCCTGTTCGCCCTGATCCAGTACCTCGCCCTGATGCTGGGGCGGGTGATGCTCATGGAGACGGTCAAGGTCGCGCGCCGCCGCAGCGGCGACGGCCACCGGGTGGTCATCGTCGGCGCCAACGATCGCGGGGTTGCCTTTGCCGCATCCCTGCGCGAGCAATCCCCCTTCAACGTCAAGATCCTCGGCTTCGTCACCGCCCCCGGCGAGTCGGGCCATCCCAAGGCGCGCCCCAACCTCGGCTATGCGGGCAGCCTAGCCTCGCTGCTCGACCGCCAGCCGGTCGACGAGGTCGTGTTCGCCGTGCCCGGCAAGCACCCCGAGATCCTGCGTGACGCCATGGCTGCTTGCGAGGTTCGCGGGGTCGATGTGCTGGTTCACCTGCCGCCCACCGTGCCCTCCAAGGGCACCATGGCGATCGCCAACGTCTCCGGCTTCGACTACCCCCTGCTCAACCTACGGCGCACCCCCACCTCCGAGGCCAAGCTGGCCGCCAAGCGGATCTTGGACTTCTCCGGGGCGCTTTTGGGGATCATCCTCACCGGCCCGATCATGCTGGTGACCGCCATCATCATTCGCGTCACCGACCCGGGTCCGGTGCTCTTTCGGCAGGTGCGTGCGGGGCGCAACGGTCGCTCCTTCACCATGCTCAAGTTCCGCTCCATGGTCATGGACGCCGAAAAGAAGAAGGCGGAGCTGATGCACCTCAACGAGATGGACGGGCCCGTCTTCAAGATCCAAAGAGATCCCCGGATCACTCCGATCGGTCGCCTGATCCGCAAGACCTCCATCGACGAGCTGCCCCAGCTGTTCAACATCCTCGTCGGCGACATGAGCCTGGTGGGGCCGCGGCCCCCGCTGCCTTCCGAGGTCGAGCAATACAAGGGGTGGCAACGACGGCGCCTGTCGGTCAAGCCGGGGCTCACCGGCATGTGGCAGGTGTCCGGCCGCAACCAGATCGACTTCGAGGAGTGGATGCAGATGGATCTCGACTACATCGACAATTGGTCGCTGTGGCTGGACATCAAGATCATCCTCAAGACCGTCCCTGCGGTGGTCCTGCGCAGCGGGGCCAGCTGAGAGGCGGGGGCCAGCTGAGATTCGGGTGTGTGTCAAAGACACACATTCAATGAAAATGGAATGGTCGCGCCAGCTGTGAGGAAAACTCGGCTCGGGGGTTACCCCAATGGACGCGATGGCGCACGGTTTTGGGATAACACTGGGTTGGAGCGCCGGCGCACTAGCGACTTGATCGGCCGGATAGGGAGCGACGTTCATGGCACGAGCATGCATCACCAGCATCACAACCTGGAGCGCTCGCGTAGCGCTGGCGGGGGCCTTGGGGTTGACCGCGGCCTGCGGTGACGACGGGACCGCGGGCAGCGGGGAGGCGGGCACCGATCCGAGCTCCGGCTCGGGCCCCGGGGGCAGCAGCGACACGATCGCTCCGGCCGCCGATTCCAGCACGACCGCCGCGGTCCAGCTGCCCGAGGGCTGTGATTTGTACGTCGAGCCCAGCGACGACGATCAGACCGCGGTCCAGGAGGCGCTCATCGACGTGCAGTCGGGGCAGACGGTGTGCCTGGCCGCCGGACAGTTCTCGTTTACCCGGCAGCTGTCGCTCGACGCCAACGACGTCACCGTGCGGGGGCAGGGCGGGGAGGAGACGATCCTCGACTTCTCCGAGCAGATAAGCGGCGGCAATGGCCTGTTGGTCACCGGCGACGACGTCACCCTCGAAGAGTTTCGGGTGCAAGAGACCCCCGGCGACGGGATCCGGGCCGACAACGTGGAGAACATCGCGTTCATCGGGGTCCATGTGATCTGGGGGACGCCCGAGTCGCTCGACAACGGGGCCTATGGCTTCTATCCGGTGCAATCCAACGGGGTCGTCATTCGCGATTGCCTGGCGCAGGGCTCGCGGGACGCCGGGATCTACGTGGGGCAGTCCACCAACATCCTGGTGGAGGACAGCGAGGCCCGGGGCAACGTGGCCGGCATCGAGATCGAGAACTCCACCGACTCGGTGGTGCGGGGCAACTGGGCCCACGACAACACGGCGGGGCTGCTCGTGTTCAACCTGCCGGGGCTCGACATCGGCGACGGCAAGCGGGCCAACGTCTACGACAACATCGTCGAGGACAACAACGTGCCCAACTTTGGCGAGCCGGGCACCATCGTCGAGCTGGTGCCGCCCGGGCTCGGCGTGCTGGTGCTGGCCTCCGAC
>JBCCWC010000310.1:0-11290 GCA_039194325.1 Myxococcota bacterium
CATCCCGGTCCAGTCTACCCGCTCGTCTCACCAGCGTACATGTATTCAGGGGACAGCCTGATGGTCACCGAGATCCAAAGGGATATGCGGCCTGTAGACGTCAGGTCGCTGCGTGGCGCCGATCTGATTCCCGCGTCTATGTCGAGACGCGACCGCTGAGGTATTCGCGCCATGATCCGCAAGCTCCCCCTCGCGAGAAGGGCATTGATGTCAAGCTCGCCATCGACTTTGTAAAGCATGCCATCACGCGATCCTCGGATATCGTGGTCATGTTCTCGGGAGATAGCGACCTCGTACCCGCTGTCGAGATGGTGTTCGATAACTTCCCGACCATGAAGGTGAGAGCATCGTCGGCAAGTTGGAAAGGAGGCCCCTCGATAAGGTTGCAGCGTCGCGGATTCTGGTGCTGTCGATTAGACCGGCGAGACTTCGAAGCCGTTCGAGACGACTCGGACTATACTCGGTAGATCAAACTAGATCGACACCTAGCATCCGCATGGAGCGACCAGGCGCATGAAGTCCAGCGGAAGATGGTGATCGAGCGGGTCGGGCCCGCGGGTTCGGAGTCGTCGACTTTCAAGAGAAGCTACCTACGTGCGGCGCCCCGTCTACTCTGAGTAGTCGGGCCGATTCAGATCACCTGCTTTAGGGACTTTCGGCCATTTTCATGACCGATGACGATTATGAGGGACGTTCGGAAGAACCTTTAATCAGTATTTTGTAAATAACCATGAACGAGTACTTCGTCAGTAGTCCGCTTCGGACGAGAATGAAGCACGCTGGCGATCTCGGCATCCGCTGTCGCTTCAGTGATGCCTAGTTTCTCCGCCCGGTTGAGCAGGAACTGTGCCTCGCTCAAGCGCAACTCAAGCTCAAGCTGCCGTGCAAAGTCTACGTCGCGCCCAAGGTCCTCCATGCGGGAAGCCACCTGATAGACTCGTCGAAGCTGCCAAATCGCAAGCTCCAACTCTGGTCCACGACGACTCGCACGTTCGAGTGTTCTTAGCTGAAAAAACCGGTATATCAAAAAAATAGTACCCGCGTAGAAAAACAGACCCGTATAAGTGTTATCAAACACATCATCGTAACTAATGAACGTTACAGCACCAAGAGACATTATTGCAAAGCATCCAATTATTACGATGCTCCAACGGGAAGATTGGTTTCGATTATCAGCCGTTCGAAGGTCTTTGATCGGCACCCGTAGACCCGAAGATACTTTTGCCGAGTACTCACCGAGCAATCGCAGGATAACATCGGCGGGTAATTCCTCCTTTGGCGGACGAAGTGGAATATCGACGGACTCTTCGTCTCTTTGTGACTCAGGAGTCATGCTCGGCCTCCTGAGCTACGATCTCGACCCGTCGCTGGGCGTTGGTCAGTTGCAACGGCGCGTCGTAGCCTCGTGCCGTCGGGACGAGCAACTGCCCTTCGCCGTCGTGGAGGTTCTCGATGATGAGCGAGACCGACCAGAGCTTGCGGGTGCTGATGCTAGCACGCAGCGGATCTAGGGATCGAAAAGCAAGCCGACCGCGTTCCGCCGCCAACGAACGCGCTCGAAACCCACCAGCCCTCGCGGGTCGAGCGCAGCATTTCACCATCGAGCATGTCAGGCTGAAGAGCAACTCTGGCCCCGTTCGATCCACCAAGGCTCAAAGCGGTACGGCTCGTTCCTCAACGCTGGCTCGGCGCGTCACCACCCTTGGCTCCGTCGCCTTCGACCTCGCCCGTCCCCTCCGCCGCGGCCGCCCGCTGCGCCTCGACCAGCGCCGCTCCCTCTTCGAGGCTCGCCGCGCATCGAAACCCGAAGTGGTGGAACTCGACCGAGTTGAGATTGTGCGGATAGTGAGTACGCCGGTGAACTCCGGTGGCGTAGCGAGCATCCCAGTACCACGACCCCCCCTTGACCACCCGCTTGACCACCTTGCCGCAGTTGTCCTTGCCCTTGCCCCCGCACGGGCCCTTCGGATCGGTGCCCCCACACGCATCCCCGCACGCCGCGTAGCTCGTCGACGCCCAGTCGTAGACCCACTCCCATGCGTTCCCGGACATGTCGTACAGGCCGTACACACCGGGCGGTCGCGTCCCGATCACAAAGGTGCGCCCCTTCTTGGGATGCTCGAACCTCTTGTCCACCCCGCACGACCGGCCGCGCTCGTCCTTGATCACCGCCAGCTCGCAGGTCGCCACCTCGTCCCCCCACGGATAGAGCGCCCCGTCGGGGCCCCGTGCCGCCTTCTCCCACTGAGCCTCGGTCGGCAGGTGCTTGCCATCGACCTCGCAATAGCGCACCGCCGCAAACCAGCTCGGCCCCACGATCGGCTGCTTGGCGCGGCTGAAATCGTTATATAGCGGCCCCCCCCGCAGGCACTCCTTGGACTTCTGGCACGCCTTGTAGTCCGCGTAGGTCACCTCGTAGAGATCCATGTAGAAGGTCTGGAGCCACACCGTCTGCGCCGGTCGAGCGTTCTTGGGGCCGTCGTCCGAGCCGCGGATGAACGGCCCCCCGGGAACGCACGCCATGCCCTCGGGAACCTCGCCGCAGGGCTCGATCACCGTGCCATCGGGAGCCACTAGCGGCTCGAGCTCGGGCTCGGGCTCGGGCTCCGCCGGTTCGGGCTCGGGCGTCGGCTCCGGTTCGGGCTCGGGCGTCGGCTCCGGTGCCGACGCGACTGACCCTCCGTTGGGGCCCTTGGGCGCCGCCTTCGACGAGCTATCGGCCCTCAACGGAGCATCGGTGCCCACTTTGGCCGTGGCGTCGTCCGCCGGCGCGGGCGCCGTGGGAGCGCGACAGGCGGTCGACCCAAGCAGCACCACGGAGCAAAGGACAGAGATCGGTACCAACGACCAGGTCATGACGACAAAGCTCGCCGCGCTAGATACCACGACGCGCCGGCAAGCCGCGGCCCTACTTTGCCTCCAGCGCGGCCACTTTACACGGCCGAGCACCTCGTCCACTCTAAGGTGGCCCTGCGGAGCCGGGTTTCCGTGCTCCCTTTGGGGATTCACCACGCCAAGGAACGAGGACGACACCATGAACATCAAAGACATCGCAGCGACTTTGGCCATCTTGGGCTCCGGCACGCTGGTCATGACCGGCTGCGGCAAGGAGCAGCCCGCCACGGAGGTTCCGGGCGGCGAAGAGGCGGCCCCGGGCGACGACGCGGAGGCCTCCTGCGCGGCCGACGAGCACCCCGCCGAGGGCCACTGCGGTGGCGAGGACGGTGGCGGTGACGCCGAGGGCTCCTGCTCCGCCGAAGGTGGCGAGGGCTCCTGCTCTGGCGAGAAGGCCGAGGGCTCCTGCTCCGCCGCCGAGTAGGCCCCACCGTACGCGGCCTCATCGGCCGACACGATAAAAAATGCCCGCTACGCACCATTGCGTAGCGGGCGTTGCTGCTTGTGCTTACTTCCCTACTTGCTTGCCATCCCCGAGACGACCAAGCCGCCCGGGGAAACTCGGAAACTCGATCAGTCCTGAGGCCACGGATTGGGCGGGTTGGGGTTGCTCGGCTCTTGGGCCGCCCCCCGCTGGTCGAGGTTGTCGATGAACTTGCGGATATACCCCAGGTCGTCCTCGATGTCGGCATCGGGGTTGTCGGCCAGCCACCCCTCGACCTCCGCGGCCAGCGGCACCAGCACCCCGCGCGCCCCCGACAAGTCGCCATACGACGAGCGCATCGCGGCCATCTCGAAGCCCGCGAAGATATTGAGCATCACGAAGCTCTTCTCCACCCCGGCGAAGCTAAAGTGCCCCCGCTCGGGAGTCTGCCCCGGCTCCAGGGGGCTGAGGATCTTGACGTTGGTGGTGCGGGTCTCGTCCGTCCCCGGCACGTCCCAGGTCATGCTGATCTGTCCGACCGTTCCCGCCTCCTGCACCGCCGAAGGATCGCGAGGCACCAGCTCGGCGATCATCGCCCCGCCGCCGCCCCGACGCCCGCCCTCGTTGTCGCTCACCTCGGTGCGGTGGGCGATCTGCAAGGTGGGGATCGAGATCTGCCCCGAGTTGTCCCAGGTCTCGGCCTGCTTGGTGCCGTAGATCGCCCGTAGCGTGTAGCCCGGATCGACCTGCATGCTGATCTCCACGTCCTTGGCCAGCGGCACGAGGAAGGTCTTGACCTCCTCCTCGAACACCTCTTGCACCGCCGAGGGGCTCTCCAGGAAGTAGAACGCCCCCGCCCCCTTCTCGGCCAGGTCGCGCATCAGCTCCGGATCGAACGAATCTCCCATGCCGATCGTGGTGAGACCGTAGCCCTCGGCGTTGTAGGCCGCCGACATCTCCGCCAGCTTCACGTCGCTCTGGATCCCGGTGGTCGCCTCCCCGTCCGACAGCAGGATCACCCGGTTCTGGAGGCCCGGATCGGCGTGGGCCTCGACCGTCTCGTAGGCCATGCGCAGGCCGTCGTAGATGTTGGTGCGCCCCCGCCCCTCCAGCGAGCCGATCGCCAAGGTCAGCTCCGGGTCATCGCCCGCGGCCGCCTCGACCAGCAGCTCGGCGCCATCGTCGAAGCCGATGATGCTCACCCGATCCTCGGGCTGGAGGTCGTCGAGCATCCGGTACAGGCCCTCCCGTAGGTACTGGATGTTCTCGCCCGCCATCGATCCGCTGGTGTCCACGGTGATCGCCAGGTTGAGCGGCGGGCGCTCGATCGTCGAGGGGTCGAGCGGAGTGTTCATGCCCAGCATGACCAGCGTGCAGTTGGAGCCGTTGATCATGTTGCCCATCACCCCGAGCTCGCCGTGCAGGCAGATCTCCTCGCCGCAGTCGGCCGCCGGAAGCTCCAGCTTATGCTCGTTGAAGAAGCCTACGTCGTCGAGGGTCTCGGGGCTGGGCAGCTCACCCGCGTCGAGGATCGCCCGGAACTGGCCGAAGTCCTGAGCGCCCCCCTGGGCGACCCCGGCCCCGCCCCCGGCCCCCGCATCCAAGGCGGCGGCGTCTCCGGAAGCTGCGGAGCAACCGGTGGCGAGACCCGTGCAGAGCAGGGCCAGACCGGCCGCGATGCGAAGGGAGTGATTGATGCGGTTCATCGGAAGGTACTCCTGAAGCAAGAAGTCAAGGATTGGGAAGTCAAGGATTGGAAACTGGTTGGACGGTATGGAACTCTCGGTACGATTCGCTCGAGCTCACCGGCTCCGCGCGTCGATGTAGAGGGCGACGAACTCGAGGTCGAGCCCCAGAGCATCGGGCCCCTCGGCACACTCGGGGTCCAGGGCGGCGCGCTCCTCGGAGTGCGCCAGGGCTACGGTCATCTCCACCGATCCCTCGCCGCTCAGGGTCTGACGCTCGCCCGCCTGGAGCTCGACGACCTCGAACTCTCCGCCGCCCGCCGTGACCGAGGTTGCCCGCGTCACCGTGCCGCACGCTTCCCCCACCACGTAGCCGCACTCGAAGTCGGGCACCGCCGCGACCTGCAGGCCGTGGAAGGCGGGGAAGCTCGTGCCACGATAGGCCTGGAGCTGGACCAAGGGCTGACTCAGGTCGGACCCCTCGTCGATCGTGCTCAGCATCACGCCCCCCTCGCCGCCCGTGCCCTGGGCCAGGGTCGTCACGCTCACCTGCCGACCAGGCTCGATCCCCAGGTGGCTCAGCGGCGCGCACAGATACCAGCGCTCGCTCTTGATGATCTCGTCCACCGGGTTGCGAATGCCCAGGTCGAGGGCGTAGCAGCCATCGGCTCCCCGCTCGACCGCGAGCAGCTCGAAGCTCCCCTGCGGCAGCGGCTCGCTCCACTCCAGCCGGCCGACATCGCTCTGCGGCGCGCAGGCGCCCTCCACCGGCGGGGCCGCAGGCGGCACCACGTACAGCACCTCGTCCTCGCCCAGCGTGTACTCGCCCCGTCGGTCGGGGTCGCCCGAGGGGTGGATCTCGATCCGACCCCGGTCGCCATTGGCGTCGACACCGGAGCTGGGCACAGTGCGATGAGGCACCTGACCGTCCCTCCAGAACACCACCGCCGGGGGCATGTCGTCGACATCGAGCAAGACCACCTCGCAGTCGCGAGCGGCGGGATCACCGTTGTCGTCCCAGCTCCCGCCGGAGCCCCAGCCCCACTCATCGTTGGTGACCAAGCCAAAGTTCTGATCGGGGTCGAGCAAGAACGATTGCGAGTCACCGAACAACGGCTCGGTGACCAACCGGCCCGGATCCTCGGCCACCGCGTCGCAATCGAGATCCACCGCGGCCGCCAACCCTCGCATACGCACCACCACGGGCTCGCTCCCCGCGTTGTGCACATAGACGTCGGTCCATAGATCGGGCACGAACGGCTCCCCCGGCGCCGGGCTGGTGGCCGCACAGCACAAGAGGCCCGTGCCCGCCGCCGTCAGCTCGGCGCTACGACGGGCGACACCGGTGGCCGGGCGGCGGATCGCGTCGCGCAGAGCCCAGGCGCTCAGAGCCAACGCCGGCAGGGCGACCAGATCGGTCGCGTCACGGGTGATGAACCACGGGAACCCGAAGATCCCCATCAAGGCGCTCCACCCCGCGGCCAGCGAGGCCGACAGCTGGATTGCACTGAACACCAGGCCCACCGCCAAGTGGCTGAGCCGCCAACCTCGTGGGGTCCTCACTCGACAAAGCGCCGCGAGCAACACCGGGGCCACCACCAAGCCCGCAAGATCGCTCAGCTTGCCGGTGACCACCCCGGGCAGTAACGAGGCTCCCTTGAGCACGTGATCGTTGAGCACCAGGACCGCCAGGCTGCCCAGCCACAGCGGATGCAACAGGGCCCGTGTGGGTCGCAACGTCACCGGGTCGGATTTCGAGAGCGAAGACATGGCTAAGATAGCTCCAGGGAAAAAGCAGATCGCAGTCGGCAGCATCACGACCCATCCAACCGCAGGACGGATCTGCACGAGGCACGGCCGATCGCCGCGTTCCTCCTCGTGCGTCGCGAGCTCGCACCTTGATAGTGCTGCCCACCCGCCGTTCGATCGAGCTTGACTGAAGTTTTTTACCCAATGAATTCAATAGATTACAGCTTCAACCTCCGCTCACCCCCACGTTCGTTCCTTGCCCGGCGTTCGCGCGCAACCTCAACATGGAAGCCGACCGTGACATCGATGTCGCGCCCTCGACGTGCGCTCCTTGTTCGACGACGAGTGCACTTCGACGCAGGAACCTCCCCCGGTCGTGCGCTATGGTGTCGTCATGCAGCTTGGATTATGGGTGGCGCTGGCGACCGCAGCGATCGCCGGCTGTGGCGCTAGCGACGATGCACTCGGAGCAGACACCGACGATTTCATCGACGTCAGCACGCCACCGGGCAATTGCTCGGCCGACACCGGGGCCGAGCCTTGCCCCACGCCCGACTCCAGCGGCAGCCCCGAGGGCGGGCCCTGCATCAATAGCGACAATTGCCTCGACGGAGGCACGTGCGTCGCCCCCTTCGACAACGGCGAGGTCGGCGACTTCACCTGCACCTCCCAGTGTATCGGCCTCGCCGACGAGACCCGCTGGTGCCTCGACGACAACGCCTGCTGCGGCCTCGAGATCGGGGCCGTCTGCACCGCGCGAGGGCTGTGCGTCATCCCCGAAGAAGGGCTCGACAGCTCGGGCACCGGCACCGCCGACTCCAGCGACACCGCCAGCTCGGGCGGCACCGGCACCGCCGGCTCCAGCGATTCGGGCACCGGCGAGACCGAGGGCAGCAGCGGCAGCTCGGGGACCGGGGCTGCCACCAGCACCGCGACCATGGGATGATCGGCGTAAAGAGCACGAGGAGAGGAGAGATACCGATGCAAAGGATCAGCCCCCTGCTGCTCACCCTCGGGCTAGGCCTCGCCGCCTGCGGCGATGATCTGCCCGACGACCACACCAGCAGCAACGGAAACCAGGAGGGGCCCAACTCGACCACCGAGGGACCTCCGGGCACCACCGCAAGCTCCACCTCTGGCGTCATCCCCCCGGTCACCAGCAGCAGCAGCACCACCACGGCGAGCACCCCGTCGTCGACCAGCGACAACGGCAACACCTTCGGCGAGGTCGACGAGTGTCAGCTGACCAGCGACTGTGACGCGGGCCTTTATTGCGTGGCCCCCTTCATCGAGAGCCTCGGGCCCGAGGGCAAGGGGCTCAACGAATGCGTGGCCGCGTGCGTGGATCTCATGGACGAGACACGCTGGTGCCTCGACGCTGCCGCCTGCTGCGATCCCGCCGCAGAGTGCACCGATCGAGGGTACTGCGAGCTCCCCGGGGACTCGGCGGACACCGACGGGACCGGCAGTATGGGCAACTCGTCCGGCACCGGCGACACGAGCACCGGGACGACCGGCGGCCGCTAAGATCAGCGCGCGCTCCACCCCCGGCCCCCGGCCCCCGCAACTCCGCGACTCCGCCTCGCGTCAGATCGCCCCCGACCGACGCTTCGCCCGCCGGCCGAGCGTCGCGCCTTTGGTCATCTCGTCCTGCTCGGCCTTGCCAAAGAAGAACTGGAGCCCGCCGCCGAAGTAAAAGCCCGTGTTCCAGCCACCGTTGACCGTGATCCCGACCAGATCCTTGATGATGACCCGAGCGCTCAGGATCAGGTTCACCACCGGGATGACCGGCGGCACTCCCCCCTGCTCGCGCCGGTAGCCAAACGCACGCAGATCGCTCTCGTTGCACTCAGTGGACGTACAGTTCGCGAATAGATCGGGGTTGGGATTCGAAAGCTCGCTCGGATCCGGCGGCGGGGTGTCCCCCGCCGGCCCCGCGTCCCAGCGTGGAGTGCAGCGGGTCAGATCGCCCAGGTCCTCTAGCGTCTCGCAGGTCCCTTCGGTTCGCTGGCCGTTGGAGAATCCCGCCGGATCTACGCCCAGCGGGGTCTGGAAGATCCCGCCGAACACCACGCCCAGGCCCAGGCCTCCGCCGCCTCCGATCCCGAATTCCACGTCTTTGGTCACCACGATCGGCGCCCGCGCGATGAAGTCCACCTCCATCGCCAAGAGGCCCAGGTCGACTTGTGTGTAGTCGGCGGCGTCGACCGCCCCCGCCGCACCGTTGAAGCGAGCCTTGTCGAGCCACAACCCCTCGGGCACCCTGGCCCGCTGATACTGGACCGAGGCCGTCACGTCGAGCACCCGGGAGAAACGATAGATGTAGTGGCCACCCACGTAGAAGTTGCAGCCGTCTTGCTGGGTGAGCCCGCGATCGGAGGCGAACGAGCCGATCTTGCCCCGGCATAGCGCGTTGGTGTGCGTCGCCAGCCAGTTCGACAGCAGCCACGTGGGGATGATGGTGATCCCGCCATGCGCCCCGATGCCGTGGCGACGGAACTTGGGGTCATGGGCCGCCGAGTCTCGCTGCTCCTCTAGGCTCTGCTCCTCGGCGGGCTCTGGCTCGGTCGGCTCGGCTGGCTCCTCGGGCGTGACCTCCTCGGACAGCGGCGTGGATTCGGGCGCCTTCGACGACGTCGGCTGCATCGAGGAATCCGGCGCCTTCGACGACGTTGGCTGCGTCGCCGGATCGGGCTGTGGCTCGGCCTCGGGCTGTACCTGTGCCAGTGCTTGGCCCTGCTCGATCGCGCGCAGCGAGGTCAGGCTCAGGCCCGACCCCTCCGCCCACGCCGTCGCCGGCACGCTCATCGCCAGGGTCACTCCAAGGAGCCCGAGGGTCCGCATGGCCCCGATCATAGGCCGATCGGCTCGGCCATGCGCCGATCCGCCGCCATTTTTCCGGACTGGGGCGAACGGGACGGCGCAGCCCGAGATACGCTCGTGCCCGTGAAGCAACGACAATGGGCGTTGTCGACCTTGCTAGCCTTCGCGTGCGGCGACGATGGCTCGCCGGCTGTGTGCGACACGGAATGCTCGCCGACCACGAGCTCGCCGACCGCCGGCGCGACCCAACCGGCCAGCTCGTCAGCGGATACCGCGACGACGGCCACCACCACGCCCCCGACGACCACTACCGCGTCCACGCTCACCGGGGTCGACTCGTCGTCCGAGGGCACCGACACCGGGCCGCCTCCGCCCGTCATGCCTCTTCGCTGCGGCGACCCTCGGCGGCCCATGGCCCTGCCTTCCTTTGCCGATCCCATCGAGCTTCAGGCGCAGCAGGGCACCGGCGGCTCGGCGGCGGGCGATCTCGACGGCGACGGTCGCGACGAGTTCGTCGCCCAGATCCAGTTCCGGATCTACGACTGGGAGGACGGCGCGTGGTCGTCTCACCAGCCCCTGCCCAACCTCAATGGTCGAGGCAACCGGTTCGCCGGGGACATCGAGCTCGCCGACGTCGACCAAGACGGCATACTCGACATCGTGGTCCCCGACAGCGACAACAACGGAGACGCCGGCGGGATCAGCTGGTTTCGCAACCCCGGCTCGCTCGACGCAGAGTGGACCGAGAGCACCATCGCTACCTTCGACGGCAACGGCGAGGGCAACCAGGTCGCCCACCTCTCCGAGCTCGAGGTCGGCGACATCGACGGCGACAGCTGGCCCGACGTCGTCGTGCGCGACATCTCCCACGGGGTGTGGGTCGTGATCCAGCAGACCGGAGGCGGCGGCTGGGAGCCGCGGCAATTCATCCCCGTGCTGCCCCGAGAGGGCCTGCGGCTGTGGGATCCCGACGACAACGGCCGGCTCGACATCTTGCTCAACGGCGTGTGGCTGGAGACTCCACCCGACCCGGTGAGTGGCGAGTATCAGCTCCGGCCGATCGTGGGCATGGAAGACTGGTATGCCCCCGATCTATCCAACGCGTCGGTGCGCGACTATGCCTCCAAGGTGGAGACGGCCGACTTCGACGGGGACGGTCGGGTCGACGTGGCGATCACCAACTCCGAAGAGCTCGCCGGGAACTCTCCGAGCAAGCCGCGGGGGATCTCGGTGTTCCTGCAGCCGGACGATCTGGTGAACGACCCATGGGCCGAGGTGGTCGTGACGGCCGACCACTGGTCGTGGCACACACTGATGATCGCCGACTTCGATTTCGACGGGAGTCCTGATCTGCTCACGGCGATCTCGGCGGTGGGCACCGACAACGCGGGGGACGACATTCACCTGTGGCTCAATGACGGCAGCGGGGGCTCGTTTGCGGGGCAGAGCATCAGCATGGGTTACACCGTCTATCAGGGGATCATCGGCGATCCGGACGGAGACGGTGATTGCGATCTGATGGCGCCCGATCACTTCGACTCGGGGCCGGTGCGGCTGTTCGAGAACACGACGCCCTGAGCGGGGTCGAGCGCGATCGTTCGTGTCGGGCGGTCGTTTGAGGCTTGGTGGGGGATACGAGTGCTTTGTTAGGTGCGGTGAGGTTCCGGCGGGGGGCGCCTGTTAGCAGAGTAATTATTTAAGCCCCGGGTCAAAA
>JBCCWC010000311.1:0-11244 GCA_039194325.1 Myxococcota bacterium
CAAGCAGGAGACGGTCAACCCACCAAGCACGCGTCGTCCCATGCCGATCGCACGGAGAGGTGTCCGAGTGGCTGAAGGTGCAGCATTGGAAATGCTGTGTAGGGCAACCTACCGCGGGTTCGAATCCCGCCCTCTCCGCCACGTGGGCAACGCGTGACCGCCCCGTCCGGGGCGGATCTCATGCCCCGAGCGACGGCTCCTTCGTGAACCCCGTCAGGACCGGAAGGTAGCAGCGGTAGCGGAGAAGCCGGGTGCTCGGGGCACTTTTGTGCCCGCACGCTAGTAGCCCGTGGTAGTCGCGCGGCCAGGCACCCGCCCTTGTGCTCGACCGCTCACCGTCGCTCACGCAGCGGTGATCGCCAGCGCGAAGATCGCCCCAGGCGCCGACCCGGTCGTGCCGACGCCGAACAGGACTCCCCCGAGGCTCCGGCGACGGGCTGCTGGGTGACGATGTCGAACACGGTGCCCGTGATCCGCATGCTGCAATCGAAGGGCGCCGCCTCGCAGATCGCGTCCATGTCGAGGGGTGTATCGGTGTAGAGCGCACACACGCCCGAGTTGAACTGGTCGTTGTCCGTACATCCCTCGCCGTCTTCGAGGGGTCCATCTCCGGTCTGAGGACACACTGGGCCCTCGGTGCCCATGCGCATGGTCGTTCCGTCCACGGTGTCGCTGGGATCGGTCATCGACGGCGAGACCGATTTCGGCTGGGCGGTGGTGGTCGTCGTCGAACTCGCGGTGGTGTCGTCGAGCTCGATCGGATCAGTACAACCAACTGATCACCAGCAAACCCAAGCTCAAACCAGTCCATGAAGCGCGCATCGCTCGATCGTGCGACACCACGTCATGCCATGCACGAGCTCGAACAGTCCCGCCATCATTGCGGGCGCGTCCGCCTGCTCGGGGTCGCCCGGCGGCATGGCGACGCCCGAGCCCGTCGTGGTGCTTGCTCTGCGATGGTCGTGGCGACCGGTTCGTGGGCCGCCTGTGCGCTCGGACCCCGAACGGAGAGACTTGAGAATACTGTCGCGGTCCTCACGCCGACGACGGCTCGTCGCGCCGAACCGCGAAGGGCCTATGCGGGCAGAGGGCGGACCCAGGCAGAGGGCCGTGCGGGCAGAGGGCGGACGGAGGGTCGGGCGGACGGAGGGCCGGGCGGACGGAGGGTCGGGCGGGCGGAGGGCCGGGCGGGCTTAGAACAGCGCAGGCAGGCTCGGGCGAGCTCAGCGCGGGTTTCTCGTCGCCTGTGGGCCATCACCCCCACCGGGTCCCTTTGGGACCGAATCGGGCAGGCGCTTGAGGGTGGACAAGGTCTCGTGGAAAGAGCAGGGTCCAAGGGTCGATCGTGAGCGATCTACTGGAGCACTTCGAACTCGAGCTCGTCAGCCGACGACTCATTAGGGTGAAGGCCAAGGGTGATTTCGGGGGCGATGTCGTTCACGAGCTCTTCGACATCATCGACAAGCATGTCAAGGGGCAGCCGTTTTGGCTGTTCGAGGCCGACATCTCCGAGCTCGGTCACGCGGATCCTTCCGCTCGGCGTGCGGCGGCCGAGCGGATCGGCCAGACCCCCGCGTATTCGCTAGCCATCTTCGGTGGAGCCCTGGCGCAGCGGGCGGTGGCCTTGTTGTTCCTGAAGGTCGCCGAGCTGTTCAGTACCAAGCGAGACGTCTCGTACACCTTCGCCAAGGATCAGCGGACCGCGGCACAATGGCTGCAAGCAGAGGAAGAACGTCGTTCGAAGAAATGAGCGGCCGGCTCCCTATCCCTCAGCCGGGCTCGAGCACGAACGGGTAGGTGATGACGACCTTCTCGCCGTTTGCCGGCTTGGGGAACGCCCAGCGAGCCACCGCCTCGGCGATGCACGAGGATACATCGGCGTCCGGCAGGGTGGTCGTGGTCACCGTGGACTCGATGACCTTGCCGTTGTTGCCCACGGTAAACTGCACCACGACCCTCCCGGCGAGGTCGGGATCACGGGCCAAGCCCTCGTTGTAGCAATAGCGCACCTCGTTGATGTGAGCCCGCACGACGCGTCGGATGATGGCCTTGTCGAGCGGCCCTTCGACGTCCATCGATGTCGCTGGGGCGTGGGCGGGGGTGTCGCTACTTGCGTCGGCAGGGACGGCGGGAACGGCCGGGGTGGCAGGAGCGACCGGGGCGGTCGGGGTCACGGCCTGCGGCGTGTTGGTCGAGGGGCAGACGACCGCCTCGGCGTTCTCGCAATCGCACGTCACCTCCAGGGCTTGCGCGGTGTCGGCTTTGACCATGGCGGTGGCCGCCAGAGTCGAGACCGTGGTGGCCATGGCGGTGGCCACCATGAACATCCACACGTTACGGCCTGTAGATCGTCCCTGCTCACGCGTCGACATGCTCGTTCTCCTCACCCCATCGGCTTATCCATCGGTCCGTGGGCGGGAGCTTGGAAACGACGTCGGCCGGAAAGGTTCATGCCGGAGCAAAAAAACCGAACGTCGAGGCGACCACCGCCCCGAGGCGAGCTCCCCGGGTGACCCCCGTAGGTGATCCTCGCGAGCAAGCCCCGCGAGCAAGCCCCGCGAGCAAGCCCCGCGAGCAAGCCCCGCGGGTGCCCGGTGAGCGATCACGGCAGCACGTGCTCGTCGATGAACTCTCGGATCCACTGTCGGTAGGTCTGCCCCCCGACCACCGGGAGCTCCCCGTGGTCGGAGCCCTCGACCCAGCGCAGGGTTACATCGTCGCCGGTGGCTGCATCACGGAGCTTGTCGGCGTGCACGGGCACGATGAAGTCGTCCCTGCTCCCATGGAGGATCAGCACGGGCAGCTCGGGACGAAGCCGCGCGATCTTGCCGCAGTTGTCCCAGGTTGCCTCGCCGAGGAATTGCCCGGGCAGATCCAAGCGGGTGACGTCGTGCGCAAAGGTGGTCGCGTCGCAGAAGGTCGACTCGCTGATCACGGCGCGGGGCGTGACCGACAGCTGCCCTTCGCTCGCCTGCAGGGCCAGCTCGTAGGTGGGCGCCCCGCCCAGTGAGTAGCCCATCAAGACCACCCGATCGAGATCGACCCCCGGCATCTGCGGCAGGACATCTTCGAGCACAGTGTGGGCAGCGGCGAACACCCCCGCCTCGTCGGGCTCGCCCTCGGAGCGGCCATAGCCCGGGTAGTCGTAGATCAGCACGTGGTAGCCCATGCCCCAAAGCAGCTCCGCGCGATCCCAGTAACGCCCGAGGTGCCAGGTGGTGCCGTGGCTGAACAGCACGGTGGTATCGGCCCCGGGCCGATGGGCAAAGACGTAGTGGATCCGGCGCCCGTCGGGCAGGGGTGCAAAACCCTCCTCGCGATCCTCGGGATGCACCAGCGAGGGGTGGCAGCTGGGAGGTGGTCCTCCGTTGCGCCGGTGCTCGACCTCGGCCAGCTCGCCCTCGAGCTGCGGGTCGCAGGGGTCGTCGTCCCAGCGGTACTCGCTGGCCTCGCGGTTATCGAAGAAGAAGGGATCCACGGTGAGGCAGGCCGCGGGAAGCAGCAGCGCGAGCGGTGAGTAACGCGAGCGTCTCATCGGTTGAGTCCTCCCAGGCGCAGGCGGTAGCCGAGGTAGATCCCCAGCGCTCCCCGGTCCGGTCGATAGTCGAGCACCGAGACCGTGTCGTCCCACGGGTTGGTCCACGAGGTATGCATAGCGATGGCGTGCTGGCGGGGCTTGCCCCGCCGAGGTCGGCGGTAGGGCAGCAGTGCCTCCACCCCTAAAAAGGGGGTGAAGAACACGGCCGAGCCATCACGGGGGGGCGAGGGGGAGATCGTCAGGGTCTGTCCGCCGTAGAGCGCGAGCCAATCCACACCCGGGATCGGGCCGCCCAGGTGCAGGCCCCACTCGGGATACACGCGAACCAGCGGAGCATCGTCGAGATCTCCCAGCAGATACAGGCGCCCCGAGGTGGCCACGGCCAGGCCGCGGGCCTTGCGGTAGAGCTGGAGGTTGGCGGCCAGATCCATGGCCCAGATCCCGAACGCCAGGCCGAGCAGGTTGAGGTTGCCGTCCACGTCGAGCCAGTCGGTCGCCCCCACTCGACCGCCCACTTGCACGTGAGGGAAGGGGATCGTCGGGCCCAGGGCGCCGATGAGCGGTCCGCCCAGGGTTGCTCGCACTTCGCCGTTGCCCTGGCCCACGGTGCGCGAGAGGTTGGGCGCCGCACAGGCGGCGATCAGCAGGGCACAAGTCGCCGCGAGCCAAGCCGGTGTGTGCCGCATACGGTCGACGATCGCACGGAATATGGAGCCACATCGAGGCCGGTGGACAAGCGGCGCGAACATCTCTCACACTTCGCGTCCGTATCTTCGCGTCCGTATCTTCGCCTCCGGATCTCGATCATGATCGGAAAGAACCTCGTCATCGCAGCCCTGCTGTCGGGCATCCTCGCCTTTTTTGTTCCGTTCCTCACCGTCAAGGGGCCCGGTCCTGGCGGCGGGCAGACCGACTACACGCTCAGCGCCATGCAGATGATGCAGGGGTTCGAGGGGTTCAAGGCGGCCATGGTGGACAAGGCGCCCGAGCTCGAGAACGTCGACCCGGCGGCGATGAAGGGCGCCGAAGATCTGCTCGACAAACTCAGGACCCTGGTGATGATCCCCTTCGTCCCCACGGCGTTCTTCTTGCTCATCACCCTGCCGGGGCTCAGGCGCTTTGGCCGGGGGCTGGGCGTGTTCTCCTTGTTGGTGGGGTTCATCGCGCTGGGGGGCTGGGCCCTGCTCGACGCGGCGATGGCGGAGGCCGGTGAAGATGGCAAGGCTGCGTTCGAGATCGGCTTTACCATGCTGATGGTGGGCGGTGTGCTCGGCACGCTGGGCGGGCTGATGGGGCTGATCAAGCCGCAGCCCAAGTCGGCCTGATCCGGATCGGTTCTTCGCGCGGCCGCGGCCTCGACCCTCGGGTCGTCGCCGCGGCTGGGCGTTTGCGGGGTTCGTTCAGGCGGTCGCTTTGGCCGACTTGGTGCGGTCGCGCGTGGCTGCTCGAAACCCGGCGGGGTCGTTGCCGAAGCGCGCGCGGAAAGCCTTGGAGAAGTAGCTGCGACTAGAAAGGCCCACGCGCTCGGCCACCGCCTGGACGGGGAGATCGGTGGTGCGCAGCAGCTCGGCCCCGCGGTCGAGCCGGATCTCTCGCAGCAGATCCATGGCGGTGCGCCCGAAGGTCTGGCTGAAGTGCTCGCTGAACGCCGAGCGGCTCATGCCGGCCGCTCGGGCCACCGACTCGAGGGTGTGCGGCTGGGCGGGATCTTCGAGCATCAGGTCGAGCGCGCGCACCAGTCGCTCGTCGCCTAGGGCCTGCAACCAGGGCAGCGAGCAATCGCCTCCGTCGCAGAGTCGTCGCAGCACGGCGATGAGGCCCTGGGTCATCAGCACGCGCATCATGGTGCTCGAGCCGGGGCCGGGGTTGGCTTGCTCGGCCAGCAGGCCCTCGAACACGGCGCGCATGCGGGGATCGGGGCCGAAGGCGACCACGAGGGGCTGGCGAAGCTCGTCGAACAGGCCGACGCTCCCGCCGTAGGTGGCTCGGATCGCGCCGCAGACCATCATGAGGGCGGAGTCGCGGGTGTCGGCCAGGCGCAGCAGGCCGTGCTCGGGCAGCGAGCAATCGGCCGCGCCGCGTAGGCCCGCGGCCGCGTCCTCGGGGGGCTCGACGCGGTGGGCCCGCCCGGGGGGGGCCACGAAGATGGTGCCTTCTTGCAGCGGGTGGGCCGATCCCTCGGCGCTGCGCAGCACCCCCTGGCCGCGCACCACGAAGTTGAGGTTCACGTGGCCATCGGGCGGCATCAGCAGGCGCCAGCCCCGGAGCACCTCGCACACGGCAAAGGGGGTGACGTCGACCCGGAGCGACTCGAGCAGCCGGTCGAGCAGCATCCTGCTGGTCTAGCAGCCCGCGGGCGCGACGTCGACGGCGAGCTCAGTCGTGCTCGGCGATCCAGGCGTCGAGCTGGGCCAGGGCATCGCGGTGATCCCCGTCGGCTTGGAGGTAGGCGAGGCGAGCGGTGTGGGCGAGCTTTTGGGCGTCGGCAAGCTCGGACTCGGCGCGCTCGAGGGCTTGGGTGAGCTCGATCGAGGCGGTGGCCCGGGTGCGATCGAGCTCGAGACGATCCGCCTCGAAGTAGGCGCGCAGCAGGGAGTCGACGGCGCCGGCGGGATCCCCGAGCTGTCCGCGCACGAAGCCCTCGACCACCAGGGCCTCGGCCGCCAGGGGGCCACACCCGCTGTGCTCGGCGTGCCGACGGGCGTTCGCGACCAGCGTGAGGGCGTGCTCGGGGTGTTCGGTGCCGGCGAGCATGCGGGCCCGGGACAGCTGCTCCCGCAGCGCTTGCGCCTGCGCCGTTGCTCCGGGCTCTTCGCACGAAGACACCCCCGCGGCGACCGGGTCTGGATCGGTGTCGGGGATCGTCATGAGAGGCTCGTGCGGCGCCGCCCAGCCCAACAGGCCCGCGGTCAGCACCAGCAGCCCGGTCCCCATCGTCAGCGTTCGTCGCCAAGCACGGGCCTTGTGGGGTCGCAGGGCCTCCAGTAGCGCGTTCATGCTCGCGAAGCGGGCCTGCGGCATCGCCGAGAGCCCGCGGGCCAAGATCTTGTAGATCCATCGCGGCACATCGGTCGACGAGGGGGGGGTGGGCTCGATCCGTAGCTTGGCCACGAACTGCTCGGTGAGCTCGCGCCCCTCGAACGGGCGGGTGCCGTAGAGGGCCTCCCATAGGGTGAGGCAAAAGGCGTACTGGTCGCAGCGCCCGTCGGTCAGGGCCCCTCGGTATTGCTCGGGAGCCATGTATGCCGGCGTGCCCATCAGCGTGCCGGGCATGGTCAGCGGAGGTCCGTCGAGATCTGGATCGGTGGGCGAGTGCTCGTCTACGAAGTTTCGGGCCAAGCCGAAGTCCATCACCCGCACGCGCCCGTCGTCGCCGACCATCACGTTGGAGGGCTTGAAGTCGCGGTGCACGATCCCCGCCCCATGGGCGGCCGCCAGCCCTCGACCGGCCGCGACGCAGACGGCCAAGATCGCCGACCACGATCGCGGCTTGGCGCGGAGCCAGCCGCGAAGTGTCTGTCCGGTGACCCGCTCCATCGCGATGAACGGGCCGTCCGCGGTGTACCCCACGTCGTAGATCGGCAGCAGGTTGGGGTGGCTCAGCTGCGCCATCGCCTGGGCTTCGCGGAGGAACCGAGCTCGATCGAGCGCATCGGCAAAAGGTCGGAGCAGCTTGAGGGCCACCGGTCGGTCCAGCCGAGGGTCGTAGGCGTCGAAGACCCGCCCCATGCCGCCCGTCCCCAGCACGCCGTCGATCCGATAGCGGCCCAGGGTCACGAGGTTCGAATCGTAGAGCGCGGGACGCGTGGTCTCAGGCAAGGAGAGGGTCTCCTGCGGGTCGTGCGCGCCCGTGGCCGTCATCGCGCCGCCGCGCGCATGGTGGCCGTCGGGGGTTGTCGAGGTCTCGCCGACGTCGATCCGCTGCCTGGTGGTCGTCAAAACACTGTCCGTCTTAACCGCACCTTCATCACCCTGCATTATCCTACAATATTTTCCCTTACATGCCATACGCGCTGTACTCGCAATTCGAGTCTCTCGGTGGACCGTGCGCAGGCCGAATCGCGTGGAACACGCGGGGATCTGGGCTCGCTCTTTTGGACGATCGAGCACGGTCAGTGGACACGCGAGCACGAGGCCGGATTCAAGTTGAAGGAGCGCCGCCCGGGAGGTGGTGCAAGGAAAGGAAGGCGACATCATGCCTCTGGACAATGCAGCGCACGCGACGGGTCGTGCATCTAGTCGTGCACCTAGCCGTGCATCCGTGCTTCACACCGACTCGTCCGGGTTTGGCGAGCGGGTCCTTCAGTCGGACGTTCCTGTGCTCGTAGATTTCTGGGCTACGTGGTGCGGGCCTTGTCGAGCGATCGCGCCTCACCTCGAGACCGTGGCCGCCCACTTTGGGGATCGGGCCGCGGTGGTCAAGGTCGATGTCGACCAGAACCCGGAGCTCGCGGCGCAGTATGGCGTGCGGGGGATCCCCACTTTGCTGTTGTTCAAGAACGGCGAGGTGGTGGATCGCTTGGTGGGCAACCCTGGGTCGCGAGCGCCCCTCGAGCAGCTGATCGAGCGTCATCTCTAGGTGGTGTCGTTGCGTGTACGACGAGCGGCGGGTGATAGGGTTCGACCATGCCTCATGGTTGGCCCTCACCGTCGCTTTCGTCGTGCTTGCTGGTCGTGATGTGTCTCGGGCTGATGGCCTGTGGCGATGAGTCGGGCACTGACGACGCGGGCGCGACGGTCGGATCGACCGGGCGCGAGACCACCGGTGGCGTCGATGGCAGCGGATCTGAGGGTCCCGTTCCCGTCACGGGTGACGGCACCAGCGTGGGAACCGACGACGGAGCGTCCGGCGGCACCGACGATGGCGAAACGGGGACGACCGGCGGAGACTCGAGCAGCAGCGAGACCGGCACCACCGTGCCGCCCGTGTGCGAGCCTCCGGTGTTTCCGCCGCCTTCGGTGGAGGACGACGGCTATCGACGGTTCGAGCTGTGTGGATGGTCGGTCTACATGCGCATCGAGCTGTTCGAGGCACCGCTGGGGAGCGAGGTGTACGAGGCTCTCGCCGAGGATCTGCTGATGGTGATCAGCGTCTTGCCAGAGCCGAGGGTCGACTTCTTGCGTAACACCAATTTCTGGATGGAGCTGGACGTTCCTGCGTTTCCTGGCGGGGTCTACCATCCCTCGGCGCAGTGGCTCGAGGACAACGGGTACCCGGCGAAGTGGGCCGAGGGGATACAGTTTGGCAACGCCAACAACTTCATGACCTGGGTCGAGCAACAGCCGGCCGTGGTGCTCCACGAGTTGACCCACGCCTGGGATCATCAACACCATGGGTATGCGCAGCCCGCGGTCCTGGATGCCTACGATCAGGCGATGGCCGCCGGCCTCTACGACGCGGTGGAGTACGTCGACGGTCAGATCCTCGAGGCCTACGCGACGACCAACGCGGCCGAGTACTTTGCCGAGCTCACCGAGGCTTACTTTTGGATGAACGACTTCTATCCCTTCGTTCGTGCCGATCTCGCGGCCCACGATCCCGTGGGGTTGGCGGCGGTTGAGCAGGCCTGGGAGCTTCCCTGAGGGGGGCCGTTGGCGTCGGCGGCCGTCGATGTCGGCGTCGGCGGTCGTCGGCGGTCGTCGATGCGGGCGTCGGCGGTCGTCGATGCGGGCGTCGGCGGTCGTTCGTGCCCGCGGGCGATGGCGACCGGTGCGCGGGCGACGTTTCGCCGAGGGCGTCGCGCGAGGCGCTGGGCCAGCGTACACTTTGGGGGAGAGATGCCCGCTTCGGCCACCGACTTCGAGCTGCTGGAGGCTTGGCGCGGCGGCGACCGCCACGCGGGCGAGCAGCTGTTCGAGCGTCACTTCGACGCGGTGGCCCGGTTCTTTCGCAACAAGGTCGACCACGGCATCGACGACTTGATCCAGCGGACCTTCTTGGCCTGCATCGAGGGCAAGGATCGCTTCCGGGGGGAGGCCAGCTTTCGTACGTTCCTGTTTGCTGTCGCCCACAACGTGCTGGGCAAGCACTACCGCAGCAAGCGACGCCATGGTGCTCGCATCGACTTCGGGGTGACATCGGTCCACGACCTGGCGCCCTCGCCCAGCGTGGTCATCGCCAAGCACAACGAGCATCGCGTGCTCTTGCAGGCGCTGAGGCGGATCCCCGTGGATCACCAGATCGTGCTCGAGCTTTACTACTGGGAGCGGCTGACCGCGGCTGAAGTGGCCCGGGTGCTCGATGTGCCCGAGGGGACCGCTCGCACGCGGATCCGGCGAGCCAAGCAGCTGCTCGAGGAGCAGATGAAGCGGTTGGTGGAGGATAAGAATTTGTTGGAGAGCACGCTGATCAATCTGGACTCGTGGGCGGCGTCGTTGCGGGACCTGCTGTTGATGAAGGAGCCGGAGGGCAAAAAGGGCTGAGAGGGAAGGGCTGGGCTGGGCTGGGCTGGGCCGAGGTGTGCCATCGCGGTGGGTTGGCACGGTCAGCGGGGGAGATCGTGCTACCGTCCGCGGCCGTGGATCTGGTGAAGATCAGCCGGCGCCTCGATCGAGCGGTGGGTCGACTGTCGTTCGCTCCGCCGGTGACCCATGTGTACAACCCCCTGCGCTACGCGCGGCAGACCCACGAGAGCTACCTTGAGCGGTTTGGGAGCAAGCGAGGTCGGGTGGTGCTGCTGGGTATGAATCCGGGGCCCTTCGGCATGGTGCAGACCGGGGTGCCGTTTGGCGAGGTCGGCCACGTGCGCGATTGGTTGCGGATCGAAGGCGAGGTGAAGCGGCCGCGCCACGAGCATCCTCGGCGACCGGTGCTGGGCTTGGCCTGCACCCGCTCGGAGGTCAGCGGGGCGCGTCTTTGGGGGTGGGCGAAGTCTCGTTATCAGACGCCGCGCCGGTTCTTTGCGCGATTCTTTGTGGTTAACTACTGCCCGCTGGCGTTCTTGGAGGAGACGGGGCGTAATCGCACCCCGGACAAGCTACCGAAGGCGGAGCGGGAGCCGTTGTTTGCTGCGTGCGATCGGGCGCTGCGGGAGACGATCGAGGTGCTCGCGCCGAGCATGGTGGTGGGGGTGGGGGCGTTTGCGCGTAAGCGGGCGGAGCAGGTGCTGGGTGATGCGGTGCCGATCGGTGTGGTGCTGCATCCGAGCCCGGCGAGCCCGCGAGCTAATCGCGGGTGGCAGGCGCAGGCGGAGCGCGAGCTGGCGGAGTTGGGGGTGGGCTGAGGAGCGAGGTTACTGGCGATGGCGAGCTCCTCTCGGCTGTTGCGCATCGAGGGGAGCTGGACGAACTCGGCATATGGGTGCCGAGCTAGCACGACCTCCGTGTGGCTTTGATGCTGGGGCTGAGCGACGACGACCTAGCGGAGCTCGGCAAAATTGGTCACCTCTATGCAGACGGGCGAGATCTGTCGCAATGGTGGTGAGCCGGACTGCGGTCGCGCTAGCCCACGGCCGCGAGGCATTCTCGAGATGGACAGCGAGGTGCTAGCGCATCAGCTGGGGCTATACAGTGCATCACGCCTCGGAGCTACCGTTGAGACTCAATGCGCTACTCCATTGGAGCTCCAGAAGTTCCCCCGTGCCGAGTAAAATATGGGGGGGGGGGGGCCCACCTTGCGCGACATGGGGGCAAAACCCAGGGCGGAAACCATTTTTGAGAGCAGGCGGGTGGGTTAAAAGGAGCCTTGGCGGGTTATTTGGAACAGG
>JBCCWC010000312.1:0-11218 GCA_039194325.1 Myxococcota bacterium
GGGCGGGCGCGGGCGGGCGCGGGCGGCGCGGTGATCGCCATGGAGCGGACGAATTGGCGACCCGCCCGGATCGGCCTACAGTCGCGGCCCCGTCATCCCTACGCGTTGCATGTCGAGCTCGTCTCCCCGTGTTGTCTCCCTCCTGCCGTCGGCCACCGAGATCGTCTGTGCCCTCGGCGGTCGCGAGTGGCTGGTCGGCGTCTCTCACGAGTGCGACTACCCGGCTGGGGTGGGCGAGTTGCCGTCGCTGACTCGCCCCCGCGTCGAGCTGGGCTCGACCTCGATTGCCATCGATCGGGCGGTGCGAGAGATCGCAAGGACCGCGCTGTCGATCTACGAGATCGACCTCGAGCGCCTGCGTGCCGTCCGGCCCGATATCATCGTCACCCAGGACCTGTGTGATGTGTGTGCGGTGTCCTTTGACGAGGTCTGCGCCGCGGTCCGCGACGTGCTGGGCGGGTCTGCCACGGTGATCCGCCTGCAGCCTGCGCGGCTGGGCGAGATCTTGGACGACATCGAGCGGGTGGGCCAGAGCCTCGGGCGGGACGCGACCGCGGTCATCGCCGGGCTCGAGGCTCGGATCGCGGCGGTCGAGCGGCGGGCTTCGGGGGCCGAGCGGCCCTCGGTGGCGACGGTGGAGTGGACCGAGCCCGTCATGCTCGGCGGCCTGTGGACGGCCGAGCTGGTACACCGGGCGGGGGGGATCTCGCTGGGCCCGACCACGGGTGAGAAGTCGGTCGCGATCGAGCGCGCGCAGCTCGAGGTCATGGCGCCCGAGGTCGTCCTCATCAAGCCGTGTGGCTACGATCTCGAGCGCGCGCAGCAAGAGCTCGAGGTCTTGCGTCGCACCTTGCCGTGGGACGACTGGCCCGCCGTGCGCCACGGGCGGGTCTACGTCACCGACGGCAACGCCTACTTCAACCGGCCGGGGCCGCGGATCGTCGACTCGCTGGAGATCCTCGCCGCCTGCGTGCACCCGGAGCGCTTTGCCGAGGAGGCGAGGCGTTACGACGCGGTGCTGCGGCGGATCTCGTGACCCTCTGCCCGCGTTCACCCTCTCGCGGCGTACTTGCCAAACATCCGCCCTCGCTTGCCCTTACCCGGCTGCCGCCGCCCGTCGCCGCCGCGGCGCGCCCGAGCGTCGCATCCGATCGCCCGAGCGCCGCAGCCACCGCTCCAGCGAGATCGGCTCGAAGGGGGCGCCGCCGGACCGCGGCGCTCCTGCGGTCGGGGACGCTCCCTCGTCCACCGGTATCGGTTGCGGAGCCCCCTGCGGCATGCGCTCGAGGATCCGCCGCAGATCGTGCTTCGCTCGCCGCAGCCACACACCGATCGTCTTGTGATTCTGGTCGAGGATCTCGGCGATCTCGTCGTACTTCAGCTCGTGCCAATACCGCAGCTCGAGCACGTTCTGGTAGTCGAGCCGTAGCAGTCGCATCGCGTCGAGCATGCGGCGATGGCCTTGCTGACGTTGCAGCTGCGAGGACAGCGTGGTCTCGGCCCCGCCCATCTCCATCACCGAGCAGGCGCCAGGGTCGAGCGGATCGGGGTGGCGGCCGCGGGCCTTCCAGTACTCCTTGAGCACCAGGTTGGCCACGCCGAACAAGAAGGCTCGCGGCTTCCTCACATCGCCGCGGCGGATCCGCTCGAAGAAGCGAAAGAACGTCTCCTGGGCCAGATCCCCCGCGTCGGACGGGGTGCGGACCTTGTTGACGAAGTACTCAAGCACTCGCTCGGCGTAGCACTCGAAGATCTCGGCCTCGTTCATGGCGGATCGCTAGAAGACTGGCAAAGGCCGGGGGGCGGGACGAGCCCGCCCCCCGAAGGGGTCGTCATCCTGACGCGCTCAAGCTCTCGGTCGGCTCGAGGCCGGAGCCGCTTCCGACCGGCTTGGGCTTGGGTTTGAGATCGTCCTGAGGATCGAAGAGCACGTCGTGATCATCGTTGTCTCTGGCGGTAGCTGGATCGACCCGGACCACGGCCAGCTCGAAGGTGCTCGACAGGATCGTGCCTTCCAGGCTGATCTGGACCCGGTAGATGCGGGGATCCTCGGTGATCGTGAGGGCCTCGGTGACGTGATCCAGCTCGGCCGACGAGCGGTCGGGGAGCGAGATCCAGCGCCCCGTGCAGTCGCAGCTCGCGACCCGAATGGTCCACGGTGACGCCGCGAGCGGCTCGTCGTCGGGATCGCAGGCGGTCAGGCGCAGGCCCAGAGCGCACGGTACGTTGGTGACGATGCCGAGGCTAGTATCCTCGTCGAGGGCCTTGTGGGGCGAGCCGAACTCGCGGCGGGCCGCGGGGCGTCGGGCGGTGATCGCCGAGCCGAGCAGGAGCTTGATGGGCAGTTCGGTCACGATCGAGGCAGCGCGATAGGGGACGGTCACTGGAGACTCCTTGGGCGGGGAGAAGATGGGGAAGGGACGATGGCCAGGAAGGGAAAGATGGCCAGGAAGGAAAAGATGGCCAGGAAGGGAAAGGCCGAAACAAACGGATGGGCAAAAGAGATCGGTGGCCGAATTGAATCGACAGGTCAAAAGGACTTAATGCGAAGTGGCGCGTGAACCTGACATTATTTCGATGAATCGATCCCAACGATCGACTCACGCGCGGCGCTGGCCCGATCGGGCCCGATGCGCTCGGGGTCGGCCCGACACTCGGACGCGCTGCGCCGGGAGCTCACGTCCTGCTCGAGCATGGATCGAAGGATCCGACGTCCGCTCGCACATGAAGGCTCGCTCCCGTCGAGGGCGGTGCAGGCCCGCTCGAGCCGTCGACCGGCGAGCATCGACTCGTCCCAGCAGCCGCGGTGATACAGATAGCTGCGCATCATCACCACCCACAGCCGGGCCTGCTCGGTTGCTCGTTGTGGCTCGCCGCTCGGGCCACTGTCCAGACCGCCCAGCGGGAGCGGGAGCCGCCGCTCGAGGTCCAGCGTCTCGCGCAGGGCCAGGTGTCGGCGTCGCTCGAACTGCGCCCAGTGGCGTGCCGCCGGCTCGTTGGCCCGCTCGGCCTGCTGGGCCCGGCTTCTCGCTTGAGAAGCGGCCAGCCAGTGCACATAGACGATCTCACCCTGCACGAAGGCGCGATCCAGCGCGCGCTCGTGGGCCGCGAAGATCCGCTCGGCCTCTCGGTAATGAGTGAGCGCCCCTTCGAAGTCCTCGAGGCGTACGTGGAGCTCGCCCACCGCCCACGTCTCGGCCGCGACCGCGGGATGCTCGGGCCCCAGCTCGGCGCGTCGGATCGCGAGCGCGCGAGTGGCCATGGGCAACGCGGTGAGCACGGGCGGCTCGAGGCCTCCGATGGCGATCGCCTCGTTGAGCTCGACCACCGCCAGCAGGTGATCAGGCACGGGAGGATCGACCCGGGCCAGCCGATCCCCCGCCTCTCGGTACCGCTCGCGGGCCCCGACGTAGTCGCCGATCAACATCGACGCGTGCCCCTCGGCGTAGCGCAGCCAGGCGGTCACCACCGGATCGATCGGTGCCTCACGCCCCGCGGCCCGCAGGGCGGCCAGCTCGTCGACCAGCAACGTGAGATCCTCGGTGGGAATCGGCTGCGCCGAGTCCGGATGCAATCCCCGGGTGCCGGCTGCGGCTCGAGACATCGACGTCGCGGCGATGTCGGCCGCCAGCTCGCGCTCGCCCGCCTCGAGGGCCTGTACCAATAGCGAGAGCACCGACCAGAGAGCATGGGGGCGACCTCGCTGTGTATCGATCTTCAGGCGCTGATACTCGGCCGCGACCCACAAGGGGCGGTCGCCTACGCGACGGGCCAGCTCGGCCGCTCGCTCCGCTTGCTCGGCCGCCCAATGGGGCTTGCCGTCTCCGACCGCCGCACGGGCCTCCAGTAGCGCCCGCCAGGCTCGACGGTGCTCCGCGCCGGTCCGGGGCTCGGAGTCGGTCAGGCAGCGGGTGGGCTCGGGCAGCGTCGCCAGCAGCCCGACCAGCGGCCGCGGCCCCGGGTGCTCGACCAAGTCGGTCCACACACGGCGGTCCGCGCCGGTCAGCCAATCGCTCAGCTCACCCAGGCGCTCGGCCCCCTGCTCGAGGCACGCCTCGATCTTCGCGCGTGGCTCCGGCTCGACGACGTGGCACGCGGCCTGTCGACTCTCTTGCCAGCGCTCGGCGTAGCGCGCGAGCGAGAGCGCAAGCTGCCGATCCTGGGTGGTGATCCACGGCTCTCGCTCCACCCAGTCGGCGGGGCCCGAGCTTCGCTCGGCCCGACAGCGCTCGATCGCGTTGTCGAACCCCAACCCCAGCCCGGCCGTGACCGCTGCGGTAAGGACGGCCGCGCCCCCGGCCATGGCCAGCGTACGCCGCCACCCGGCGCCTCGGTCCAGCAACCGCCGTAGCCGCTGCGCCACCACGGTCATGCTGGGGTGGCGCTCTTCGGCGTCGTAGGCCAGGCCCTGTCGCAAGAGCCGACGCAGGGCCCGGGACACCCGCCGTCGAGGCTTTCGCGGAAATTCCACCGGGGTGGGCGGCGGTGGCAGCCATGGCATGTCTCCGGGGTGTCCGCGAAACGGGCGGCGGCCGTAGAGCGCCTCGTAAAGGGCCACGAAGAAGCTGAACTGATCGCTGCGCGCGTCGGCTCGCCCGTCGTACTGCTCGGGCGCGGCGTAGTACGGGGTCCCTACGAAGTGACCGGCTTGGGTCAGGCGAAGGGCAGAGCCCGACAGTCGAGCTCGCGATCCGACGTCGTCGCCCCGCGACCGGGGTGGACCCGAGCGCGACCCACCCGGCCCGCTGTCGTTGGCCGCGCCCATCGAGGACCCGCGGTCGCATGAACCCTCGGTGTATGTTTGATCGTCGACGCACCGAGCCAGTCCGAAGTCGAGCACTCGCACCCGACCGTCGTGACCCACGATCGCGTTGTTCGGCTTGAAGTCGCGGTGGACCAGACCCGCGTCGTGGGCCGCGGCCAAGCCTTCGGCGACGTCGAGGAATTGGGTCAGGATCTCCCGAGACGTGCGCGGGGCCTCGTGCAGCCAGTGCTCGAGGTCGGGGCCCTGCACGTACTCGAGCGCGAGGAAGTAGGCATCGTCGCCGACGGGCCCCCGATCGTAGACCTGCACGACGTTGGGGTGCGACAGCCGAGCCAGGGCCAGCGCCTCGCGCTCGATCCGAATGCGGTCCGACGCCGACTCGACCTCCACCACCTTGAGCGCGACCGTTCGTCCAAAGCGAGGATCGAACGCCCGATAGACGCGGCCAAAGGCGCCCTTGCCCAGCAGCGCGTGCACCTCGTAGCCCGGGATCGGTGGATACGGCGATCCGCCCCCGAAGAGCCGACGCCGCAGTTCGTCCACCTGCTCCGGCTCGATCTCCGGGCGGAGCTCTCGAAGATCGTTGAGGGAAGTCATGGCGGACCGGAGCGACCGAGGCGTTCGGTGGGAGATCGGCGAAGGATCGGCGATGGCTCGGTGAGGGATCGGCGCAGGACCTAGGGCGAGCGACCGCCGGGGGTGAATGTGGTTTCCGGGCCTCAATCGATCTCGAAGAAATCGAATTTCCTGGATCGCTCGATATCTCGGACCCGTATCGGGATTCGGGCAGGGAAAGCCGTACAGGCCCGGTGACGCAACCATGACCCTATGCGGCTCAATCCCCGGCCTCTGATTTGCCAACTCGAATGATCGACACCGCCGCGACATGAGCGCGGCCTCGCCGAGAGGCTGGGTCGATCGAGGGACGATGTACCATCGGCCCGACCGCTACCGGGAATCGTCACCGAATGATCGTCGAACTACGTAAATCGAGCGCGAGGGCTGCCCTCATCATCGGAGCGATCGGCCCATTGGCCTCTTGCAATCCGGACCAGGGCGTTCTCCCGGGCCAGGAGACTGGGCCCTGCGTCGAAGGCGAGTGCCTGGGGCAGCTGATGTGTTTGTCGGACGTCTGTGTCGATCCAGACTCCCAGACGGGCACCGACGGCTCGGGGCCCGACGCGACCGCGACGGCTACGATGTCCACCACCGTCAACGTCCCTTCTTCGTCCGGGGTCACCGAAACTCGCGGGACCGATCCTTCGACGAGCATGTCTCTGGACGGTGCCACGGATCCGACCACGGCCGAGACGGTGACCGCGACCGGCGGGACCACCATGGGGACCATGGGGGTGACCGACTCGATGGACACGATGGACACGATGGACACGATGGACACGATGAGCGCGTCGTCGACCGGCCCCGGCGATCAGTGCACCGTTCCGCCCCACGTCCCCTGCGATGGTCTGGCCAATAACCTGTTCAACGCATTGGGCGTCAATTGCCCGGGGGAGCCTGTCGTGGGGGTCATGTCGACCGGAAGTCCCGCGGCCATGGTGACCCGCAGTAGTTTTGGGGGCACCAACGAGTGGGATCCTCGCGAAGGCTCGGCCTTCGCTGTCCTCGGCAGCGGCTTCACCGTCGATCTGGACATGGAGACCCCCTTGGGGGACAGCGCGCAGTCACCCACGCACTGCAACGACGACTTGGGGGCCATGTTCGATCTCGGAGGCCCGCCCGCGCCGATCGACGTGAACGGGGTCGCGGGTGATTGCGCCATCGACGACACCCTGATCGGCACGGGCGATTGCTCGGGCAGTCTCAGCTCGCTTGTCGGTCTCATCGCCGACTACACCGAGATCCGGCTCGAGGCCGAGGTTCCCGCCACGGTCACCTCGATGAGCTACGAGTTCGCCTTCTTCTCCACCGAGTATCCCTTTTACGTGGGCAGCGAGTTCAACGACATCCACATCGCGTGGCTCGAGTCGGAGCGCTGGACCGGCAACATTGCCTTCGACGGCATGGGCAACCCGATCTCCGTCAATTCGGTCCTGCTCGACATTCCCGACGACGCGGGCAATGCCCCCGAGTTCGCGGGGACCTGCATGAGGCTGCACGCGGGCACGAGTTGGTCGCGGTCGGTGGCCCCGGTGGAGTCGGGCGAGACGATCACGCTGATCCTGGCGATCTCCGACGTCAGCGACTCGATCCTCGACAGCTATGTGTTCCTCGACAACTTTGCGTGGGGCTGCGACGAGATCGACGAACCCTCGACGATGCCCGCTCCCTGAGGGCCACCGGTCCCAGCCGGCCGGCAGTTGGCGTTCCACGGCCGGCGGCCGGAGTTGGCGTGCCACGATCGGCGGCTGGATCGGCGGCCGGATCGGTGGCCAGATCGGTGGCCGGATCGGTGGCCGGATCGGTGGTCGGATCGGCGGCCGGATCGGCGTGCCGCGACCGGCGGCCGGATCGACTGACCACGATCGACGGTGAAAGTTCGCCGCCCGCGAGCGCCGTCATGGGTACAATGCCGGCGTGGCTCGCTGCATAGTTCATCCTTCTCTGATCTTGACTACCGTGTGTCTCGCCGTGCCCCTGGCGAGCGGCTGTCCGTTCGAGCCGACGCCGAGCACCGACGACTCTAGCTCTTCGGACTCCGCGTCGACGAGTATTGCCACCACCACCGTTGGTGTCAGCGCGGAGTCCAGCGGCGAGTCCACCGCCGATCCGACTGCGTCGGGCGGTGGCGGCTCGACCGCCTCGGCAGAGGGCTCGAGCACCGGCGAGCCCCAGTGTGGCAACGGGGTGGTCGAGGGTGACGAGCAGTGCGACCCCGGTCAGATGCCGAGCGCCGAGTGCAACGCCGATTGCACGCCGGCCGCGTGCGGAGACGGGGTGGTCAACGCGGCCGCCGGCGAGCAGTGTGACGACGGCGGCGAGTCGCCCGAGTGCGACGCCGACTGCACCGCGGTGGAGTGCGGCGACAGCCAGACCAACGCGGCCGCCGGCGAGCAGTGTGACGATGGCGGGGAGTCGCCCGGCTGCGACACCGATTGCACCTTCGCGGAGTGCGGAGACGGGATCTTGAACATGAACGCCGGCGAGCTGTGCGACGACGGCGTGGAGTCGATCACCTGCGATCCCGACTGCACCTTCGTGGAGTGCGGCGACGGGGTGCTCAACGTAGCCGCCGGCGAGGACTGCGACGAAGGGGGAGAGACGGCGACCTGCGATCTGGACTGCACGATGGTGGAGTGTGGCGACGGCGTGACCAACATGGCCGCCGATGAAGAGTGCGACGCGGGCGGAGACTCGATGATGTGCGACGGCGATTGCACAGCGGTGGAGTGTGGTGACGGCTACGTCAACCTGGTGGTGGAGGACTGCGACGACGGGGTGCAGACCGCCATGTGCGACGGTGATTGCACGATGGCCGTTTGCGGGGACACCTACATCAACCCGCTGGCCGGGGAGAACTGCGACGACGGCAACATGATCCCCGACGACGGCTGCGACAATTGCTTCTCGGACACGCCGACCTGCCAGTTCGTCAACGGGTTCACCTGGTGCTACAACCCCGTCGCTTGCGGAGAAGCCTGCAATGACGTGTGCGCGGCCTTCGGGCTGACCCCGGTGGCCGACCAGGTCGCATGGCTCGAAGCCCAGGACGATCTGGTCGAGTGCGAAGCGCTGGCCGCGGCGTTTGGGATCGTGGGGACCTCGATCAACTCGTTCACCCACGCGTGCCTGGAGGACAGCGGGGGCGATCACTCGATGACCGCGCTCATCGGGCCGCTGTTGTGCTCGACCTTTGCCGGGTGCCCCAATAGTCACCTGACCGACATGGATCAGCTCGGGGTCCCCTGTAACGGGCCCGGCAACTCGCGTCGGTCGATCTGCCCGTGCGAGTGAAGTGCCCAGGAGCTTTCGTACGAAGTGGTTGCCCGTGGTCATCCGGTTCGCGTGATCACGGTGTCGCCCATGCTCGACGATCTGGCGTCCTTCGATGGCCCTGCTCGCAAATATCGCCTTGAGCGCTTCACGACCCTCAGATCAGCTTGGTACCCCTCGAACGGGCAACCCGCGACGGATGAAAGAACCCAAACCTCGTTCAGATCAGAGCCCATTTTCTTTCTAGAGCACGATGCTACTGCGCCGATGACGTTCGATAGGATTGCCTCGGGACTCGATCCACACGTCTTCGCCGTAGCGGTGATGCGTAGGTAAGATCCAGGCTGACATGGTGGCGATCTCGAGATTATTGACGTAGTTCTGGATGCGGGTGCCTTGAGCCAACGGAGGGTCGCCGAGCCAGCCCGGCTGCAGAGGCGGGGGGAAGATCGTGGCAGCGGCCCAGCCCAGTTGTGCCGCTGCGTAGCTCGCGATGGCTCCACCCAGCGAGTGGCCGACCAGCACCGTGTTGGGGTCACCCTGGAGTCGGGCGTGGGCTAGGCCAATTTGGTACTGTGGTGGGGGAGACGATGGTATCAGGTCGGGGATTAGGGCCGGGATGTTGTTGAGCGCCCAGTCGCTCCAGTCATCGCTGCCTCGGTATACGAGTGCCGACCAGCGGTTGGGCTTGGTGATCTTGAACGCGGCATATCCGAGCAGGAGCAAGCGGCTTGAGATGTTCGCGTCTTCACCGGCAATGGGGACCGTATGTTGCCCGTCTAGGTCATCGTACGACCGATTGCAGAGGTCGAAGATCTCCTCGAAAGTAATCTCATTATTGGCATTGTCATAAAAGCTCCGATAGCGGGCCATGCAATCGACTCCTGTTCTGGCCAAAGTTGAAGGCGCTAGAGGTTCACGTCACGGCGCGAATGGCGCTGTACGGGGGGATGGCTCAGCGATTCACACAAGTCGAGCACTCGCCAGGGGATCTGGCAAATGCCATAGACTCCGATCCCACCGTTGATGCGACTAGCTGTACTTTCAGAGTCGTCAGTGTTTGTGTCAAGGGGTCGTTCGGGCGAGATGCCTACATTTATTTGGGGTGCTGAGACATGTGCTGCGGGCTCACCCCGGTGGGCGACCAGACCGCATGGCTCGTGGCGCAGCGCTCATTGGGCCGCTTCTTTGCGCGACGTTTGCTGGTTGCCCCAATAGCCCGCCTGACCGATACGGATCAGCTCGGCGTCGGCTGTAACGGGCCCGGCAACTCGCGTCGATCGATCTGCTCGAGCGAGTGAGGCGCTTTGATATAGATGGCCCCAGGGGGAAGAAGGGCGCTCTCGGCGCCTACTCTTCCTGTGTTGCCTGCTGCTTTTTCTGTCATTGCTGCTATTTTGCATATTGGTCGATGTCATGGCTCGATGGCCGTTGCATATCGGGTGGTATCCACGACACTACCAAGATGTTATGTAGAGAATGATGGCCCGAGAAGATCATGGGCGGCGCCCACGTTCGGTTGGCGCTCCGCTTGTTTTGAGCCGTCTTGCAATATGCTCTGTGCTGATCAGATCCGGGGATCTTGCGAGCGAGCTCGCTAATGTGAATGGCAAGGATATATCCACTATTGAAGAAGCGTTTAGTGCCTTCGGTGCTGTGTATGATTCTCGCGCATTTGCCGTCGAAGTCTTCAGGTCAAGATCTTTGATCATCCTCGAATATGAACTTCGATGAGCATACGTCCATGGGGTCCATGGGTGGTAGGGTAGGTCAGTGAATCGAGTGGCACGCGATCTCCTTGGAAGATATTCTCCGCATCCGGCGAGCGGTGGCTCATGCGGAGGACTTGCTAGGCGCAGAAGTAGTCGAGCCGATACCGGTCTTCATCTACGATAGAGATCTCGATCGAAGAGCATGAGATTCAGCTCGAAGCCGGCAAGCATCAACTCCGGTTTCCGGCTGCGCGAGGGGAGAACGAGGAACGTCAGCTGGACTTGGTCCGACTTGGGCTGTGAGTTGGTGTCTGGGTCGGACGATGCGAGCTTCAATGGGGCCGCCTCGAGGCGGAAGGGTGGTGTATATGGTCAGGATCAACGCTACGAAGGAGCTTCAATGGGGCCGCCTCGAAGGAGAGGCGGAAGGTGGAGAACGAGGACCGGTACGGTGACGACTACACGCTTCAATGGGGCCGCCTCGAAGTAGAGGCGGAAGGTTTTGGTGAGCACAATCGCCTTCTCCCTCCCATTTGGCTTCAATGGTGCCGCCTCGAAGTAGAGGCGGAAGGTACCGTTTCAACCCCGAGGAGGACGGCACCAGCGAGGCTTCAATGGGGCCGCCTCGAAGTAGAGGCGGAAGGCTGCGCGCCGATGTCCCGCCCCATTATCGTCGCCGGCTTCAATGGGGCCGCCTCGAAGTAGAGGCGGAAGGCTGTGAGCAAGCTGTCGGACAATCAGAAGGAGGCCGAGCTTCAATGGGGCCGCCTCGAAGTAGAGGCGGAAGGGTGATGGTGATTCCGCGGTGCCCCGGCATCAGGTCGCTTCAATGGGGCCGCCTCGAAGTAGA
>JBCCWC010000313.1:0-11153 GCA_039194325.1 Myxococcota bacterium
CCTGGGGCGGGGGCCATGCCTGGGGCGGGGGCCATGCCTGGGGCGGGGGCCATACCTGGAGCACCCGGGTCGGGAGCCATCGGGGCGACGGCCACGGGCGCGACGGCGGCCGCGGGACCGCCGATGTTGGCGGGTGCCGTGATGGCCTCTTCGTCGTCGTCGGCGGCGACCGACTCGAGGACCTCGTAAAGGGAGCGGATCTCCTCGTCGAGCTCACTGAGCTTGTGGGTGTTGCCAGTGGCGGCAAGCTGCTCGCGCTGAGCCTCGAGTTGCTCGAGTCGCGCCAGCGAGTTTTGGATCCATGCCTCGTCTGCTGCTGCGGCGGTCATTCCGTCCGTATTCCCCTCGGCTCGACGACCAAGCGCGATCCCGACAATGTTCGGGACGGCGCTCTTCGTCTTCGCTGATGACTATGATGACACATGCACGGGCACATCGTGTACCCCGAGAAACCATAGTCTTCGTCATTGATGGTGGACGGACGAGAGGAATGGAAAGTTCCGGCGTGTTCGATGTGGTCACGGGTACTCGTGATGCGCCGGTTGTCGACCCTGCTGGTGCTCCTCGGTACACCTTGCTATTGAATGTCTCGATGGCCGAGGATGGCGAGCGTTCGAACGACAGCGAGCTCAGCGACGATCCCGAGCAATTACGTGCGTCGAAGGCCGCGTCGAAGGCCGATGTGTCGGAATCGTCACCCGATGACGAGCCGGCCACGGTCGACGATGGCCCGAAGGATGGGGATCGATCCTCGTCGGCGTCGGCGTCGGTGTCCACGTCTGTGTCCATCTCTAAGGAAGGCGACGACTCGCCCGCTGACGACACGACATCGGCCGACACGGCGCCCGACTCGGCCTCAGGCTCGGTCGCGGGCGAGCCCCGCCGTCGCGCGTCCAAGCTGTGGTGGGCCCTTCCGATCCTTATGGTCGTCGAGTTCTACTTCTACGGCCACAACGGCCGGTTGGAGATCTGCGTGGGCAAGGAGGGGGACACCGACTTTTCCCTGGTGGGTCAACCGCGTACCGACGAAAATCGCTGGAAGTTTCCGCGCTGCGAGACTCGCCTGAACCTCGGCCTGCGCAGCCAGAAGGAGGCCAAGATCGAAGAGGGCCTCAAGGTCGCGTGCCGGGGGGCCACGATCTTCCGCCACCAGGGGGAGGCCAAGGCCTGCGTCGCCAAGGACAAGGGCTGGGTGCATCAGATCGAGGGGCACTTCGTTCCCCCGTGGGCACCGGCTTACTACAAGCACCTGTTCTGGTTCCTCCAGTGAGGGAGCCGACTGCGCGAGTTCGACGCGAATCGGCCGTTTTTGCGCAGTTCCATGCCCGGTCCCATGCCCGGTCCTATGCTCGGTTCCATGCCCAGATCTATGTATGGTTCCGCGGGATTGGGTCGTTAGCCTGCTCGCCATCCTCGACCGCTCCTCGGTGCTTTGGCATGCTAAGCGTCCTGGATGAGAGCTGGCCCTACCAAAGAGGGTCCGTCGCGCGGAATCAGCGATGAATCCGAGGTACTCGACGAGACGATGGTGGCGGGGTCCGATAAGGCGCCCAAGCCACGCCGGCCTCATTACGCCCCAGGGACGGCCGTCAGCCGCTACGTGATCCTCTACGAGGTGGGCGCCGGGGGCATGGGCGTCGTCTACGCCGCGTTCGATCCCCAACTCAACCGCAAGATCGCGCTGAAGATCCTCATCCCCAAGGAGCGCGACGACAAACACGGTCGTGATCAAGCGGCGACCCGGCTGATGCGCGAGGCCCAGGCCATCGCCCGGCTCTCCCACCCCAACGTGGTCAACGTCTACGACGTGGGGCGTCACGGCGAGGCGGTGTTCGTGGCGATGGAGTTCATCGAAGGGCTCACCCTCACCCGCTGGTTGGAGCTCCACCGCCGATCTCTGAGCGAGATCTGCCGGATCTTCGCCATGGCGGGGCGAGGCCTGGCCGCCGCCCACATCGCGGGCCTGGTGCACCGCGACTTCAAGCCCGACAACGTGCTGGTCAGCCCCGACGGTCGGGTGCGCGTGCTCGATTTCGGCTTGGCACGGGCTCGCCCCGGGCAGTCGTCGCAGCTATCGAACATCTCGCACATCTCGCACGTCTCGCATGTCTCGCAGGTCTCGCACGATGAGGACTCGCAGGATGGCCTGGGCCACGATGGCGTCCCGCACATCGTCGACTTTGGTGAGTCCGACGTGCTCTCGTCGCCACTTACCCTCGACGACACGGTGGTAGGCACACCCCGCTACATGCCCCCCGAGCAGCACGCGGGCGTGGGGGTCGATGCCCGTAGCGATCAGTTCAGCTTTTGCGTGGCGCTCTATCAGGCGCTCTATCACCAGGATCCCTTTCCCGCCAGCCGCTTGCACGACCTGGTGCGGCTCAAGCAGCAGGGACGGATCGCTCCCCCCCCGCCCGATGCCAACGTGCCCCCGTGGCTCGAAGACCTGGTGATGTGCGGGCTGGCGCCGCGGCCTGCCGATCGCCTGGCCTCGATGGATCTGGTGGTGGCCGCCCTCGAGGACGACCCAGAGGCCAAGCGGCGGCGCCGACTGACCCTGATGGGAGGGGTGGTACTGCTGGCCGGGGCCACGGCGGTGGTCGGACACCAGCTGGGCCGCACCGAGCGTCTGTGCCAAGACAGCGAGCGGCATGTGGAGCCCTTGTGGGGGCAACCGCGCCGCCTGCAGGTGCGCACCGCGATCCTGGGCACCGGGCTGCCCTACGCCGAGCATACCTGGTCGGAGGTCGAGCGCCGGCTCGATGCCGATCTCGAGCAGTGGGTGCAGACCCACCAGCAGACCTGTGAAGCGACTCGGGTTCGCGGTGAGCAGTCCGACGAGATGCTCGACCTGCGCATGAGCTGTCTGCAAGAGCACTTGAGCGAGGTGAGCGTGGTGCTCGGGGTGCTCGAGGAGTCCGATCCGGCGGTGGTGCAGCGGGCGGTGACGATCGTCAGCGAGCTGCCCGGGATCGATCGCTGCGCCGACGTGGAGCGGTTGCGGGCGGCGTTACCGCTCCCCGAGGACGAGCAGACCCGGACCCGGGTGGAGGAGCTCCGTAACCTCATGCGACGGGCCCAGGCCTGGCAGTCCGTGCGGCGGGTCGAGGAGGCCCATGAGCTCGCGCAGGAGGTGCTAGGAGAGGCCCGCAACCTGGGCTACGAGCCGCTTAGGGTCGAGGCGCTGGCGACCCTGGGGGTCGCGCTGGAGAACGCCGGTGACTTCGGCGAGTCCGAGGCCCGCTTGCGTCAGGCGCTTTGGGGCGCGGTGGGGGTCGGACACGACCGCGTTGCCTTGCGGGCTGCGACCCACCTGGTCTCGGTGGTGGGCGACAGGCTGGCCCGGTTCGAAGAAGGGCTGACCTGGGGCGAGCTGGCCGATGCCCTGGTGGCGCGGTTGGGTGAGGACGGGGCGGATCGCGTGAGCCTGATGAACAACCTGGGCAACGTCTGGTACCGCAAGGGGGATCACGCCAAGGCGCTCGACCACTACCAGCGGGCGATCGCGCAGCTCGAGGCGCGGGTGTCGGCCGACGATCCGGTCCTGGCTGGGGATCGGATCAACCTCGGCAACGCCCAGCTGGCCCTGGGCAATCACGACGCGGCGTTGGCCAGCTATCAGCAGGCCGAGCTCGGCCTGCGGACGGTGCTGGGCGAAGGGCACCCTCAGGTCGCCATGGCGGTGGCCAGCATCGGGGTGGTCTACAACGAGACGGGTCGCTACGCCGAGGCCCTGGTGCAGCACCGTCAGGCGCTCGATGACTTCGAGGCGTGGCTGGGCCCCGAGCACCTCTTCGTCGCGACCACCGTCGGTAACATCGGGGTGTCGCTGCTGGGCCAGGGCAAGCTCGACGAGGCGCAAGCGCAGATCCGTCGGTCGCAGCGGCTGCTCGAGAGGAGCCTCGGGCCCGACCACCCGCACGTGGCGGCGAGCCTGCACAACCTGGGGACGATCCGAAAGGAGCAAGGGCACTACGAGGAGGCCCTGCGCCTGTACGAGCGAGCGTTCGAGCTGCGTCGCAAGCGGCTCGACGAAGACCACGAGGCGCTGGTGGAGAGCCGGGTGGCGCTGGCGGAGATCGGCCGACTCCGAGGGGATCCCTCCGGGGCGGTGGCGGCCCTGGAGACCCTGGCCTCGCAGGCGGAGCGAGCACAAAAAGCCGAGTGGTCGGTGGCCATGCGCGGCGAGATCCACTACCAGCTGGCGCAGGCCCGCTGGGACGCGGGACAGCTCGAGGCTCGTGTCCGCGCCGACCTCGACCGGGCTCGGATGTTCTTGCGGGATGCTGGGCTGGGCGGAGACACCCGCCTGCGCGAGCTCGAGGTCTGGGCCCTCGACCACGCCCGAGACAATCGGCCACGAGATTCCGATGGGTCGATCTTGTCCCGAGACGTCACGAGCGGGCGAAGCCCGGACCGGGGAGGGAACGCGGGCGAGGATGGCGACACAGACCGGAGCGAGGACGGTGGCTCGATCGCTCGCGAGCCCCAGCCCGAACGCGAGTCCCAGCCGCGTCGTGGGGGGGGCGGTGGTGAGCCGGGGAAGCCACAGAGGTCGCATAAGCCCGAGAGGTCGCACGAGCCCGATAAACCAAGCCGATCGAAGGACGGGCCCAAGGGCGACGCGGGGACGGGTGCCGATGCCAAGGCCGGGCCCAAGTCTGAGAACAACGACCCGCCGGCCCCAGTCGAGGTCGGAACCGAGGCCGAACACGAGGTCGAACACGAGGCCGAGCCGACGGCGCCGAGCCCTTCCTCTCCTTCGCCATCACCCTAAGCACCGGGCCAGGCTCGTGGAGTTGGGCGGGCGCAAGCGCCGGGTCGGCCGGAGGAGGCCCTAGAATCGCCCGTGAACCGCGAGCCCGCCGAATCGGCGACCGACGGTCGGGGTCACGCTGATGCTGCGTAGCTGCTGTTCGCGCGCCGCCTTGGCGTCCTTGCGTCGCTTGAGGCCCAGGCCGATCAGCACGCCGCCGGTGATCAGCAGCACGGGCCCTACGATCGCGCCCGTCACGGTCAGCGCGTTGCCGGTGTTGCCCTGCTCCTCGGCCTTGTCCCGATCTTCTTGGGTGGTGGCGGCCTCGAAATCCTCGGTGGCGCGGCTGGCCAGGACGCCGCCGGCGATCAGCACGCCGAAGCCGGCCAGGCTGAGTCCGGCGGTGACGGCCCCACCGACGATGAGCCCGCCGCCGTCGTTCTGGCTCTCGAGCACCACGATGTTGGGGCCGCCGTCGTCTTGGCCGCCGTCGTCTTGGCCGCCGTCGTCTTGTCCGCCGTCGTCGTCTTGTCCGCCGTCGTCGTCTCCGCCGGGATCGACCGGCGGGGTGACCACGGCTTCCTTCTCGGCTTCTTCGAGCTTGCGATCGAGCTCGTCGGCCTTCTCTTGGACCGCCGCGCTGACCGCCGCTCGATCGCCATAAGCCTTCTTGAAGCTCGCGAAGTAGCCTTCGAGGACTTCCTTGGCGTCGCGCAGGTGGCCGATGTCCTTGCTGCCATCGTCGCGGCGGGTGCGGGCGTAGCCGTCGAGGTGGGCTTGTAGCACGTTGAGCAGCACGTTCTCGCGGGTGGCCCGGCTGGCTTTTTCCTCGGGCAGGCGGTCGAGCAGGCGGGTCCATGCGTCGGCGGCCCCGGCGAAGTCACCCTCGGCGTACTTGTCCTGGCCCTCGACGTACAGGCGCTCGATCTCCGCGTTCTGCGGGGCGATGGCCTGGACGTTCCACGGGGCGATCGAGAGGCTCAACGCCAGGGTCCCGGCCAGCGCGCGAGACAGCAGGCCAGTCCAGAGCCGACGGCCGGGGGGCCGTACCGGGCGGGGTGCGCATGCCATGGCCAGGAGTGTGTCTTTGCCGGGGTGGCGGCGTCAAACCCCGGTACGCGCGACCCGGTGGGGCCGCGCGGGACGATCGCGCTCCATGCCCGAGGGGGCACCGTGCGGGGCGCGGTTGCGCAAAAGCCCGCACTGCGGGGACGTCGGCTCCGCCTGCCCGCCGGGCGGCGGCGTGGGAGCGACCCGGCACCGGCGGTCCAAAGGCTGCGTCGGCGGCCGCGTCGGTGGCCGCGTCGGGTAAGCCCTCGTGCGCGGTGGCGCGAGAACCGTCATCGCCGTCGTGGATGGCGGATTTCGAGACGTGGTGGAACACGACGCCCGGGTTCTGGGGCCCTGTCGTCGGGGCGGTCGGGGGTGCGCGGTCGTATGGCTCGGGGACGAAAGGTGTTGGCTTCGTCCTCGCCTTTTTCAGGAGGTCGCGGAGCGAGGGTCATATCCCGTGAACATGAACGCGAGTTCGTCACGGAGGACGGCTCCGCCGGGCTCTTGCGTCTTGCCGAGCGCATCTTCTACATGAGGGCGAAACGACTTGTTCTGCCCCAAGAAGCGCTGTGCCATCGCGTGGCCCGGCGTCTTCGCGTCCGCCAATGCGCACAAGACATGAACCGCTGCTTTCCAGGTTGCACGCCGGCCCGGAAGGGCGTGAATGCCTTCGAGCACGCGAACGAGAAATGCGAGCTCCTCCTCGGATAGAGCTCGTCGCGCGACACTGAGGATGACTCGCTCGAGACTCTGTGCATCGCTCAAGCCATCGAGCACCTCGACATCTCCCCACCACGCGACCGCTGCGAGGACGAGCGATGCATCCCCCTGTCGCGTGGCTCGCCAGCACCCTGCTCGTTTCGGGGCGTCCACGAGGGTCCAGCTTGGAGCATGGTCGTGTATCGCGCGCGGAACACCGGCGAAGAACCTCTCGACCGGCTCTTCATCGGGATCGAACAGCAGCGAAACCTGCCCGATATCGGGCATCGGGGGCAGCGTTTCCAGGTAGAGCGCGCCTCGCCGAGCGAGCTCTGACTTGCCGCCACCGGCCTTGACCTCGACCGTGTCCTGCTCGAGTTGGAACCGTGCGATCCGCTCGAGGCTTGCCCCACCGGTGGGCATCCCGTGCAAGACGATCGCGCCGAGAAGCCGCGTTGCAATCTCTCGGAGCGCCGCAAGATCATCGGGCCCTTCGCAGAAGATTGTTCGTTTGTTCATGCGCGCAGATCCTCGAGAAGCTCATCCCGTAGCATCCGAGCCGCGTCATTGCGGAGTGCCGTCGCTTTGAGCTCTCCATCGATGAGGCGCAATCGCTGGAAGACCAGCTCCTCGAAGCTTGGCTCGTGGTGCAAGAGCAGATCGATGAGATCGCTGCTGTGCGTCGTCATGATGACCTGGGTGTTCGATTTCACCGCATTGGCGAGCAAACGTACGAGCTCGCGGAGATAGCGTGGGTGTTGAAAACACTCGGGCTCCTCGAGTAGAACGACGCCACCTGCTGCCTTCGAGATCGACGCTGCAATCGCGAGTAGGCGCTTGAGCCCATCACCGGCGAGGTAGGCGGGAATAGGCGGTCCTTCATCGATGAAGAGGTGAAGAATGAACTCGTCTTCGATCTTGAGGATTCGAAGATCACGTAGGCTGGGCATCGACGCTCTGAGTGCATCCACGACAACCGGGAGCGAACCCGCTTGCTCGATCGCAGAATAGGCGTCCTCGAGCGCTCGAGAAGCGCGAACTGCATCGACGTCGATGAAGTCCCAGGCTAAGGGTTCAGACTCCGGTTGATCGGAAGTGACCACCTTGGAAACGGTATGTCTCCCCTGCTCGTCGAACATGGCTTCCGCTCTGACCGAGACTGCGTCGCCAAGACTCGCTTGGGTGCAAACCCTTACGAGCGGGGACGAGAGCCCCTGGTTGATGGCTCTGTGCAGCACAGCGGGTTCCTGTATGTCGTTGGTCTCCATGGATGCGTGGATCGTATCCGTCGACGTACGCAGAGCGATCTCGAAGCGGTACGGGCTACCGCGTCGAGCGGTGTGTGCGGTGACCTTGAGCGCATGATGAGTGCTCCCACCTCGTCGAAGCAGTAACTCGGCCACCGCACCGATCGAGCCATCTGCGATTCCGAGACCTGCCCCGAGCGCTTCCACGCATGTGGACTTGCCGCTGTTGTTGGGGCCGACGAGCAACGTCAGCGCCCCTAGGTCGTCGAGGCGCCCGTGCGCGATGCCACGCAGTCCCCGGATCTCAAGCGACTGAATCACAGGCTAGAGCCTGCCAGCTCGATGGCATGGTGTCGAGATGGACCACAACGCGGTCTCGTGGGCCGGCCGGCGAGGTCCAGTCTGTGCGTTGAAGCGACCGCGCTGATTTCTTGGCCCAGAGGGTGAGGTGTTTGCTTGGTGGCGATCGTACTAGCGAGTGATGCATGCCCCCATGTCCCCCACCGCGCCCCGCGGTTCATCCCTTACCCCGTCCACGCGCCCTTCCGCCCCTGCGTGGGCCCAGATCGCCCGAAACACGCTCTTGATCGGAGCCCTTGGTGCCAGCGTGACCGCCTGCGAATTCAACCAGCTGTTCGGCGTCGCTCAGCTGAACGAAGAGGTCGTCACCGGTCTGCTCGAAACCAACGAGGAGGGCGACCGGGTCTACGTGGGCACGGTCTTCAGCGGTGACCACTGGGATGCGACCGCGCGCGTCCGGGCGATCAACCCGACCACCGGCGCCCAGATCGCGACCGCGCCGATCTACGGCGGAACGCACCGCTACCGAGCGATTGCGGAAGACACCAGCGACGACACCGTGTGGATGCTCCGCAACAACGGCACCCTCGATCACCGCACCAAGGATCTGGGCTACCTGTCGAGCATCGGCAGCATGTTCACGGCCCCTGGTAGCGGCACCCTGGAGCGCTTTTGTGACCTCGAGCAGCTGCCCAACGGTCACTTCGTGGCGACCGGGGTGTACTCCGACGGCGGCAATCTGCGCGGGTTTTGGAATTACGTGCACCCTCACCCGGCGATCCCCGGAGATTGGTACTCGTCGTGGACCAGCTATGGCCTCGACCCGCTCGCCACGGTCGACCAGTCGTGCCCGCGGGTGAGCCACGAGACCGACAGCGGCCAGACGGTCTTCTTGCTGCCCTATCGCCACTTTGCCGGGGTGACCGAGCACCGGGTGTCCCGCTACGAAGGCCATAGCTGGGACGGCGGCAACGGGAACATGTACCACGGCCTATCGTACGTCGGGCACTGGACGACGCCCGTGTTGGAGAAGTGGCTCGTCGCCGATCTCACCGCCGAGTTCGGCGTGGTGGTGGTCGCCCGGCAGCACGCCAGCGACGGTACGTACGGGTACCTCGAGCTCTTCGAGCAAGATACCGGGGTCTCGGAGGATATCTATACCCTCGAGCGGGCGCGGGCGGTGGACTTTGCGCTGTGGCCTCAGACCAACGCCGACGCCGCCTCGATGCTGTGGTGGGGAGGTCTCGAGACGGAGACCGGTGCCAGCCACGAGCTGGGCGCCCTCAGCTTCGTCGAGTGATCATCCCTCCTGAGTGTTGTGTAGCAAGACCGAGGCCGGGCGCGACGCAGTCGCGCATCCCGAGCCGGCCTCGGCATAGATAGTCCCTCAGCCGGCCAGTCGAGCGGCGGCGGTGGGGTCGACCAGGCACAGCCGTTCGAACGCCGCATCCGCAGCCGCGTACTGCGAGCCCTTCTGCGCGGCCGCCCGGATCGATCGCACCAAGCCTTCCAGGCACCGCCCGGCGAGCCCCGGCTCCCACTCCATCAGGCCGCGCTCGCTGATCTCGCGATCGAGGGCGGCATACATCGAGCGGGCGAGCTTGGGCTGCCCGCCCTGCAAACACGCCTTGGCCAGAGCCATGCGCTGAATGAAGCGCAGCCGCATCGATCCGGTGGCGTCGATCGCATCCTGGGCCAGCTTCATGGCGTCCGCGATCTTGCCGCCCTTGATCATCGGGCCTATCTGGGCGAACGCCTCGCCCGGGTCTTCGCTGGGCCCGCCGCCGCCGCCTTCACCCCCGGTGGCCACGTCCGAAGCGATCCACGCGCGGGTCTGCTCGTCGGCCAGCGGGGTGCCGTTGGCCGCCAACAGATCGGGCAGCTCGGGCATGCGCCGCAAGAGCGCCCCCACCTCGCCCAGCAGCGCCTGGCGGGCGGGCTCGTATTCGGCCCCCAGCCGCTGCAGGGCCAGCGCCGACAGCCGCTGCAAGTCGAGACAAAAGCGAAACTGCGGCAGCCCGGACTCGGTCTCTTCGAGGAGCGCGGCCCACTTCTCGTTGGTCTCCATCAGCCCCAGCTGCTGGCGGCGCGGCGGAGGCAGCGGCGGGATCTGGGTCTTGCCCCCGTTGGCGGGGGGCGTCTTGTCCAGGTGCAGCCACACCCCGGTGCGCAGCAGCCGATAGGCGGTCGGGCTCGAGAGCTGAGCGCGTCGTAGCAGGTTGGCCGCCTTGACCATCGCCCGGCCGGTCTCCTGGAGGTACTTGCGGACGTCGTCGGCGCTGCTGATGTCGGCCGTGACGGTGGGCATGGCCGCGGTGGGTTTGGGTGCTGCGGCCGGAGCAGGAGCGGCGGCGGGCTTGGGCGCGGCGGCGGGCTTGGGCGCGGGCTTGGGCTTGGGCTTGGGAGGCTCGGGCTTGGGGATCGCCAGCAGCATGCGTTGCACCCGCTCTTCGAGCGGCCGGGTGCTGGGGGCGTTGTCTTCGAGCTTCTCGCGGGCGGCCATCCCGAAGGCGCGCACGATCTTCTGCAAGGCGGTCAGCGCGTCGCGATCGGCGGGGCTGGGCTTGAACGAGCCCAGGTGGCGCTCCAGCGTCTCGGAGAGCCACGACAGCGCATTGCCCTGCCCGCGGGGGCGCTTGGGCCACAGTTTTTCGAAGCCCTCCAGCAGGCCGGTGATCATCGACAGGCCCACATTGAGCCCCTCGATGCCCTTGGTCTCCAGCCGGGCGAACGCCAGGTAGCTGGCGGCCAGCAGATCCTTGGACTTGGTCTTGAGCATCTCGTCGGCCAGGCGACCGACCTCGTCCCAGGCGACCTCGGAGTCGTCGCTGGGCGAGTCGAGCTTGTTGACCTCGGTGCGCATCGACTCGTACTCGGGCTCGTAGCGAGCGTCGCTCCCGTGGGGCGCGTCACCCAGGGGCTCGAGCCACGCCTTGGCGGCCTCGGTGGCCTCGGCGACCAAGTCTTTTTGCGGCGGGGCCTCGGGCTTGTCGGCGGGTGCCGCCGCAGAGTCGGGTTTGTCGTCGGTGGGCGCAGTCGCGGCCTGGGCGGGGGCGGCCGCAGGAGCGTCGACCGGGGCGGCGGGCGGCGGCGCGGTC
>JBCCWC010000314.1:0-11127 GCA_039194325.1 Myxococcota bacterium
CTTACACAAACCCATCCCAGATCCGCCGCCGCCCCCCTCTACGCAAGAATCGAGGGCCGCATAAAGGCGAAACCCGAGTCTGAAAGAGCGATGCCGAGGTATTGGAACCTAGTGGAGAATCCATCTGGGCTGTCCAGTTCTATTCGTAACCGTTCTCGGTCGAATATCTCGCAGAACGGTATTCCGCTCGCCTTTGCCTTTTGAACGAGCTCACCCTTCTCACCAATGGTGAAATTGACGTTAGTGAAGAAAACGAACGCATCTGGCCTGACGGTAGCCCCCAACGCGCTTGCGAGGTCATCCATAAATTTGGATTTAATACGCCGCTTTTGTTCCTTCGAGTCGTTTGCTTGATTGATGAAGCCAACGGCCCCGAACGCCTTCTGGTCGTCTCGGTATACGGCTTCAATATCCCTTCCCTCATCCGGCCCTCCGCGTGGATGCCGGGGCCGCACTTCCGAGAATCGATGGTCCGCCGCGAGAATTGCACAGCACATCTGCTCCCGGTGGAGCTGATTCGTGTCAAGGTAGCTCTTTAGCCTCTCGTCAGTCTGATACGGCACGTTTCGTCTCAACCGAGCAGGATGATCGCTCGGCGTCTATCGGCTAGCAACAGCGCTGACCGGTGCCACCTCTGCTTCCCCAGTATGCCGCCAGACGATTGTGCACGGGCGCGGAGAGCCAACGGATCGAAATCACTGTGGGGCAGCACCAGGAGCGTGCGTTTGGGCACTATCCGGCGGGGCAACCGGGCTGTCGTGAAGCGCCTTCACCAGCGTCATTGGGAGAGACCGGGCATACGCGGCGAAGTATAGCTGCGGTAAGCTCGTTGACGTCTTCCCGTGTCTCATCGGGGCCTGGAGGCCGGAGCACCGGTCTACGTGGGTGTGCTTTCACGGCAAGTCCGCGCCCGGATAGTCCGCGGTGCCGTCGACCATCGGTCGGGCGTCGCCGTCGATGTCGGTGGGGGGATCTTCGATCTCCCACTGCGCGATCCCCTCGAAGACGGTGCCGCCAACGGAGGAAAGGGAGAAGTCTCCGGCCACGAAGTCCTCGAACCAGGTGACGTCGAGCGCTCCGACCGCGGTGTTGCCCGACCCGGACTGGTCGGCTTCGCTGGCGCTGTTGGTGACCGACGCGCCGGCACACTGGACCTCGGGCTCGTCGGACGCACCCACGAGGATCGCGTTGCGGACGTCGACCGTGGAGGCGCCGTCGCAACGAACGGCGGCCGGGCTCGCGGCGATTCGCGCGCTGGCCGCAACGGTGGAGTAGAGGACGGAGGCGGTGCTCGACTGCACGTAGAGGGCGTCGTTGTCGATCGTGCCGCCGATAAAGCTGTTCTCGATCGAGAGCTCGCAGCTCGCTTGCGCGAGCACACCACCGCTCGCGTTCTGAACGATCCGGCTGCGGCGGAGATCCGCGCGTGCACCGTTGCATGAGATGCCAGACCCATCACCGCCGGCGACTCGCAGGTCATCGAGGTAGAGCGTACTTCCCGCGTCTTGCACGGTGATGCCGGCACTCCCCCCAGTTCCCAGGATGGACGGTGCCTCTCCCGGCGCCGGGATGAGCGCAAGGATCTTGCTGCTGCCCACGAACACGGGCTCTGTGTACGGCGCCAATCCGACCCGTTCGTGCAGGACGACCACCCCGAGCGCTCCGTCGTTGAAACTCGCGATCGCCTCGTTGACCGTCATATAGTCCTGCTCGCCGTCGCCGTCGACGTGCACCACCTGGTCCGGGGGGAAGCACAGCCCCTCGTCCAACCGACATGCCCCGGCGCCGCACTGCGTGTGCTCGGTGCAATCCACGCAGGTGTTGCTCACAGGCTCGCAGATCCGCAGCTGCCCGTCGCAGATCGTGGTGTCCTCCGCGGTGCACGCTACGCAGCGGCCGTCTACGCACAAAGGCGCCCGCCAGTCTACCTCGGTGCATGCGCCATCCGGGTCACCGACGGCATCGCAGCGCACGCACTCGCCCTTCGGACCACAGATCGGCGTGTCACCCGAGCAATCCTCCGAGCTCATGCACGCCAGTTCCCCGGACGAGCTGCTCCCGCTCGATTCGCTCCCGGGCTCTGCACCCGACGACACCGTCTGCCCCGCCGTGTTGCTCCCGCTGCTCCCCGTCGAGCCCTCGGTCTCCATCGGGATCTCGAACGGTGCGAGGCATTCGTCCGAGGGCCGCGAGTCCACGCAGCCATCCTTCTCGAAGTCGCAGAGGCTACAGTACTGTCCCAACCCCAGGTAGCGGCAGCTTTCGTGCCCATTGAGGTTGCCGCAGTAGGTGGGGTCGTGGCGATAGCAGGCGCCAATGGTGCCACCGATGGCGAGGCCGAGGCTGATCCACGTTGTGGTCTTCATCTTGATTCCTCTCATCGCTCAAAACCTCCGTCGAACCCACAGGCCGCCGGCACCCGGCTCGAGCCAGGGCCCGGCGGCGACGCCTGTTTGATTGCCCTTGGCCAGGTCGAACATGAGCATCACCGAGCCGCCGACCAACGCAGCCGCTCCGAGGCCGACCATTGTCCAGCCCACTCGCTCCGGGCGAACGCTGGGGATCCGGTAGTCTCCGGGCTCTCCTCGGGCCTCGTAGTTGCGCAAGATGATCGTGAAGCCGCCGACCAGTGTGCCGAGCCCGACGGTGCCCACGCCGATCCCGGACCAGCCGAGCGCATGGAGCTTACGGCGGCGAGGTGGGTGGTCCTCTAGCGAGTCACCCGGCTCGGGCTCGCTCTGCTCGGGCAAGCCGTCCTCCGTGGCGTCGCCGATTGCAACCGTCTCGGGATCCGGCTCTTGTTCTTGCTCCGCGTCCGAGCCCGACAGCCACCCTCCAACCCATGCGAGCTCGCGGCCGACCATGCCGATCAGTTCGGTCCGGGTGCAGTTCTCGCAGATCTTTGGTCCGCGCGTGAAGATCGGCGACTCCGTGCCGTCCTCGCGGACCTCGATCCGCACGGTGTAGCCGAGATCCTTGGGCTCGAGGATCACTTGGACTTCGGTGCTCGTATCCGCGGCGACCATGACCCCGGCCTCGGCCAGCGCTTTGCCTCCATCACGGAGCACCCAGGCTCGGGTGCTCTTGGCTTCCTTGCCCATGGCCGAGGTATCGACGCTCAGGCGCACGGCCTTTGCGTTGACTTCGTTGGCGGAGGTCGAAGCGGATCGTTGGTTGGGCGAGGCCGGCGAGACCGCATCGGCCCGCTGAGGCGCCGCCCATGCCGAGGCGGGAGCCGCTGCGATGATGCCGACGAGAACGAAGATGTGCGTGCACCGTCTCATGGAGTCTCGGCGATCGTAGCCAAGCGCCTCTTGCATCGCTCGGCGTGACGGCGAACGCTCGGATCCGAGGAGCGGCGGCCCGTACCAAGGCATTCAGACCACCGGCCCTCCTCCATGAGTGCCTCGGTGCGCATCTTGAGATACTGGGCCTCATGCGCGGACCAGCAAGACGCGTCGCGGGTGTGAGCCAGCACGGCAGACCAGCGATATGCAGCGTAGGCTGCTCGCGCGAGAGCACGATGATCTGAGCATCGATCCGCAGTGGATGGCGGCTTGGCCTTGGAGGGTGCAGAGCGAGGGGGAGCTCGGCGCTTCGACTTGCGGGGCGCCGGCGAATCGCCTGCGCTGCTTCGCTCGACAAGTCGGGCCTCGGCCGGGGGATCTCCAGTGGGCTCGGCAAGCGCTCCGCTCGTGGCAGCCCCCTCATCGTTCGGCAGACGACCTCCAGATGCACGTTCTTCATCGGTGTGCGGCAGGAGATCGCCGAGCGTAGTTGAGGATTCGGCGGTGTGGCTGAAGATCCGGTCCGGCTTCCCAACCGAGACCGGCGCCTCCACCGAGTCGGCATCCGTCGATGACCGGATCGTAGTCGGCGGTTGGTCCATGAACGCATCGCCCACAGGCAGCGCAACCCACAGCACCACGGCGGCCGCCGCCGGGATGAGCGCCCACACCACGGGTCGCCACCAAGCGTGTCGTTGCATCGAAGCAGCCCTCGCGACGGATGCCGAGCCTCGTTGGACTTCGGGCATCACCACCGGCGCCAGAGCGAGCGCATTCGGGGCCGCGCCGAGCGGACTCGGAGCCATAGCGGTGCCACCCGTAGGTCCGCAAACCGCGAGCGATGATGGCAAGGCGAGCGGCCCAGGGGTGACAGCTAACGCGGTCGCAGATTCACTGGGTGCGGGCGGTGGAGGCAAGACGAGAAAGCTTGGGGCGACGGCGGGTGTGCCCGACGGCGGGACACTGGGTGCAGGCGCTGGAGGCAAGGCCAGCGAGCTCGGGACAACCATTGGGCTCGCTGGAGGCTCGCCGGGAGCGGCCATGCTTCTGCGCGGCTGGACCGCTGCCACGAGCGATGCCTGCGTCTCGTCGAGTGGCATCGGCGACGTGCCGAGCAACGTCGCCATGGACTGGATCGCCGCTGCCGGTTCATCGGGTAGCACCTCGAGTGCATCCAGCCGTCGGATCACCGCCTTCATGTCGATCGGCCGCCTTCCCGGTTCACGTCGACGGCAGTCGTCTATGAGCACCGCGAGCTCGGCGGGAGCACTTCGGATCCGCCCCCAGCGCTCGGCCGAGCGCAGCAAGGGATCTCCGGCGATCTGAAGCTCCACGTACTCCCGCACCCCCATGCCCGAGTATGGCGTGTTGCTCGAGAGCATCTCGTACATCACCACGCCCAGCGCGAACACATCCATCGACGTGCGTGGCGACTCTTTGAGTACCTGCTCGGGGGCCATGTAGTGGTGCGTTCCCAGCAGGTCGTTGGCCCGGGTCAGCCGCGCGGTGTGTCCGGCCGGTACCGCGGGCGCATCGTCGTCTCCGGCCATGCCGAAGTCGATGAGCTTGACCTGGTCGTCGGCGAGCACGAGCACGTTGGCGGGCTTGACGTCGCGATGCACGATGCCCGCGTGGTGCACAGCATCCAGCGCCACCGCGATCGCCCGGGTCAGCCGACACATGCGCTCGAAGGGCAGCCCGCCCGAGCCCGAGAGCACCCGCGACAGCGGTAGCCCTTCGATCATCTCCATCGAAAAGAACGGTCGACCATCGTCGAGCGCCCCCTGCTCGTGCACGTCGATCACCGCGGGGTGCTCAACCCGTGCCGCATACTCGAACTCTCGCCGCAGTCGCTCCGCTCGCTCGGGCCGGCCCACGTAGCGGTCGCGCAGCACCTTGAGCGCGACTTCCGAGCCGGTCTGCGCATCTTCGGCCCGAAAGACGGTAGCCAACCCGCCGCGCCCCAAGATCCCACGCAGGTGGTACCGACCACGCGCCACTACCTGGCCTGGCTCGATCCGTTCCTGCTGCTCGCCTGCGCTCACGGCTGCACCTCGCCGGGGCCAGGCCGTACGCCCGTGCTCACGACTGCACCCCACCGTCGACGGGCCATTCGCCCGTGCTCACGACCGCACCTTGCTGGGCTCGAGCCGCTCGCCGGTTCTCACGACCGGCTTCGCCGGGACCGTCTGCGCTCACGGTTGCACCTCGCGACCTGGCTTGCTGCCGAGCGGCGCGCTCCAGATCATCGTGGTCACCTCATCGATGGCCGCTTCATCGAGGGCCGCTTCATGCCCCTGTGCCCGTTCCCAGGGGCGCCCGAGGAGCGGTGCCTCGGTATCCACTGCGATCCGGCCGCTAACGCGCGGGGCAGGCTTGTTCTGCTTGCCACGCGTTCCGCGATGCTTCTTGGCCTTCTCCTTCGCTCGCCTCACCTTGCGAGGCTTACGGCGCGCCGGCTTGGCCTTCTTCGCCGGCAGGCTCGTGGGCTTTCCATGCTGCGCGTCTTCGGGAGTCTGCGTGCCTTCCTTCGTGCCCTCGGCATCTGCCCAGATGCCCTTCTCCTCCTCGTCAGGCACACGAGCATCCTCGTCGTTCTTGGCCGGCTTCACCGAGTCCGACGCCAACGCCGGCATCGAGTCCGACGCCAACGCCGACTTCGATGCCAACGCCGATACCGAACTCGACGCCAACACCAACGCCGACTCTGCTGCCGACCCCGACGCCGACATCTCCTCGCCCTCCGGCTCGCCCGCTTGCTCTCGCCGCAGATCCCTCTGCGTCTCGACCTGCGCCTGCGCCGTCAGATCCGTGTACCAGGAGTGACGGCTATCCACGCAGTCGAGGTACAACTCTTCGATATCGAGGCCGATGTCCCCGCGGCTGAGCCAGTTGCCGAGCAGCCGCAGGGCGGCCTTGGCCGACTGTATGCGCCGCGTGGGCTCGGGCTCAAGCAGTCCGGCCAGCACCTCGCGGACCTCCGGCGGCAGGCCGGGCGGCAGCTCGGGCACGCCGCCGTTCATGATCGCCTCGTGGAGCGCGGCCCGGCTCGGGGTTTGTGGGCGTAGCCAATGCCCGGTGAGCATCTCGTACAGGATCGCCCCCACCGCAAACAGATCGGACTGCTGCACCGGGTTGCCCTGATATTGCTCGCGCGGCATGTAGGCCAGCTTGCCGCAGACCCGGTCGGTGCCGTGTCCGTCCATGACGCGCGCCACTCCGAAGTCGGCCAGCTTGATCTCGCCCGCCGACGTCACCATCACGTTCTGCGGCGAGACATCGCGATGAACAACGCGCTGGTTGACCTCGTTGATCGCGTCGGTATGCACGTAGTGCAGCGCGCGGAGCAGCTCGCGGGTGATGAAGACCGCCTCGTCGAGGTTGGGCCGATCGGGATGCCAGGAGCGCACGCGATCGAGGAAGCGGTCGAGCGAGACCCCGTCGACGAGATCCATCACCATGTACAGGCGCCCGTCGTGCTCGCCCACGTCGGACACGCCGATCAGGTTGCCGTGGCTCATCCGCATCGCCAGCTTGCCCTCGCGCAAGAACAGCTCCCGGAGGCCGGGATCCTCGGCGGAATCCGAGCGGATCAGCTTGATCGCGCAGTTGACCAGCCCCGTCTCCGTGGGTCGCCGTGCCGCCCAGATGTTCGCCATGCCCCCACTGCCGATCTGGCAGCGCAGCTCGTACTCACCAAACTGCTCCCCCATGGTGTCGATCCGGGGGGTAACACGGAAACCATCACAAACCGATCGCGGTGGAATCGATCGGCGAGGCTCGGTGGCTCAATCGATCCCACCAACAGCAAGGCGCATTCCATGTTCGAACGCCTCGGATCCCAGGCGCTTGCCGATCCCTCGATTGCAGCCCTGGGTCGCAGCGACCCAGGCCCGCGGTTCACTGTGAACCGCTCAGACTCACGTGGAGGCCGATCTCAGGGTGTGGTAGGGCCGAGGCCATGGCCGACGATCGCGGAACGATCACCACCGAGCGACGACCGCATGCCTTCGAACGGACCCACCGACGCCCCGGCATGATCCGACTGCGCGTGCTCGAGGGCCCCCAGCCGACCCCAGAAAAGCTTCGTTGGCGTCGGCGGCGGATCACCGGGGGACGGGGCGAGGCGGCCGATCTGACGCTCGACGATGCGTTGCTCAGCGGCCAGCACTTCGAGCTGCGCCTGCGGGGCGAGCACGTGTGGCTCAAGGATCTGGGCAGCACCAACGGCACCTGGCTCGGCGACCACCGCGTGGGCGAGGTGGGACTGCCCCCCGGCTCCACCTTTACGGCGGGCGGCTGCAAGATCCAGCTGGTGGGGGTCGACACCGTCGAGGTGCCGATCTGCCCGCGGGATCACTTTGGGCAGATGCTGGGGCGCAGCACCGTGATGCGGGAGCTGTTCGCTCAGCTCGAAACGCTCGCGACCTCGGGCATGGAGGTCGTGCTGCACGGCGAGACCGGCACCGGCAAGGAGTTGGCCGCCCGAGCGCTGCACCAGCACTCCTCCCGGCACGACGGACCGTTCGTGGTGCTCGACTGCACCACGCTCAGCCCCACCCTGGTCAACGCCACCCTCTTTGGCCACGCCGCCGGGGCCTTCACCGACGCCCGCGAAGACCGGCCCGGGTGCTTCGAGCAAGCCGACGGCGGCACCCTGTTCATCGACGAGGTGGGCGATCTGCCGCCGGCGCTCCAGCCCAAGCTGCTGCGCGTGCTCGACCGGCGAGAGGTCGTGCGCATCGGCGAGACGCGACCGCGGCGGGTGGACGTGCAGGTGATGGCCGCGACCCATCGAGATCTGCGGCGGATGGTGGCCGAGGGCCGGTTCCGGCGAGATCTCTTCCATCGCCTGTCGCACGTGATCGTGTGGCTGCCGCCCCTGCGGGAGCGCGGGGACGACGTGCTCTTCCTCGCCCGGCAGTTCGCGCAAGAGCAAGGCGGGCCCGGGTACCAGCTGCCCGAGGCGTTCGAGCGGGAACTGCGGAGCCGCACGTGGCCCGGGAACGTCCGGGAGCTACAGCAGGCGATCCACGCCGCCGTGGCCCTGGCGGGCGACCGGCCACCGCGCCTCCAGCGGCTGGAGATGTGCCCCAGCACAGACGGGCCAACGCTGCGGGCGATGCACACGATGGCGTGGTCTCGAGCACACGAGACGTTCGAGCGAGGCTACCTCGCCGAGCTGATGCGGGTGGTGGACGGGAACCTCAGCAAGGCGGAGCGCCGGAGCGGGATCTCGCGCAAATCGCTGCGGGCTCGGCTGCGGCGACATGGGCTCCGGGAGTGAAGGACTTGCTGTGTTCACATGCCTTCCCAGCAAGAGACCCTGAAGGCTCCAATCACTACAATCACAATAGCTGACCAGATATCTCACGAGGCAAGCAGTAAACACCCAATTAGATACTTTAGCGGGCGAACTGTCTCCTTTGGGCAACCTTAACTGCTACTAGAGGTGCGATGATCTAGAGCGATGCGAGGGCGACACTTTGGCGTCAGCTCCAAAGCTCGACAGTGCTAGTGCTGGAAATCGACCGTTTGGTGTGCTGCGCGTTGACACAGACAGGGCCAGCCGAGTAAGATCTCGTCACATATTCCACGCCTTCCATATCATATCTGATACCACAAAAGCTAGGCAACTGAACGAGTCTCGACGAGTTTGGATATAGCACCGATCGCACATCGGCACTCGGCGCGAGCACAACAAAGACCAATCGGCACTACTGGAGTATATGAATGAACAATAAATCTATAGACTCATCCTTCTCGCCCATCGCCAAAGGAGGAAAATACCAAATACGCCTTGGACCATACATCATCCTCAAAAAACTTGATGGCCCTGAGGCATGGAGCTCGATAGGTACAACATACAAAGCAATGCAAGAAGATACAGGACGAATAGTCGTCATAAGAATGCTACGCAAGGCTTTGATCTTAACATCTTCTCCAGAAGAAGATGTGCTCGCATTCTCCCAGATCTATGATCTATGTCGCGAACGTGCACTGTCTACCAAGAGCTCAGGTGAGTTATCTGATAAGGATTTGAATTCACTGCGACATGTCTGCGATCTATGCCGCGACTTTGTATCATCCCCATTTCCAGGTATGCATCGCGAAATATCTGGCGAAGATTCACGTACTCTCTTTCGAGCATATGCATTATGCAAGTGGTGGCGCGCTGAAATTCTTGAAGAATCAGCAGGCTTCAAATACCTAGATAGGCTCCTCCTCGACTATTATACTCATAGAGACCACAGCCTGTCTCAAGAGTTCAATCTCCGGTTCCTTCGCCAAGCACTGATTCTTGCAAAGTTGAACCATCCAAATATACGCATGATGTATGATTACAGAAGCACTAGTGCCCTGAAGACTCCGTACATGGTAATGGAGTATGTCCCAGGGGAAAACCTTTCAGAATGGTTACGTAAAGAGAATCGGTCAAAGAAAGATATCTTGAGCATTTTCATTCAGATTGCAGAAGCACTCCATTATCTTCATGATGCAGGTTTCATTCACCGCGCGATCGACGAGAACGGAATCTTAGTAAACGAAAAACATGAAGTCAAAATTATCACTCTCGATTCTGCACAAAGGATTGATATTCTGAAGAATCGAGCAATAAAGATAGTCGAGTCGAAGAATGTCGAATCAACAGAACCTCTAGTGCCAAAAGAAGATCCTTGGGACCTTACAAATCCAGGACCCATGAGAGATCTTTATTACTACTACCCTCGCTATCATATTCCTCCAGAAGTAATGGAAGGCGCGCCCGAAGACATTCGCACAGATTGCTATTCATTTGTCTCCATGCTCTATCGTGCCTTTACGGGAGATTACCCGTTCCAAGCAAGAGACGTGAACTCATTTCTTGCCGAAAAAAAATCAGGAGCTCCGAGTTTTTCCGCCGGATGGAAGCGGGTCCCCAATCACCTCAAACAGGTTATTCTGAGAGGTCTTTCGTCTGATCTCCAAGACAGATATCGAGACATGGACGATATCTTGTCTGATCTACGAGTCGCCCAGTTCTTTTATGCAGATGAGATCTTTACTCCGATGAGAGGCAAAATAGTTCGATACGTATTGTCCGCTCTGTTCGGCACCGTCGTTTGGATCATTTTCGAGACAAACCTCCTAGGCATTCTTCTGACGAGTATTGCCGCATTTGCAGTACTAGGGCTCTTGACTGCATGCTTTACGTTTTTCTCAATTGGTTGGAGAGGTCCAGAGAAGCAAGAATGGTCAAGATATGAGTACGAAAAAGCTGTCGAGTTGGCGGCAAGAAGTATTGGTTTGGGCGGTGTAGTCTCTGTGCTCATCATTCTTATTTAGCTGATCGTGAGGCCGGGCATGGATGATCTCTTTCGAGGTATGGCGCTCGTCGCGAAAGGGCTTCTAGACAGCGTCGTTCGAGCTTCATATTCGTTCGGACTGGGGGGTTTGTTTTTAGGGAGCACTCTTCTATTTCTTGATCAAGGGCTACTTATCATATCAGAAACAACACGTTGGATCATATGCCTAAGTATGTCAAGTATTGGAATAGGCATTGGGAATAATCTTGACAGCTACCGGCGAAAGATCAATCCTGCGCCACCTCCCCGAATACCTTTGTCTGAAAGAAGCGTAAGTAAGCAAGAAAAGCACGGTGAGCAGAAGCAGCTTGGACACGAACTAGCAATCGAACTAGCCAAGGTGACCCATGACGCAGAGAGCGCCAAGACGATGGCGAAACGAGCAGGTTTTCCACCGGAGTATCTCCCAGATTTCAAGACGGCGATAGGGTTCTGGAGTGCAATAGTCGAGGAGTCCATTGGTGGCAGAGGTTGCCTAAAGACTTTAGTCAAAG
>JBCCWC010000315.1:0-10863 GCA_039194325.1 Myxococcota bacterium
CACACCTGCACCGGATCCGCTTCGTTGCCGGTCAGATCGAAGGTCCGCACGGTCGCGCACACGTCGTGCCCTGCGTCCTCGGTGAAGCGCAGCAGGGTCAGCTCGAGATCCGCGTCTCCCTCGAGCACCACGCGACGCGTCCGCGTGGGCTCGCGCGCCCCCGCCGGGCCCACGCTCACGGGGTAGAGCACGGGCTCGTCGGCTTGGCCGTCCACCGGCAGCGACCACTCCCGGGCTGCTCGCGGCGTGTCTTCGAGGTCACACCCGTCCGTGATGTCGGCCCGCAGGTAGTCCAGCCCGCCGAGCACCGGAGGGAGCGGCGCGATCTCGTCGCGCTCGCCCACTGTGAACGTCCACTCGATCCGCCCGGGCGACGTTGCGTCGTCGTCGAGGAGATCGGCGGGCGCTGGCGTCGGATCGCAGTCGTCCTCGTCTGCGTTCTCGTCCCCGTCGCCGCTGGGATGTGCGCAGCCGTAGATCTCCACGAACGCGCCTTCCTCGGGCTCAGGCAGGATCCGATGCCCCGTCCCCACCATGCGGCCGCGCTCGGGCACCAGATGGGCCCGCTGCCCGTCGACGTAGACCTCCAGGTCGGTCGGATCGGCGCCGCACTCGGCCTCAATCACCACCAGGCCGTTGTCGGGCAGCACCCCCTCGTCGGCGGGTGCCCGCACCTGCAGCGAGGGTGCACAGTCACACACCTCGGCCCGCGCCGGTTTGGCGAACGACATCGAGCCCACGCCGGCGACGCCGGCGACGAGGGCGAAGCGAGCGAGCACGGCGTGGCGGTGGGTCATGTCGATCACGGGTCCAGGCGTAGGGGAACTGGGCAAGGAGCGGGAGGGCCGGGGGCCGACGCGGTCGGTCGGCGGCCCCCGGCGAGCCCCGCGTCCGGTCAAGCCAAGCACCCCGATCCAAGTGCAGGGCGCGTGCCACCCAGTGGTTTCCGGCTTGTGCTGGACGTTGCTGGATCCAAGGGACAAGGCGGGGGGGCAGGGCTGTCTCGGTCGCCGGACATCGCCGTCATACCCCGGCGGCGCGACCCGCCGTTTTCACTCCAAATAGGCGCTCGAACCCACATAGGGGGCATTGGCGCGGGTCTCGCCCCGTCTCGATCGCGGCTTGCTAGACTCCGCGCCCCATGGCGCAGCCCCTGCTCGAGCCGGTCGCGGCCGGCCAAACGCGCTTTCGCATGCAGGGCCTGTCACCGGACGCTCGCGGGATCGCGGTAGGGCGTGAGGTGCTGGTCACCTTTCCCACCCTCGACTGGCTGGTCTCGTTCTTGGGGGCGTACAGCGACGAGGCCAGCCTCGACGATCTGCTGCCCACCATGACCCTGGAGCATGCACGCCGTCGGCAAGGAGGTCACGCCTTGCTGCTGCGCTGCGCCGCCGGCGATGGCTACGCGGTCGATCGCCTCGGGCGCCTGGCCGGTGCGACCCGGGGGCAGCTTTATACCGGGGGCGGCGCGGTGTTCGTGCGTTGGCGTCAGCGCGACGCGCCCTTTGGCTACGATCTGGTCAGCTCGCTGACCGCGGGGCCCGAGGAGGTGCTGGTGGTCGATCTCGATCACGTGGCCGGCTACACCACCGTCGATCGCATGGACCCGGTCGAGCTCATCCAGCGCCTTCAGCTGCGGCGGGTGCCGCTGCCGCTGGCCGGGGTCAGCAGCGATCCGGAGCAAGGATCTGGCCCTGGTGCTGGTCTGCCCCGGTCTGGCCCCGCGTGTGCTCCGGCACCTGTGGCGGCTCGAGTCCCAGTTTGCCGGCTACTACGTCCAACTCGACGATGAGCCGCGCGCCAGCCTGCTGCTGCGCGTACGCCAACCCCGAGGGCGGATCCTCGACGTGCTCCACGGCATGCCGGGGGTGGAGCTCCTGGCTCCGGCGTCGTCGCGGGCCGCGGTACAGATCGGCTATCGCCACCCTATTCAGCTCAGCTCCGCCTCGGCCTGCCTGCCCGGAGAGGAGATGTTTCTCTTTCGCGGCGACGTGGCGCGGGTCGAGCGGCTGCCCGGGCCCCCGCGCTTCGTGGATGGTCGCCACCTGGTGGAGGCCACCGGCACCGCCCACCTGCGCGATCTGGGCCAGCTTCGCGAGTCCGATCTCACTCCCCTGCAGGTCGAGCTCCAGGTGCGCCCCGCCCAAAATCCCCGCGAGCCCCGGGGGACCCTCATCGCCTGGGAGCAGGTGGGCTTGCTGCGTCACCTGGTGTACCTGATCCCGCCCAGTGCCCTGGCCGCCTCGCGGGTGGTGCCGCTCGAGGAAGGGCTGGTGGTGATCACCGGCTCGTCGATCGGCGCCCGCAGCCGGGCCGCCGCCGCGGGGCTCGGGGCTGGGGCGATCGTCCCCCTCGGCCGCCGCCTGGGCGAGGTGGCGCCCGGCGTGCTGGTCCCCGACGGCTATGAGCTGTGGCCGCGGGTGCGGCCCAGCCTCACCCGGCAATTGCTCGGGCTCGGCTCCGAGGACCACGCGCTCTTCTTGCAACCGTCGGTCGATCCCATTCGGGTCAAGCCCGAGCAACTGCTGCCGCTGGACGCCGCGCTCATCGGGCGGCTGTCGCTGCACGAGGCCGCCGTGGCTACCCCGGAGCTGCCCGCGCTCACCCCCGGTCAGATCCACAACCGCAAGCTCGGCCGTTTTGCCCTGTGGGGTTTCGGGCGCGCGCCCAAGGGCCCCGCCGACGATCGCGAGCCCAGCCAGGGCCAGTGAGTCGACCTCGATGGCGCGTAGCCTTGCCGAGTTCCTCGAGCGCTTCGTGCTCCCGCTGCTCGGCGGGGGCGAGCTTGCGGTCGGCCCGCCGCTGCGCCGCCGTGATCGCGATCTCATGCTCGAGCAGGGCGGTGAGCTGGGGAGCTCCCCGCTCCGCTTCCTTCGCGTGCGGCGGGGCCAGGCCCTGGTCGCCGATCCCAGCCTGCCCGATCCCGATGTCGACGAGCTCGACCTGTGGATCGGGCTGCACAACACCCTGGTCTTCGACCACCCCGATCGTCGTCGCGTGTGGTCTCGGGCGGTGGTCTGGCGACGCGTCGAGGGGGCCACTCGCGGCCTGCTCACCCTGTCCCGTCCACGCACCCGCGGGGAGACCCTGGCTCGGCATCTGTCGGTGGGCGCCTTTGTCGATCTCACGCGGCGTGACGTGATCCTCGCGACCCCGGGCGGCGAGCTACGCTCGATGGGCCAAGAACCAGCGCGTCGGAGCTTGCGCCTGCGCGGGCCCGCCGAGGGGATCCGCGAGGAGACCATCACCTGGATCGAGCAGGTGCACACCGCCGAGGCCCAGCGGCTCACGGGCGACGCGCTGCTCGCCTCGCCGCTCACCTGCGTGCTACGTCCACTGTTGGCCCCGCCGGGGTGGTCGCCGCTGTCGGCGGCCGAGGCCTTTTGCGATCGAGCCCTGGTGCGGGCGATCTGTCATCAGTGGGCGGGGCAGCGCGACTGGGTCGCGGTGGGGGGGGCGGTCGCCGGAGCCCTGCTCCCCTCGCTGCCCGATCCCTCGCGAGCTGTCTCCGCCGGTCAGCGCACCGCCGGGCAGCCCTTGGCCCTCCCCGGGGCCGTGCTCCCCACCGATCCGCGGGTGCTCGGCGGTTTGGTCGGTGCGCTCGTCCACCTGCACTTTCTCAAGGTCCTCGAGCTCGATGCTCGGCTGGGGATCGCCGCGGTCAGCCGCGATCCGGGGGTGACCGCCTTCTTGGCCCTGCCGCTGCTGTTGCCCCATCTGCGCGAGGTCACCGGGACGCCGCTGGGCGGCTTGGAGCCCCAATCCGCCGGCACCGGCCGGGTCGGCCGCCACACCGTGGACGCGTCGATTGCCCGCCGATGGACCGAATACCTCGATCACCTCCAGGAGCTCGTGCCGCGTTCTGCCGTGGATAATCTCCTGGCGAGTCTCGTCCCTAACATCGTACAAACACCGTGACCATGGCCGCTCCTGCCTCCAACGCCGCCGCCCCGTCCCCTGCTCTTGGGGGGGTGGCCGCTCTGTCCCGTAGCCTCCAGGAAGGAGCTCGCCTGCTCCAGGCCCAATTCTTGGGCAAGGAGGAGATCATCCGGCTGCTGTTCATCAGCGCGGTCGCGGGGGAGCACCTGGTCATGGTGGGCCCTCCGGGCACCGCCAAGAGCGCGCTGCTGCGCAGCTTTGCGCAGGTCATCGAGGCCCAATACTTCGACTACCTGCTGACTCGCTTTACCGAGCCCAACGAGATCTTCGGCCCCGTCGACATCCAGGCGTTTCGTACCGGTGCCTACCGCCGCAAGGTGGAGGGCATGCTGCCCGAGGCCGAGGTCGTCTTTCTCGACGAGATCTTCAAGGCCAACAGCGCGATCCTCAACAGTCTGCTGACCCTGCTCAACTCGCGGCGTTACACCCACGGCAACGAGACGCTGCGGGTGCCGCTCATCTCCATGTATGCGGCCAGCAACGAGGTGCCCACCGACGATGCCCTCTCGGCGCTGTTCGACCGCTTCTTGCTGCGCGTGCGGGTGGACTACCTCGACAGCTATCACTTCCGCGGGTTGCTGCAAAAGGGGATCGATCTCGAGGCCAACAACATGAACCCCGACGCCGACGAGCTCAGCCCGGTGATCTCCGCGGCCCAGCTGCGCTCGCTCCAGCATGGATTCGGCCAGCTGCTCGACTTTGGCGAGGATTTCTTGGCCACCTTCAAGGGCCTGGTCTTTCAGATCCGCTCCGAGGGGATCGGGCTGTCCGATCGCCGGATCGTCAAGCTGCTCAAGCTCTTCGCCGCCTCCGCCGTCTTCGACGGGCGGCAGCAGGTCAACGACTCCGATCTGTTCGTGCTGCGGCACGTATGGAACACGCCCGAGCAGGAGGAGATCCTCCAGGAGATCGTGGGTCCCGTGCTCGATCAGTGGTACGAGCAGCACCCCGACCAGGCGCGGATCGGGGCCACGCCCACCAACCTCCAGGACTTGCTCGAAGAGCTGCGGATCATCCGGGAGACGCTCACCGGCTCCGAGGTGCTCTCGGATATGCAGCTATTCAGCCAGCTGCGCAACCTCGGTGACATCAAGGCCGCCCTGATGCGCATGCCCGACAACCCCACCGCCCAGCGCATGGTGGGCGAGGTGGACAAGCTGCTCGAGACGATGTTCGCGTCGAGCCGGTTCGTGTGAGCGGGACGTTGGTGGCTATCTCCACCACGCGCGCCAGCGGGGCGGGTTGGCCTTGTTGCGCAGGACCTCGCGCAGCGAGGCCAGTAGATCCGGCATCGAGTTCCAGCGCTTGTGAGGCTCGAGGGCCAGGCCGCGCAACACGACCTCGCGCAGCTCGCTGGGGACCCGGGTGCGACCGGGGGCGGGCCGCACGTGCTCGCTGCCCATCGAGCGCATCAGCGCGGCCACCGTCTCGCCTTCAAAGGGGCGATGGCCGTAGAGTGACTCGTACAGCGACACGCAAAAGCTGAATTGATCGCTGTACGGATCGGCCGGGCGGCCCCGCAATTGCGCCAGCGGCATGTAGGCCGGCGTTCCCAGCACGGCCCCCGGATTGGCCGTGCCGTCGACCGGATCGTCGTTGTCCGGGGCGATGAGCGGGGAGTCGTCGGGGACCAGCACGAGACGAAAGTCGATCACCCGGACGCGGCCGTCCTTGTCGACGATCGCGCTGCTCGGCTTGAAGTCACGGTGTACCAGGCCCGCGGCGTGCATGGCCGCCAAGCCCTCGCCCGCTTGGATATACACCTGCACGCAATCGGCCCAGGTGGGTCTCGGCGTCGAGCCCATCCACTTGCGCAGGTTCTTGCCCCGCACCAGCTCCATCACCAAGAAGATGTGGCGAGCCACGGTGTCCACGTGGAGCGTCTGCATGAGGTTGGGATGGGACAGCTCGGCCATGGCCCGGGCCTCTCGCAGCATGCGTCGGCCGTGTCGCCCGTCGATGTCGCTGTGGATCACGCGGATCGCTATTTCGTGGCCATCCTCGGGGTCTAGCGCGCGCAACACCGTGGTCACGCTCCCGCGACCGATGATCCCGAGGATGTCGTAGCGACCCAGCCGCGGTGGCTCCGAGGCATCACGGAGCCGGGCCTCGAACTCCCGCTGTCGCTCGGGAGAGTCGACGAACCCGCCCAGCACCGGGCCGAGCGCGCCCAACCCCCGCGCCGATCGGGGCGGACGCGGGAGCTTGCGGGTTCGGGTCAGGGCGGGGGGAGGCACGGTCGATGACGGGTTGGGCGGGGTGGCGGCTGGCAAGGGGGACGTCGGGGCCGACGACAACGGCTCGACCGGCTCTTCGTCACTTCGCGTGGCCACTGCGACGGTCTCCAGGGGGGGTCGGAACGCGAGACGGTCTCCTCTTGCGTAGTGCTCGTTGTTCGTCGAGCCAGTACGATCACGGTAACTCGGGTCAGTCAGTCTGGGTAGTTGGCCGATAGGAGCAATCGGTCGTGGCGCCCGATTGTGACGACCTGGCGGTGGGTGCGCGACGATCGATCGAATGCGGTAGAGCATGGGACCGTTCGATGTCGGTGCGCCCCACAATGGGACCCTCGCTCGATGCGATCGCGGGGCGTGTGTTCAATGGACGGTGGGCTCGTGGATCCGCCGGCCCATTGCCGGCCCACCGCCGGACCCACCGCCGGACCCACCGCCGGTCTAAGAGGATAAGCGTGGGGTCACTCAACCCCACGGTCGGGTGTTCGATCCAGAGGAGATCCGCGTGGTGGCCGGCGGTCGTCCTGGCTCGGGGTCGGTTCTACGCCGTGGATCGCCTACTCGGCCTACTCGGTCTACATCTGTCTACTCAGTGAGGATCGGTGGGACCTGGCGATCATCCCCGTGTCGCGGGTGGCTCGCCGCTGGGCCCCGTGGGGTCGAAGGCCCCAGACCTTCGCGATTCCGGTGGCCGTTCCGGCGGCTTCGGGATCGAAAACCCTCGTGATTCCAGGTGGGTGGTGGCCCGACCCGCGGGTCTGGTAAACCTCCCCGCCCATGCTCCCCGCGTCCTCGATCCTCGGCTGTGCGTCCTGCTCGGCCGCCCTTGGACCAGGGCCCGGACAACCCTCCCTATGCGGCTGAGTGCGTCGGCGCGGGGCGCATCGAGCGAAGTGAACAGCGGGTGAGCGAGCGCGGCGAAGGCATCAGTTCGGCCCAGTTCGAGCGTCAGGTGGGCACGATGGCCCTGTCGCAGCTCGACGGGGCGGGGGCGCTGGCGCTGATGCGTGCGGTGGCCTGGCACAACGCCCTGGCGCGGCTGGGCTACGCGGTGCCGCTGGTGGTGGTGCACGATCTGGGCTGCCTGGTCGCCGGCCTGGGGCGCCCGGCCAGCCAGCTGCGGGGCCTGGGGGATCCCGAGATCACCGAGGGCTGGCGGCGGTTGCTGGTCGAGCTGGCCGACGCCGAGCTCGTGCGTAGCCAGGCCGGCTGGAAGCATCGTGACCCCATGGTCGGGGTCGTGCTGGCCCGGATCATCTCCAACATCGTGCCCCAGCTACCCGAGCAGATCCGGGTGCTACGGCCGAGCATGCTGCCGGTCGACGTGGTGCAGTACACCCGGGTCGAGCCCACCACCGCCTGGAGCCGCTACGATCAGTCGATCGCGTCGGCCTGGCTGCGGGCCATGCACGAGCATCGGCTGCTGGCGCTCTTGGAGGTCGAGCAGATCGATCTCGACGCGCTGCGCCTGCTGGGCCTGTTTCGGGGCGGTGAGGCCCTGCCGGGGGTCGACCTGGCCGATCTCTACAACGTGATCATCAGCCCTTCCCTGGCCGACGTCATCGACTTTTCGATGGAGCTTCTGCCCTCGATCCTCGAGGTCAAGCGCGAGGCCGGGCAGCAGGCGTTCTCGATCGACGGCTATGCGTCGATCGAGCGCCGCGGCAACATCGACGACCTGGTGCTCACCCAGCTGGCGTTCGACCAGGACGTGTTCGAGCAGAAGCTGGTGGACCGGGAGCTCTTCTACTTTACCCACGAAAAGCAGCTGGAGAACGAGCGACGCACCCACCAGGTGCTGGTGGACGGCAGCGCCTCCATGCGGGGGGTGCGGGAGGTCTTCGCGCGGGGGCTGGCCCTGGCCCTGTGCAAGCGACTGGCGCTCTTGGGCGAGGACGTGATGCTGCGCTTCTTCGACAGTCGGCTCTACGAGGGGGTCAAGGTCAGCGGCACGGGCAGCGCCGAGGTCCCCTATGCGCTGCAGTTTCGGGCCGAGCGCGGGCGCAACTACGCGCGGGTGATCCGACAGCTCAACGCTGAGCTCGGCCAGCCGCGGCGCAGCGAGGGGCAGGCGCTGGTCTACCTTCTGACCCACGGCGAGTGTCAGCTGCCGCCCGACGATGTGCAGCAGCTGGCCTCGCGGGCGCCGATCTACGGGGTCTATATCCTGCCCGGGGGGCCGCTAGAGCTGCCCTACCTCGAGAGCCTGCACCGGATCCACGTGATCGATGCCGAGGCGATAAGCCACGGTCGTCGGGCCCACAAGGCGCGGCAGATCATCGACGACGTGCAGCTCGATCTCGAGGCCCGCAGTAGCGGGCGTAGCACCGCGCGAGGCCGGCTCGGCGGTGGGCTCGGCGGTGGGCTCGGCGGTGGGCTCGGCGGTGGGGCAGGCGGCGGGAGGTCGCCATGATCGACACCGCCGTCTTGTGGGTCCGAGCCGAGGCCAACATGCGGGCGGGTCGCTACGCCGACGCCCTGGTGCACCTGCGGCACCTGGTCGAGGTCGTCGACCGGATCGACTTCGAGTATGAAGAGTGGCTGCGGGCGATGGTCGAGTGCCTGCGGGCGCTCGCCCTTTGGCGCGAGGCGGCGGCGTGCTCGGCCTACCTCGGGGCCACCGAGGCGCCCGGCCCCGGCACCCTCGAGCAGCAGCAGGCGCGCGCCGTGGCCGGGGATCGCGACGCGCGACGGGGCATGCGGCTGATGGGGATCTACCTGTCGCGGGCTGGCGAGCACCGGGTGGCCGCCGAGTGGTTCGGGGGCGCCCGGATGCGGGTACACCGGGCGATCGAGCAGGAGCGGGGGGGCCAGGACGCCGAGGCGGCGCAGCTATGGCAGGAGATCATGGCCGCCGACGAGCTGCGCGAGCGCCCCTACGAGCTGGCCCTGGTCAAGATCAACTATGGGCTTTGCCTGCATCGGCTGGGGCACGAGCGGGCGCGGCTGGCCCTGGCCGAGGCCACCACCGCCGTCGAGGAGGTCGCCGATCACTTCGAGACCGAGAGTCTGCGCGAGCGGGCCTTCGACTGCTACCAGCTGCTGGCCCGCCTGGGCAGCGAGGCGGGGGCCTTCGAGAACGTCGCCGAAGGCTACCTCAACAGCGTGCGGATCCTGCGGGACGACGGGCTCAAGCTCGACGCGCTGCGCTTGTTCGAGGCCTTCGTGACCCTGGCTCGGCGCGCTGGCGAGTGGCACGCCGCCGCCGGGATCCTGCGGGAGGCCGCCGACTACTGCACCCGCGCTGCGTTGCCCTACGCCGACGATCTGCGGCTGCGCAGCGCCGAGGCCTGGCTGCGCGCGGCCGGGGAGGCGCTCAGCGCCGGGCATCCCCTGCAGATCGTCGAAAACGCGCTGCTGGCCGCGGCCGAGGCGTTCGCCTCGGTGCGAGCATTCCGGCAGGTGGTCGACGTGTACCGGCGGCTGGCCGCGCTCGAGCTGCCGGTCAAGACCCGCGAGCGCTACCGGCGGCTGGTCGACCGGCTCGGCGAGGAACAACAAGACGCCCCGCGGCCGGTGCCCGTGCCCGAGTTCCTCAAGCAGCTGCCCGAGTACGAGGAGGTCTGGTACGTCGACCTGGCCGAGTGGGAGCTGGACGGCGACCCAGGACTCATCGCCGCGGGGGTCATGGCGGATCGACGCTTCCCCGACTTCGTGCGGCGGCACGCCCTTTTGCTGGTGCTGGAGCTCGAGCGGCGCGGCTCGGATGTCGACGCCGTCGACGTGGTTCGGCGCTTGGAGGCGATCCGGGCCTACCCGGTGATCGCCGCCCTCGAGCAGCTGTTTACCCGGGCGCAGCCCAAGGTGCGCGAGGCGGTGGCCGCCGCCATGGGCAGCCTGCGCTTCAAGCGGAGCTTCACCCTGGTGGGTCTCGCCCTACGAGACGAAGCGGCCGCGGTGCGCGAGGCGGCCGCCACCGCCACCGCGCGGCTGATCTTTCCCCACGCGTTCGAGCCATTGCGGCGGATCTTCGAGGCGCGGGATCTGCCCGATCCCGATCGGGCCCACGCCGCCGCGTTGCGGGCGATCGGCAAGATCAACACCGTCGAGGCCCTCGAGTGCCTATGTGATCGGCTGCGCGAGGGCAACAAGCAGCATGTCGAGCTCGCCCTGCACGCGCTGGGGGAGCTGACCAACCCCGAGCTGCTGCCCTACCTGCGGCACCAGGTCGAGCTGGTCCCCGTCGCCTACCGGGCCGTGCTCGAGGACACCACCCGTCGCCTCGAGCGACGCATGCGATAGTCGAGATGGCTCGAGATGGCTCGAGATGGCTCGAGATGGCTCGAGATGGCTCGAGACGGCTCGGCTCGGCTCGGCCCGCCGCACCCGGGGATGGTGCGGGTCGGCTCATTGTCATGACAAGCGACGGGCGCCGTCACCAGCATGTGAGATCACGTGGGTTCGCTTGACGCTCATGGGTGGCGCAGCTAGCTTCGTGTTCAGTCCAATGCGACCTGTGAATCCCACGCTGGTTTGACCGAGCCGAGGCCGTCCCCGCCGCTTTGCGATGTAGCTCGCCGAGCGTCGTGTCGTCGCGACTGACGACGACCGGGATGGCCTCGATCCCAGCACGACCTTCGTTGGCGCGCGGGGGGCCCCGCGCGCCCCGGAGCCCGGGGTAAAAAAGTTCCCCGCCAACCCAAAAAAAAAGGGCGGGGGGGTTGGGGGCGGGGCCCACGCCGGGCGCGCG
>JBCCWC010000316.1:0-10846 GCA_039194325.1 Myxococcota bacterium
CGCGAAGAAGAAGACGGTCGCGAAGAAGAAGACGGTCGCGAAGAAGAAGACGGTCGCGAAGAAGAAGACGGTCGCGAAGAAGAAGACGGTCGCGAAGAAGAAGACGGTCGCGAAGAAGAAGACGGCCACCAAGAAGCAGATGACCGCGGCACAGGGTATTGCTGGATGCAACGTAGCGCTCAGCTACGGGCTCTCGGTCGAGAACCATACCCACCTCAAGACCCGTATCGAAGCTCTCGGTGGCAAGATCGTCGGCACCAAGACCAACAAGGCTTCGATCGTCTTGCTCCTACCTGGTTCGGGGACAGGCAGCGGGCGAAAGCGGACGCTCAATGACGATGGGGAGACGATCGAGTTTCTCGCCGTCGATGCCTTTGTGAAGCGCTATGCGCCCTCAGCCGATGAGATCATCGCGTTACTTCGGGGGGGCAACAAGGGGCACGATACACTAGCCAAGCTGCTCAGCCGCTCGTGGAGGCTCCCGAAGTTCCCATGGCCGCCTCTGAGTGGAGCCGATCTTCGCGGTATCTCGCTCAAGGGCGCGTCGATGGGTGAGCTGGTGATCAAGGGAGCCGACCTGCGCGAGGCGAACCTCAATGCGAGCCACCTAGAGGCCCTCGAGGATTGTGACCTACGGGGGGCGGAGCTCGATCGCAGCTATGTCTCTCGAATCGAGCGTTGTGATCTGCGGGGCGCGAGCCTGCGAAATGCTAGCCCTTCGGAGGTCATCGAGTGCGATCTACGCAAGGCGGTGCTCCAGGGAGTCAGCCTGTCGCACTCCGATCTGGCCAAGTCCAACCTGGAGGGAGCCGACCTGAGCAAGGCTGATCTCCGCGAGGCCAAGTTCCCGCGCTCCATCCTCCGTGGCGCGCAGCTCACCCGAGCCGAGCTCCACGAGGCGGATCTGACGGGCGCAGATCTAAAGAACGCCGATCTGGGCGGTGCGGTGCTCACCAAGGCCAAGCTGAACAAGGCCAATTTGGAGGGGGCGAGCCTCGCAGGAGCCAACCTCGGCGGAGCGGATCTAACCGGAGCCAAGCTTGCCGGGGCCGATTTCACGGGGGTCAATCTCGCGGGGGCGAAGGTCTCCAGCCGAGACAAAGCCAAGGTCAAGGGCCTCGCGGAAGCTCTGGGCAAGCTCGGCGGCGAGGTCGGGCCCCGCTTGCGCGAGCTCCAGACCATCGCCAAGGCGGCGGCGCGCATTCGGACCGACGTAGTCTTCGAGCTCCCCAACAAGAAGACCGCTCGGGTGGAGATCGACGCCAAGACTGGAAGTTGGTCGCGAGTCTCGGTGCGTACGCATCGCGACAACCACCACGAGTATGACTATGCAGATTCGCTGATCGAGGCGATGCAAGATGCGGCCAATCGCTGGGGGCAAGGCTCTTTGCAGCTTGACTCGATCACCGCCAGGAGCAGCAAGAGCCCGGTTGGTGGTAAGGAGCTGCGGGCGCTCATCACCGCCGCCTGGTGCGAGGTCTGTGGCCTGGAAGCCCCCGAAGCTCCGGTGCCCAACAAGAAGAGTAAGCCCACCAAGGCTCAGCGTCAGCGTGAACTGGTCGATGCGCTGCTGGAGGATCTGCGCCGTGGCCCGGAGGGGGTCGAGCGCTGGAACGCGCGCAGCCACGAGGCGTGGGCCAAGCTGGGCAAGGACGCCAACTTTAGCCGCAGCGAGCTGACTGGGGCCAAGCTCGACGGTATCCGCATCGCGGGTCTGGATTTCTCCCTTTCTACGTTCGACAAGGCGTCGCTCCACAACGCCCAGATCACCGATAGCAAGCTGGACAAGGCCAGCCTGGTCGGGGCGAACCTCACGGGCGCCACGATCGAGAAGACCGCGATGACCGGCGCGGACCTTAGCCGGGCCAAGCTCGACGATGCGACCTTGCGCGAGTGTGATCTGAGCGGCGACAGCAAGCTGAGCAAGGCCAGCTTCGTGGGCGCCAAGCTGCCGGGGGTGAAGATCGTCAGTGACTCGCTCGACGGGGTTCGCTTCGAGAACGTGGATCTATCGGGCACCGACCTGTCGGGCACTCGCCTGCTCACTGGCAAGTATAGCGGGACCTTCGACGGTTATACCCGCTTCCCGCCCGATTACAAGCCGCCCAAGGGCCTCGAGGGCCCTCGTGATCGCAAAGGCATGCCAAAGGCGGCCGCCGACGTGAAGATCGATCTTGGCGATTTCTTCAGCCGGCTCAAGGTGACCGTGGGCACGTCCTCGTACAACAAGGGCAAGAAGATGCTCAAGGGGTCGCGCTACCAGCTGTTCTCGGAGGTGACCGACGAGCAGATGGTGGCCATCGTCAAGAGCCAGTCGGATCCATCGCGGCTTTACGCGTGTATCTTGGGGGAGAAGAGCTATAGCTGTATTACCCACCGGCTCAATCGTTGTGGCGGCTTGTACCGAGGCCCGTGCAAGCACATGATGGTGATGATCATGGGGCTGGCCCAGGCGGGGGCGGTCGATCCGGCCAAGGTCGACGCATGGGTTCAGCACTCCAAGAAGACCGGCGCGAGCTTCGACAAGGACGCGGCGGCCGAGGTCTTCTTGCGCTACAAGGGGGCCGAGGCCGGCGAGATCGACTGGCGCCCCACAGAGACCGTGCCGGAGGACTTCTACGCGTTCTAGCCGCCCGTGGTGAGGCCCTCGCGTGGTCGAGCTGGGACGTACCCCGCCCCAACTCGATCTGCGCGCGAGGGCGGAGCTCAACGGGGCGGGGCGACGATCGCTAACGCGGAAGACCTCACTCCACGCCGGTGACGGAGCCGCGTCGGTGGAGCTCGTGCGGTTGTAGAGGAGATCCGGACGCAACGTGCATTGCTCGCATTTTGCGCAAGGGGAGCCCGAGTCGCCGTGGGCTGAGCACCGCTGCCTCGACTAGTAGGGAGTGCTCAAGAAATTGCTGGGGGGGTGAACAAATCCGTGGGGGGTCATGACTCCCACGGTTGCAATGAGCCAAACCCGAGCCTCCCGGTTCTCTCCACCGGTTGACACGTCGCGGTGGTCCCGTGCTGGTGGCCCGGGCACCTGGCCCCGGAGCGTGGGGGGGAGCGAGGTCCCCGGGGGCGGACGCTCAGGGTCCGTCCGATCTAGGCGTGCAGTCAGCACGCGTCCTCGTGGGTCCGTGATTGCTCTGGACTTCGTTCCCTAGCGGCACTCCACTCGTCAGTCCAGACCACGTCGTGCGCTGGTGTCCAATGGTCTCGTTCGGGAGAACGAGGCCATCGGAGCTCGCTATATCACACATTGAGGCACATAGGAGCAGTTGGAAATGAGAACGGAAACGATCGACCTTCACGCCAATTCGATCACCCACCCGACACGCCGGCAACTCGAGGATGGCCTGCCAAAGAGCCACGTAGCGGCTACTGCTGCCACTGCTGCCACGGACAATCCCGCCGAGACGATGCCCCAAAAGGACCAGGGGCTCCTCGAGAAGGGTCTACAAGGGCTCCGCTCGGCGGCCGATGTAGCCACGTTGCTCGTCGCGGTCCCGCTCAACGAGCTGCTGATCTGGCTCTTTGCGCCCGATGGGCGGCAGCCGCTGCACGATCCCTACCAGTACCCGTGGGTCAAGGACCTCGAGGCCAACTGGGAGAAGATGGCGGCCGAGCTCGAGACGGTGCTCGACCTCACCGCGAAAGACGCTCTGCCGAGCATGCGGGACTTCCTGTTTTACAACTCGAAGAGCACCGAGACCCTGGGTAACTGGAAGCTCTTCATCTTCCGCTTCTATGGGCACGAATTCCAGGAGAACCTCGAGCGCTGCCCCGAGACGGCCAAGCTCGTCTCGGCCGTGCCCAACTCTGTGGGCATGATGTTCTCGGTCCTGAACGCCAAGCAGAACATCTACAAGCACCGTGGGTTCCTCAAGGGCATCCTGCGGCTACACATCGGCCTCAAGGTGCCAGACGAGGCGCTCTGCGGGTTCAAGGTCGGCGGACAGACCGTGCACTGGAAGGAGGGGAAGAGCTTCATGTTCGATCAGTGCTACATGCACGAGGCATGGAACGAATCGGACGGCGTGCGGATCGTGCTGCTGCTCGATATCCTGCGGCCCCTGCCCTACCCGCTCGATCGATTCAACCGGTGGGTGGTGAACAAGTTCGGCAATAGCGTGGTCAGCCAGCGCATGGCCGACATGGTGGAGGGCTGGACCCGTCGCGCTGCCAAGCTCCTGGGTCGCTGAGGGTGGAGGTTGCCAATGGCCGCGCTCCATGGAGAGGGATCCTCGCATGGGCGCGGCCTGCGCGATTGGCCGGCGCGCTCGTCGTTCATTCCGCAGGTGCGGCCGCGGTCACCCCCACCTGCGAACCCGATGAACCATCAGGCGGGTTCACCACCGCTTCATCTCGCCCCAGCCCATGCAGCACATCGTGCAGGATCAAGTAATACGCCGGCACCAGCAACAAGATGATGAACGTCGCGAACAGCACCCCAAACCCCAAGCTCACCGCCATCGGAATCAAGAACTGAGCCTGCGCTGAGGTCTCCGTGATCATCGGCATCAGCCCCAAGAACGTGGTCAGCGAGGTCAGCAAGATCGGCCGAAACCGGCGCACCCCCGCCGCCTCGATCGCCTCGAAGATCGGCCGTCCTTCTCTCCGATACGAGTTCGCCGCGTCGATCAGCACCAGCGAGTCGTTCACCACTACCCCGGAGAGCGCCACCATCCCCATTACGCTGACCAAGCTCAGCTCGAACCCCATGATCACGTGTCCGATGAGCGCCCCCACCAGCCCGAAGGGGATCGCGGCCATCACGATGATCGGCTGCGTGTAGCTGCGGAAGGGGATCGCCAGCAGGGCGAAGATCGCCAGCAGGGCCAGCTGAGCGCTGCCGACCAGGCTACCCAACGCTTTGGCCTGCTCACGCTGCGAGCCCCCTAGCTCGTAGCCCAGCCCCGGATACTTCTGCTGCAGCCGCGGCAGCTCCCGGGCTTCGAGCGAGGCGATCACCTCGTTGGCGTTGGCCTCGCCCGAGCGAACGTCGGCGGTGACCTCCACGAAGCGATTGCCCTCGGCCCGGTTGATCACCGGCCAGCTGCGCCCGGGTACGATCGTGGCCACCTCTCGAAGCGGCACCTCGCCGCCGGTAGGCGTGCGCAGCAGCAAGTTTTCGAAGTCGTGGACGTAGCGGCGCTCGGCCTCGGGCAGGCGTACCACCACCTTCACCTCGTTGCGCCCGATCTGCTGCCGCAGCGCCTCGGCTCCGTAGAAGGCGGCGCGTACCTGGCGGGCCACGTCGCCCGCGGTCAGGCCGAGCACCGCCGCCTTGTTGGTCATCTTGAGATCGAGCTGGGGCTTGCCGCGGGCGAAGCCGTCGTTGATGTCCCAGACCCCGGGGTAGGTGGTCAGCGCCTCGGCGAGCTCGCCGCTGGCCTCCTCGAGCACGTCCATGCTCCGATGCTCGAGCTCCACGTTGATCGGCGCGCCGGGGTTGGGCCCCAGCGCCACGGAGAAGCGCATGTTCTCGATCCCGGCCACGCGCCCTATCTCGCGGCGCCAGCGATGCAGGAACTGGGCCGACGACAGCTCCCGCTCGCCGGAGGGGACGAAGAGCACCTGGACGTTGGCGATGTGGCCCCCGGCGATCGATCGGTCGACGGTGCTGGGGCTGCCTCGCAGCGGGGTGCCCAGCTGGCTGAACACGCCCCGCACGATGTCCTTCTCGCCGTTGTCCTCTAGCACGCGCTGGGCGGCGGCCATGAGCTGACGGCGAATACGATCGGTGTCTTGGGGGGCCGAGCCGTAGGGTAGCTCGATGGCGACCCGGGCCAGCGAGCCGTCGATCGCGGGCATGAAGCGAAAGCCGATCCTACCGCCGATAAACCACCCGGCGGCCACCAGCAGCATGCACACGCCGACGGCCAGCGACAGGTAGCGCCGCCGCAGGGCCCGGCGGAGCACCGGGGCGTAGACGCGAGCCACGAAGCGCTCGAGGCCGCGGCTGACCTTCTGCTGCTGGCGGTGCAAGGCGGCGTAGAGGCCCCGCGGGTCGGGATCTTTGAGCGCGGCGAGGTGGGCGGGCAGGATCCACAGCGACTCGACCAGCGAGATCACCAGCACCGCGATCACGATGCTGGGGATCACCCGGTAGAGCTTGCCCGTGAACCCGGGCACGAAGAGCATGGGCATGAACGCGGCCACCGTGGTCGCAATAGAGAAGCACACCGGCACCGCGACCTGGCGAGCGCCTCGGATCGCGCCGCGTAGGCGGGGCTCGCCGCGCTGGCGAGCTTCGTAGATGTTCTCGCCCACCACGATCGCGTCGTCGACCACCATCCCCAGGGTCACGATGAACGCGAACAGTGAGATCATGTTGACGCTGATGTCCATGGCGGGCATCAGCAGCAGCGCGCCCAGGAAGGACACCGGGATCCCCATGGTGACCCAGAAGGCCAGGCGCAGCTCCAAGAACAGGCCCAGCACCAGCAGCACCAGGACCAGGCCGATGTAGGCGTTGCGCATCAGCAGATCGATCCGCTCGCGGAAGATCTGCGACCAGTCGACCCACGTGGCGATGTGCACCCCCTCGGGTAGCCGCGCCTGGATCCGCTCGATCTGGGCCTTGACCGCCTCGGCCACCTCGATGGGGGTTTGGTCGCCGGTGCGAAAGACGGTGAGCATGATCGCCGGCTGGCCGTTGTAGATCGCCGACTCTTCCGTCTCTGCGAAGGTCTCGCGCACCGTGGCGATGTCGCCCAGCAGCACCTGGGTGCCGGTGGGGCTGGTGACCACCGGGAGATCGGCGTACTCCACCCCGCGCTGGCGTCGCTCGGCCGTGCGTAGCAGCACCTCGCCACCGTCGGTCTTGATCGCGCCGCCCGGCAGCTCGAGCGCCGATGTCTCTATAGTCCGGGCGATCCCGTCGAGGGTGAGGCCGTGCTCGCGGAGCTTGGCCAGCGGCACCTCCACGCTGGTCTCGTGGGGCGGTGCGCCGCGCAGATCCACCTGGGTGATGAGCGGATCTTCTAGCAGCTCGTCGCGGGTGCGCTCGGCCAACGAGCGCAGCAGCGCCTCGTCTTGCTGGCCGTAGAGGACCAGCGAGAATACCTCGATCCGATTGGTGACCAGCGAGACGGTGGGGCGCTCGCTCTGTTCGGGCAGCGAGGTGAGGCGGTCGACCGCGTTCTTGACGTCGGCCAGCATCTTGTTGGGCTCGGCGTCGAGCTCCAGCGCCACGTAGACCCGGGCGGCGCCCTCCTGGGCCGAGGAGGTCACCCGATCTACGCCGTCGAGATCTCGCACCACCTCCTCGATGGCCACGATGATCCCCTGCTCCACCTCGGAGGGGCTCGCGCCCGGGTAGGGCACGGTGACCGACACCATGTCGAGCTCGAAGTCGGGGAAGACCTCTTGCTTGACGCCCAGACCGACCAGCAGGCCCCCGAGCAGCAGCGCGAGCATCAGCAGGTTGGCGGCGACCGGGTTGCGCGTGAACCACGAGACCACGCCCTTGGCGTCGGAGGGCGAGAGATCGGGGGCGTGCTCGGCCACGGGGCGTCTGGTCAGCCGGGGGGCGTCTGGTCAGCGGAGGGCGTTCGGGTCAGCCGGGGGGATCGGCGGGGGCCGGCGCGGGTTTGGGGTGCTCGTCGGTCACTTCGACCCGCATGCCCTCGGTGGCGAGCGGTAGGTTGCTCACCACGATCCGTTCTTCGGCCGTGAGCCCCGCGCCCACGAAGACACGACCGCGCTCGCGCCAGGTTACCTCGACCTCGCGCATCCGCAGCCGGCCCTCGTCGTCCACGATCCACAGGTGGCCATCGTCGATCATCGCCGGCCGGGGCACGGGCACCACCTGCTCGAGGGTGCGGCCGGCGATCTGTGCCTCTACGTAGGTACCCACCAGCAGCGGGGTGGGGCGCTGCCCCAGGGGCACTCGCAGGCCCAGCGGGTCGTCGACCGCGAGCACGATCTGGGCCATACGGCCGCGCTCTTCGACCGCGGGCAGCAGGCGTAGCACGTAGCCTGCGCGCGGCTGTCCTCCGGCCGCGCGATCGATGACGGTGGCGGCCGAGCCCTGGCGTTGCTGCGTGTTGACTCGGGGGATCTCCACGAAGGGGAGCTGCGAGACGGGGATCGAGGCTTGGATCCAGTAGCGATCGATCCCGGCCAGGCGCGCGATCGGGGCTTGGGGGCCTACCAACTGGCCCAGCTCGACGTTCTCGGTGAGCACCACCGCGTCGAAGGGGGCGTGGATCGAGGTCTTGCTCAGGTCGCGCTTGGCCTTGCGGATCCGCGTGCGCGCCGAGTCGACTCGGGCCTGGGCGGCGTCGAGGTGAGGCTCGCGCATCACGTAGGCGCGCGAGTCTTCGGAGAAGTCTTCGGGTGTGTCCTTCCACTCGGCGGCGGCGACTCGGCGCTGCACGTTCTCCTCGCGCACTCCGAGCTCGGCTTGGGCCAGGTCGGCCCTGGAGATCTTCACCGCAGAGGCGTAGTCGCGGGCGTCTAGGCGCACTAGCAGCTCGCCCGCCTCCAGCAGCTCGCCGTCGGCGAGGTGCTCGGACTGCTCGATCACCACGCCGGAGACCTCGGGCTGTAGCGTCACCTCGCGCTCGGCCCGGACCACGCCCATCACCGCGATCGTCACGCGATGGTGACCGACGACGGCTCGCTCGGTTCGTACGAAGGTGACCGGATCCTCGGGTGCCTGCTGCTTGGCCTCGGGGCGCGTGGTCACGAGCAGCGCGGCGATCGATCCTCCCGCGATCAGGAAGGCCAGGGGCAACAATGCGCTGCGGATTCGCGCCATGGCGGAGCTTGCGACCGGATCATGGACCGAATGGTCGAGGCTGCAAATTCGTGGCGTGGACTTGCTGGTCAGGCTCGCAGCCGGGCTCGCAGCCGGGCTCGCAGCAGGGCTCGCGGTTGGACCGGGACGATCGAGCGCGCGATCGGGGCTCGCCGGCCCGGCTCGACCTTGCGCTAGATCCGCGATCGTCGGTCGTTCGCACCGGCGCAGCGGGGGGCCGGCTCGACTTCGCTCGATCGGACTGTCTCACACAGATGAAACAGGGACCCCCTATACTCGCGTATGAGCTTCCCCGAGCGGCGGGGAGGGACACGGGTGCGCGCGGGCAGGACCCGTCGTGTACCGCGTGTGGTGGTGGAGAGGGGTGAATCCTGCTGCCACACGCCGAGGACGTGGTCACGTTCGCTCGTCTCGTGCTCCGACCCGCCGCACCGGGGATTTGCTCGGTCCGTCGATCGTACCTCGACGGCGGATCGGGCCCAAGCCCGGCTGTGTTAGCCTCGCGCGCGGATGTGCCCTCCTGTTCGCTGGCTCGCCACCGCGGGGGCATGTGCCCTGATTGCGGTGGTGGCTGGTGGGTGTACGTCGGACGAGTGGCCTCCACTTCCATCCGAGGAGGAATCGTCGTCTGGGGCGCCCGATGCGTCCTTTGAAGGAGCTCGGCTGGTGGTGTTCGAGCCGGCGTCGCCTTCGATCCACCGGATCGGGGAGCCGGTCGAGCTCGACGCGCGCGTGCTCGATCCCGACGGGCTGCGCCTGGCGGTGGATGATGTGGCCTGGGTGCAGGACACGGTGCCGTTGCTCGATGCGCTCGAGGGGCAGGTCGAGCTGGCGGCGGGGGTCTACGAGCTGAGCGCGCTGGCGCGGCTGCCCAATGGGGATCGCCTGCAGTCGGCGGTGGGCGGGGTGCGGGTGCAGGCGCGGTGGACTGGAGAGTACCTGGGGGAGATCGATCTTGGTTTGGCCGCCGATCTGCCGGGCGGGATTCCGCTGGTGCTGCGGTGCGTGGGGCCGCTGCGGATCCGGGTGAGCCTCGATGGTCGCGACGCCGACGTGGAGGATGGGTCGTGCGTGATCGATGCGTTTGGGCAGCCGGTTCAGGCGACGTATTCGGTCGAGATCGTAGTTTATGACGCGGGGCTCTTGCGGGGCACCGTGGACTTTGCGGTCGACTCGCCCGTCGGGATGCTCGAGCTGCCGATCGAGTGGGCGGGGGCGTTTTATGATGATCGGTTCTCGGCGGGGCTGGGGGGCTCGGTGGAGCTGCCCGTGGTTGGAGAGGGCGAGATCTCGGGGAGCTTGATGGCGGAGCTGATCGACCGGTACGTAGAGCCGGACGAGGGGTAGAGGCGACTAAACACCCGCAGGACTCGTCGGCGTGCTCATGCATAAGGACGCCTGGAGGCGAACCGGCGTGCCCGGCTCGCCTCCAGTGGCCTGGGGGACGTTTCCCTAGGCCGTTGCTCGGGCTCGACTAGCAGGGCCCATCGGAGCAGCAGTCATTATAGAAAGTGCACGCGTTGTCGCACCAGCAACCGCCAGGAGCCTGACTACCGCAGGTGTTGTTGTCTTGGCAGCTGTTGGGATCGGTCTCGTTGGCGCACTCTTCCTCGTAGTTGCCGCAGCAGTCATTATAGATGGTGCATAGATCATCACACCAGCAGCCGCCGGGTGACTGGCCACCGCAGTGACCATCGCAGCCACCGGCCGGTGGCGGCGGCGGTGGCGGCGGTGGCGGCGGATTGCCACCACCGATGAAGTCGGTGTTCACCATCAGGTTGGGCGAGCCGGCGCCGACGTTGTTCAACGTATTGGGGATCGCGTTGCTCGTGATGGCGTTGGTCACCTGGGCCGGAGTGGCCCCGGGATTGCCCTCCAGGTACAGCGCAGCAACGCCGGCCACGTGCGGCGAGGCCATCGACGTACCCGAGATCGTGTTAATGGCGTTGTTGCGAGTGTGTCAGATTTTCTGTGTACGAAGATATCGCACCTTTAGACAGGCAGTCGTCCTTCAAAATGAATTGCTAGCTGGTTGAGAGCTTGATTCCAACCCTTCACCGGGCGAGTCCAGCGTTTCTCAGCAGCAATGAC
>JBCCWC010000317.1:0-10769 GCA_039194325.1 Myxococcota bacterium
CGCCGTTCATCTACAACAAGCTCGAAGAGCGTGGCCTGGTTACGACCATCAAGAGCGCCAAGAAGATGGTCGAAAAGGAGCGCCCCGAGGTCTGGGACATCCTCGACGAGGTCATCAAAGAGCACCCGGTGCTGCTCAACCGCGCACCCACGCTCCACCGCCTGGGGATCCAAGCCTTCGAGCCGGTCCTCATCGAGGGCAAGGCGATCCAGCTGCACCCGCTGGTCTGCACCGCCTACAACGCGGACTTCGACGGCGACCAGATGGCGGTCCACGTCCCGCTGTGCATCGAGGCACAGATGGAGGCGCGGGTGCTGATGATGTCGACCAACAACATCCTCTCGCCCGCCCACGGCAAGCCGATCATCGTCCCCACCCAGGACATCGTGCTGGGCCTCTACTACATGACCCGCGAGCGTCCGTTCGCGCCCGGCGAGGCCAACCAGCCCTCGGTCGACAACTACGTGGTGGGGCACTATGGCACGCCCAACGAGGTGCGCATGGCCTACGACCACGGGGCGGTGCACCTGCAGGCGAAGATCAAGTGCCGGGTGGACTCCGAGGACATGGTGGAGACCACCTGCGGCCGGGTGCTGCTCTATGAGGGCGGGATCCCCGATCAGATCCCGTTCTCGCTGGTCAACCGCTCGCTGGGCAAGAAGGAGCTCAACGAGCTCATCGACGTCTGCTACCGCATGTGCGGCCAGAAGGCCACGGTGCTGATGGCCGACTACCTGCGCAGCACCGGGTACACCGAGGCCACCAAGGCGGGGATCTCGATCTGCGTGGATGACATGTACATCCCCGAGGAGAAGACCACGCTGCTCGGCGATGCGTTCGAGGAGGTCAAGCGGATCTCCGGCCAGTACGCCGACGGTCTTATCACCTCGGGGGAGCGCTACAACAAGGTGATCGACATCTGGGCCAACGTGTCCGAGCAGATCGCCAACGCGATGATGCACCGGATCTCGACCGACGAGATCGAGTCGCCCGACGGCTCGCAGTCGCGCACCTCGCCCTCGTTCAACTCGATCTTCATCATGGCCGACTCGGGCGCGCGTGGTTCTCGCCAGCAGATGCGCCAGCTGGCGGGCATGCGCGGGCTGATGGCCAAGCCCTCGGGCGAGATCATCGAGACCCCGATCACCACCAACTTCCGTGAGGGGCTGACCGTCCAGCAGTACTTCATCTCCACCCACGGCGCGCGCAAGGGCCTGGCCGACACCGCGCTCAAGACGGCCAACTCCGGGTACCTCACCCGGCGCCTGGTCGACGTGGCCCAGGAGGCGGTCATCACCGAGTTCGACTGCGGCACGATCCAGGGGCTGGAGATCGAGGCCCTGGTGGAGGCGGGCGAGGTCATCGAGCGGCTGGGCGATCGCGTCCTGGGCCGCACCGCGCTCGAGCCGGTGTACAAGCCGGGCACCGACGAGATCATCTGCGCCGAGGGCGAGGTGTTCGACGAGGCCAAGGTCAAAGAGCTCGAGCTGGCCGGGATCCAAAAGTGCAAGATCCGCTCGGTCCTCACCTGTGAGGCGCTGCGCGGGATCTGTGCCCGCTGCTACGGGCGCGACCTGGCCCGCGGCAACTTGGTAGACGTGGGCGAGGCGGTGGGCATCATCGCGGCCCAGTCGATCGGCGAGCCGGGCACCCAGCTGACCATGCGCACCTTCCACATCGGCGGGGTCGCCTCGGGCATGCAGTCCGAGCAGACCACCCTCGAGGCGCGCTTCGGCGGCAAGGTGACCTTCGAGGAGCTGTCGGCGGTGGATCGCGACGATCACCGGGTGGTGATGAACCGCTACTCGCGGGTGATCCTGCTCGACGAGAAGGAGCGGCCTCGCGAGCAGTACGACCTCAACTACGGGGCCAAGCTGATGGTGCGCGAGGGCGAGATGGTCACGCCCGGGCAGCTGATGTCCGAGTGGGATCCATTCTCGATCCCGATCCTCAGCGAGGTCGCCGGCCGGGTGGAGTTCGCCGACATCATCGAGGGGGTGACCATGACCGTCCGCGTCGACGAGGTCACCGGTCACTCCAGCATGGTGATCCAAGAGAGCCGCGATCCCGACGCGCGCCCGCGGATCGTCATCCGTGACGATGCGGGCGAGGTGGCCACCTTCGGCAAGCACGAGGCGCGCTACTTCTTGCCGGTGGGGGCCTCGTTCACCATCGCCGAGGGCACGGAGATCAAGGCGGGCGAGGTGCTCGCCCGGATCCCGCGCGAGAGCACCAAGACCAAGGACATCACCGGCGGGCTGCCTCGAGTGGTCGAGCTGTTCGAGGCCCGCACCCCCAAGGAGCACGCGGTCATCGCCGAGACCGACGGCGTGGTCTCGTTCGGCAAGGACAAGGGCGGCAAGCGCCGGATCATCGTGACCCCCGAGGATGGCGACCCGCGGGAGTACCTGGTGCCCAAGGCGCGGCACGTGCAGATCCGCGAGGGCGACCGCGTGCGCGCCGGGGAGAAGCTGGTGGGTGGCCCCGCCAACCCGCACGACATCCTCGCGGTGCTCGGCGAGAAGGCGCTGGCGCGCTACCTGCTCGACGAGATCCAGGAGGTCTACCGGCTGCAGGGCGTCAAGATCAACGACAAGCACATCGAGGCGATCATTCGTCAGATGATGCGCCGGGTGAAGGTCGCCGATCCGGGCGACACCAACTTCCTGGCCGAGGATCACGTCGAGCGGCAGATCTTCCAGCAAGAGAACGCGCGGGTGGCCTCGCTGGGGGGCACCCCCGCCACCGGGCAGGCGCTGCTGTTGGGGATCACCAAGGCGTCGCTGTCGACCGAGAGCTTCATCTCGGCGTCGTCGTTCCAGGAGACCACCAAGGTGCTCACCGAGGCGGCCCTACAGGGCAAGGTCGACTACCTGCGCGGGCTCAAGGAGAACGTGATCATGGGGCGGCTCATCCCCGCGGGGACGGGCCTGGGGGTCTATGAGCGGCTGCACGTGCAGTCCGATGATCTGACGCCCGAAGAGCTGGCCGCCGAGCCCATTGCGCGGCGGCAGTCGGAGCGCGACGTGGTCAACGTGACCGAGTAGGGCACGCGCGGCTCGATCGCATGAACGCCGGATCCGCGCCGCTGGTCCGGCGTTCGTGCGCGGTCGTCACGGGAGAAGGTGGACCTCCCGGGATCGACGGCGGCTCATCGGCCGGAGGACGGAGAGACGCTCATGCGCGTGCTCCGCAAGGGCGTGGGGCCAGTGATGAGGGGTCCAAGGGTCCATCCGCGTTGCCCGGCGGTCCGCGTCGGTTGACGCGCGCTCGGATGGGCTTAGGTTGCTGTCCCAGATGAGCGAATCAAGACGAGGCTCTGTGGGCCACCGGGCGATGGGACTGGCCGCCGTGGCCGCGTTGCTGGTGGGTGTACCCGCCTGCAACGACTCGGGCTCCCGGGGCACCGACCGTTGGGTCACCACCCAGAACACCAACGTCGACATCGACTGGGACGCGGTGGGCAAAGCGTACCGCGAGGCGGAGGGGCCCGAGGACTTCGAGCAAAAGGTCAACGAGATCTACACCGGCGACGAGGTCATCAGCGTGTCGGTGGTCGATCTCGACGAAAAGGCCCAGGAGGTCACCGGGTTCTTCGACCAAGACGCCAACGGGCAGGTCGCCGAGGGCGAGAAGATCTTCACGATTCGCCGTGACATCACCGGTACCGACAAGGCGCAGTACCAGCTGTCGGGTCATGGTCACTACGCCGGCTATCGCTCGCCCATGTGGGACATCGCGGCCGGCATGGTCGTGGGCAGCATGATCAGCCGGGCGTTCTCGCCGGGCTATCGGCCGGTCTACACCCAGGGCTACGTCACGTCCCCGCAACGGCGGGGTGCCCTGACGTCGCATCGCGACTCGTACCGACAAAAGAACCCCGAGAAATTCCGCTCGGGCAAGAACAGCCAGTCGGGTCGTACCTACGGGCGCAAGGGCAACAACTTTGGCGGGAGCAAGCCCTCGTCGTCGAGCACGCCCCGGTCCTCGCCCTCGCGTTCACGGAGCTTCGGGGGGGGCCGCTTTGGGCGGCGCGGATCTCCGAAGGGGCGGGTCGTGCGCCTGACCGCTTAGGCTGGTCCCCGCGATGGGTAGGAAGGGGTCGAGGTCATGATGAGCGAGGGTCTCGAGCGCTTGGCTCAGGTCCCGCTGCCTCGGCTCGATCCCCTCGTGTTGCTCAACCTTCACGTCGACGCCCAGGGCCGGCGCCGGGACCAGCCCGATCTCGACTTCGAGGGCTACGGCGTGGCTGTGGCTCCGGGGTTGGTGCTCGAGGCCGACGATGGCACGCGTATCGATCTGCCTGCGGCGCTGGTGTTGGCGCTGCACAGCGCCGACGAGCAGCCCGAGGGGCCCGGGATCGAGCTGGAACTCGACGTGCCCGACCCGGCGGGCGGCGAGCCGCTGACAGTCCTCGCGCCGCTGGGCGCCTTCTTGCGGGCCCACCTGCCCGCGCTCCCCCGCGAGCCCTCAGACGTGGTGCTCGCGCTGTGCAATCCTCGCTCCGCGTCGGTCGAGCGACCCGAGTCGCTCGACGCCCTTCGCCACTTGCACTACGCCCATGGCGACGTGCTCTCGTGGCTCGACGTTCACGACGACGGGCGCACCCAGATCCGCCTACGCGCACACTCGTGGCACCAGCGATGATCACTGAGGACGACAAGCTCACCTACGCCGGGATCTACCTGCTCAAGAAGCTCGATCTATCCGCTGACGATGGCGGGATCGAGCTGCCGGTGGTGTTACCCCACGCCTACCAGCCGCTCGATGGCGTGCTGGAGCGCCTGGTGATCGACGAGTATGTGGAGATCGACCGCAAGCGGGGTCGCTATCGGCTGACCAAGAGCGGGGCCGCATACATAGGCACGCTCATCGACGAGGCCGAGGCGTTCATCGACGAGTTTGACGATCTGGAGACCGACGAGGTGGTCGCGATCCTGCGTCGCCGCAACCTCGACCCCATGCGGGTGCGCTTCTTGTGGGGCTGGTACCAGGGCGAGCTGGACGATCTGGTGCTCTTCCAGCAGCGGCGAGACGTCGAGCGGGTCGAGCGCGACTGGGCGTTCTACTTGCTGTCGGACGAGCTCTTCACCGAGCTGGCGCGCGATCTCAGTTGAGCGGGCAGCGCGCCACCCCGGCCCGGCTAGGCTCGGCTATCCTAAGGCTCATGCCGGATGCAGGCCGTCATCGCGCGACCTACGAGGATGTGCTCGCCGCGCCCGAGCATATGATAGCGGAGGTCCTCGACGGCGATCTGGTCCTCCAGCCTCGCCCCGCCATTCCGCACGCGGCAGCTGCCTCGGCGCTGGGCGAAGAGCTCGGCCCTCCCTTCAAGCGAGGCAAGGGCGGGCCCGGAGGCTGGATCCTTCTCTATGAGCCGGAGGTCCATCTTGGTGGAGACATCGTGGTGCCCGACCTGGGGGGCTGGCGGCGGTCGACCATGGGCGCCATGCCCAACGCGCCCTATCTCGAGGTGTCTCCCGATTGGGTCTGCGAGGTCTTGTCGCCATCCACCGAGAAGACCGATCGTGCACGCAAGCTTCCGATCTATGCGGGGTGGGGCGTACGCCACGTTTGGCTGGTCAACCCGTTGCTGCGTACCTTAGAGGTGCTGCGTCTGCACCAGGAGCGGTGGGTCACGTTGCAAACCTTCCGTGACGAGCAGCAGGTTCGTGCCGAGCCCTTCGATGCGATCGTGCTGGATCTGTCGAGCTTGTGGGCGGATGTCCAGCTCTGAGTCGTGATGCGAGCTCTACACTGAGCGAGCGCGTTCGGGCATGCGGAATACGCGCGTATCCGGGCCCCGCTATTGTGTTGGGGTCATGCCGGATGCAGGGCGTCATCGCGCGACCTATGAGGATGTGCTCGCCGCGCCCGAGCATATGGTCGCGGAGGTCCTCGACGGCGAGCTGGTCCTCCAGCCTCGCCCCGCCATTCCGCACGCGGCGGCTGCCTCGGCGCTGGGCGAAGAGCTCGGCCCTCCCTTTAAGCGAGGCAAGGGGGGCCCCGGAGGCTGGATCCTCCTCGATGAGCCCGAGCTCCACCTCGGTGCCCAGATCTTGGTGCCCGATCTGGCTGGCTGGCGCCGGACGACGATGAGCGCGGTGCCCAACGCGCCCTATCTCGAGGTCGCTCCCGACTGGGTCTGCGAGGTCTTGTCGCCGTCTACCGAGAAGACCGATCGTGCGCGCAAGCTGCCGATCTACGCCGGGTGGGGTGTGGTTCACGTGTGGCTGGTCAATCCGTTGCTGCGTACGCTCGAGATCTTGCGCCTCGAGCAGGAACACTGGGTCACGCTGCAGACGGTCGCCGACGAGCAGCAGGTGCGTGCCGAGCCCTTCGATGCGATCGTGTTGGATCTGTCGATCCTGTGGGCGGATGTCGAGCTCTGAGCGCCCGTGGCGAGCATCCGGGCATGAAAAGAGAACCAAAGAAGGGCCGATGGGTCACCCCACCGGCCCATGGGCCCGGGTTCGATGTGCGACCCGGTCACCCGTCGATCGACGCCTCCACGCAGGTGATGTAGCCGCGCCGTGCCGTGTCGACCGCATGGACCAGAGCATCGCGCTGCTGCACGATGACGGGAGTCAGCGCCTCCCGGCGCTCGAGCTCCGCCAGCACCTCCCGGCGCTGGGTCTGCATGCGATCGATCACGGCCGGCTCGGCTCCTTCGCGGTGCTTGTCGGCGATGGCCAGGGCGAGGGTGTGGGCCTCGGCCCGCAGCGCATCTCGCTGGGCCTCCCCGGTGGCGACCGCTTGCTCGAACTGGGCAAGTGCGGCCTCCATGTTGCTCAACTCGGTCAGCTGGTCATCGCAGGTCGAAGCGGCGGCATGGGCCGGAAACGCGGCGATGAAGGTGATCGCGAGGCCGAGCAGGACGCAGAGGCGAAGCAGGGGGCGCAGCATGCTGAGCAAACCATCAAGCTTTATGCCAACTCGACCCCCAGCCCGGCGTTCATTGATCCCGCGTAGATCGGGCGCTGATGCAGTAAGTGTACTCCTGACTACATAATCCGCCATGGCGGCGGCATTGGCCGGCGGCCCGCGGCGGGCCGCAGGCCCGTGAGGGTCCGCCGCCGCTGCCGCTTGTAAAGAGCCACGTCCCGTCTATACTCGCCCGCCCTTGCTCCGCGGCCCTAAAGCCGGGGCAATTCGGCTCGTGCTCTTGATCGCGGGCTCGAAACCGGGTACACGCCTCCGTCCTCGCGGAAGGCACCGCGCCCTAGGTCTCCGCGCCGCATCACGAAGCCGAGTAAGTCAAGAAGGTCTCCGAGGAAGTCGCATGCCGACGATTCAGCAGTTGGTCCGCAAGGGACGCACGCAGCAGTTCGCCAAGAAGACGGCGCCGGCGCTCAAGGAATGTCCGCAAAAGCGTGGCGTGTGCGTCCGCGTGTACACCAGCACTCCCAAGAAGCCCAACTCGGCGCTGCGCAAGGTCGCCCGCGTTCGCCTGAGCAACGGCATCGAGGTGACGTCGTACATCCCGGGCGAGGGGCACAACCTCCAGGAGCACTCGATGGTGCTCATCCGTGGCGGTCGCGTCAAAGATCTCCCCGGTGTTCGCTATCACGTGGTGCGTGGCACCCTCGACACCACCGGCGTCCAGGGTCGACGCCAGCGCCGGTCCAAGTACGGCACCAAGCGGCCCAAGTAGGCCAAGGACAGTAGGCCCAAGGACGCTCCTCATGTCCCGCAAAACGGTCACCCGCAAGCCCCGCCCGGTCCTCGACATCCGGTACACGGACCACCCCGCCGACATCAACCGGCAGGTGGCGGGTTTCGTGAACGGCATCATGCTCGACGGCAAGAAGTCGATCGCCGAGAAGATCGTGTTCGGCGCGTTCGAGATCATCTCGGAGCGCACCAAGGACGACCCCATCAAGGTGTTCGAGAAGGCCGTGTCCAACACCCGCCCGCGGCTGGAGGTTCGTGCTCGCCGTGTGGGTGGCTCCAACTACCAAGTGCCCGTCGAGGTCCGCCCCGAGCGCAGCCAGGCCCTGGCCTATCGCTGGCTCATCAAGGCGGCGCGGGCCCGCCCCGAGAAGACCATGCGCGAGCGCCTCGCCAACGAGATGCTCGACGCCGCGCAAAACCGCGGGACCGCGGTCAAGAAGCGCGAGGACAGCCACAAGATGGCCGAGGCCAACAAGGCCTTTGCCCACTACCGTTGGTAAGACGCCAACGCCCGGAGACCCTACCTCACCCTTCCGAGCAGAAAAGCTTCGTGCGGTCGCATGTGCACCCTCGTGGTGCTCATGACGCCTGCGTCCCGGCGACCGGCCGCTCGTGGCCGAGCTCGTCAACCAGGGCCCTTCGCGTGCCACACCCACCCCGGTTGGGGATGGATGGCACCCGACGCGGCCCCTTGCCCGTTTCGGCACTCTTCGCCGCCACTCCTTGTTCCATGGCCAGCCTGCAAGACATCGTCCAGACCCGAGACATCGGGATCATGGCGCATATCGATGCGGGCAAGACCACGACCACCGAGCGGATCCTGTTCTACACCGGCATCACCCACCGGATCGGCGAGGTTCACGACGGCGCGGCGGTGATGGACTACATGCCGCAGGAGCAAGAGCGGGGGATCACGATCACCGCGGCCGCGACGACCTGCCAGTGGCGCGAGCATCGGATCAACATCATCGACACCCCCGGGCACGTGGACTTCACCGTCGAGGTGGAGCGCTCGCTGCGGGTGCTCGACGGGGCGGTGGCGGTGTTCGACGCCGTCTCGGGGGTCGAGCCCCAGTCGGAGACGGTCTGGCGCCAGGCCGACCGCTATCGGGTGCCCCGCGTGGCCTTCGTCAACAAGCTCGACCGGATCGGGGCCACCCTCGATCTGACGGTGGGCATGCTCCGCGACCGGCTAGGCGCGCACCCGATCGTGCTGCAGCTGCCCGTCGGTCTCGAGAGCGAGTTCAGTGCGGTCATCGATCTGCTGGAGATGCGGGTGCTGCGGTTCGCCGGCGAGCACGGCGAGGTGGTGGAGGTCGAGCCGATCGGCGCCGACCACCCCGAGCTTTCCCGGGCCACCGAGGCTCGGGCCGCCCTGGTCGAAGCGGTCGCCGAGGTCGACGAGGAGCTCGAGGACCTGTTCCTCAGCGACGCGGGCACCGATATCCCGGCGCAGACCCTCCGCGAGGGCCTACGCCGCGTCACCATCGCGGGCAAGGGGGTGCCCGTGCTGTGCGGCTCGTCGCTCAAGAACAAGGGCGTGCAGCCCTTGCTGGACGCGATCGTCGACTACCTGCCCTCGCCGCGCGATCTGCCGCCCGTGGAGGCGATGCCGGTGGACGCGGACGAAGACGCCGGTGAGGCCAAGGCGGTCTCGCGGCGCCCGATCCATGGCGACCCCTTTTTGGCGCTGGCCTTCAAGGTCATCTACGACCCGCATCGTGGGCCGCTGGTGTTCTTTCGGGTGTACTCGGGCACGGCCAAGCTCAAGGACGCGATCTGGAACGTCACCCGGGCTCGCAAGGAGCGCTTGCAGCGAGTCCTGCAGATCCACGCCAACAAGACCCAGGAGATCGAGGAGGTGGGCCCGGGCGACATCGCGGCCGCGGTGGGGCTGAAGTTCACCGCCACCGGGGACACCCTGGTGCTGGCCTCCGACGCGCAGCGGGTGGTGCTGTCGGGGATGCAGATCCCCGAGCCGGTCATCTTCCGCGCGATCGAGCCCAAGACGGCCGGCGACCAAAAGGATCTCGACGAGGCCCTGACGCGGTTCCAGCGAGAGGATCCGAGCTTCAAGGTGCGTGAGGATCCCGAGACGGGGCAAACCCTCGTGTGCGGGCAGGGTGAGCTTCACCTTGAGGTCCTCATCGACCGGCTGCTGCGAGAGCGCCGCCTCGACGTCAACGTGGGCAAGCCGCAGGTCGCCTACCGCGAGACCCTGGGCACGGTGATCGAGCGGGAGCTCGAGTACGACCGGGAGATCGGGGGCAAGCGGCAGTACGCCCGGGTCAAGATCCGGCTCGAGCCGGCCGAGCGCGGGGTGGGTAACGCCTTTATCGATGCGCTCCAGCCCATGCCCGACGGCAAGCCGCGGCTGCCCCGCGCATTCCTGACGGCGGTCGCCGAGAGTGTGAACGATGCGCAGACCCGCGGGGCCCTGCTGGGCTACCCCGTCGAGGACGTGAAAACCACGCTCGTGGATGCGCTGGCGCACGACAATGATTCCAGCGAGTCCAGCTTCCGTGCCGCGACGTCGATGGCGTACATGGAGGCGATGGAGGCCGGTCGACCCACGCTGCTCGAGCCGGTGATGTCCCTCGAGGTGGTGGGACCCCAGGATTTCACCGGCAACGTGGTCTCCGACCTGAACGGACGACGGGGTCACGTGGTGGGCATCGAGTCTGCCCCCGGCGGGGCGGCCGAGACCCAGATCGTTCGGGCCGAGGTCCCCTTGGCAGAGATGGTCGGATATGCTACCGCACTGCGCTCTGCGACCCAGGGTCGTGCGAGCTACACGATGCATCTGAGTCACAACGCCGAGGTCTCGGCCGACCTGCAGGACACCATCGTCAAGAAGCTCCGAGGGTACTGACGACGCCCACCGCGGCGACGAGCCCTCACCCCCAAGTGTTCACCCCAAGACGTTCAGCAACGCAAAAGAGCCCCGGAGAATCAAGGTCATGTCCAAGGAGAAGTTCGTTCGCGACAAGCCCCACGTGAACATCGGCACGATCGGCCACGTGGACCACGGAAAGACGACGCTGACCGCGGCGATCACCAAGGTGCTGGGGGAGCGGGGTTGGGCGGAGAAGGTC
>JBCCWC010000318.1:0-10698 GCA_039194325.1 Myxococcota bacterium
TGGAGGGCGAGTGGAAAGGGCTTTTGGAGGGCGAACGCAAGGGCTTTCTGAAGGGCGAACGTAAGGGGGAGCGCAAGGGCCGTCTCGAAGGCAAGCGCGAGGGCCAAGTGGCTGCATTGACCATGCTTCTGCAAGCACGGGGGCTGTCCTCCAACCCCGCCGTACACGAGCGTATCAACCAATGTCGCAACCAGAAGACCCTACGCCAGTGGCTCCACCGCGCTGCCACTGCGGAGCACCTCGACGAGGTCTTCGAGTCGTAGCGATCGTGACGACCACGCCGAACGGGGCCGCTGTCGAGTTTGACGACCCGCTCTGACCCGCCCGACTGCCCTGTTTGCTGAGCGGGCGGGCGGGCCGTCACGGCCACGCGTTCTACCGGCGCCGTCGCTTGCGTAGCGCGAACGGCACCCCGGGAACCCGAAGGAGCGCACTCATCCGCCTGCGCGGAAACTGACGGAGTCCGCGATGCACCCGGAGCCCGGGCGACGAGAGCAGAGCGAGCCCCGCGATGCGCTTGGGCGCCAGGATAGCCGCCATGGTCGCCACCACGCCTCCCATCGAGTGTCCCACGAGGATCGGTTGGTGTAGCGCCAAGGCATCGATGCAATCGACCACGAAGCGCCCGCGTGACTCCACGCTGGGCGAGGGCCCCGTTGCCAGGGTCGTGCCGCCAAAGCCGGGCATCTCGATACGTATGGCGCGAGCGTGTTGGCCCAAGGTGTGGCTCATCCATCGAGAGTCCCGCGCGCTGCCGGGCAAGCCTCGGCCCCCGTGAACGAGCACGTGGCTGATCATGGCGTACTATGCGGATCTGACTCCCTTTCAGCCGGGGACGCCGGGCTTGCCCGTATGCTCTATCAGGACCCAGGCTTGCTCCTCGATGAGAGCACGCGGCTGCGGTTCGATGCCAAGACTCGTCGGTTCGAACTCGTCTCGGTGCGATCGTGATCCGTCGCTTGGGCGCTGGGCCTACGCTCCGGCGACTGGCTCGAGAGCATCGATGGTCAGGTGATCGACTCACTCGATCGAGCGCTGAGCATCTATGCAGAGGGAGCGGCGGCAACATCGATCTCAGTGCGCATCATCAGGGGAACCCAATGGCTGGACTTCGAGCTGAGCTTCGTGTCTTGAGTGCGGTGTGTGCTCTAGCCGGGCTGGGCGCGGCTGCAGCGTGCAACTGCGCTCGTCAGCCCCTGAGTGAAGATGCCGCGGAGCCACAGACGGAGCCTGCCTGCGTATGGTTGGCCGGGGCGCGAGCAACATTGGCGGACGGCTCCACCCCGGCGATCTGGGATCCCGTGCACGACCGCTCGGGGACCGCGTGCCTGTGCATCGACAAGGACGCGCCCTATGCCATCGCCGAGTTCCCTCCCGAGCTCAAGGATGCATTCAACGACGCCGCGCTCGAAGAGTGCTACCGGCTCGCGATGACCTACTACCCCGAGGCGGTCTCCAACACGTGCGAGGAGATCGACGAGGCGGGCAACTGGAAGAACAACATCGTGCGGCCCGTGGCGAGCAACGCCAACGCTAAGCTGCCCGACTTCTCCTGTATGTGACGGCCGTAGGCGGAGCGCCAAGCCATCGGATCGGACTCACGGTACGGCCAGTCCTGTGGGTGGCTGCACCACGGTCGCGCTGCGCGATGGCACCCCGGTATGCCGGATGGATCCCCCCGGCCGCCTCTACGTGTCGCTCGGGCCGTCGGCCGGGTCGTCGACCTCGGCGACGGGCTCGGTCGGGATCTCGACCTCGGTCTCGCCGTTGGTGCGTGCAGCTGATGGCGAAGCATCTTGTTCATCGGAGCATCCTTGTCGAGCTATGGGTCACGAGCATCGACCGACGATGAGGTGGAGTCAAACGTCGAGCACGTCGGGTCACTGGGCATGGGGGACGCGGGGGCCGAATGCCCGGCACAGGATCGCGCCCTCGCGTCCTCGCGCTCGTAGAGCGCAGAGCGGAATCGACATCGCGAGCCTGGGTCACCGTGACGACCAGCCGGAATCGTCATCAGGAGACTTGCGTCGCTGTGACGACCAGCTGGAATCGTCATCGCAAACCTGCGTCACCGTGGCAACCAGCGACAATCGCCACCGGCGAGCCTGCATCGCCGTCGCAACCTCGATCGATCGCCACTGCGAGCTCTGCATCGCCGTTGCGACCACGATCGATCGCCGCTGCGAGCTCTGCGTCGCCGTTTCGCCCGACCTGAATCGCCACCGCAAGCCTGCGTCGGCGTTGCCACCGAACGGAATCGCCACCGCGAGCTCTGCATCGCCGTCGCCAACAGTCAGAATCGTCATCGCGAGGTCTGCATTGACGTTGCAATCAGCCAGAATCGCCACCGGCGAGCCTGCGTCGCCGTTGCAACCTCGATCGATCGCCACCGCAAGCTCTGCGTCGCCGTTGCAACCTCGATCGAGCGCCGCTGCGAGGCTCGCGGGGTTGCTCCTGCTTCGCACGGATACAGCCTCACGCTTGCAGCGCCGTTCCTGCCTCACACGAACGCCAATGCACGCCTGCTGCGCCCTTTGGTGGCCTGCGAGAACGCCGCTCCACGCCTGCCGCGCCGTTTCTGATTCGCACGGACGCCTCCACGCGCTTGCAGCGCCGTTTCTGGCCCCCACAATCGCCAACACACGCCTGCAGTACCGTTTCTGAGCCGCCCAGACGCCTCCACGCGCCTACAGCGCCGTTTCTGATTCTCCGCAACACGCTCGCACGCTTGCAGCGCCGTTTCTGCCTCGCCCCCATGCCGCCCCACGCTCGCACCGCCGCTCGCGAGCTTCGTTGGCATCAGGCCGCACGGTCGGGGCTTTGCGGCCACCACGAGGTCCAGGGCTGCTCGTGGGCATCGAGGGCTAAGACTCGATGCACGAAAAGCCTGGCGGCGTGGCGTTGTCGAACGGAGGCTCCGACCAGTAGATGTCCTTGAGCCATTCCCTGGTCTCGTAGTACTCAAGGCACTCGTCGTCGACGAAATCGTCAATGGACGCGAGCCGCTTGCACTCCTCATAGGCCAGTTCGTTGAACTCCTCAAGCAGCGTCCCCGGCTCGGGCATACCGCGACGCGACAGCCGATCGCCCAGGCTATCGTACTCGTCTTGTGTCAGGCACAGACACACGGTACCCGTACGGTTGTTTTCGTGGTCGAGGATCTTGGAGAGACTCCCGTCCGCATAAAAACCGCGAGGGCTCGCGATCCAAAGACAAGCGGGCTCGCCGTATCCCAATGGTTCGTCGCCAACCACCCGGTCGCGACACGAGCAGCTGACCGCGGCGCAGGCCACCGCCGCTAGCCCCACTACCGTACGAAGAAGTACTCGAAATCCAGCCATTGGGTACCTCGCATCACGCGTACGTCGAGAGTGGTCTCGTGAGCAGATTGCGCGTAGACATGCAGCGCCGCCTCCAGCCCGTCGATGACCGTAGCATAGCTCCAGGGTGCGATACCGTTGCTACCCACCTCGACCAGGAGCCGGAGATCGAGCCCTTCCTGCAAGAGCTTCCGGTGCACGAGGGCATGTGGATCGACCTGTCCCAGCACTGGACCGCGGCCCACACGTCGAGTCAAAGGGGTGCGCTTGCTTGGGTCAGGCCGCACGGTCGGGGCTTTGCGGCCACCACGAGGTCCAGGGCTGCTCGTGGGCATCGAATAGAGCCGCGATGAGGCGGCGGTGGGTGAAGGGATCGGGAGCCCAGGAGGTCAGGGACTCGGTGGTGTCGGCGATGTCGGTGGGCTCAAGTGGCTCAGTGGGCTCGGATGCCTCGGTGGACTCGAGTGGAGCGTAGTCGTTGGCTTCGAGGCGGTCGACGTCGGCTTGGAGTGCGTCGTAGTCCTGCTGCGCGTCGACGTTGCCCTTGGCGTCGAGCGGCAGCACGTGGAAGGTCTCGTCGGCGATCCGCATGGGGTCGGAGCGGTGGACGACATGGAAGGTCGCGAAGCGAACGCGCTGGCCAGCCAGTTGAGGGAGAGCCGCGTCGGGGTAGCCAGCTTGGAGGCGATCGTATTGGTACGCCGGGATCGGATGGATGCGATCGTCGGCATCGAGGCAGAAGACGTGCGATGGTGGAACTCGTTGAGATTGAAGTCGCACATGTTGTGAACTCCGATTGGACTGTCGATAACCGACTATAGTGCTGATGAAGACACCGTCAACGGCTCATAGCGAATTAATACGAACTTATTGTTGAGTGGAACCAAGTCACACAGATCCTTGCAAGCCCGCTCGGGCGACACAGACAGCGAAGTCGTCATGCATTCGTAGCGGAGGGATATAGAGATGTTCAGTCGGCGGAGCTTCTATGTATGTTGCTCGCCTGGAAATCGGTCTGTGAGCGGAGACGGATTGGCCCTGTTCAACGCGTGGAGCCCTCCCCGCCGATGCTCACCGGTGATGAAGTCTCTTGCCGCTTGAAGTACCGCATCGTCGCCGCATGCGCGTTGGTGGGCCCCCTCCACGCTACGCGGGCCAGCCCTCGAGCTCTCGTCTGAACGCCCTGAACGCCTCTCAGGGCCTGCTGCGTCTGCATGGCGGAGCTCATCGCCCGGGTTCCGGCGACCGGCTGACCGGCACGACGGCAGCGTGCCCAAATTTTCATCATATGTACCTCGCACGATGACGAGATGGTCGTCGACTTGGTCGAGATCGACGTCGGATTCGCCGGGGCGTCGCGCGGCGGCCAAGGCTCCACGGGCCTGCTCGGCCAAGTCATGAGTTCGCGGCCGCTCGTGCCGCTTTGTCCAGAGGGCCCGGGCGAGCACGAGGCGGGCTTCGGTGAGTAGTTCGGGCGCTATGGTGGTGGCGTTGGGCGATGACGAGACGGCCGGGTGGTAGTCGAGTTCGGTGGGACGTCGGTCGTGGGGGTGAGCAGGTCTAATTGAGGCGGTGGGTGGCCAGCCAGGCGTCTACCTCTTCGAAGTCGACGTCGGATTGGCCGGGGCCTTGGGCGGCGGCCAAGGCGTCGCGGGCTTGCTCGGCCAGTGCACGGGCTCGTTTCCGTTCTTGCCGCTTGCTCCACAGCGCCTGGGCGAGCACGAATCGGGCCTCGGCGACCAGTTGGGGTGCCACGGTGGTCGCTTTGTGGGATGATGAGACGGTCCGGTGGTGGTGGAGTTCGGTGGTCGGTCGGTTGTGGGGGCGGGCGGGTCTACTTGACGCGGTGGGTGGCCAGCCAGGCGTTGACTTCGTCGAGGTCGACGTTGAAGTTGCCGGGGTGTTGGGCGGTGGCCAAGGCATTGCGGGTTGGCTCGGCGGGTGTGCGGGCTCGTGAGCGATCGTGCTGCTTGGTCCACAGGGGGCGGGCGAGTACGAAGCGGGCCTCGGCGAGCAGTTGGGGCGCCACCGTGGTCGTGTTGTGGGATGACGAATCGGTATAGTGGTGGTCGAGTTCGGTGGTCCGGTGGTGGTGGGGGCGGGTCTACTTGACGCGGTGGGTGGCGAGCCAGGTGTTGATTTGGTCGAGATCGACGTTGGATCCGCCGGGACCTTCGGCGGCAGCCACGGGCCTCTCGGGCCTGCTCGGCGAGTGTGCGGGCTCGTGGCCGTCCGTGACGGGCTCGGGTGAGGACGAAGCGGGCCTGGGCGGGCAGTTGGGACGCTACGGCGGTCGTGTTGTGCGATGACGAGAGGGTTGGGCGGTGGTGGAGTTCGGTGGTTGGTCGTGGTGGTGGGCGGGTCTACTTGACGCGGTGGGTGGCGAGCCAGGCGTCGACTTCGTCGAGTTCGACGTCGGAGTTGCCGGGGCCTTCGGCGGCGACCAACGCATCCCGAGCTTGTTCGGCGAGTGAGCGGGCTCGAGCCCGCTCACTTCGTTCGCTCCACAGGGCGCGGGCGAGCACGAAACGGGCCTCTGCGAGCAGTTGGTGCCCTACTTCTGACGCTTTGCGAATCGAGACCGCCCGCTCGGCATAGGCGCGGGCGGACGCGAGGTCGCGAATCTTGAGAGCCACTTCGGCCAGCCCCACCAGTGGGTAAGCCACATTGGGATGGTCGGGACCTAGAGCCTTCTCCAATATCTCCTGCGCACGCTGGTGGTAAACTCGCGCGTTCTCGTAGTCTCCTTGAGCATAAAACACAATGCCTAGATTACCCAAGCTTGGAGCAAGATTGAGATGGTTGCGCGCTAGTACTTTCTCCAATGTCGCTAGCGCTCGCTGGTAGTGAATCCGCGCGTTCTCATAGTCCCCTTGCGTGTAAAACACGAGGCCCAGGTTGTTCAGGTTCTGGGCCACATAAAGGTGGTCGGGCCCTAGCGCTTTCTCATATATCGCCAACGCGCGCTGATGGTGAAGTCGAGCCTGGTCCACATCCCCTTGCATCCTAAGCACAACACCGAGACCGCCCAAGCTTGCCGCCACATCGGGATGCTCTGGGCCCAAGGCGTTTTCCTGTATCTTCAGCGCACGCTGAAGGTGAATCCGTGCATTCTCATAGTCTCCTTGGCACGAAAATACATTGCCCAGATTCAACAAAGTCAAAGCCAAATCAGAATGGTCGAAGCCTAGCGCCTTCTCTTGTGTCTCAAGAGCGCGCTGATAAAAGAAGCTGGCATTCCCATAATCCCCTTGCGCAGCAAATGTGTTGCCCAAGTTCATCAAACTCAAAGCCACATCAGGATGCTCAAGATTCAGCGCCTTCTTCTGTATCTCTAGGGCACGGCGATGAGAGGTCTCGGCACTCTCATAATCCCCTTGTGCCATAAATACATTGCCCAGATTCCTCAGGCTCAGAGCCACATCAGGATGGGTAGGGCCCAGGCTCGCCTCCTTTATGATCAGAGCACTCTGATGATAAACGCTAGCATTCTCGTAATCCCCTTGAATAAAGAGAACAAGACCCAAGCCATCCAGAGTTGTGGCCACATCGGGATGCTGAGGACCCAGTTCTATCTCTTTTATCGCAAGAGCATGCTGATGATGAATCCTGGCGTTCTCGTAATCCCCTTGCCCACGAAGGGTACGACCCAGCAAATCGTGGCCCGATGCCACAGAGAGAGATTCAGAGCCCAGAATCGTCTTCTTTATCGCGAGAGCGCGCTCATGGTAATTCCTAGCACTCTCATAATCCCCCTGGGCCGCAAATACTACGCCCAATTTGTTTAGACTATTGGCCTCTTCGAGCTGGTCATCGCTGCGCAGGGCCAGGGGTAGTGCCTCCATCTCTCCCCACTGTCGACCCTCGATATGTCGGGCAAGCTGATAGCCCACCACAAAGGTCAACGCCTGGGTCGTGTCGAGGGCGATCGGGTCGTGGTGGAACTCCACCGCGAGCGTATGGGCCTCACGAAGGTCTCCCTCTGCTTCGACGTACTGGCCGTTGCGGTCTCGTAGCACACCCCTCCCATAGAGGGCCTCGGCAAGCAATGGAGGGTAGTTCAGCGCCTCGGCCCGCTTCATCACCGGCTCGACCATCTCGAGAGCCTCGACGTAGCGGCCAGCCTCTCTCATCGCCTTGATATCGGCCAAACGCTCACGCAGAACCTCGACCTCGGCGGCCACGTCGGGGTCTTCGGGCGGGGGCATGAGTTGGTCTTGCTGTTCCAGCCGAGTCAGGTCGTCGCAGAGGGTCAGTGTTGGCAGGCCGGCGACGAGTTCAACGGCATTCTCCACCGTCTTGGCGTTGGCGTTGGTCAACTCGTCGACCGAGGCGCGGAGTGAAGTGCGGCGCTTGCTGAGGCACCGCATTCGCAGGCGCATGGCCTCTTCGGATTGCTCACCGCGCACACTCGTGGCCTCGCAGACCTCGGTGTGCTTGTCTGTCCAGGCGTCGGCATAGTCATCAAGCCGCTGTTCCACGCGCGTCCAGGTGCCTGGGGCGTAGGAGAGCTCGGTGCCGAGGATCGCAGTCTCGACCGCCTGCCGGCGAGACTCGTCCCAGATGCCGTCCATCTGGGCGAGGGCCCCGGTGCAGCGGTCCTTCATCTCCAGGTAGCCCAAAAAACCAGCGTTTCCCGCCATCGCGGCCAGGCCCACCGCGACGGCGCGGGCCATATACCGGCGACCGGGTGGCGCGGCGAGCTGACGCAGCTCGGTGAGCAGATCGTCCATAGAGGGCCACCGCTGCTCGTGATCGGGGGACAGCCCGCGCACCACGATGTTGCGCACGCGGGAGGGAACCACCGGCCCCTTCGAATCAAGTGGCGCGATCCGTCCCTCGGCGATCGTGTCCATCAACTCGTAGATCGTCTTGCCGGCAAACGGGCGCGCGCCATAGAGGGCCTCGTAGAGCGCGACGCAGAAGCTGAACTGATCACTATGGGGACCGGCTTCCTCCCCCCGCCACTGCTCCGGGGGCATATAGAGCGGGGTGCCCATGATCGTGCCCGGGTTGGTGATCGAAGCTTCCAGCGCGAGGTCGTTGGCCGCGAGGTCGGCGGGGCGATCGTCGTGGTGCTCGGATTGCGCATTTGTGGTGCCGTGGGTCCGCAGGGTCCGCCGGGCCATGCCGAAGTCGAGCACGCGCACCTGGCCCTTGGCGTCGACGATGGCGTTGTCGGGCTTGAAGTCGCGGTGGATGAGCCCTGCGTCGTGGGCAGCGGCCAAGCCGGCGCCAGCTTGTACATAGACGTTGAGGCACTCTCGCCACGGTCGGGGCTGCTCGGGCTCCTCCATCCACTCCCGCAGGGTCTGACCCTTGACCAGTTCCATGGCGATGAATGTCTGCCCGTCGATCTCGCCGACGTCGTGCACCTGGATCACGTTGGGGTGCGAGAGCTTGGCGAGTGCCTGGGCCTCTCGCTGAAGTCGAGCGGTGTCGTCTTGGTTACCCTCGGTATGCAGCAGCTTGATCGCGATGGCTCGATCGAGCTGCGCGTCGTAGGCCTTGAGTACGGCACCCATGGCACCGGCGCCGAGCTCTTCGAGGACGATATACCGGCCGATGGACTGACCGGGCTGGAAGGCGGGCTTTTGGGCGGCGTCGAAGAGGTCTTGAAAGGGTGGGCCCCAAGAACTGATGCCGGGCTTGTCGGGGCGGTTGCGGGGGCGGTTGCCGTGGGGGTTGCTGAGGTTTGGCGACGCAGCCGAGGGGGCGTTGTCAGGAGCGCCGGGGCGGTCGGCTGGTCGGTCATCGGTTGGGCTTGGTGAGCCCGGGGGGGGCTTCTGGTTGCCAGGTGGGCTCGGGGAGCGTGCGGAGAGCTGCTTGTTGTCGACCGGGCTTGGTGGCCCCACAGAGGGCTTCTCGTCGCCTCTAGGGCCCGATTTCGCCGCGTCCGGCCCACCCCCTTGGGGCAGTCTGGCCAGCATCTGCGCCATATGCCGGTCCGCGGTATCGGAGGGTGCTTGCGTAGCCCCCTCATCGGCGGCCGTGCCCACAGACGCCGCAGAGGGCTCCTCGGCGCCCGTGTCCGGTGCCCCCCCGGCCGGCCCACCCCCTTGGGGCAGCCTGGCCAGCATCTGCGCCATATGCCGGTCCGCGGTGTCCGACGGCGCCTGCTCGGCTCCCTTGGGCCTCTCGGATCGCTCCGGCCCCTCAGGCCCCGTCGACCTCTCGGGCCTCTGCTCGGGTCTTTTGGGCCCCTCGGTTCCCTTGGCCCGCTTGGGGCCAAGCTCCGACGATCTGCTCCACTCGAACTCTCGTAGGTCCACGATTGACCTATAGATCCCGGCCCACCGGACTCTGATCCCCCAAGTTGCGCTCCATCGATTTCCCCCGCCATTGGGCACGAATGAGCCATTCTTGGCCCGTTCTGCCACGACCCGCTCTGCCACTCGAAGTGAACGAGTTCGAGTCGCCGCAGACCGTTGACCGAGAGCCACCTGGCCCTGCTTCGACTGCGCTTTGGTCGCGCCCCTCGCCCGGCAGACGGCTCACCATGCACCGCCACACGAAGCCGCTTGGCCCGCGTATCGCGAAGGGGCCCCCACTCACGCGCAGACGGCGACGAATCGTCACTCTAAGCACCCACGACCCCCAACGCCGGCGAGCATGTGTGGGGTAGGTGTAGCGCGTTTACAGGGCCATGCGGCCCCCGAGTGACCACAGTCTCCATCGCGCCCGGGTTCGTCCCACACCAACGCCCGGTCACCCCCCCCAATTGCAACATCGTGTTCGAACCAATTCGCCAACACCCCACCCACGCGATCCCGCGCGCAGGGTGGCCCACTGGCTGGCACCCGATCGGCCCACTGGTGGGCCATTGCCAAAATTCGAACGACCAACCCCGCGAAATTACTTCTCCAGGTCATGGCACGCCAGCCGCATTACCAGGGCCCATGCCCTCGATGCTGCACGAGGTCCTCGTGGATCTGATTCGCAACAATCCTGAACTGCTGATCCCGCTACTGCGCGGCAAGCTCGGCGCTGTGGAACTCCGTGGCGCCCGTTTTGGATCCTATGACCACAACTACAGCCAGCTCCCCAACCTCGACGCCGATCTCGTCCTGAAGGTCTACGCTCGGTCCGGACGGCTTCTGTGCGCCCTGATCCCCGAGATCCAGCTCTCCATCGACTACGAAAAGGAACGTGCCTGGCCAGCCTATCAAGCGGGCACCCACCGGCGTCTGAATTGCCCCACCTTCGTCGTGGTGATCGCCGTCGATCCAGTCGTCGCTCGCTGGGCCGCTGGTCCATTTCGCACCGGGCAGACTCACTTTCGGCCGATCGTCATCGGGCCAAAACACCTTCCCATCATCGTCGATCCGGTGCATGCTCGTAACAACGTCGAACTGGCCGTGCTCAGTGGGCTCGCCCA
>JBCCWC010000319.1:0-10614 GCA_039194325.1 Myxococcota bacterium
GGTCGCCCAAGAGTATGCCGACATGGTCAAGGCGATGGGGCGGGCCGCGGAGCCCGAGGTGGACCAACGCTCGGCGGTGATCGCCCTGCAAAAGGCGATCGTTCAGCACTCCAGCCGAGTGCTCGGCGAGCTCGACGACGATGACCCCCAAAGCGTACAGCGAGTGCAGCAGTTGCTGGCACCGATCGACAACTTCCGCGCCCGCACGGGTCGCAATGGGGGCTCCGGCGGGAGCGCCGGTGGGAGCACGAGCGAGGGCCCAGGCGCAGGCCCAGGCACAGGTGAGGTGGCCAACGGGAACCCAGCGGACCAGCCCGCGCCACCGTCGAGCAGCGAGGAGTAGAGATCTTGCACTGGCCGGCGCTCGACCGATGTGCGAGACGACGGCACGCTCGACATGCCCAAGCGAATGGCCGACTGGCAGGTGTTCTGGCGCAAGGACGGGCATCTGGCCGCAGAGGGCTTTGCCTACCGCGAGGCGGGACCCCACCTGATGCTGATGGCGTTCTTGCAGCGGCTCATCGACATTAGCGGCACTCTCGTGCGAGAGTATGGGCTCGGGCGCGGGGCGCTGCTGAACGCTGAACGGGCCATAGACGCTCTGCTCGTGGTGAGTGATCGATGGGCGGATCAGCTCGCCCGCGATGGTGGCGAGCGCCGGGCGGTCGCCGGCGCCCGCCGCTGCCCCGGTCCCCGACCGCGAGCGGGAGGCTCACTCCGAGCGGGAGGCTCACTCCGAGCGGGCGACTCACTCCGAGCGGGCGCGCAGCATCACGTCGTGCGCGACCCCGGCCGTCCACGCCGCCTGCCCCTTGAAGTCGTAGGTCGTCGCGCTCCAGAAGTGCATCGCCTTGGCCGTCTGGACCCCGATGTTCGTGCACCAGTTCGCCGAGGGGAGGCCGGAGCACTTGAGCAGGCTCCATGTCGGCGCCCCGGAGATGTCCCGGTAGAGCCTCATCTTGGAGAATGTAGTGTCCGTGTCCCACGGGGTGTTGTTGCACACGCCGATCCACGCGTCCGTGGCATCGTCCATGAGCAGCTCGACCGTCGCGCCGAACCCGACCGAGCCGGAGGCGCTGGCGTCCGCGGCCCCGGCCCACGCATCCCAGTCGCTGGCGAAGTCGTTGTCGCAGTACCCGTCGTAGTCTCCCCAGGCTCCCCCATAGGCAAAGCCGCGGAACTGATCGTCGTTGGCCTCGCGCAGGTGCTCGGCCATCGCGAAGGCGCGCGGCGCCTCCGCTCGCTCGCCGGCGTGAGCCTCGGCCAGGGCGAGCGGGAGCTGCTCGTCCGACGCGCTCAGCCAAAGCTCGGCCGGGGTCGCGCCCGCGGCCTTCATCTGCTCGATCGCGCCGCGGCCGGGCTCCGGGGTCGCCGCGATCTCGATCATCGCGATCTCCACGTCGTCCGTGGGATCCTCGTCGATGAAGACCAGGATGTTGCCGTTGGCCAGGACCAGCTCGCCGACCTCGCCCGACCGAGGTGCCTCCTGCTCGTGGTCCTGCTCGTGGTCCTGCTCGTGGTCCTGCTCGTGGTCCTGCTCGTAAAGAGCGCTGCACGCGCTAAGGCTGATGCAGAGCAACCCCGGGATCACCGCCCCTGCGAGGGCGTTTACGAGGGAATGATGGCGAGCGGCCGTTCGACCGCCGTTCGTGCGTCCGTGTGTCATCGTCGTTCGTCTCCTGCGGGGCTCGTGGACACGCGCGAGTCGGGTGTAGGCCCGCTCCCGCGCCTCGTCTGTGCGTTCGCAGGACAAGTGCCCGCACCCGGGCGGGTGGATCACGTCGAGTTCGTCACCCGACAGGCCCTCGACGACTTCCACATGTTTCCACATCGTTTCCGCATCGTGCAGCGACGAGGCAAGGCCATCGACGAGGTCCGGGCCGAGGAGGCCAAGCGGCTCGAGCGCGATGGCGACGAGCCCGTGCTCGGGCCCAGTCGACCGTCAGGCCGCGTGGTCGGTGGGCTTGCGACCACCGATCCGTGATCAGCCCTCAGCCCTCAGCCCTCAGCCCTCAGCCCTCAGCCCTCAGCCCTCCGCCCTCAGCCCTCAGCCCTCAGCCGTTAGTTGGCGTCGAAGAGCTCGTCGGCCGAGGTGATCATATCGAGGCGTGCGAACCACCCCCGGAGCACGTGCTCATCTCGAGTCCTCAGGATGCGCCTGCGCTGGTCTTCGGAGACGGGCATGGCCCGATGGCGAAGTTCTTTGAGCAGCGCCAGGGCGATCCCTTCGATGTAGCCCCGCTCGAACCCTGCAGCAAACCCTTCAGCAAAACCTTCAGCAAAACCTTCGGCAAAACCCAGCTTCAAGCCTTCCTGGAAGCCTTCATCTCGTAGTTCGTCAGCGATGGTTCGGTACATTGGTCTGCTCTCCTTGCTTGTGGACTCAGGTCAGGGTTTGCGGATTGAGCTCCGATCTGATCCACGATTCAGATCATCCAGCAATGTCCATCCATAGCGCACGAATGCCTTTCGTGCCAAGTGGGGGTTATTGTTCCAGTATTGGACCGAACAGGGGCGACATGGTTTCCAGTCGACTTGGCATCCGCGACGATGGATGATCGCGACGTGAATGGCTGGCTTGATCGCTCCAGCATGGTCACTCCGGCTTGGCGCTTGGACTCGATCGCTCCGGCTTGGTGCTGGCCGCTCCGGCGTGGCGCTTGGGCTTGCGCGCTCCGGCTCGGGCTCGGCCGGAAATCCGCAACAGGCGCCGGGCGATCAGCCCGCATCGAAGAGCTCGTCGGCCGAGGTGATCGCGAAGGCTCGCGCGAACCATCGCTTGAGCACCTGCTCGTCCCGGATGGTCAGGACGCGCTTGCGCTGGTCCTTGGAGACGGGCACCGCCCGATAGCGAAGCACATCGAGCAGCGCTTGGCCGAGACTCTGTATGACGCCTTGAGTACGACCCAGCTCGATGCCTTCGAGCATTCCTTTCGTACGGCCCAATCCGATGCCTTCGTCGAGACCTTCGGCACGGCCCAGCTTTTTGCCCTTGGTGAGGCCCAGCTTTTCGCCTTCGTCGAGACCTTCGGCACGGCCCTCGTCTCGTAGTTCGTCGGCGATGGTGCGGTACATTTCTCTGCCCTCCTTGCTTACGGATTCGGCGATGAGCTCACCCAGCGGTGAGTCCGGCTTGAATACTTTGGTACTATAAGTCATTAGCGCACGAATATCCTTGATGCCAAGTGGGGGATCTTGGTCCAGCACCTGGTCGAACAGTGGCGCCAAGGTTTCCAGGCGAGTTGGCGTGAGCGACGACGGGTTTTCGTAGGCGTACAGCAAAGCCCGGGTAAGCTCGACCAGAGCGAGTGGGCCGGGGCGTGCCAGTGCATCGTCGAGCACCGAGCCGGAGAGATCGTCGACGAGCAGCTCGAGCTCCACATTGAGACCCAGTTGTTGGCGCAGCGTCGGCGGCAGCGAGAAACGGCTAGTGAGTGTGCGCGGGGTCTTACGGGCGGGGTGCTGGAGGAGAACGATGGGAAGGATCGCGGGCACCGTGGTCTGCTTGGAGTGCGTCGCGATCCACTGGCTCCACATGTTGCTCATGGATTCCAGCACACGGCACACCAGCAGATCCTGAAGCGTCGACTGATGCTCGAGCGCCATGTGAAGCGGCGTGCGAACGTTGCCCCTGACCACGTCGACCGAAAAACGCAGATCCGCGATCCGTTGGCCGAGCCGCTCATTGGAATCGGCAGTGGGTAACGGTGCGAGCGAGTCGAAGTCGATGAAGCGGTGGAGCACCGGGTCGAGGACGTGGCGCAACTCGATCGCCATGGCCTCCGGGCGGCTAAAGGTGTAGCGCACCAGGGCGTCGTGCGCTTTGGGTCGACTCGTGCTGCCCGACATCTCGTCCGGTAACCACTGCGAAAACGGTACCGAGGCGGCGATCAACGATCTCATAGAGTTGGCGAGGGCTACTTGCTGCGTGGCCCGCCGGTTGGCCGGGGGGTGGTCCGTGGGTGGGCCAGGCACGCTCGCTCATACGCTCGCTCCTCGAGCTCTGCTTGGGTTGGTCAGGCTGTTTTGGGCGGTCAGACCGCTTCGGGCGATCAGGCCGCGCGGTCGGTGTGCTGCGGCCACCAGGTGGGCCAGGGGTGATGGTGGGCGTCGAGCAAAGCCGCGATGAGGCGGCGGTGGGTGAAGGAGTCAGGGGCCCAGGCGGTGAGTCGGTCGGTGGTGTCGGAGAGAGTGGGGGGAGCGGTGGTGTCGGAGAGAGCAAAGAGATTGGAGGAAGTAAATAGAGCTGTGGTGTCGGAGGGAGCAGGCGGAGCAGGTGGAGCAGGTGGAACGGGCGAAGCAGGCGAAGCAGGTGGAGCAGGCAGAACGGATGGCGCATAGTCGCGTGCTTCGAGGCGGTCGACGTCGGCTTGGAGGGCGTCGTAGTCGAGCGGTGCGTCGAGGTTGCCCTGGGCATCGAGCGGTAGCACGGAAAAGGACTCGTCGACGATCCGCATGGGGTCGCTGAGGCGCACGACGCGGAAGACTGCGAAGCGGACGCGCTGCCCGGCCAGCCCGGGGAGGGCTGCGTCGGGCTCGCCCGCTTGAAGACGAGCGAAGTGAGCCTCGGGCAGCGAATGGATGCGGCCGTTAGCGTCGAGGTAGAACACGTGACGATGGTGGTACTCGTTGCTGATGAAATCGAACATGTCGTGCAGCACTCCAATGGGGTCGATGATTGACGATAATCATGACCAAAGTGCCGTCAACGGTCAGAGCGAATTACGGACACATTTATTTGTACCTCGCGCGAGTGACGTAAGCACGAAGCCAAGTCGCCCGACTCTTGGTAGTACCTCGCGTGATACCGATCGTGCTCGAACGACACCGCTGAAGTGATCCATGAACACGGACGGCCAGTGGAACAACAGGAAGCACGGGGTGACCTCGAGGCACTCGGCCGATGGAACAACAAGAGGTACGGCGCCCGACCGCGAGGCCGATGACCAAACGAACCCCAGGAGACCGGCGGCCGACCTCGAGATGCCCTGCCGACGAACAGCAGGAGGCGCGGCGGTCGACCTCGAGACCGACGGCCGCGCTTGGGATGAGATGCCCTCCGACCGCAGGCGTCGAGAGCTTGCCCCGACCGGTGAGTTCCAGAAGCATGCGGTCACGCGCCGCCACTGATGCCAGACGTCGGGTGCTCGCGCCGACCGTGCCGCCAGCAATGAGCCCCACGAGCAGGCCGTCACGCGCCGCCACTGATGCCAGGTGCCGAGAGGTCGCGCCGACCGTGCCGCTGGCGTTGAGCCCCAGGAGCACGCGGCCACGCGACAGGCAGGCGAGAGGCCACCCAGCTCGCGATCCCAGCGCACTACGTCAACCTGCAGACCGGCACTCCGTACCAGCACTCCGTACCGGCACTCCGCACCGACCGCCCGTAGACCGGCACGCCGTACCGTGTGGCAGTAGCGGGCTCGCCGCAGCCTTGCCCTGTTGACGCCAGACGCCTACCCCGGACGTGCTCGTCGGCGAATTGAAGGCAATGAGTGCTTGAAGATGCCCATAGTCGCCGCCTGCGCGCGACCGGGGGCCCCTTCCGGCTACGCGGGCAAGACCACGGCGAGCCCGCCACTGCCACACGGTACGACGTGCCGACTGCCACGCGGTACGGAGTGCCGACTGCCACACGGTACGGGGTGCCGGTCTACGGGTTGTCGCAGCGCGCTGGCATCACGACCTGCGTGGCTACTCGATGCCTGTCGCGTGACTGCCTGCTTCCAAGGCTCACCGCCTGAGCCACGCTCCGCGCAACCTCTCTACGCCTGCCTCCAACGCCGCTGCGTGACCATCAGGAGACAGGAGACAAGTCGGGAGCTCGAGAGCTTCGTGCTCTGCCGTCCTCACTTCTGGTGAAGGCCCGCCCGGCCAACCGTGCGACGCGACCGAGCCGGCGTGCAGCAAGGGACCGACCAATCGCACGAAGTAGCTGCGCCAGCGCGGAGAGGAACACGGCGAAGCAACCGAGCCAGTAGCCATAGCAGAAGCAACACTTGCCTCTACCCGACAGGCGCGGTGGCCGTCGGAAACGTCCCCATGAGCGCGGCCGCCTGTCCCGAGGAGCGTACCCGTACCCTCTGTTGCAGCATAGATCGGGCAGCTCGAGGTCGCCCCCCGTCCCCCATCCGTGCCCTCCTATTCAGTCGTTCCTTTCGAGGGCGCTCAGTCGTTTGTCTCAAGGTCACCCGGTCGGCCCCCACCCCGAGCCTCCTCTTGTTCCGGCCGGACACCGCCACCGCTCGCTCCGACAGATGGCGGTGTCCCTCGTGCACGCGATCCCATACAGTACGAGATGCCACGAAGAGTCGGACGACTTGGCTTCGTGTTTCACGTCGGTCGCGCCAGTCACAAATAAATGTGTCCATAATTCACTCCGACCATTGACGGCGCACCGACCATTATTATCGTCAATCATCGACACCCCATCGGAGTACACGACATGTTCGATTTCATCAGCAACGAGTTCCACCATCGTCACGTGTTCTACCTCGACACCGCGGGCCGTATCCATTCGCTCCCCGAGGTTCACTTCGCTCGTCTCCAAGCTGGCGAGCCCGACGCAGCCCTCCCCCAGCTGGCCGGCCAACGCGTCCGCTTCGCGACCTTCCGTGTCGTGCGCCTCAGCAGCCCCATGCAGGTCGTCGATGAATCCTTCTCCGTACTGCCGCTCGATGCCGAGGGCAACCTCGACGCACAGCTCGACTACGACGCCCTCCAAGCCGACGTCGACCGCCTCGAAGCCCACGACTACGCCCCACCGGCTCCCTCCCCTGCTTCCACTCTCCCCGTTCCCTCCGGCTCCCTCCCCTGCTTCCACTCTCCCCGTTCCCTCCGCTCCCTCTGCCACCTCCACTTCCTCTACCATCTCCGCTCCCTCTACCACATCTGCTTCTTCCATTGCGTCCACTCCCTCCGACCTCTCCGTTCCCTCCGCTTCCTTCGACCCCTCCACTCTTTGTGCCCCCTCTGCTGCGTCCGCGACTCCCTCCGCCCCCTCCATTGCATCCACCCCCAACTCCACCGAGCCACAGACCGCCTGGGCCCCTGACTCCTTCACCCACCGCCGTCTCATCGCGGCCTTGCTCGACGCCCATCATCACCCCTGGCCCACCTGGTGGCCGCAACACACCGACCACGCGGCTTAATTAACGACCGACATTCCGACATTGATTACCCGATACGCCACCGTCACTGCTTCTTCGGGATCTCGAACCTGGTACCTGGCACCCACCGAATGGCCATGCCTGGCTCAGATCAGATCAGAGCATCACCGCGTGTCTCTCGGTGGCGTTGCCGGCGTCCGTGTCGTACGGTCACTGACTATGACCTCCACCATTCGAGAGGTTCTGCAAGCCGCGCTCGCCCTCCCTGTAGAGGAGCGTGAGCAGTTGGTCCGTGCGCTCAGCGACAGCCTCGAGCCCAGATCGATGAGCCGGGAGTGGCATGAAGAGATCGCGCGTCGCCTCCAAAAGATCGACAACGGCGAGGTCACGTTCCACGATGCCGAACAGCATCTACAGTCGTTGCGGGCGAAGCACGGTTGATAAGCCGGCTTCAGCTCCTCGACGAAGCCGCGCACGAGGGCGACGCTGCGCTTGCCTCCATGCGACTGGAACGTTTGATGCCATGACTCGATCTATCCCTGGTCTATAAATCCCACTTGGCATGCGAACATCCGTGCGCTATCCATAGTCGTCGTCAACGTGTTCAAGCCGGACTCACCGCTACGCGTGATCCGATCACCGAGTGCGAATTACCGAGTGCGAATCACTGAGTGCGAATCACCGAGTGCGTAAGAAGTCCGTAAGCAAAGGAGGCGATCAGAGATGAGTGAAACACTTGCCGATGAGCTACTAACCGAGGCATTCAACTCAGGTTTTGAGTTGGGTAGTGCGGAGGGGATGGTCGACGGTATCGAACAGGGCCGTCCTGAAGGTCTCAAGCAGGGTCATGCCGAAGGCGTCGAGCAGGGGCGCACCCAAGGTGTCGACTTGGGTCGCACCGAAGGCTTCGCCCAGGGCCGTCCTGAAGGTCTCAAACAGGGTCGCACCGAAGGGAGGGAGGAGGGCTATACTGAAGGTCTCGGACGGGGTTACACCGAAGGCTTCGCCCAGGGCCGTCTGAACAGTCTCGAGCAAGGGCGCGCCAAAGGCATCGAGCTGAGCCGTGCGGCTGGTCTCACCGAAGGGGTCGTTCAGGGTCGGGCCGCGTCGCTGCTCGATATGCTTCGCATTCGGGCCGTGCCCATCTCGGAGGACCAACGCGAGCGCGTCCTGGCCACCCGGGACGAACATGTAATCCAGCAATGGTTCTCGCGCGCTTTCACCATGCGCTCAGTCGACGAACTGTTCGATGCTGGTTGATTGCGGGTCGACTCCATCGCCCAGCTGCTCAAACCGGACTCGCCGCTGCATGAGCTGCATGAGCTGCGTGGGCTGCATGAGCTCATCACCAACTTCATAAGAAGGGACGCTCGAGAGATGTTTCCAACGTATCCACTACTTATTCCCGACCTACAAGACGAAGACGTTCCCACGAGCGCTGAACTGCTTGAGTTGGCTCGTAATGAGAATATCTTCGAAGAGCTCGATCAGAACTACGCGGACGGTATCGAACAGGGCCGCACCGAAGGTCTCAAGCTCGGCCGCGCCAAAGGGCGCGAGTTGGGTCGCACCGAAGGCATCGAGCGAGGCCGCATCGAAGGCATCGAACAGGGCCGCACCGAAGGCATCGAGCTCGGTCACGCCGAAGGTCTCAAACAGGGTCGCACCGAAGGCATCAGGCTAGGCCACGCTGAGCGTTACGAGCTAGCTCGCGCCAGAGGCCACGCGCGGGGCCGTCCTGAGGGGGTCGTGCGGGGTTGGGCCGAATCGCTACTCACCGCGCTTCGCTATCGGGGCCTGCCCGCCTCCCAAAAACAGCACGAGCGCATCATGGCTATCGAGGACGAGCACGTGCTCCAGGAGTGGTTCGCGCGCGCCTTCACGGTCCACTCGACCGACGAACTGTTCGATACCGACCAATGACGCTCGGCGCAGTTTCGCATGCTGGTACAGTTTCATGGTCTGGTGCAGTTTCGCGTACTGGTGCAGTTTCGCATGCGGGTGCATTTCGCGGGTCAGCGCGAAGCCGAGGGCCGGTGCAGTTTCGCGTACTGGTGCAGTTTCGCGTACTGGCGCAGTTTCGCGGGTCAGCGCGAATTCGAGGGTCAGCACGAGTCGCAGATATTTGCTCCGGGTGGCAGTGGTGGGCTCGCCGTGGTCTTGCCCGCGTAGCCAGAAAGGGCCCCCGGGCGCAGGCGGCGACGATGGGCACCTCCAAGCACTCAACGCCATCAATTCGCCGACGAGCACGTCCGGGGTAGATGTCAGGCGGGGGCAGGGCAAGGCCGCGGCGAGCCCGCCACTGCCACCCGGAACTCCCTGCGCAGGAACGAGCGAGCAACGGGGCAGGTTCCGTGCCAGATCGATGTCGTTCGCGTAAGTCCCTGATCTTGGCGACGTCGATGCTGCCGGCAACCGACTTGGATCCGTATCCGGCCACCATCAACGCTGACGGCAACCGACTTGGATCCGTATCCCGCCACCGTCAACGCTGCCGGCAGCCGACTTGGATCCGTCTCTGGCCACCATCGATGCTGCCGGTAAGAGGCTCCGATCCGTATCTGGTCAGTGTCGACGCTGCCGGCAAGAGGCTCCGATCCGTATCCGGCCATCGTCGACGCTACCGAGCATGGGCGCGGATCCAGCAGTCGGCGATAAAGAGGTCTGTCCCACACAGTACGGATTCGCATGGTGCCAACATCGGGACTGATCTCGAACGCTCGGAGTCGATCTCGCACGATCGGAAGCGCTCGATGCCCAGCGCGAATGCGGGCGAGCATTCACAAACATGACCCATTGGAGACAGGCGGACTCACTGTTCGAGATTGCGCAAACGATCATGGGGGCCGCATTCGCTCGGTTGTCGCTGCTATCACCGATCCATGCCAATGGAAATCGATCGTGTCCTCTATGCCCTGGCGCCTCGCATCAGCGTGAGCAGCGGCACCACTCTTGTCGAGCAGCTGGTCGATGTGGCCAAGGACGACGCCTCGCCGACGATCGGCGCCAGCGTGGACAAGCTGCGGGCCGTACTCGAGCGGGGTCGGGCGACGCAGGTCGACCGTGTGCGGGCCGAGGCCAATGCGACGGCCGCGGGGGATCTCGAGCTCGACCGGCGGGCGGATCGGTGCATCAAGGCGGTCAAGCTGCGCCTGGAGGCATGGCCGCTTGCCGGCGACGACGAGCCAGCCCAGCGCGCCGAGCAACTGCTGGCGTTGCTCTACCCGGATGGGCTTCGCTTTACCCGGGCCACGTTCGGGGTGCAAGACGCACAAATGCGGCGCATGCTCACCGAGATCCACGAGCCCGCCAACGCGAGCTCGCTGCAAGCGCTGGTCGGCGAGCCCTTCATCGCCGCGTTCGAACAGGTCGCCCAAGAGTATGCCGACATGGTCAAGGCGATGGGGCGGGCCGCGGAGCCCGAGGTGGACCAACGCTCGGCGGTGATCGCCCTGCAAAAGGCGATCGTTCAGCACTCCAGCCGAGTGCTCGGCGAGCTCGACGACGA
>JBCCWC010000320.1:0-10394 GCA_039194325.1 Myxococcota bacterium
CCGATCGAAGCGCACGAAGATCCGGTGGACGCTGGCCAGCCGCTCCCACGCGTTGACCCGCAGGCGAGGGGCGCCCGCTCGCTCCGCCGCGCGGAGCGAGCGGAGGGCGGCGGTCTCGGCCGCGGCGATGTCCTGGCGCCCGATCTGGGCCGTGACCACGAGATCGCCGGTCCACGCCGCCGTGGCGTAGAGCTGGCGTTCATCGAGCTGGCGCAGCAGCACCTCCCCCTGGGCGACGACCTCACCGGTGCGGCCGCCGATGAGATCGATCTTCAGCGCGTCGAGCTGCTCGGCGAGCTCGTGCAGTCCGGCCCGCGCCGCCTCGAGCGTCTCGGTCTCGACCTTGGCCTCGTCGGCCTCGATCTCCGCACATCGGCCCGGGTCGGGCACCGCCATGACGATCTGCTCGGCGTTGGCCACGACCCGGGGATCCCCGCGCTCGAGCGCGTCACGGACGTACTCCAGCTGCCCGCGACGTCGATCGAGGCAGGCACGCCGGGGATCGATGTCTCCCTTGTCGTCGTGGAGGCCGTCGGGGGGCAGCGCCGCGGCCGCCCGGACTTCGCAGATCTCCTGCGCCGCCTCGCCCCAGCCCTCGAAGTGGCGGCCGAGCGCCTCCACGACCTGGTGAGCGACGATCGCCGGCGTCGGCTCGGGGCCGGCCCGAAGGGCTCGGGCGATCGCCTCGCTCCGCGTTGGGTTCCACATCCCCTGGACCCGGGCGTGCACGTCGGCGCAGGGGTCGGGCGGGGGGCCGACCAGCAGCGTCGCCGTGGCCGTGGCGGCCACGCCCGAGGCGACGATGAGGGCGAGCCGCCGGTCCCGGCCGCCCCGCTCGAGCGCGTGCCGCAGAGCGGCGATGCTCTCGAACCGCTCGGTGGGCTCGAAGCGCAGGCCGCGTAGCAGCGCGCGCATCAGCCAGGTCGGAATGGTGACGTGGGGTGGGACCTCGGCAGGCCCGGACGCCAGGCGCTGTCGCTGCGCCTCGACGCTGCGTGCCGGGTAGGGGCGCTGCCCGCATAGCGCCTCGAAGAAGGTCACGCACAGGGCGAACTGGTCGCTTTGCTCGGTAGCCTGGCCCCGGAACTGCTCCGGGGCCATGTAGGCTGGAGTGCCGGCCCAGGTCTGGGTGGCCGCGGTTGCTTCCAGGTTCGGGTTCGGGTTCGGGGGGGGAGTCGGCGCGCCCTGAGCGTTGTCCAATGGCGTGTCGCTCGGCTCCAGGGTACGAGCGAGCCCGAAGTCTGCGATCCGGAGGCGTCCGTCGTCTCCGACCAGGAGGTTGCCGGGCTTGAGATCCCGGTGGAGCAGTCCCGACTCGTGGGCGGCTTGGAGCCCACGGCATGCCTGGATCATCAGATCGACGAGCGCCCGGGTACGGGCGCGGCCCCGCCCGTCGTGTTGTTGGCAAAAGCGAGCGAGGGTGCCGCCCTCGACGAGCTCCATCGCCATGTACAGGTGATCATCGGCGAGCCCCACGTCGTAGACGGTGGTGACGTTGGGATGGCTGAGCCGGGCGAGCGACCGGGCCTCGGCCGACAGCCACCGCTGCGCCTCGGTCGGCGAGTGGCGTTGGGGGTGTAGCACCTTGATCGCGATCCTTCGGTCCAGCTGCGGGTCGTAGGCGCCGAAGACGGTCCCCATGCCCCCCGAGCCGATCCTATCGACGATGACGAAGCGCCCAACTCGGACCGGCTTGGGCGGGGTGCCAAACAGCTGGTGCTCGAGTGCCTCTCGCATCCTCTGGGTCTCGAGCCCGTGCTGGGTCGACTGCGATCGATCCGAGGGGAGGGCGTCGGGTGGTCTCCTTGACGAACTTGCCGTGGTCACGATTTCCACCGAGGATGCAGTCCGGCGACAATCTCCCGGTGGGTGCCGCGGTCCCGTTACTTGTGCTGCTGGTGCAGCCCGTGCTCGAGCACGTACCGAGTCAGCGCCGCGCGCGAGTGGATCTCGAGCCGGGCGTAGATCTTGACCAGGTGGGTGGTGACCGTGCGTGGGCTGATGAACAGGCGCTTGCCGATCTGCGGATTGGACAGCCCTTCGGCCACCAGCACCGCCACCTCGCGCTCGCGGGCGCTCAGCGGCACAGGCTCGGCCGGGGGCGTCGACGCCGCTCGTGCGGTCCCCGAGGCTTCGGGCGCCGTGGTCCGGGCTGCCTCGGGGTCGAGGTACGCGAAGCGCAGCGACACGTCGGGCCCCACGTGGATCCGGTTGCCGTCGCGCACGATCGCGGCATCGATCGGGGAACCATCGAGGAAGGTCCCGTTGGTCGAGCCCAGATCCACCAGGTTGACCACGTCGTCCCCTACGATGATCTTCGCGTGCTCCCGCGAGATCCCGCCCTCGTCGATCTGCACCTCGGCCTTGGCGCCGCGCCCGATGATCGACGTACCCATCGGCAGCACGAACACCCGCCCGACCTCGGCCCCCGACAGTACCTGTAGGCAGGGCTGGGCCTTGGGATCGCGGACGTTGACGGGCCCTCGCGGGCGGTGCTCCGTCTCCAGATCGTCGGCCGCCATGCCGCTTGCGAGGATAGCACCGCAAGCTACGGTCCTGGCCGCGCCCCCGCGCCTCCGCGCCCCCGTGCTCCCGCGCTCCTTCGTCCGGGCCGGCCCGTAGGCGGGTGCTCAGCGATCGTGGCTCATCGACTGGTTGGTGGCCTCCGGGAGCAATTGCTGGAAGTGCCAGCTATAGACCTCCAGCCGGCGCTCGGCGGCGATGAGCGCGTCGCGGACCCGTCCCACCGCGAACGTGCCGGTGAGGATCGTGCCGATGCTGGCCACCGTCAGCAGCACCACCGCGGGGGCGCCGTCGAGGCGGAGCGCGCGAGGCAGCAGGGTCATCCCTCCGTTGCCCAGCGAAAGGCTCGGCGAGACCAGGCCCCCAAGCTCCAGGCCCAATGGCACGAGCACGGCCAACAGGCCCACGACCAAGGTCACCCGACGCAGCCGCCGGGTTCCCGTCAGCGCATACGCGGTGCAGTTGACCGCCACCGCGCCGGGCGTGAGGACCAGCGGGCCGTACAGCGAGGCGGTGCCTGCCATCGCCGCCATGCTCAGCAGCATCGCGGTCAGCACCAGCCCCTGGTGGCGGTGCTCGGTCCGCGAGGTGTACAGCGACACCAGGCCCGCCACCACGCCCAGGCCCAGCATCGTCAGCACCACCATGCCGTCGACGATCCCCGCCCACCAGATGAACGGCAGGTACAGCAGCAGTCCCAGGTACAGCAGCGCGGCCAGCCGTCCCGCGTTGCGCGTACGCTCGTAGGCCCCGTCTTCTAGCCGGCGCTCGATCTCCGGAGGTAGTGCCCCGGGGGGGCGGGTCAAAAGCCGCACCATCGTCTGCATGGCCGACGCGTTCGTGGGATCGAGGGCCAGGGCCTGGCCCACCGCGCGTAGCGCCTCGCGGCGCGCCTGCACCGGGTCGGCGCCCTCGGCCGCCGCCGAGCGAGCCTGCAGGGCCGCGCGGCGAGCATGCTCGGCGTGCTCGGCGGCCAGCGAGCGCCGTAGCTGCAGGTCGCGCTCCCCGTCGAGGAATTGTTCGATCGCGTGGTGGAGCGCGCGGGCGCTGGCAAAGCGCTGCCCGGGCTGCCACGCCGTCGCCCGCAGGCAGACCACGTCCAGCTCCGGCGGGATCTCGCGCTCGGGGGCGCGCTCCGAGGGGGAGGGGGTCGTGGTCGCCAGCGTCGAGTCGATCCGGTCCTCGCTCGTGGAGCCCCCGTGCAGCCGCTCGAGCGTCAGCAGCTCGAACAGCACGCAGCCCAGCGCGTACACGTCGGTTCGGCTGTCGACCGCGTCGGGATCGATCAGCTGCTCGGGGGCCGCGTAGCCGGGCGTACCGGTCATGCGCGCCGACGCTGTGGCGCCCTCGGGCAGCGCGTCGATCCCCGAGAAGCCGGGGGGCACAAGCGACGCCAGGCCCCAGTCGAGCACGTAGACCTCGCCGTAGTCGCCCAGCATGATGTTGGCCGGCTTGAGGTCCCGGTGCACCACCCCGCGCTGGTGGGCATAGTCGATCGCCTGGCACAGGCGGCTGAAGTCGCTGAGCAGCTTGCGGCGGGTGTGCAGCGCGGCCAGGGCCGAGCCGGGGTGGCGCAGCTGCTCGAGCACCCCGGCCAGCGTGGTCCCGCGGATCCGCTTCATCGTGAAGTACACCTCGCCCTGCGGCGTCGATCCCAGCTCGTACACGGGGACGATCGACGGGTGCTCGAGCTGGGCCTGCACCCGGGCCTCGTGCACGAAGCGGCGCTCCATCGACGCGTTGTCGCGGTAGTGGTCTCGGATCTCCTTGAGCGCCACGTCGCGGCCGATCTGGACGTCGTGGCATAGCGTCACCGTGCCCATGCCCCCGCGGCCCAGCTCGCGCGCCGTTGCGTAGCGCGAGCCGAAGGGCAGGGTTTGCAGGCGCGTGTCGCCCGGCTCCACGCTCGTGCGCAGGGTCTGGGGCACCGGGTCGTCGGGGGTCAGCGAGAGAGGCGGGCGCGGTATCGTCCGGTCGTCGTCGATCGGCGTGTCGGCCATGACCCCGGGCGTACCCGACTCGCCGCCCGTGGTGAAACCCTCATGCGGTCGCCCGCATCACCCTCGGGTGTACGCGGGCCGATCCACGGCCGGCTTCACCCCAGCGCGCCGAGCACCGTAGCCCTACATAAGCACGTAGGCCCGCCAAGCCGGCCGAATTCAGCCAGTTGCTCGATGGCCGACGCGTGGGTCTATATCGCATTGTGTATGTGTGAAGACGACGAGCCGAGCCCGGGTCGGGCGCACTGCGGTCGAGCGGTGCTCTGGCGCAGCCTGTCGGGCCTGCTGGGGGGCGCGAATCTACGGGGTCTGGCTCGACAACTTGCCCACGCCGGCTTCGCCTGGCGTCGTGCCCACCACACATCAGGGTGGTGCCGATCTCGTTCCCCTGAGTCGATCGCTCAGTCGCCGTGGCCGGATCATGATAGGAGCGGCGGGGCAGGGGGGCGGGTCGGGTTGTTTCATCGCCGGAGACGCTCGTTGGAGGGTGTTCGTGGTCGCAATCCCTCGCGCTCCACCATGGCGGCGAGCAGCGGCGCGATCTCGTGTAGACCGTCCAAGGTGAGCCGGGCCGAGAGGTACATCTCGAGCCACCGACGGCGTGCTCGAAGCAAGAACTCCCCGTCCCGCAGGCCGAGCTCGATGATGGTGCGTTCGGCTCGGGCTTGCGTGTCAATAGGGACCGCGGGTTGCGTCGGCGGGTGGTTGCGTAGCCACTGTGCACCCTTGTCGCGCACGGCGGCGAACCCCGGCGGCTCCGGGACACGGGGCACTCGGATCACTGGGCTGCACCCTTGGGGGCCGAGACGATCCAGTGCGCCCAGAACTCGTCGGTGTCCGAGAGCACCGCGCGGAGTCGGTCATGGATCTGGGCATGGGTGGTGAGCTCGGGGTCCCCGGTCGGATCTCTGCGCATGAACGCCAGGGCGGCCCCGATCGCCCGCTCGGCCTCGAGGGAGCGGCCGCGCTCCAGGCCGAACACCGGCGAGGTCACCCAGTGGGTGATGTCGCCATGGGTGGTCCAGGGGGTCGGTCGTAGCTCGATGCGGTCGGCGTTCTGCGTAAAGACGAACAGCCCATCGGTCTGCGTGTCGAACAGCGCCTCGCACGACGCGGTGACGAAAGGAGCGTGGGTGGTCGCGAGCACCTGGACGGCAGGATGACCGTCGAGCGCTTCGAGCTGGCGCAGCAGCGCGGGCAGCAGGGCACGTTGCCAGCGGGGGTGCAGGTGGGCCTCCACCTCGTCAAACAGCACGACGATGCTCGGGGTCCCCGGGTCGAGGCTTCGTCGCGCTCGTGCCCGTTGATGACGCTCGTAGGCCCAGGTGACGACATAGGCCATCGCCAGCACCCGCTTCATCCCCGCCGACAGCAGCGTGACAGGGATCTCTGCGTACGGCAGCCGTAGGGTCGGAATCTCCCGGGCGTCACGCAAGCTGAGTGCTTGGGCCCCGCCGGGCTCTACGGGCACGTCTGCCTCGAACAGGGATCGTACGACGGTGAAGTAGCGGTCGAAGATCGCGGGGTGTCGGGCCTGCCACTGCAACCAGTCGGTCAGCAGGCCGTTGCACAGTACCGTGCCGTGCTGGCGCTTCCCGTCCCAGATCTCGCCCGGGGTCAGATCCATCGGGGCGCTCGTGTCCGGCGCTCGTGGGGTCGCGATCTCGGGATCCCAGACGGAGAAACAACCGTCCACTCGTATGTAGAAGACCAGCGCGTTGGTCGTGGGCCACGTTGGCGGGCGACTCCATCGTTCCTCGCGGGGGTCGAAGGTCGCTGCCTTGAGCGGCTCGTGATCGGAGCGCAGCGCAATGCGGGCCGACCTCGCGGCCGCCTCGGTCCAGCTGTGGGGCATGGCCGGGTGGTCGTGGAACCACGCCCCGGTGAGCACCCACCAGGCGGTGTCGAGCAAGAAGGTTTTGCCCAGCCCGTTATCGCCGGTGATCAGGTTGAGGCGGGGGGCCAGATCGATGGCCAGCGACGGGCAGGGGCCGACGGCGGTGCACTGCAGACCGCGCAGCGTGGTGAGCGTTGACGGGGGGTGAGGCTCCATAGGCGACGGCTCGGTGGGCGACGGCTCAGGCGAACGGCGTATGCCGGCGTTGATTCGATCTTCGTATGAATATTGGCGATCGTGCTCCGCCTGATCTCGGAACATACGGGCGAGGTCGTCGAGCAGCGCCGCCGCTCGAGGCCAGCTCGTGCTCACCGCGACGGCAGCTTCGCTATGTTGGTCGGCGAGGCTCGATGCTTCCTGGCCTTCGTCGATGAAGCGCCCACGCATGCCCCACTGATCGAAGCGCGCGTTGCCCAGACCACGCAGAAGATGGGGATACTGTCCCGTCTCGAGCAGCCGCCGGGCCGCGATGCATGGCCAGTGCCCATCGACCGCAGGCGGGACCCGTGCGAGGACCTTGGCGACCTCGAGCTCTCCCACATCTTTGCGTCGGTCCGCGGCCGTCAGAGTCAGCGCGCGCTCGGCCCACTCGAAGACCACGCGCTCGCGCTCGTCGGGGTCCTCGATATCATGACCGGGGTATGTCCAGCTCTCGAGGACATGGAACGCCCAATGAGCATGGGGCTTGTTGTTTTTGTCCTCGAGTTCAGTGCCGTTGTCATCGGATCCATACATAAGGTCGACGAAGCGGGCAAACTCCTCTGGTTTTTGCCCGAGCACTTGGCTGACGAAGTACGGGGACCTCCGGCCAGTGTCCCCGGCTCTCAGTGAGAGTATCGACTCTAGCTCGGCGGTTCGGGCCAGGTCGACGTTGTCCCGTGTCTCGAGGACATCGAAGATTCGATCGACATGGTACGGAATGTCCGAGTCGTAGTCATCGGCATCGAGCAGGTCGGGGGTCTTGACCACCAGTTCCAGCGTACACAGTAGGTCCTCGGTGGCCAGTAACTCGACCCGGTAGGAGGCCAGGGACAACGCCATGCCCGCGTTGCCTACCTCTAGCAGTCGGGATAGAGCGTTGGCATAGCGAGGCGGATCTTCGTGGTCACCAATGTTGGTGATGCGCTGCCAATAGTTGCTGCGGACCGGATCTCCCAGTTCGTCCACCAGGTCCCAGATCTGGGGCTCCGACCACAGGGTCAGCAAGATCCGGGTTACGTCCTCGTGCCGTCCCTCGGCGATTAGACGTCTCGTGGTGTCCGCGAGCCATGGCTCGGCCCGGCGAGACCGCAATCGGGCCGCGAAGGCGGGGACCAGTCCATCCCAGGGAGCAGCAGGGCGCTCGTGAAGGAGGCGATGCTCGAGGTCGTCGGCCAGACGGCTCTTGGCCAGGGCTTGGCCCATGAAGCGCAGCTCGGGCCCTAGGGCTTCCAGCATGGTTTGGAGCGTACGCTCGCGATCGTCCGCAGAGGCCAGCTCACGCAAGAAATCTTGTTGCGCTTGGTCGATGCGCGCCTCCTTCTCTCGCCAGTTCGCGTAGCGTTCGGGCAGGGTGAGGGGAGGGCGAAACAGAGGCAACGCTAGGGTGATCGGATCGAGCGGGGTGAATGCGTCGTAGGCCGGTCGCAGCCGCTGCATGACATCGTCACGCTTCGTGCTGCTGAGACGAGCGCGCAGCGCATTCCAGATCGATGCCGATGGGTCGTCGATCGCGTCCTTGCGCGAAAGCAATGTGGTGACGATCGTATCGGCGTCCGGTGCAGGAAGCAGGATGTCGAACCGTCGGGTGACCAGTTCGGACCATCGCTGAGACTCGGCACCCGCTTGGTCCAGGGCGAGGGCGAGTACCTCGCGAAGGCGCGACCACACGGTGCTCTTGGGGGGCGCAGTGGGGGTGGTGGGGACGTCCCACCCACGGAAACGAGGCAGCCGAGTTCGGGGCAGTGCTCCCCCCCGCACCATCTCCAGCAACTCGAGCAGCAGATCCCACCCTACCGCAGGATGTCGCTCGACGAGCCCTTCGAGAGTGCGTCGCCGTTGTGAATCGTCAGCCAGCGTCTGCGGCACGACCACGCTGAACATCGCCCGCAAGCTCGCCAGGGGTCGGTTGGCCAGGGTTCCTCCGGGATCGTGCGTTGCGAGTCGGGTCAGCGCGAACGCGACCCGAGCCATGAGCTTCGGTTTCCATCCCAAGATCTCCAGTGCCCAGAGCACCGCGACATGGGGTGCTCGGTCCATACCGCCGGCGGGCTCTTGTTCGAGCAGCCGAGCGACGCCGTCATCGGCATCCAAGCTCGCCTCGATCGCGTCGAGGAACACCGAGGGCGCGGCCTCGGCGAGGGTGTGGAGCACGGGCGAGAGCGAAGCCCATCGAACCCAGCGGGGCGCCAGCAGCTCGCGGAGGACCCCGTCGGCGCGGGCGCGACCCTTGGACCTTCGATACACCGCAGCCAACTGAGCATCGGCCAGCGACAGGCGTACGAGGCTCTGGGCGATTCCCTCTCGCAGGGCGTTGGAGTACGGCAACACCTTGCCTTGTACGGTTGCCGCCCAGCGCTCGCCCTTGGGCAGCTCGTAGCGCGGGTCGTCCTGCCCGAGTACCTCGAGCGCTATGGTCCGAAACCGGTCGAGGTCGGTCGAGGACAGCCGCCCGCCGAGCAATTGCCACGCGTCGCCGTGCGAGCTCCAGCGCCAGCCATGCCCTTCTCGGGTGATCGGTGCGTCCGATACCGAGGCCAGATCGGTGCACATGCCGTCGAGCTCATCGGGGGCCGTGCCCAATCTCGTCGCAATTGCGGCGTCGCCCGGATGCTCGGGTTGCCAAGCGCCCATCAGCAGCATCGCGACGAGCCCCTGGCGCGGGGCTCGGTTGGTCCACGGCGGGGTGGCTGCACTCCCCATCATGCGCTGGAGGGCATTGAGGTGTCCGCCGCTATCCTGGGCCAGGCGCTTGGCGTCGGATTCGGGCTTGCCGTGCGCTTGCAGTCGAGTGACCAACGCTCGCCAGGGGAGGGGTTCGTCGATCCGCAGCTCATCGAAGGTCGGTGCGCCCTCGTCTGGATCTACGGGAATGATCGTTGCGTGTCGAACCGAGTGCTCTGCGGGATCGAACCCGGCGAACGTGGGCACCAGCACCAGGGGCACGCTGGTGTCGAGCTGGGCCGCGAGCGACCATGTTTTTTGGGTCTCGACCATCAGGGTCCGTGCTTCGAGTCGGGTGACACGGTCCGGGTCGGGCGTGGTCTCATCCCGCTGCGATGCGGCGGTGACCGTCGCCGCAACGAACAAGCACGCCTGCTCCCGATGCTCGGCTCGGATCCTCAAGCTGGCGCCGGTTCCTTCCTCCGATCGCTCGAGCCACTGCAGCAGCTGAGTGCGTTCCTGGTCCCGATCGATGAGCACCAGATCTGCCGGAAGAGGCGGCTGGGAGCGACGCTCCCAGCGATGCATCCACGATCGAGCATCGCACCAGCCCGCGGCTGGCCGTCGCAGGTGCTCGTGCGCGAACCACTGCGCGACTGCAGGGCATTGGCCGAGCCACATCGAGAGGTCGTCCGCATCGAGCACCTCGATCCCGCGCCACGCCCCGCGCTCACGCTGCGCGTGCGCCCAATGTTGCTTGTGCGAGAAACGATGCGCCGTCACGACCACGTACACCGTCTGGCTCGGCACGATCGGCGGCGGCGAGCTCTTTTCTCGCTTCGCGAGATCCTTTGTGGCCTTCTTCTCCGGTTTTGCCTCGGTCGACAGCTCCCATACCGAGAGGCCCGCAGGGCAGAACGGTGAGGCCCTTCGGGCCTCGACCACGCCGTCATATCCCTCCAATCTGACTCCGGCACCGCTGCGCATTTGCACGCGCTCCACGTGCACCGTAGCCAGCAACAAGCGGCGCACGAGTTCGGGCAGTTGGGCCGCCGCTTCGTACCGGCGAGCCCATTGGACGAGGTCTTCGGCCTGTACTCCCCAGATCGCGG
>JBCCWC010000321.1:0-10392 GCA_039194325.1 Myxococcota bacterium
CTTCGTGGCCATGGAGCTGGTGGAGGGCGACACCCTCAAAGGCTGGCTCCACTCGAAGAAGCGACGCTGGGACGACGTGCTCGAGGTCTTCATCCCCGCCGGGCGCGGGCTGTCGGCGGCTCACGCAGCGGGGCTGGTCCACCGGGACTTCAAGCCCGACAACGTGTTGATCGGTGAGGACGGCCGGGTGCGGGTGATGGACTTCGGCCTGGCCGCGCCGGCCCCCGGCGCCGACAGCAGCGGCAGCGTGGAGAACCTGAACCTGGCCGAGATCGCGCTCGAGGCTCGCCACCCCTCGCCGACCCGCGCGGAGCCCAAGATGACCCAGCCGCTGCTGTCTCAGACCGGCTCGATGATGGGCACGCCGGCCTACATGGCGCCCGAGCAGCACATGCGCAAGGCCACCGACGCCCGCAGCGACCAATACAGCTTCTGCGTGGCCCTTTATGAGGGCCTTTACGGGGTGCTGCCCTTCGATGGCCAGAGCGCCTCGACCCTGGCCCAGCAAAAACGGAACGACCAGCTCACCGACCCGCCGTCGGGGGCGAGCGTCCCTAGCTGGGTACGTCGGATCATGCTGCGGGGGCTGCACGCCGACCGCAACGAGCGATGGCCCTCGATGGACACGTTGCTCACCGAGTTGGGCAACGACCCTCGCGTCGCTCGGCGCAAGTGGATGGGAATAGCGGGCGGGGTGCTACTGGCGGGGGGTAGCTTGGGCGGGGTGATCCTCTTGCGCAGCCAGCGACCGGACGTCTGCGAGGGCGCCGAAGACGAGCTGGCCGAGGTCTGGAACGACGAGCGCAAGGCTGCGGCCCGAGCCGGCCTGACGGCGGCCAGCGCCCCGGGGACCGACGGCGCCTGGCTGGACAGTAGCTGGACCAAGACCGAGACGCTGCTCGACGACTACGGCCAGGCGTGGGTGGAGATGAGCACCGACGCGTGCGAGGCCACGTGGGTCCGAGGCGAGCAATCCGCCCGCCTGCTGGGCCAGCGCCGCGATTGCCTGGACCGGCGTCGCGCCGAGATCGATGCGCTGGTCGGAATTTTGTCCGAGGCGACCCCGCCGGTGGCCCCCCACGCGTTCTCGGCCGCCGCCTCGCTCAGTCCCCTGTCGCGCTGCGCCGATTCCGAGGCGCTGGCGGCCGCGGTCGAGCCCCCCAAGACCGAGGAGATCCAGCGGCAGGTGTCCGATCTGCGCCGCGAGCTCGCGCGCGCCCAGGTCCTCGACGCGGCGGGGCTCCACGAGCCCGCCGACAACCTGGCCGAGCGACTGCACCAAAGCGCCAGGACCCTCGAATACCCTCCGGTCGAGGCCGAGGCCCGCTTCCACCTGGGGCGGATCAAGGCCAGTCGAGCTCGCTCGAAGGAGGCCGAAAAGCACCTCTCCGAGGCGCACTGGCAGGCCTCGAGCGTCAAGCACGACACGATCGCAGCGGCGGCCGCCAGTGCGCTGGTCGACGTGGTGGGGATCGATCTGGCCCGGCGCGACGAGGGGGTGGGCTGGGCCCGACACGCGGAGGCCGCCTTCAAGCGGATCGGACTGGGCGGGGTCGACGAAGCGATGCTGCGCCATCGGGTAGGTGCGACCCATGCGGCCAACCGCAACTGGAAGGACGCCCGGGAGGCGCTCGAGCAAGCCCAGGCGCTCTATGAAAAACAACCCCGGCGCGCCCTGGCCTTGGCCCGGGTGCTGCGCGATCTGGCCACGGTGCACCGAGGCCAGCAGGATCTCGACGGCGCCGATGAATTGCTCGACCGCGCCCTTACCTTGACCGCCGAGGCAGCGGGCGAGCAGCACCCGGAGCTCGCCGCGGTGCTGACGGCCCAGGGACGAGTCGACGACGCCCGGGGAGTACCGGCCGCGGCTCGGATCCACTACCAAGCCGCGCTGACCTTGCTCGAGGGTACCGTGGGCGCATCCAGCCCGCTGGTGGCTGAGGTCTACGAGAACCTCGCCCAGAGCCATGCACGGTCAGGTGAGCACGATCAAGCGACCGCAATGCAGCAGCGCGCCCACGGGCTGCTCGACGACGCGCTGGGCGAGCACCCCGACGTGGCGCGGGCCCTCTACACGCTGGGCACGATGCGCCACGGAGCAGGGCGCCGCGAGGATGCGCGACGGGACTGGGACCTGGCCCTGGCCCTGTGGGAGAGCACGCGGGGCAAGGATCACCCCGATCTGGCCTATCCCCTCACCCGCCTGGCTACGCTCGATCTGGAGGACGGACAGGCCAAGCAGGCTGTCGAGCGACTCGAGCGCGCGCTGAAGGTGCGCGGGCGCAAGGGGCTGACCCCAACGCTACTGGCCGACACCCAGTTCGCCCTGGCCCGGGCCCTGTACGCCAGCGGCGAGGATCGAACCCGGGCTCAAGAGCTGGCCCGTAAGGCCCGCAAGACCTACCAGCAAGACGGACCCGGTACGCAGGGCGTGTCTACGGTCGACCGCTGGCTGGCGGATCTGGACGAGCAACTGCCCGAGGGCCGGTGAGCGACGCCGGGGCTCATGGACCCCCCGGCGCGGATCCACCCCCGCCCGGCCTCTCCCTGGACGCCCCCGCGCTCAGTGAGCTCACGCGCCATGCCATCGATCCACCCTCGGTCAAGCTGCTCAGCGACGGGTTCTGTCGCAAGAAGCACGTGGTGATCCTGGGCCAGGTGGATCCCGAAGGTCACGAGCCGATCACGGTGGGGATGCTCGATCCCGAAGATCGCGAGCTGGCCCGGCGGCTCCAGGGTTTCTTGCACCGCCCGATCAACCCGGTCCGGCTGGACGCCCACGAGATCGTCAAAGCCCTCGACATCGGCCACGGACGCACCACGCCATCGACCGAGCAGGCTTCGTTCGAGCTCCATACCGGTAGCCCGGCCGGCTCCCCCGCCGAGCAGGCGGCCCAGGCGGTGATCGGCCAGTTGCTGCAGCGAGCTATCGAGCTTCAAGCCTCGGCGCTCCACATCGAGCACCATCCGGGGCACACGCGCGAGCAGATCACGGTGCGGGTGCGGATCGACGGCACGCTCCATCGGCTGCCGACCCCGCTGACCCCCGAGGACATCGAGGCCGTGGTCGCTCGGCTGACGATTCTGGCCGGGCCACCGGCCGCACCACCGGCCGCGGTCACCGGCGAGGGTGCAGATCGGCACGACGGTCCGACCACGCGGGGCTCCCTGCGGGGGAGCTATGGCCCGCCCGAGCAACGGCGCACGGTGGACGTGCGATTGGCCCTGGGGCGTGGGCCAGACGGGGTCGACGTGACCCTGAGGCTGCGGGGGCACGACACTCGGCGGCTTTCGCTGTCGGCGCTGGGGCTGCCGCCCGATCTGGTCCCCCGGGTGGACGGCATGCTGCGCGGCCCCGAGGGCTTGGTGTTGGTGACCGGACCGGTGGGCCATGGTCGCACCACCACGCTCTACTCGTTGCTCGACGCGCTCGCGGGTCGAGGCCGCAAGATCCTGAGCGTCGAGGATCCTGTCGAGCACCGGATCGAGGGGACGAGCCAGCGAGCGACGAGCCCCACCGTGGGCTTTGCCGCGCACGTACACGCGTTCGTCGACCAGGATCCCGACGTGATCGCGATCGGCAACATCGCGGACGAAGCGACGGTGCAAGCGGCGGCCATGGCGGTCGAGGCCGGGTGCCTGGTGCTGGCGGCCGGCTCGATGGGTGATACAGCCGGAGCGCTCACCCACCTGTCACGCTTGGGCCTTGCGCCCGATCAGGTGGCAGAGATCATGCGTGGGGTGCTCGCGCAACGATTGCTGCGGAGGATCTGCGAGTCCTGCCGCGAGCTCGCGCCCGACGACGCCATCGCCGAGTCCGTATTCACTCGCCTGGGCCGTCGTTTTGCCCACATGCGAGGGCGCGGTTGCGCACGGTGCCACGGGACGGGCCATCGGGGGCGGATCGCGATCTTCGAACTGCTCGAGATCGATCGAACGATCGCGGAGTGCATTGTCGGGCATCTGGCGACCGAGTCATTGCGTCGACATGCCCGAGCGGCTGGCATGCGCACGCTCGCCCAGGCGGCGCTGTTGTGGGCGGAGCAGGGCGAGCTGTCCTTGGAGGAGATGTGCGGCTCGCTCTCGCCGCGTTTGATGCGGAGCGTCTTCGAGCCGTAGCGACGGCCCCATCACGGACCTATCACGATTCGGGACACTGCCAAGACTCCGCTCGACCGGCTCCCTGACGTCGGTCTTTGCCTACCCGCTCAGACATCGTGCTTGCGTCACGCGGTGTCTAGAATAACGCCGATGTTTGGTCGTTCATGGTCCTTATCACTTCCCATAATGGCGCTTGGCACCTCGCTTGCCTGGACTCCGGAGGCGTCGGCCGACGTGGCGATCTACGGAGCGCCATTCGAGCTGGCATGGAATAACGACGTCAGCATGAAGCTCGCCGCTTACGCGGGCGTGCTTGGTCAGATCGACGTCTACGACGCGAGCATGGTCACCCCCACGCTGGTCGAGCTGCAGGCCTACGACGCGGTGCTGGTCTACTCGGACACCGGCTTTGCCAACGGTATCGTGCTCGGCGACGTCCTGGCCGACTACTCGGACGCGGGCGGGGGCGTGGTGGTCGCGGTGTTCGCCTACTCCATCAGCTTGGGGGGGCGCCTGGTCACCGACGGCTACCTGCCCATGACCTTCGCCGGGCAATCGCAGGACGTGGTGCACACGCTGGTGATCGACGATCCGACCCACCGCATCATGGACAACGTGATGACGTTCAACGGCGGCACCTCGAGCTACCACCACGCTCCGGTCGGGCTGGCCCCCGGCGGCACGCTCGTGGCCAGCTGGAATCACGGCGAGCCGCTGGTCTCGGTGGCCACGCCCATGGTCGGGCGTACCGTATCCATCAACTTCTATCCCCCGTCCTCCGATGCGCGCAACGACTTTTGGGACGCCTCGACCGATGGGGCGTTGATCCTCGCCAATGCGCTTTGGTGGGCCAGCGGCGTGCAGTGCGGCGACGGATTCATCGAAGACATGGAGGTCTGTGACGATGGCAACATGGACAACACCGATGAGTGCCTCGACACATGCGTCGCCGCTTCTTGTGGCGACGGCTTGGTCTGGGCCGGCATGGAGGACTGCGACGACGGCAACATGGACAACACCGACGCGTGCCTCGACACTTGCGTCGCTGCCTCCTGTGGTGACGGCGAGATCTGGGCCGGCATGGAGGACTGCGACGACGGCAACATGATCGACGACGACGAGTGCCGCAACGACTGCACGCTCCCTGTGGGGGGAGAGAGCTCGAGCTCTGGAGACGATCCGAGCACCGGCACGTCGGACACCGGGGGCGAGACCGACGACGGCAGCTCGGGGAGCACCGGACCCGGCGTGGGCTCGGGTACCGGCTCGGGCACCGGAGGCTCGGGCACCGGAGGCTCGGGCTCGGGCACCGGAGGCTCGGGCACGGGCACCGGAGGCTCGGGGGGGGGCTCGGGGGCCAGCTCGGGGGGAGTCGTCGACGGGACCGGGATGACGCCGGTCACGACCATCAGCGGCTCGGACTCGGGCGACTCGTCCAGTGATTCCTCGGGGGGTCAGCAAGGCGACGACGGCGGCTGCGCGTGCACCACGGGCTCCGACCCCGCGGTCCCGCCGTGGCTGCTCTTCGTGTTCGGGCTCGGCCTGCGACGTCGCTTGCCGGGTCATCGCCGGCGAGCGTGAACGCGAGCGCGAGCGTCACTCGGTCGGCCCTCGCCCCCTCGCGCTCAAGCGGCGGCGCAATCCTCCGCCGCCTGCTGTGCTTGTGCACACGTCTGCTCGGCACGACCGCAGGCCTCGGTATATCGAGGCTGCTGGTCATGCTCGGCGGCCAGCGCACACAATCGATCGCGGAGCTGGCAGATCCGACCGGCCAGCGCGGCGATCCGCTCGCAACGAGACGGAGCGTCGGTCGCCGGGGGCGTGGAACCGGGCGATGGCCCCTCCCCCTCGGTGCTCTGTTCTGCACTGGCGGCGACCTGCTCGCCATCGAGCGCCCGTAGCTCGCCGCTGGCCTGCTCAAGCTGTGCTTCGAGCTGGTCGAGCTCGTCGCCGTGCATGCGCGGCTCGAGGGCGTCGTGTCCGACGCCGTCGCTCGGAGGGGGGGCGGGCGAGTCCTTGGCCCGCCCCGACGCGTGACAGGCCCCGATCGCGAGCACGAGCCCCAGCCCCGCGCCGGCGATGGAGCGCCGCCGACTCACGGCGGGTCCTCCTGCAGCTCGCGCTCGAGCAAGATGCGGTTCATCTCGAGCGCCTCTTCGTAGGCGGTCAGCGCATCATCGTCGCGGTCGAGCTGCTCGAGCACCTCCCCCCGCAGCGCGGTCAGCCGGGCGGTGAAGGGATTGGTGTCGACGTCGCGATACTCGGGGCCGAGGCCTTCGTCGGCGAGCCCGAGCAGCTGCGCCGGCGGCACCGGCGAGACCTCGGGGTGATCGAGCCGAAGCCGAAGCAAGCGACCATAGACATCGTGACGCAGCTGGAGGGCCAGGTCGCCGCCCGCCTCGCGGTCGGGCCAGGCTTGCGCGCGCAGCGACTCCAGAGCCGCTATAGCCCCGGCCACGTCCTCGCGCTCGAGCATCAGATCCACCCGGCGATGCTCGGCGTCGAGCAGCTGCCCCAGGGCTACCACCGTCTCGGGGCGGCTGGGGGCGAGGCGACCGGCCTGGGCCAGACCCACGAGCATGGCCAGGGCTCCGAGCACCATGCCCAGCGCGACCGGCAGCAGCCGGCGAGCCCCACGGGATGGGACGTTCATGGTGCTCCTCCCATCGTGCGGCCGTCGCTGTGTGCCCGGATCGCCGCGGCTACCAACGCGCCGCGCAGGTTGTTACGCCCCTGGTCGACCGAGCGCTCTACCGACTTTCGAGCCCCCGGCTCGAGGATCGCGAACTGAGCCTCGACGGTGGCGGCCATGCCCCCGATCTCGCCGCCTTCGGGGGTCGCCCGGGCAACCTGAGTACCCGCACCGCCTTGTTCGAGCTGGGGTTCGAGCTGGGGCGCGGGGCCGGACCACACGACCACGAGCACGGCGGCCGCGGCCGCGGCCAGGGCCGCGCTGCCTCCCCATACCCACGGGCGACGCAGCCACGCGCGCCAGCCCGACGATACCGCCTGGGCCTCGAAATCGGCCTCGATCCTGGCCCAGGCTCGATCGAAGGCGGCGTCGTCCAGCGACTCGGGGGAGCGAGCATGCCGCAGCAGGTGGATGACGGCGAGCTCGTCTTCGACGCTTCCTTGCTCCCCCTCGGCCTGTTGCCCGGCCCGCAGCACGACCTCCCACTGCGGGTCGAGCACCGCGCCGGAGCGAGGCTCGCTGACGGGTGTCTCATCGGCGGGCATGGTCGTTCCTCGTTTCTCGATCGGCACCGGAAGTTCCCGGGCCCTTCGCGGGTGGGGTCCACCCGGTCGCTGGCCGGAACGCGCCCCGTCGCGAGGCACTTACACGCCGGGTGAACGCCATCTGCGCTGTTTTGCCCCTGTCGGGCATCGAGTCCTTCATAGCTCACCTCGCAGGGCCACGCCGCGCTTTTCGCAGGCTTGCTTGAAGCTGCGGCACGCCCGGTAGAGCAGCACGTCGAGCGTGCCGACCTTGACGTCCATGATCTCCGCGCACTCGTCGCGACCGCGATCCTCCAAGAGCCGCAGCCGCAAGACCTTGGCGTACCGAGGGTTGAGCGTGTCGAGGACGGCATCGATCTGACCACGCAATTGCTCTTGCTGAACCTGCTGCTCGCCCACCGAGTCGGCCCGGCCTCCGCCGAAGGCATCGAGGTGCTCGGCGAAAGCGCCGCGCAACCGCTGTCGGCGCCCCGAGGCCCGCAACAGATCGCGCGCCTTGTTCTTGGCCAGCACCTTGAGCCAGCCGTAGATCCCCGGGGGCTTCCAGGTGTAGCTGGGCAGCGCCCGGTTGGCCGCGAGGAAGGTCTCCCGCAGGCAATCCTCGGCGTCGTCGGCATCGGCGAGCATGGGGATCAGCACGTAGCTGAAAAGCGTGCGCGCATAGGCGCGATAGATCTGCGAGAAGGCGCGCCTGTCTCCCTTTTGGGCCCGGGCAACGATGCGCTGCTCGTCGGGCAAGGGCTGCGGCCGGCCGCTCACGGAGCGCGAGAGTAACGCGCGCACCCGCACCGACCCAACAAACCGCGGCCCCGGGCCAGACCGGGGGTCGGGGCCGGTCCCCGTGACCAACCCCGGGTAGAATGCGGACACGAGGCGGCTCCGGCCCCCCTCGGCGGGAGCCGCCCCCTGCGGTAAGGATCGCTGGTGAGCGTCGACCAACCCAAGATCATCGGCATCGCCGGGGGACTCGGTCCCTATGCCCACATCGAGTTCGAGCGGCTCGTGCTCGCGGCGACCGCCCGACGGCTGGGACGCTCGCCGAACGACCAGGACTTCCCCGAGTGGGTCGTCTCCTCGCTCCCCAACACCCCCGATCGCACCCTCGCTCTGCTCGGCCAGGCGCCCTCGCCAATTCCGGCGCTGTTGCGGAGCATGCAGCGGCTGGCCTCCGCCGGGGCCGACTTCGGGGTGATCCCGTGCAACACTGCCCACGCGTTCCTCGACTCCCTGGCCGAGCGCTCACCGATCCCGATCGTGGACATGATCGCGGCGACCCTCAATCAAGTGACGGATCGAGTGACGACCATGGTCGACGGGCCGGCGACGATCGGCCTTTTGGCCACCACGGGCACCTATACGGCCCGCGTCTACCACGACCGGGTCGCGGCCACGCCAGGGCTGACGCTGATCTCGCCGCTGGATCTACCCGCGGGCGAGCAGTGGCAGGAACAATTGGTCATGACCCCGATCTACGGCCCCCTGCACCACGGAGCTCGCGCGGGGGGCGGGATCAAGGCGGGCGTGCATACCCCACAGATCCAGGCCGCGCTAGGACAAGCGGTGGAGCTCCTCGCCGGGGCCGGAGCGGCGCTGGTGATCTGCGGATGTACCGAGATCCCGCTGGCGCTAGGCCGCGAGGCATGGAAGGGCATCCCGCTGGTCGACCCCATGGAGGCGGTGGCCGAGCACGTAGTGTCGATCGCAGCCGGTGACGAGTGGCCGTTCTCCTAGACCCTATGGAGTGACCACCCGTGACCACCCGGGCCAGCTTCCCCATCGCGGGGCGGGCCTCTACGATGATCGCACCATGCCCCGGCTCGACGCGTTGATCGCCCGCAATCTGGGGCTGTCGCGTCGACAGGTCACCCGGCTTCTGCGGGCGGGCCGGATCCACGACCCGCACGGTCAGCGCCTCGACGACGGTCGCGTGCCCTGTCGCCCCGGGGATGGCCCCCGCCCGATCGTGCTGGACGGACACCCGCACACGCTGCACCATCGAATGAGCGTGTGCCTGCACAAGCCGGTGGGGGTGGTCACCGCCCACCGGGACCGGCGGCACCCCACCGCGCATGCCCTGCTGGACGAGGCGCCGCTGCGCCGCGAGCTACGAGCGGTGGGGCGGCTGGATCTCGACACCAGCGGGCTGTTGCTGTGGACGACCGACGGGACGCTGCTGCATCGGCTGACCCATCCCCGCTACGCCGTGCCGCGGGAGTACCACGTGGGCTTGGCCGGGCCGTTCGAGGATCCGCCCCCCGATCTACGCCTGCCCGACGGCCACCGCGCGGGCATCGTGACGCTGGCCCGTCGTGCACCGGACGACATGCACCCGGGGCTACGTCGCTCACCGAGGGCCCGGGTGCACGCGACCATCGTGCTGCGAACCGGACGCTTCCACGAAGTCCGGCGGATCTTCGCCGCGTTGGGCACCGAGGTGATCGATCTTTGTCGAGTGCGCTTCGGCGTGGTGACGCTGCCCACATCGTTGCCAGCCGGAGCGTACGAGCCGATCGATCTGCATGCGCGGTTCCGTGGGCTGTCCCCCGACCTGCCCCCGGCGGCCCTCGACTGATCCGGTCGCAGCTTCGACGTCCCGCCGTCGTCGGAGCCGCGGGGCCCGAGCCGACACGTGGACAGCGTGCAGAACGCGAGCGTACGCTCCGTTCCATGGCGATGCATGGCCCCCGGTGGCTCCTCACGCTCCCCTCTCTGCTGACGATCGCCCTTGCATCGTGCGATCGGAGCCCGAACCCGGCCCCGGGCTCGCCGCAGAGCTCGAACCCGGCCCCAACCCCGACCCCGACGACCCCGACGACCCCGACGACCCCGACGACCCCGACGACCCCGACGACCCCGACGACCCCGGCCCCGGCGGCCGCCGACGGGTGCGAGCCAGGGACCTCCGTCGAACGCGACCCCTTGCCCCGCCCGCCCGCCGGCCCCCACCCCATCGGCGGCCGCCATCTCAACGCCAAGGATAGCCACAGCGAGCACCCGGTCGCCCCCCACGGCAACACCCTCGCATTAGTGCCACGCACCCGCCCAAACACCACC
>JBCCWC010000322.1:0-10384 GCA_039194325.1 Myxococcota bacterium
CCCGGCGAGCCCATCCCGGCGAGCCCATCCCGGCGAGCCCATCCCGGCGAGCCCATCCCGGCGATCCTCGTCCGCCCTTCAGCTCGACGGCACCAATGTCGCCCGAGCTCTTCGGCCCAGAGCTCTTTGACCCCGAGCTCAGCCAGGATCGCCGGGAGCAGGATCGCCGGGAGCAGGCTCGCCGGGAGCAGGCTCGACGGGGTCACCCCCAGCGGGATGCTCGGCGAGCCACCGCTCGGCCTCGGCCCGCTCTTTGTCCTCGAGCTCGTCGGTCGCCTGCTCGATCAGCGCACGCGCTCTCGCGACGTTGTGGGGCCGATCGTCCAGCGCCCGGGCCAGCGCAAACCGTGCTTCGGCCTTCTCCACGGCGATCCCGTCGATATTCAGCAGCCTCATGGCCCGCTCGGCCAGCGCGAGCGCCTCGGTTCGCCGCCCGCGGGCTCGCTCCACGTTGGACAGCTTCACCACGCAGACCCCGACCTGCGGCGTATTGGGACCCATTGCCTGCTCGTAGATCTTCAGCGCCCGTCGCAAGTGCCCGGCCGCTTTCTCGAGCTGCCCGTCCATGGCCTCGACCACCCCGAGGTACTCGAGCGACTTGGCCACTCGCAGATCTTCGGGCCCCAGCGCACGCTCGCTGATCTCCAGCGCACGACGAAAATGGACCGCGGCCTGGGCCAGCCGCCCCTCGGAGCGCCGCATGTGACCCAGGCCCGTCTCGACGAACGCGACGTGCGGGTGGGTGTGGCCCACGGTGGCCATGAAGATCGAGCGGGCTCGCTCGAAGGCTTCCCGCGCTTCGTCGAGGCGATTGTCGCCGAGCAGCCCGTTGCCCAGGTTGAACCAGGCGATCCCGACATCGAGGTGCTCGGTGCCCAGCATGCTCTGCTTGATCGCGAGCGCCCGGTGCAGGAGTGATCGGGCCGGCTCGTACTCTCGGCGCAGGCCGTAGAGGATCCCCAGGTTGTTGAGCAACCAGCCCCGCGCCACCTCGTCACCCGAGCGGTCGACGGCCGCGGTCGCCGCAAAGCGCAGCGCAACGGCCCGGTCGTACTCGTCTTGTACGGTCACGGCGTGGATGAGGAAGGTCCAGGCACGAGCCGCGATCGCGTCGTCCTTGGCCTGCGCCGCGACGAGGATCGCTTCCTTTAAGGTGGCCTCGCCGTCACTCGCCGAGACCCCCATACTCTGCATCCGACCCAGGGCCACGAGCGCCTCGGCCAGCACGGGCTCGTAGTCGACGCCGCGCGCCTCTTCCACCGCGACCCGGGCGACATCGACGGCCGAGGCCAGCTCGCCGGCATCCCCGAGGGTGTTGGCCTGCGCGATCTTGCCGCGCAGCGTATGGACCAGCTCGCTGAGCACGGGCTCGGCCGGCATGGGGATCGCTGGCCCGAACGAGTCGGGATCGGCACAAGACTCGATCACCGGCAGCTTGAAGGGCAACACGGTGTGATTGAGCGCCTCCGACGGGGTCGAGACCGCGGCCAAAGCATCGATGGTGACGCGCAATTGCTCCTGGTGCGACCGCAGGCAGCGCATGCGTCGGTCGAACAAGGGCTCGGGCTGGGGGGGCCCGGCGACGCTGGCCTGACACGATTCTTCGTACATCGCCATCCACGCGCGGGTGTACTCGTCGAGCTCCTTCTCCACCCGCTCGAGCAGATCCGAAGCCTCCTCGTGCCCGGAGGTGAGATAGGCATGGGTCACCGCCATGCGGTCGCTGTTGCTCCACGCCCCGCCGAGCGCCGCCTCGGGGTCGTCGCAGGGGTCGTCCTGCATCCCCACGACCACGAAGGCCCCGGCCGAAAAACCCACCGCCAGGGTCGCCACGGCGGCCATCAATCGCCGGCGACGAGGACGAAGCACGCGCTCGAGCGCCTCGAGCAGCGCGTCCATGCTCGCCCAGCGATCGCCCGGATCCCGGGCCAGGCCCCGCAGCAAGATCCGTCGCAGGCTACGTGGCACCACGGCACGACGGGGCACGGGCTGGAGACGACCGTCGCGCTGAGCCCTCATCAGGGTCGCCACCGAGGCGTCACAAAAGGGCAAGACGCCGTAGAGGGCCTCGTATAGCGAGACGCAGAAGCTGAATTGATCGCTCTTGGCGTCGGAGGGCGCGCCCGCGAGCTGCTGGAGCGGCAGATAGCTCAACGTGCCCAGCACCTTGCCACTCTTGGTCAGCCGCGTACGCAGCGAGCTGTCTTCGATCGAGGGCCGCGGCTGGGTAGAATCGTCGACCGTCTTCGCACCGCGGGCCAAGCCAAAGTCGAGCACGCGAACCCGACCGTTGTCGCCGATGATGCAGTTCTCGGGCTTGAAGTCGCGGTGGACCAGCTCCTCGGCGTGGGCGGCCGCTAGACCCCGGCCCGCCTGGATATAGGTCTCGACCACCTGGCGCCAGGGCCGACGACGCTTCTGCCACTGGCGGAGGTTCTCTCCCTCGACCAGCTCCATCGCGATGAACATTTGGTCCTCGACCAGCCCTACCTCGTAGACCTGAACCACGTTGGGATGGGACAGCTGGGCCAACGCCTGGGCCTCTCGTAATAGCCGCTCTCGTCGGGACTTGACCAAGCGACCGTGGAGGAGCTTGAGCGCCACCGTGCGCGCCAGCGTGTCGTCGTAGGCCTCGAGGACCGTGCCCATCCCTCCTCGGCCCAACAGGCCCAGCACGGTGAAGCGCCCCAGCCGACGCTTGATCGCCCGCGAGATCGGTGCCTTGGTCGAAGGATCGAGACCAACCGTCTCGGGACCGGCTCGTGGGAATCCCTCCTTGGCATCACCATCCACCTCGAGCTCCATCGTGATGAGGTCGGGGGGAAGGGATCGATCCCTTCGGTTCCAGCGACGACCCCGACCGCTCGGCTCGGTTGGCACCACCACCTTCTTCGGGCGGACCACCGCGGCCGCGGCCCCGCCCCCGAGCTTGCTTCCGTCCCGGACGGGACGGGCGCGAAGCCTCGAACGCTCGGACCCAGGGTCGTCGCGGGGCTCGCTCACGGGGCGGTCACCATCGGCCTAGCCTACCATCAGCTCGGCCCTCCTTCCGGGGGTGCCACGTTCACGGAGATCCCGTGGAAACTGGGCAGGCTTGGCTCTGGCTGGCAGTCGATGGTCGCGACGCCGGTGGCCGATTCTCCGCAACCTGCGTCTACGACGCAGTCTTGATGGATTGTGAAACCGCACTCGTCCTCGTTTAGCGCGCAGGTTCGCCCGTGCTGCTCGGCCGCGATCATCCCGGTCACGGAACCGACGCACACGTGCATCGGCGCGGGATCCTCGAAGACGTTCCCGAAGAACGTGGCCTCGTAGTGAGGGAAGCCGGGCGCCCCCCCAAAGCCCAATGCCGAATGATCACCTTGCACGAAGAGCTGGACCTCGGCTCCCGTCGCGTTGGTGCGTGCCATCAAGCAGGCACTGATCCATTGCTGACAGTCTTGATTGCACGTTTGGGTCTTCCACTCGGGGGCCAGGCCCATCATGCCGTCGAAGGTGAACGAGTTCGTTCCATCGCTCACGGTCACGCTGTCACCGGTATCGAGGGCGCACTCGACCATGTAGCGGATCACGTCCTCGCCCTCGAGATCGCCTTGGCCGAGCCAGCCCGCCATCCCCAGGCCCTGCGACGACCCAAGCGGGTGAGCTGGATTGACCCCGGAGACCGCGGGACTGCTCAGCCCATTGACGATCCAGTCACCACCGGTTCGGCCACCTCCGTCTCCGTAGGTATGGGCAGTGGCCGGCAGGACTTCACCACCGATGGCAAGGCTCCGGAGCTCTTGCTCGTAGAGCTCGAGTTCTTCGGTGTCATCGAACGGCGTACATGCGCCCAGGATAGCTATCACTCCGATTGCGAGTTCACGGATCTGCTGCATTCGTTGTCCACCATTCAGGGTTTTCACACCGCATGCGCACATGACCTAAAGCGCCAGTGGTCGGGGGGTCACTGGCACAGCGGGGAGATGAAACTAGCGTTCGGTACTTCGGGCGATCGGTCAAACGATTAATGCGTGCCGTTTTTCACTAATCAACCGTGGATGTGGTTCGATTCGGGATTCGAACCTGCATATTTTCTCTCAGACGATGAGAAACGCACGAATTGAATCCAGGATCGGTGAAACCTTGACACGTCCCGCAACGAGCCTCGCGTGACAGGTTTTCAACCCCAAGATGCCCGCAGCTCCCGAATGAGCACGGGCGGTCCCGAGCGAGTCATGCGGACCCGAGCGTCGGGACTTCGTACGAGTCGGGGATCGCCACTGCGGTCGCGATCGTTACTCGACCATCCCGGCGAGCAATAGTCCGGTGCTTACCCAGCGAAGCCAGGGCAGGCCAGGCAAGGCCGGGCAAGAACGGTAACGGCCGACCGGTCGGTCAAACGAGATCCGACTCGGCGCTCTTACTCGGCGGGTGGCGGCCGGTAGGTCGTGGGATGCCCGGGTCCGACCTCGGCGGGCGTCCACTCGGGAGGTGCTCCCTCATCAGGGTCTACCTGATAGCCGTCGATGACCCCGAACAGCGCGCGTAGATCTTCGATGATCATATACAGCGCCGGGACGACCAGTAGCACGATGAAGGTGACCAACAGCACACCGAACCCGAGGCTGATCGCCATGGGGATCAGGAAGCGCGCCTGCACCGAGGTTTCAGCGATCATCGGCATCAGACCGAAGAAGGTGGTCAACGACGTGAGCAGAATGGGCCGCAGGCGCATCGCCCCTCCGTCGATCACGGCCTGGAGCGCAGACTTCCCCTGACGACGCTCCCGGTTGACCGCATCGATGAGGACGAGCGAGTCGTTGACTACCACGCCCGACAGTGCCACCAACCCGAATACACTCATGATGCTCAGGCCGTAGCCCATGATCAGGTGCCCCAGGATCGCTCCCACGAACCCGAAGGGGATCACCGCCATGATGATCACCGGCTGGATGTAGCTGCGGAAGGGCACGGCCAGCAGGGCAAAGATGACGAACAACGCGAGCACATAGCTCTGGCCCAGAGCCGCGAACGACTCCTGCTGCTCGCGCTGGGCCCCCGCCAGGGCGATCTCCAGCTCGGGGTATTGCTCGACGAGCCGGGGGAACAGCTCCCCCTGGAGGGACGTGAGCACCTCGCGGGGCGACTCGACCCCGGGCGCCAGCTCGGCCGACACGGTGATCGTGCGCTGCCCGTCCTCGCGGTAGATCGCGGTGGCCGCCTGGCCTCGCTCTAGATCGGCCACATAATGCAGCGGGACCTCACCGCCCCGTGCGGTGCGAATGGTCAGGGTCTCCAGATCGTGCTCGGAGCTGCGCTGATGCTGGGGCAGGCGCACCATGATCTTCAGCTCGTTGCGATCACGCTGCTCTCGGACCGCCTCGGCCCCGTAGAAGCTCGACCGCAGCTGGAACGCCACGTCGTTGCTCGAAAGGCCCAGGTTGCGCGCCTGCTCCCGCAGGTGGAAGTCCAGCTGAGGCTTGCCCGACGAGTACTCGCTGGCCACGTTGCGCAGCGAGGGATACGCGCGCAGCTCCTCCTCGACCAGGGCCGACACAGTGGCGAGCACATCGGTGTCCGGGTGCAGCAGCTGCACGGCCACCGCCTCGCCGGCCCCGGGGCCCACTGAGCTCTTGAACGTGAGCGAGTCGACCGCGGGCGGGGGGGGCAGCAGCTCCTGCCAGCGCGCGGTGAAATCATCCGAGCTGAAGCTGCGCTGGTCGGGCGGCATCAGGGCCACCTCGATGGCGATGAGGTGACTGCCGGTCTCCCCGGCCCCGGCCGAGGGACCTCGCTGCGGGGCCGCCTCGCCCACGCGGGTGAAGACACCCCGCACCCCGTCGGCGCCGAACTCGTCGACCGTGGTCGCCAGCGTCTGCGTCATCAGGTCGCCGACCGCCTCGGTGTTCTCCAGCGCCGTGCCGTAGGGCAAGCGAGCCTGCACCGTCACCACGTCGCCGGCGAGCTGGGGGAAGAAGTTGAAGGGCATCTTTCCGCTCGCCACGTAGCCCACGGTGACGATGAAGGCGGCCAGCGCCGTCGCGAAGGTGACGTAGCGCTGACGGATCAGCGCCGCGACCGACGGCCGATAGACCCGCGCGATCGTCCAGGCCAGCCCCCTGGCCACCGCCTGCTGCACGCGACCGGGCAGGCCCAGCAGCCCCTTGCGGGGCAGTCGCTTGACCTTGGTGCCGTGCGCCAGGTGGGCCGGGAGCACGAAGAACGACTCGATGAGCGAGAGGATCAGCACCGAGATCACCACCGCGGGGATCATCTTGAAGATCTTCCCCATGGTGCCCGGCACGAAGAACATGGGGGCGAAGGCGGCGACGGTGGTGAGGATCGCGAAGGTGATCGGCGCCGCCATCTCCCGCGCGGCCGAGATCGCCGCGTGCATGGGCCGCTTGCCCTCGTCCATCATCGCGTAGGTGCGCTCGCCCACCACGATGGCGTCGTCGACCACCATGCCCAGTGTCACGATGAACGCGAACAGGGTGATCATGTTGATCGACAAGGTGGTGCCGCCCAGCAGCAAGAACGAGCCCAAGAACGAGATCGGGATCCCCAGCGCCACCCAAAAGGCCAGGCGCAGGTCGAGGAACAAGGCCAGCACGATCAGCACCATCACCAGGCCCATGCCCGCGTTGCGCAGCAGCAGGTCGATCCGCGCTTCGAGGACCTCGGAGTCGTCGTTCCAGATGCTCACGTGGACCCCTTCGGGCAGGCGCTCGCGCAGGGTCTGCGCGTAGTCCTTGACCGCGTCGGCCACCGCCGAGGGGGTCTGGTCGCCCACCCGGTACGCGGTCAAGCGCACCGCGGGGCGACCGTCGAATAGCGAGTACTGATCGGTATCCTCGTAGCCGTCGTTGATCGTGGCGATGTCACCCAGGCGCACCTTGCCCCCGCCGGCGGTGCCGCGGAGTACCAGACCCTCCAGCTCGTGGCCCATGCGCTTGCGGTCGGCCACCCGCACCAGGATCTCGCCCTTTGTCGTGTCGATGCCTCCACCCGGCAGCTCGAGCGAGCTGCCCGAGATCTCGGCCGCGATCTGCTGGAGGGTGAGCCCGTAGGCCTCCAGGGTCTCACGGGACACCTCCACCGAGATCTCCAGCGGCGGCACCCCCTCCAGCTCGACCTGGGTGATCTCGTCCGACGCCAACAGCCCTCGCCGCGCGTCCTCGGACAGATCGTGCAGCGTCCGCAGGTCTAGATCGCCGGAGAGTATCAGCGAGATCACCTGTCGCCGATTCTTCGACAGGCTGACCGTAGGCTGCTCGGATTCCTCGGGGAACGTGGTGATCCGGTCGACCTCGTTCTTGACATCGGCCAGGACCTTGTCGGGGTTGGCGTCGAGCAAGAGCTCCACGGTGACCGAGCCCGAGCCCTCCCGAGCGGTGGACTTGATCCGCTTGACCCCGTCGAGGCCACGCACCCGCTCCTCGATGGCCAGCAAGATCCCCTGCTCGACCTCGGCCGGCGACGCCCCCGGGTAGGGCACCGAGACGGTGATGTTGTCGAGCGAGAACTCGGGGAAGACCTCCTGCTTGGTCCGCGTCACGCCGAGCACCCCGCCGACGATCAGCACGAACATCAGCAGGTTGGCGGCGACCGAGTTGCGAGTCATCCACGCCAGGGCTCCCTTGAACCGTGGCGCCACGCGGGCGCGCATCGACGAGGCCGCACGGGGTGAGGCCACAGCCTCGGGCTCACCGGTCGAAGTGGGAGTCGTGGGAGACGCGGGAGTCGAGGTCTCGCTCATGGTCTCAGCCCTCCGCGGCGCTCACGGCGCTTGCGGCGCCGGTCTCGAGGTTGGGCGCGGAGACCTTGGCCGTCGAGACCTTGGCCGGTTCCTTGGCCTCGCTACGCACCTCCATGCCGGGCAACGCGGGCGATGGTGGAGTGATCACCACCCGGTCGCCCGAACGCAGGCCCGCGGTCGCATAGACCGACTCGTCGTCGCCCCAGGCGATCTCCAGCGTACGTTTGCGCAGCCGCTGCTCGTCGTCGACCACCCAGGCGTGGCGCCCCTCGAACACGGCCAGGCGGGGGACCTCCATCACCTCGGGGATCTCCGGTCCCACAAACTCCACCTCCACGAACGCCCCGGGCAACAGCGGCAGCTCGCCCGACGCCGGGTCGAAGGGGTGATCGACCTCCACCAGCACCTGCGCGGTGCGACTCTCCGGGTCGAGCTGGTTGACCAGCCGGACCACCTTGCCCTCGCGCTCCACCCGACCTCGGTGGCCCAGGTTCTGGACCACGCGAGCCGTCGAGCCCTCGGTGGCTCCATAACCCGGGATGCCGATCAAGCCCAGGGATTCCACGGGGATCGACACGCGAACCCACAGGGCGTCGGTACCCACCAAGGTGGCCACCACCTGTCCGGGGCTGGCGATCTCCCCCACCTCTACGGCCTCGGACATCACCGTCGCATTGAACGGAGCCTGGATGGAGGTCCGCTTCAGGTCGAGCTTGGCTCGCTCCAGCGCGCTGCGAGCCGAGTCGACCTTGACCTCGGCCGCCTCCCGCTGGGGCACCCGCTCGGCCAGGCGACCGTCCTTGTCGGGTGTACCCATCAGCTCCCACTCTTGCTTGGCCACCTTGCCGTAGGCCTGCTCTAGCTCCAGCTCGACCTCGGCCTGCTGCACCTGCGCCTTTTGCTGACGTACGGCGATCTGGTAGTCGCGCTTGTCGATCCGCAGCAGCACGTCTCCCTTGGAGACGCGCCCTCCCACCACCAGCGCGGGCGAGAGGTACGTGATCCGACCCGAGAGCTCCGGCGAGAGCGTGGCCTCGCGGGCCGCCTCGACCACCCCGGTGCCCCCGAGCAAGGGCTGGGCGGGCGCGGCCTCGATCACCACGTGCTCGACCCGGGGTAGCTCCCGCACGGGAGGTTCGCGCTCGGCCGACTCGGCCGAGCGCACCATGACCACGGCCGCACCGACCGCGGCCACCGTGATCATACCGGGCAACAGGACGCGAGTGACAAAGCGTTTCATGGGAGATCTCCGGGAACCTGGCTCGCTCCACTAGCTCGATGGGTGCTCGACGGGCGGCGACGGTGGCGACGGCGGCAACGACGGCGACGGCAGCGACGGCGGCACCGCATCGCGACAAACCGAAGGGTCGATCCCCGACCAAAGCACATCGACCAGGTGATTGAGGAAGTCTGGCTCGGTCTGGGGCGCATGCTCGCCAAGCGCGTGCTGCAGCATGTGCCGTGCATGGATCGCCCCCAAGAAGACCATCGCCATCGACTGGGGATGCGGAATGTAGGCCCGGCCCGCCTCGTGCAGCCGTCGGAACCAAGCGGTGAGCGTGCGATGGGCCAGCGTGGGTGGCGGCTGGTCCAGCTCTCGAATCAGACACTGCGGCTCGATCCCCGCCGCACGCAGCACGGTCAGGCCCGGAAGCAACTGCTCGAAGAAGGCGTTGATCCCCTCGACCACCGTACGCAGTTGCTCGGGCACCGGACGCTCGTCGGGACCCGCCTCTACCTGATCGATCCACGCCGGCCGATCGCTGGGAGTCAGCGCCCGGATCATCAGCGCTTGCTTGGTCTTGAAGCGCTTGAACAACGCCGCCTGGCTGACCCCGAGCTCGTTGGCAATGACCGCCGTGGACACACCGGGCCCGTCGGCCAGAAAGCAGCGCCGCGCGATTTCGAGCACTTCATCGTCGGTGAATTGTCGAGGTCGCATGACGGATCGCCGTTCTCGAGCAGGAGGGATAGTAAGTGAGTAGTGAGTTACTAGCTCGCCACGCGTTGGACGCAAGCGCGACATCGCGAATCGGGAAGATCTCAACCTGTGAGAACTATCTCTATTGGATGTTCGAAAACCGCGCCCTCCGTGACCTCCGGCTCAGGCTTTGGGCGGCCGACTATTTCGGCGAAAACGCCGAAACTTCCCGCCCACGGCCACGCCCACAGCCTGATACAAAGGCCGGGGACCTTGCCGATGATGACCACGGATCACGCGCGCGTTGCACTCACCACTCTTTGTCTGACGATGGCCTGTGGCCCCGCAGTGCCAGAGGTCGGAGGCGGTGGGAGTTCGGGTGACAGCGGAACCGCAGGCGAGACGGGCCAGCCCGATCCCACCAATCCCAACCCCAATCCCACCGCACCAGATCCAGATTCGAGCACGGGCACTCCTCCTGACACCACCACTGGACCGACCACCGGGCCGGATACCACCACCGGCGAGCCCGGCAGCCAGGGATGCTGCGAGCCACACGACTCCCCCGGCTGCAACGAGCCGGCGGTGGTCGACTGCGTATGCGAGGTCGAAGCGTCGTGCTGTGCCTTCGAGTGGGACGAGGCCTGCGTCGAGCTAGCCATGAGCGATTGCGAGGCCACCTGCGAGGACCCGGGCACCACCGGCGAGCCCCCGGACACCAC
>JBCCWC010000323.1:0-10356 GCA_039194325.1 Myxococcota bacterium
CACCCGTTTGCCTCGTCGACGGCGTCGACGGCGCCGGCGCCCGCCGCGCTCTTCGTCGCGCTCACGCTCGCGTTCTCGCTCTCGCTCGCGTTCTCGCTCTCGCACGCGCGAGGGCGGTGCAGGCGCCGCCACCCGTTCGACCGGCGGGGCGGCCACCGTCGCGTTCTCGTTGGCCTCGATGGTCTGCTGCATCGCATCGAAATCGTCGCGCAGCTCGGGCCGCTCCTCGACCAGCCGTGACATGGCGTTGGCCATCACCAGGGCGACATCGGTCACCCCGTCGAGACCCGAGCCGGTGGGGGCCTCGAACTCCACCGACTTGAAATCGGCCGGCACCTCGCCGCTCCCCCCTCCCTCGGGGCTCTCGCCCTCGGGCGGGGCCGGGGCGTCGGGCGGGACCTCCACGGCGGCCGCGGCCTTCTTGGACGCCTTGGCCTTGGTCTTCTTCTTGGTCGTCTTCTTCTTGGTCGTCTTGCGCACCGGCAGGACCTCGACCGACACGGGCGCGGGCGCCTCGCCCCGGGCCTTGGTTCGACGACGACGCTTGCGCTCCGGGCCTTCGTCCGACGCTTTGGCTTCTGCCACTGAACCCACCGACTTGCTTGATTTTTTCTTGGTCGCTGCCGCTGGCCTGGCCGGAGGATCCGGCAAGGTCGCGCCGGGCCGTAGACCGTATATGCCCGGTTTCTCGCGAATGATGATCGGGTCTTCGCCCGCATGACCCTTGCGCACGGCCGACATCAGGCACGAGCGCATGGCCGCCTCGGGATCGCGCCCGACGTGGGAGAGCAGGTTTCCTTCGACCGCTCGCCGAGCCACCTCCCCAAAATGGAGCGGCTCCTCGGCCTCGCGAAGGACTTCGATCGCAGCCTCGAGGAAGGTCATCCCGATTTTCGTCCGCCGGACCTCGCAGGGTCTCCGCAGCCGGCGCTCCCCTCATTTATCCGAAAACTTGCGAGGCGTTGGCAAGCCCTGCTAGCGCGGACTGCGATGCGTCCCCTCACCTTTGGCGTCCTGACCACGGCCGACGATCACGCGCGGTCCTCTCCGCTGGGCCCTACGGACCAGCGCAGCGCCCAGGACGTCATGGCGGCCCTGGGTCGACAGGGGCACCGCGCCATCCCCTTGGTGGTTGACGAGGATCTCGATCTGACCCTGCGCCACAGCGGGGTCGTCGCCTGTATCCTGGCCTTGCACGGCCGCCGGGGGGGCCGTGGCGACATCCAGGCCCTGCTGTCCATGCGCGGACTGCCCTTTGCCGGACCCTCGGGCACGGCGGCCGCCCTGGCCTTCGACAAGGTCCGCGCCCGGCAGCTGCTCGCCTACCACAACCTTCCCGTGCCCGCGGCGGTGGCCCTGGGACCGGGGCGGCGGGCCGACGAGCGGGCCCTGGAGCTGCTCGGCTGGCCCTGCGTGGTCAAGCCGCGACGGGGAGCTCACGGCGAGGGAATCTCGCGCCTGGACGATCCCCACGGGATCCGCGCAGCCCTCGAGCACGCCCTCGAGGTCGACCACGAGGTGATCTTGGAGCGAGCCTGCGAGGGGCGAGAGCTCCAGGCGGTCCTCTTGAATGATCGCGTCCTGGGGGTGGCCGAGGTCGATCGCACCCTGGCCGGGGATCGGCTGGAGATGCACTGTCCCGCCGATCTGCCCCGCGGTCGCCGGGACGGGGTGGAGAACTTGGCCCGCCGGGCCGCGGCCGCCCTCGGTCTTTGCACCGGCCTGACCCGCGTCGATCTGATGCTTCACCCCCGCCACAACGAGATGATCCTGGAGGTGGAGCCGCTGCCCCCGCTGTGCCGAGACGGGGTGGTGGCCCGGGTCGCCCAGGCCGCCGGCCTGCCCTACGACGCCCTCATCGCCCGGCTCGTGGACCCGCTGCGGCTTCACGCCGAGCCCGCGGCGCTCCCCGTCTCGTCCCACGCGTCGGCCGTGGCCCCGATGCTCCAGTGAGACGCGCGATCGCTTCCTATGCGGTGGTCCTGGCGGGCGCCACCGCCATGGCGGGCCCGGCGATCGCCGAGTGGTCCGCGCTCTTTGCCATCCGCCAGCAGATCGCCCGCTGCCCCGAAGCGGCGCACGCCCCCGCCGGGCCAACCACCGCACTGGCCGCCGAGGCCGCTGTCTGTGGAGGGGTCGCCCAGGCCGACATCGACACCGATGGCCTGCGCCTTTGGCATCCGTGGCTCGAGCGCGGCGGACTACGAGTAGAGGCCGACCAGATTGCGGCGACGCCGACGTCGCAAGGGCTCATGGTGGATGCCGAGTCGGTCCGCCTTGGTCCGACGACCCGGCCCGCACGTCCGCCTTCGTCGCGGACCCCGGCCTCAACCTCAACCTCAACCTCAACCTCAACCTCAACCTCAACCTCAACACTTGGGCCGACTCCGGCCGACATCACCGCCTCACCGCTACGTCCCCACCCGCTCAGTACCCGAGGCGTGCCCGTGCAGCTTCGAGTGCACGGGCCGCTGTCTTGGTCCCACGGTGGTGTGGCCATGGTGCTCGACGATCCCACGCTGCACCTCGATGGCCATGGTCGAGCCACGGCTGAGTTCTCCGTGCAGCTCGACGGCGCCGGGCTACACGCCCGAAGCACCGAACGATTCACCGCGCACGCGGTGGACGGGGATCCCCGCGCGTGGCGGGCCGAGGGCACGCTACGGATCGCCCAAGGCACCGCGATGCGGACCGCGCTGGCGCTCACGCCGCACCGGGTGACCGCGCAGTGGCGCGACCCCGAGGGCGGCCGGTTGATGATCGAGATGGTCGATCTGCCCGGGCTGTCGGCTCGCCTCGGCTCGACCCGCTCGACCCGCTCGACCCTGCAGGCCGAGTCATTCTCCGTGGCCAGTCTCGGCCACCTGGGCCGACGTACGCTCGCCGCGTGGGGGATCGATCCCTCCACGGTGGTGCTCGATGCCACCGTGCACGCCTCGGGGCTCGGTGCCGACGACGACGTTGGCCCGGGACAAGGTGAGATCGAGATCGAGCACCTTCGAGTCGCGGGCCTGACCATCGAACACCCCAAGCTGGCCCGAGCTCCGGTGGCGTTCGATCCCCTCGAGGTGGAGGGTCGGCTGTGGTGGGAAGGGGAGCATGACCAGGGGGCGCAGCTGTGGCTCGCCCACCGCGGTGCCCGGATCGCGCTGGACCTGCAGCGCAGCGAAGGCGCGCTGGATCTGCGCACCGAGCTGGCCCCGCTGCCCTGCCAGGATCTTCTCGATGCCTTCCCGGCCGCGATGAGCGAGATGGTCGAGGGCACCCGATTGCGCGGGCAGGTCGGCGGCCGAGCGGAGCTCCACGTCGATCGCCGCGCCCTGGTGGCCGCCCGAGTCCAGGCCGATCGTCGCCCCGACGCGCCCGCCCCCGGCACACTCGATCTGTCGTTCCCCTTCCTCGATCGCTGCACGGTCGAACACGACGATCCCCGGCTCGACCTGGCCGCGCTGTCGGGCGCCTACCGGCACCGGGTGCTCGATCACCACGGCCACGAGCAGCGTCGGGTGATGGCCCCCGGCGCCCCCGGCTATGTCTCGGTGCACGAGGTCCCTCGGCTCGTCCGCGCGTTCGTCTCCCTGGAAGACCGACGCTTTTGGCGACACGACGGCTTCGACCGCGAGCAGATGCACAACGCCTTTTGGCACAACGTGGTCAAGGGCCGCGTCAGCCGGGGCGCCAGCACGATCTCGCAGCAGGCGGCGCGCAACCTGTGGCTGGGGGTCGACCGCTCGTGGGGTCGCAAGCTGCAAGAGGCCCTGCTGACCGCCCGCCTCGAGGCGACCACCGACAAGCGGCGGATCATGGAGCTCTACCTCAACGTCATCGAGCTCGGGCCCGGGACCCACGGGGTCGACGAGGCCGCGCGGCTCTACTTCGGCAAGCCAGCGGCCGCGCTGTCGGTGCTGCAAGCGATCCACCTGGCGTCGCTGGCCCCCGCGCCCACGCGCTTGTCCCGGCGCTTCGTCGACGGTCGGGTGGACGCCGCGTGGCTCGACGGGCTGCGGGCCCAGGTCCGCCGCATGGCCCGGGCCGGGCTCATAACGCGCGCCCAGCTACGGCAGGCGCTGCATGACGAGCTGGGGCTGCTCGATCGCCGCTAGATCCCCGCACCGGTGCACGAGGACCACGTCGCGGTCGCGGCCGCAGACTCCGGCCCGAGCTTGCCCCGCGGACCTCGACCGTAGTCGTGCTAACCTCTCCCCTCGGAGATCGCATCGCATGAAGATCCGCGAGCTCAGGCTCCGCTACTTCCGCAACGTGCAAGAGCGGCTCCGTACCCTCAGCTTCGCCGACACATCGACCGGACTCGTTCGACCACTGACCGTGCTGTTCGGCTCCAACGGCTCGGGCAAGTCGAGTGTATTCGAGGTCATCGAGGGCCTGCTGAGCTTTGCCCTCGACATGGTCGAGGATCGCCCGGTCACATGGAATTTGCGCAAAACGGGCTATGCGGCGGTCCAGGTGGAGTTCGGCGACGACGCCCCCGATGCACTGTCCTCGGGCACATGGATTACGCTCGGTCGTCAGGATCGCGCGCCCGCCGGACATGCGCAGCTTGAGCATCCGATCGGCCACCTCGAGGACCCCGACGATCCCAACCAGCCGAGGGTCCAACAAGGCGGACGGATCGCGCTCAATCGATGGGTGGGGCGCATGATCCGTGGCGAACAGCCCCTGACCGGCGGGCTGCTCCACTTCCCGCACAACCGCTGGATCGAGCACGAGCAACGTGGCGCCATCGAACCCCCCTCACGCACACCGCAGTGGCTGTTCCGATTCGATCCCACCAGCCACTGGCACGGGAGCCTCTCTCAGCTGTGGGTCTGGCAGAACTACCTCGACCTCGAGCAACAACGGGACGGACGAGACAACCTCGCCCCCTTCGTCGAGGTCATCGAGCAGATCCTGGGCGAGGGCCAGCACATCCGGATCCGCGAAGGGCACGTACGGATCGTTCGACCTCGCTACCGTGACGAGGTCGAGCCCCATCAGCTCCCCTCCGGCCAGCAACAGATCCTCACGCTCTTCGGCGAGATCGTCCGGCGGCTGCGCCCCCGCGCGGTGGTGCTGATCGACGAGCTCGAGCTGAGCCTGCACCCGGCGCTGCAGCGTGCTGTGCTTGCCCACCTGCGGCGACTCGCCCTCAAGCACGATCTCCAAGTGGTGGTCACCACGCACTCGATGGAGATCGTGGCCGCGGTAGCGGCTCACGAGGTGGTCAACCTCGACAGCATGGTCATGGAGGAGCGCGCGGGCGTCGACGAGGTTCCTGCATGAAGCAGTCCCACCTGCGGGGCGGCGCGTTGCTGGCCGAGTGCGCCGCAGGGCGCGGAGCGATCGTCATCGTCGAGGGCGAGCACCGCGAAGACGACGAGTACTTCTACAATCACTGGTTTGGCGCCCTCGGCCCGCAAATCAGCTTCTTCGCTCAAAATGGCTGGGAGCGGGTCGTCGAGGCGGTCGCCGAGCTTCGCCCCCAGCTTCCCCATCGACCCGTGTTCGGGATCATCGATCGCGATTTCGCCGACGAATCGCGACTGCTCGCGCAGTACCAGCACCCCCCGACCGACGGGATCTACCGCCTGACCCGCTACACGCTGGAGAACTACCTGCTAGAACCCAACGGATGGCACGCGGTCATCGACACGCTCACTCGCGGCAATCCTCCCGGTGGCTGGACGTCTCCTGCCGAGGTGGCCGCGCAGATCGATGCGGCCTATCGCCGATGCATCGTGCTGGCCGCCTGGAATCGCACCGTGCATGACGAGCTCACTCGGCAAAGCGGACAGAGCATCGGATTTCGGGATCATCCCGCTGCGCTCGCGCATGTCGACCCCGCCCAGCAGCTCGCCACCTGGGGCCGCAGCCGCGATCCTCCCCACCCGCTCTACGAGGTGTTCGCTGAACATCGCATCCGGCTAGAGCGAGCAGAACCCACGCAGTGGCCGATCGAGATCACGGGCAAGGCGGTGCTCAAGGTCTTGCTACGGCAGCTTCAGCTGGCGACCTCTCAGATCCCGTTCGAGACCCTGTGCACGTGGTACCTCCACCTCCACCCCACCCCTCACCCCGAGATCGCCGCCGTCATCAACGCGATCCTCGATGCGGCGGCGCGTCGAGGCATCTCGTGAAGCGCGCTCATCCGACGACATCGGGCGTCGCGACGTTCGCGCCGGCCCCCGGCTACACCCCCGCGAACAGCCGCGCCCCGAAGCTGTCGGAGAGCTTGTTGTTGTCGAAGATCCGCTGGGCCGCCGTGGCCACGTCGTACTCGACGCGGTGGAACTCGAAGTACCCCTGGTCGCTGTCGTAGATCGTGTAGCTGGCCCGGGGATCGTGATCGCGTGGCTGCCCCACCGAGCCCACCGAGATGATGTAGCGGAACTCGGGGTGGACCTCGAACTGCTTGGTGATCACCTCGTAGACCCGCTGCTTGCCCAGCGCGTACGACTTGCACAGGTGGGAGTGACCGATGAAGGTCACCTGCCCCAGCTTGTCCCAGATGGGAATGCAGGTCGCGGCCTGATCGACGGTGAAGATGTACTCGAACTGCTCGAGATCCAGCGGTGAGCCGTGGCAGAAGTGGGTCTCGCCGTCGGCCTCGCTGTACCGCAGCTTGCGCAGCCACTTCATGTTGTCGGGCGTCAGCACGTTGGCGTGGTGGTCCAGCGCCTCACGAGCCGCGTCGTAGTAGTAGCTGTAGTCCATGCGCCCCGCGACGGCCGCATCGTGGTTGCCCAAGATCGTGTACTTGGTCAGCGTGCGAACCTTGTCGCAGCACTCGTTGGGCAGAGCCCCGTACCCCACCGTGTCGCCGATGCACACCAGCTCGTCGACCTTGTGGCCGTCGAACTTGCGGAGCACCTGCTCGAGGGCATCGAGGTTGGCGTGCGTGTCGCTGAAGATCCCGTAGCGCATGATCGAAAACAATTGTGGTCCGGGCCGATCACCCTCAGGCTTCGGCCTCGACTTCGAGCTCCGGTACCATGATGGCTTCGTACGCGCTGCGCGCAAAGGCCCGAATTTCGGTGACCTCCCTCAAGGGAATCTCGCCCCGGATCTGCGCCCCCCAGGAGGTGACCTCGGCCAGGCTCGCCATCGCCCGACGGGCCGCGGTCGACACCCTCGGGTCAGCCGCTTCGGCCAGCGCCCGCACCGCGTCACGCCCGGTCTGGGTGTCGGTGCCCGAGTCCTGGGCCACCGCGATCTCGGCCAGCGCCCGCGAGACGCGGTCGATCGCCAGTTGTTCGTGGGCCGTGGCCGCCTGCTGGTGCAGCAACTGACATAAGTTGCGGATCGCCGCGGTCCCAAACCAACCGAGCGCACGTGCGACGTCTAGCCACACGGTGGTTGGCTCCCGCACAAGGTGCTCCGACAAACGCTGCATCGCCCCCGGCTCGCGAGACATCCCTAGCAGGATCGTCGCGGCCTGTCGCACTTCACGGCTCTCGGACGCGAGCTTGGCGATGAGCCCGGGCACCACCCGCAGGCCCAGATCATTGAGATCGGGCAAGAGCGCCAACAGCTCGCTGGTCTCGAACTCTTCGAGGGCGTCGATCACCTGGTCGAGATCCTCGGGCGAGGCCCGCCCCTGGAGCACCTCGGTGGCCGCTCGCAAGCGCTGACCGGGATCGCGCAGCCGCTCGCCGAGACGATCGGCGCCCGGCGTGATCGGAGCGGGGGTCGTCACCGTTCCGCTGGTGATCTCTCCGGATCGGATCTCACCCGAAGCAAAGCGGCGCGGCGGCGGCGGCGGACTGCTCGGGGTCTCCGACGAGGCCCGGGGCGCAGACGACGAGGGCGGCGCCGGCTCGGGCTCGGGCAAGTCCAAAGCCCGGCGAAGCTCGGGCGGCGCCGGGATGTCCTTGCGCCGACACAGCTCGTGGATCGCACGCCACGCCTCGCGGCTCGCCTCGGGATCGAGGTCGCCTTCCTCCCCCTCGTACTCGGCCCGGTTGGCCGCCAGTCGCTGGGCATAGTCCTCGAGATCGCGAGCCAGCCCCGACGCCACCAGCCGCCGCCAGAACCTCCGTGGCGCGCACAAGCCGTGAGACAACGATCCCTCGAGGACCCGCCGACGGATCGCGTCGTACTCGGCCATGGGCAGGCCGTCGACCTCGAGCAGCCGGGCCAGCGTGTCCTTTTGGGAGACCCGCTCCAGATGCTCCAGCGCGCCCACGGCCTCCCGCGCGCCGATGATGTGCTGGTAGGCCCCGGTGGTGATCGTCACCGCGGGCGGAGCCAGCCGCACCTGGGCCGGCTCGGTCTCCAGCACCCGCCGCGCCTTGCCGAACTCCTCGGGCGGATACTCGCCCCGGGCCAGGATCCCGCGCGCCGACTCGATGCACAGCGCCGCGTTGGGCTCCAGATCCTCGCAGGCGATCGACCGGCGCACCGGGCCCGACCCCCCCTCGAGCCGAAGGGTCACGGCAAAGCGCTCCGACAGCCGGCGAAAGATATCCGTCGCCAGGGTGCTGCCCACGTCGACCACCCCGTCGATGCAGCCCACCTGGCCCATGTACGAGCCGACGATCCGCACCCCGACCAGCGGGTAGCCGCGGCCCCGAAGGTGGATAGGTCGAGCCGAGAGCCGGGCCGACTCCCACTGGCTGCGCTCGCCCGACGAGACCTGCACCGCCACGGTCACCGTCTCATCGAGCGTGAGGTCGGCCACATACGCCCCCAGCGACGGGGGTCGCTCGGGCACCGCCGGTGAGGGGGTGTCGGCGCCGATCATCTGGGGCACCCCCGCATCGGGGTCATGCGCCGGAGGAGGGGGGATCGTGGTCTCCATCGAGTCCTGCGGAACCACGGGCACGGGGAGCCGCCTCGGCTCTCCCTCGTCCTCCACATCGACCATCGACAGCTCGGACACCAATGCGTCGAATCCGTCGGGATCGTCGAGCCCGTCGGGCTCCGGCACGGGCGGGGGCATCCGCGAGATCGGCTCCGTCGACGGCGGCGGATTGGGTCCCGGGTTCGGCCGCACCGCGGCGGCCAGAGCCGCCGACCCGGTCATCGGCCCGCCCCCCGACACCAAACCGGCCCCGATCGCCGGACTGGGCGCGGCCGGAGCCTCCGACGCGACCAGTCCTACGAAGGCCCGCCGCGCGGTGGTCTCCTCACGGGGCGGGCCCGAGCGCGCCCCCAGCGGGGCGAACTGAGGCGATGGCGTGCACAGCCACATGGGCACCGGCTCGCCGCGCTCCCCGATCCGCCGAAGATGCGCCGACAGTTCATCGAGCAGATCGCCACGCCGCGAGGGGTCGAGCACCAGCGACGCGCGCTCGGTCGAGGGCTGCACCCAGACCCAGCCGCCGTGGCCACTGGCCGGCTCGGCGCACGACGGGCATGACCCGTCCCACGGGCCGCTTCGCTGGATCCGCGCCAGCAAACTCGGCCGCACATCGGCGTCGATCCACCGCCAACGTCGGGCCGAATACATCGTGCCGCAGCGACAGACATAAAGGGAGGTTTCCGACCAACTATAGTCGACGGGCGGCACGGACGGCGTGCGAGCAACATAGCGTCGCCGGTTGGTTCGTGTAAAGGTTGCGCATGGTCGACAAGCCCCCTCAAGGCGGTTCCCCGGCCCCGCTCATCGGTAGCGCTCCGCGCGCTACTCTCGGTGAGGACAACGACGACATGGCCGCCCCAACCCCGACCCCCGCAAACCCGGGGGCGCTCGATCTCGTCACGGCCCTCGTGGGCACCTTCGTCGAGCAGGTCCGCCGCGCGTTGCAGGTCACGCTCGACGACTCGGTCACCTCACTGGCCTTCGTCGATCACTATCTGGCCCTCGCTCGCGAAGAAGAGCGTGAGCCGATCGTGTCGCTGCTGGCCGCCGGCGCGGGGGCATACTTCGGCGAGCTGGTCCGCCGACAGATGGGCGGGACCTGGGTGGGGGACGGTGAGCAACCTCGACGCCTGCGGCTGCTGCTCGAGCCCCAGTTCGTCCATTTTTCCCCCGTCGATCAGGCCTACGAGGCGATCGCGGGTACCGGCCTGCGGCCGGACGATCCCCGCCTGGCGCCGGGCCCCGAGTTCGACAGCGGGTTTGGCCTGGCCCCCCCCGCGCCCGACGACGAGCCCGGGGAGGACGACGCCCAGTGGCTCGGGGAGCGCCTGGCCGAGCTGTCCCCCGTGCCCGAGGACCAGTTCCACAGCCTGACCTGCCGTTTCGAAACCCTCCAGCTGATGCTCGAGATGCTCGCGGCCAAGCACGTCGTCGAGGGCCGACCGCCCCGCCGCCTGGGCCTGCCGGACTACGTGGAGGTTCTGGCCCGTCAGGCCAGCTGACGGAGCGATCTCCGGCCCCGGACCCCCCCCCCCCCCCCCCCCCCCCCCCCCCCC
>JBCCWC010000324.1:0-10226 GCA_039194325.1 Myxococcota bacterium
CTCCGGCGAGGAGCAAGGGCATGTGCCAGCCGCGGTCGCGGGATGTCGGCGGGGACGGTGCTCCGGCGAGGAGCAAGGGCATGTGCCAGCCGCGGTCGGCAGGTTTGGCCCTGTTTAACGCGCGGAGCCCTCCCCATCCGTGCTCGACGGCGAACAAGATCCGAATGCTTGGAGATACGAGTCGTCGCCGTCTGCGCTCGCATGGGCCCCCTCCGCGCTACGCGGGCCAAACCTGCCGCCCGCGGCTGGCACATGCCCTTGCTCCTCGCCTCTTCGGTGGCGAGGAAAGGCGCGAGAAAGGGCGCGAGGAAAGGCGCGAGGAAAGGCGCGAGGAAAGGCGCGAGGAAAGGCGCGAGGAAAGGCGCGAGGAAGAGCGCGAGCGGGTACGCGATAAAGGGCGCACGCGGTCGCTATTTGCCCTTGGCCTTCTTGCCGGCCTTGCCCTTGCGCGAGATCGTGACCGCGTTGATCTTTACCGTCTCGTAGGGACGGTCGCCCGCGCGGTGGTCGACCTTGACCTTGCTGATCTCGATCGGTACCGAGGCTTCGGGGCACTGGCCGAACACGGCGTGCTTGCCGTCGAGATGCTTGGTCTTGTTCACGATGATGAAGAACTGGGTGTTCCCCGTGTTGGGCTCGGAGCGGTTGGCCATCGAGAGGATTCCCGGGCCCGAGTGCCGCAGGCTCTTGTCGAACTCGTCGGGGATGACATAGCCTGGGTTGCCGCGCCCCGAGCCAGTCGCGTCTCCGGTCTGGACCATGAAGTTCTTGATCACCCGGTGGAAGATCACGCCGTCGTAGTAGTTCTTCTCCACCCAGCTGTCGGTCTTCTTGTCGTAAGTGGCTCGCTTGCCGCGGGCCAAACCCACGAAGTTGGCCACCGTCAGCGGCACCTTGTCTTCGTAGAGCTCGCAGTCGAACTGACCCATCGTGGTGTCGAAGCTCGCCGTCAGCGTGCCCTTGCTCTTGTCGGCTAGATCGGGATCGCCGGCGAAGGCTTGATCCAGCGTGAACTTGCCCCCGGTGGGATCGCCCACGTCGGTCGCGAACTTCTCGAGCTCCTCGATGCTCATGCCCCCCGGGGGTAGCTGGCCGCGCCGGTACTTGCGTCCGGTCGCGGCGGCGGCCCGGTCGGAGCCGCCCGCCGCGGCGTCGGGCTTGGCGCCCGCAGCCTTGCTCGGTGGCTTGGTGCCCGCAGCCTCGGTGGCGTTGGCTCTGTTGCCTGCAGTCTTGGTGGCGTCGGCTCTGTTGCCCGCAGTCTTGGTGGCGTCGGCTTTTTTGCCCGCGTTCTTGGCGGCGTTGGTCTTGTTGTCCGCGTTCTTGGCGGCGTCGGTCTTTTTGCCCTTGTCAGCCGCGGGGGGCGAGTCGCAGGCAGGGGCGAGCAGGCCCAGGGTGAGGAGCGGGGCAGCAAGCAGGGATGGGGTGGTCTTCACGTCGGCCTCCTTGCCGGGCCGGGCCCGGTACGCTCGCGCGGTGTACCCCATCGGGTTTGTCAGCCCGAAGGAGCGGACTCACGGTGGATCTCCACTCGCTGCAGGCGCACAGATCGTTGCCCCCGGGCGACCCGCCGCTCGAGCGCCCGTACGACGGCCTCATCATCGCACTGGCCGAAGATCGTGTGGGCGCCCTCGAGGTGGGGCACCGGACCGGTGGTGATGAACCACTGCGTCGAGCCGCTGTGCTCGACCCCGGTGTTGGCCATCGCCAGCACACCGGCGCGGTCGAACGAGTCTCCGTAGCCCACCTCGTCTTGGAGCAAGAAGCCGCCAGTGGCCTGATGCCCGCGGCGCCCCGTCTGTACGAACTGCCCCTCCTCGGCGCGGTGCCACAGCAGGTCTTCAAAGAATGGTTCGGTATGCCACTTGGCGTCGTCGCCCACGAACGGACGCCGTCCGCGAGCCAGCCCCACGAAGTTGGCGACCGTCAGCGGCGCGTGGCGCAGGTCGAGCACACAGTCGATCTCACCCTCGTCGGTGAAGATCCGGGCATGCAGCGGGCCCTCGCCCGGCAGCCCCTCGAGCGCTTCCTCGAGGGGAAACCGGCCGCCGTAGGGATCGCCCAACGCCTCGTTGGCGGCGACCAGGTCGGGCACCGGCGGCGGGAGCTGGGGCGGCGTGCGGGCGCTCGCGCAGCCGGACAGGGCCGGCCAGCCAATGCCCGCGGCCAGCCACGAGGCCAAGAGCAAAGCCGGGCGCAGGCCCCAGGCCGAGCGTGGGGGTGGGGGTCGGCGGGGGCCCCCGAGACACCGCCGGGTGGAGGGGAGCACGCGGGCAGCTTAGCGTGGACGTCCGTTTGCGTTGAGTGGCCATGCTAGGCTGCGGGGGTGCCCCTGGCTCGGCTCGTTGTGTCTCGTGCCCGCCGGATCTCGCGGAGGCTAGTCCCCGCGCTGCTGCTGACCCTCGCCGGGGTCGGTACCGCCTGTCAGGCCCGTAGCGCGACCGGAGAGCTCACCCCGCCCAGCGATGCGCCCGCGTGGGAGGGATCGCGCTTCCGGCCCTCCTTCGATGACGACTACACCCAAGAGGCGATCAACCTGCAAGGTCGCGCGCCTCACGATGTTCGCGACCAGCGACTGCTCGCCGCGCGCATGGGGTTTTCTCATGTGATCGCGCAGGTCAAGGTGCTCCAGGTCTGGGGCAAGGGCCTCTATCAAGGGCGCCAAGACCAGTATCTCGAGGTGGAGATCGAGCAACTGCTGCTCGGGAGCCTGGTCAAGGGCACCTCCGAGCGGCAGCTCGTGCAGGTCAAGGCCGAGGACGAGCTGCCCGGTGCGCTGCAAGGCCAATCACTGGTAATGTTCCTGCGCTGGGATCCCGGGGCGTCGCCGCCATACCACCATCACCTGATGCCCGTAGAATCCAACGCGATGGCGTACATCGCGGCGCTCATCAAGAGCGCTAAGGACGCAGGCGTGCTGAACGAGCAAGGCGTGCCCGTCGATCCGTCGCGGCGTGCACGCAAGCGAAAGCGGCAGGGAAAGGCCGAGACGACGGCGCGGTTGAACGCTGGAGAATGACGGCCTCCGGAGGAGGCCGCGAGGGCGGATCCTTCAGGATGAGCGTGTTTTACGCTCATTAGAAATCGGGGCGTGGGCCCGGTGTGTACGAAGCTCAGAGCCCGGTTGTGTGAGGCGATGTGTGTATGGATGAGAGCGCTTGACGGCCCGGGCATAGCCGAGTAAAAAGCGCGTCCCGCGGGCGTGTAGCTCAGCTGGTTAGAGCGCTGCCCTGATAAGGCAGAGGTCGGAGGTTCAAGTCCTCCCACGCCCACTTCTAAAACGCCACGTAGCCGGGGCTACGAGGCGTTTTTGCGTTTCACCCCTCCCGTGGATCCGGTTTTGGATCCGGTGCGGGTCCTACGCTGCTCGTTCGCTCCGCTAATTGGGGCATGCCGCCGGGTGTTGGAGGCGAGCTTGTCCATCTGGCCCTGGGCGTCTTGGGGGGCGAGATGGGAGTAGCGCTCGAGCATGGCGAGCGAACCCCACCCGCCGTAGCTCATGACCACGCGGGTCGGGATGCCGTGCATCATCGCGTGGCTGGCCCAGGTGTGGCGCAGCGCATGACCGCCGAGCCGCTTCGGTGTGCCGCCCTCGGTCAGCAGGCCGGCGCGTTTGCAGGCGGCTTTGACCGCCCGCTCAAGCGCGTTGACGGCGAAGGGCTCACCGTCAGGGTCGGGGAAGACGAGCGTCCCGCGCTTGGGGTGGTCCCTCAGCACAGCGACCGCATCCCAGGACAGCTCGACCAGGCGAGGCTTGCCATTCTTGGGCGGCCCCAGGCGATCCCTCTCGTCGATCTGGCGGCGCACGTGCAGCCAGCCGCCGTCGAGATCCAGGTCCGACCACCGAAGACCGCGGAGCTCGCCCGTCCGCAGGCCGGTGCGGATGGCCACCAGCATCAGGGCGTAGTGCTCGGTGCTGGCGGCGTCGAGGAGACGATCGGTCTCCTCGAACGAGAAGAACTGGTCGCACTCGATTTGGTCCGGCTTGCCCTTGTTGGTCTGGATCGCGGGCAAGGTGTCAATCACGCCCCAGCGTTTGGCCACCGTCAGCATGCGCTTGAGCGTGCCCATGATGTTGGCCACGGTGGCCCGGCTGCGCGTCTTGGCCAGTTCCATGCCGAACGCATCGACATCGCGCGTGGTGATCGAATCCAGCCGGCGCGCGCCGAATGCGGGGATGATGTGGCAGCGGAGGTTCTTCTTTTTCTCGTCAATCGATGAGGGTCGGTTGGCCCCTTTGGATGAGGCCATCGGGGACGCGCAAAAAGCGAGAAAGTCCGCTTCGAACGCGGCAAAGGTGGGGATCTGCTTTGAAGACGTAGAAAGGCATCCATTCAAAAGGACCTTTCGGTTTTGGGTTTTCGAGTTGCCGTTTGTCGACGCCGGTCTGAACCCGGGGGAATCTGCGCGCGAATCGGGATTCGCGCGTGAGCTCGCGGGACTAGTGTCCGAGCATCTTGAGTAATCCGAGCGAGCCACTGACTTCGATGGGCCAAGTCATCGGAGCGATCCGAAATGTACCAGTGCTCCCGCACTGATTGAGATTCGCGGAAGAAATTGAAGAATCTCCGTGGTGAGCTGATCACGGTGGACGAGGAGACCCAGAAGACGCGCAGACCATGACCGACCAGCTCAAGATGCCCAAGTGTCGATGGTCACGATCATGAACCACCTTTCGGCGCGGTTGTTCACGACCATGGCCCACCCTGCCGGACGGCTTGTTCACGACCATGGCCCACCCCCCGGTGGGTCTTGTTCACGACCATGGCCCACCCCCGGCAGGGCTTGTTCATGACCATGGCCCACCCCCTCGCGGGGTTTTCAGCGACATGGCCCACCCCGAGACCACCTGTGGCCCCCTCGGCCCTCCGACAGGGAGGAAGCCGAGATGGCCTACCGGGAGGTTCAGATGTGGGAGATTCTCAACGTCCTGCGCCGCATCGCGCGTGGGGAGAGCAAGGCTGCAGTTGCTCGGGCGACTCGCCACTCGCGGAATACGGTCCGACGCTACGTCCAGCACGCCGAGGCGCTGGGCTGGATCCCGCAGGTGCACGAGCCCGACGAGAAACTCGCGCTCGAGGTCTATCGCGCCGTTCGACCTGGGGCGCAGACCGACGAGCCCGGCTCAGCCGAGGCCGAGCTGCTACCTCACCGCGAGCAGATCATCACGTGGTTGAAGCCCGACGAGCCCGGTGACATCGCGCTTCGGCTGACCAAGGTCCACGGGCTTCTCGAGCGTCGAGGGGTGGTGGTCAGCTACCCCTCGCTGCGGCGCTTCGCGATCAAGCACTGCGGCTTCAAGGGTCGTCGTCGTCGGCTGACCGTGCGCCTGGATGAGGTGCCGCCGGGTGAGGTGGCCGAGGTCGACTTCGGTCGGCTCGGCTTCATCAGGCTCGCGTCCGGCAAGCGTCGCATGGTCCATGCCTTGATCGTCACGCTGGTGCACAGCCGCCACCAGTACGTCCACGTCACCCATACTCAGGATCTGACCGCGCTCATCGAGGGGCTCGAGGACGCCTGGGAGTTCTTCGAAGGCGTCCCGGCCCGCGTCATCATCGACAACCTCAAGGCCGCGGTCACCAAGGCCGATCGCTACGACCCGGTCTTCCAGGGCACCTTCGAGGAGTACGCTCGCTATCGAGGCTTCGTGATCGATGCCGCCACGGCGAGGAGCCCGACACACAAGCCCCACGTCGAGCGCGCTGTGCCCTACGTCCGTGACTCGTTCTTCCGCGGCGAGACTTGGCTCGACCTCGATCACGTGCAACGCGAGGCCAGGCGCTGGGTCCTCGAGGTCGCCGGAATGCGGATACATGGAACGACGCGCAAGAGACCATGGGAGGTCTTCGAGACCGTCGAGAAGGACAAGCTGATCGCGCTGCTCCGCGAGCGCTTCGATCCCCCCTTGTGGAAGAGCGACGTCAAGATCCATCCCAGCCACACGGTGGTCTTTGACAAGGCCTTCTACACGGTGCCCACCCGCTACGTCGGTACGAACAAGCTCGTCGAGATCCGCGGCGACAGCAAGCTGGTGCGGATCTACGTCGGTGGAGAGCTGGTCAAGACCCACGAGCGACAGCCGCCCGGCGGTCGCTCGATCGATCACGGCGACTACCCTCAGGAGAAGGCGGCCTACACGATGCGAGATCCCGACCGGATGGTCCGTGAGGCCAAGGGGCGGGGCGAGCATGTCGGAGTCTTCATGGAGAAGCTCCTCGAAGGAGACTTTCCCTGGGCCAAGCTCCGGCAAGCCCAGGCCCCGCTGCGGCTGTGCAGCAAGTACGGACCTCAGCGAGTCGACGTCGCGTGCCGACGGGCCCTGGGCTTCGACGTCATCAATGTCAAGAAGGTGGAGCGGATCATCAAGCTCGCTCCTCAGCCCAAGCCACCCACGCCCGCGGTCAATGGTCACCAGGGCGGCGAGGTGATCCAGCTTCCCCTTCGCTTCCAGCGTCCGGCTGGGAGCTTCACCCATCACCCAACTCAACCATCGAGAAGAGACAACCATGAAGACGATCGAGATCCCGCCGTCGCTCAAGACGGTGCTCAAACGCCTGCGCCTGTCGGGGCTGATGCCGACGATGCCTAACCGGATCGCGTACGCTCGGAAGGAGAAGCTGAGTGAGCTCCAGCTCATCGAGCTGATCCTTCAAGACGAGATCGATCGGCGTGACCAGAAGCAGCTGACGACCCGACTCGACCGGGCGGGCTTCGAGGAGGAGCAGACCTTCGAGAACTTCGACTGGGACACCGACGTCACCTTCGATCGCGAACGGCTCCGCGATCTCCTCGGGCTCGGCTTCATCGACCGAGCCGAGGACGTGATCTTCATGGGGCCGGTCGGGGTCGGCAAGACCTTCCTCGCCTGCGCCCTCGGCCATGCCGCGTGCCGGGCTGGTCATCATGTACTCTTCCTTCGCGCTGACGTCTTGCTGCGCCAGCTCCATCAGAGCCGAGCCGATCTGTCGACCGAGCGAGCGATGCGTCGGCTGCTGACGCCGGACCTCTTGATCATCGACGACTTCGCTCTGCGTCGACTCGACGCTCAGCAGTCCAGTGACGTCTACGAGCTGATCATCGAGAGGCATCGCAAGTCGTCGACGATCGTGACCAGCAATCGGACGGTAGAGGAGTGGATCCCGCTATTCGACGACCCGCTGCTCGCTCAGAGTGCCCTCGACCGCTTCTGCCACAACGCCTACCAGATTGTCATGGAAGGGCCGTCGTATCGGAGCCGGCAGCGGCCCGATCTCCGGTCACAGGATGAAGAATCGGTCAAGCCCCGTTCACGCCGCTCGACTCGCAAGCCGAGGAGGGGTCGCTGACCTCAGCGCTCGTGCTACACACTCCAGGTGTCTCGGGGTTCCTGGGCCATGATCGTGAACATGCCTGGGCCATGGTCGTGCACATCGACACAAGACCCCCAAGCACCCCAAGCACCACCAGCCGAGGACCCATGCTCGGTTGCTCCCCTTGAACCCCAAGCCGCCAGCGGGCGAGGTGCCCGAGGTGCTCGATGTCCAGCGCGCCAGCCACATCGTGGGTCTGTCCCCATCCACCCTCAACACACTGCGGAGCAGGGGAGGGGGCCCGCCCTACGTGAAAATGGGGCGCCGGGTCTTCTACCGCGTCAGCGATCTACGGACGTGGCGGGACGCCCGGCTGCGGTCCAGCACGGCCGAGTGAACGGCTCGTCTTGAGATCTTGCTGGTCGGAGCGCCCCACGACGGCGGCCCACCCGCGGCCACGACGGACGGAGCTCGCGACGGCAATGGCACCTCGAGAACGAGCAAGGACACCATCGTCGTCTTGAGCCGTGGGCTCAAGCGCCAGCCCGAGGGCCCGTTTCCATGAGGCCGGCTCGGACCGCACAATGTGGCTACGTCCGAGACCGTCCCTGGCCCCACGGGTGCCCAGTGCTCGAGTGCTCAAGTGCTCGAGTGCTCGAGTGCCCAGTGTTCGAGTGTGAACTGTCCCGCGCCTCAGAGCTCCCGAGGGTGAGCCTGTGGGCGGCGACTTGGCTAGCATTGGAGCATCTCAGCCCCGTTGCCTGCCCGCGTCCAGAGCATCAGGTAAGCCTCTGAAATCACTCGCGGATGAGAGAAATAGCCAGAACGGCCGTCGCTCTGGGAAATAGGGCGCGTACGTACGCGGTACGCCGGCGTAGATTGACGGCACTCATCCTCGCACTCGTCCTGTCTCCTTTCGTTCTCTTGGTCTGGGTTGGTGTTCGCATGGACCTCCGCGAGCGGCGAATGCTGCAGAGCGCGGTCGAGCCGCAGAACCCCTCGATTCCGCCGGTCTCCATGGCAAGGATCCGGAAGGACCCGCAACGCTGGCTGACCGAGCTGCGGGGCAAGGTGACCTCCATCTCCGTCATCAGCTCACCTATCTTCACGGCGGGCGGCGAAGCTGGCAACAACGTCATTCCGCACTTCACCTGCTTCCTCATCGACAGCAACGGCGAGATCCACGACCTGGCCGAGAGCCGAGACGAGCGCCTGCTGGAGGACGACGGCGAGTGGTTGGCCGGCGAGCTCGGGCTCGAACTCGATCGGCGGTTCTGAGCATCGCGCAGGTACGCACCCCAGCCGCGAGTGTCGTCGAGACCTTGCCGAGGAGCTGGGCCCGACCTGGGGCGCTCGCTGGTATCCAAGGTCCATTAGGGCCGTCCTGCCGGTGATTGGGCCCAGCGGGCATCGAATTCCCCTGACGGCGTGACGCGAGAACCGCGGGGGGGCATGAGCCCGGGGCGGCATGGCCGATGGGTTCGACTACGACGTCTTCCTTTCGTACAACTCGGCCAATCGGGCGGAGGTCGAACGGGTCGCCGCCCGGCTACGCGATGAGCATGGCCTGCGGGTGTTCTTCGACACGTGGGAGATTGTGGCGGGCGATCTAGTCCTGGGCGTGCTTGAGGCGGCGATCGATCGGAGCCGCACGGTTGCGGTGTTCCTCGGACGCGAGGGGCTCGGCCCCTGGCAGGATGAGGAGCGGCAGGTGGGGTTCGCGTATGCGCTCAAGCAGAAGCAACGGGTCATTCCCGCGCTACTGCCGGGGGCGGTCGAGGACGCCGTCCCGGGGTTCCTCGCCGCGAGAGCATGGGTGGAGCTCGGCAAGGACGACGGGTTGGCGCGAATGGTGGTGGGGATCACCCGGCAAAGGCGAACCGCGGCCACGCGAACCGGCCCATGCTGTCCCTCGAAGGTCGCGAGGTGAAATGCGACGTCACCCTCGAGACGGTTGCGCCACGGCTCTACGAGCCCGGTCGTAACCTTGAGCAGGGCGTCGAGTTCCTCTCTGAGCGCGGTGATGATGACGACGTCGACGGTGGCGACCACGACGAGAGGGTGAGGGGGCCCGTCGTGTGGCGTCAACCAACTCGCCGGAGAGGATCATCGTTCCGTGAGTAGGCTTATCACTCCCGGATGGTGCCGTCGGCTCGGTTGGTAGCCATCCCACCCGGGGTCATTGGCGCACCCTCGCGGTGCGCGGTGTGTCGGTGAGGAGCCCGATGATCGATCGCCACCATCAGGATGAAATGTCCGAGCTCTGCTTTGATCCGCGACGATTACTTTGCCGGCGTAGCGTCAAGTAAACCAGTCAGCCGGTTCTGTGGGGAACACGAGTGAGACGCTTGAGGGCTGAGAGCCCCCAAGTCAGCGACAGGGCGGAGTAGGCCATGTCGGCCGGCGATAATCAGGCCAGCCCAGCGACTTATGCGCGGTCGCTACCAAGGTGGTTACACCGACTCGCACCAGCCGAGGCGGCACGTAGCCCCCAGCTGGGAGCCGGCTTCCGGCGGGCGGACAGGCATTCCGGTAGCGGCGTTGCGCGGAGATCCAATGCGCATCAGTCGTCGAAGACCTCGGCGAGGGTCTTGGCCGTGATGGCGCGCTGAAACCAGCGTTGGAGTAACGACTCGTCCTTGCAGCTAGCGATGCGGTCACGCAGCTCGTCGGTGAGCTCGAGTTCTCGGGAATCGAGCAGCTGCTCCAACATCTTCGCCATACCCTTGGCGATGCCATTATTCTCGCCCTTGAGCATGCCCTCAGCGATGAGCTCGTCTCGGATGGTGGTGTACAAGTGCCGCGTCTCCGGGTTGAGGGACCTTTCAATGATAGCGCGGATCGGGGTCTGTGTCGGGAAGGCGGACAGCAGATAGGTCAGAAAGGGCCGAACGGCGTCGGGACCCCAGGTCTCCGCAATGAACTCGAGCAGCAGGCCCA
>JBCCWC010000325.1:0-10223 GCA_039194325.1 Myxococcota bacterium
AAGGGGTACCGGCCGCAGTTCTACTTCAGGACGACGGACGTGACGGGTGACGTGATCCTGCCCGAGGGGGTGGAGATGGTGATGCCCGGGGACAACGTGGAGTTCGAGGTGAAGCTGATCACGACGATCGCGTGCGAGGACGGGCTGAAGTTCGCGATCCGCGAGGGCGGCCGGACGGTCGGCGCGGGCGTGGTCACCAAGATCATCGAGTAATAAAGCGGCGCTAGCGCCGCTTTACAGCAGGGCGTGTCTTGCGCAAGTTCGAGATCATTCGATTTTTTGCGCGAGACACGTCACATTCGTCAATGGGAGGGTGTTCCGGCTTTGCCTTGCAACCCGGAACACCTCTTGCTATAGGCAACGGCCCTTCGCGCCGGTAGGACGTCCATGGCTCAAGGACATCGCATCATCATCACCCTGGAATGCCAGGAGTGCAAACGCCGCAACTACTCCACCATGAAGAATCGGCGGAACACCCCTGAAAAGCTCTCCCTCAAGAAGTACTGCCGTTTTTGCCGGCGTCAGACCGAGCACAAGGAGACCAAGTAAGGCCTCGCCGTTCCTAGGGCGTTAGCTCAGTTGGTAGAGCAGCGGACTCCAAATCCGCAGGCCGGGGGTTCGAGCCCCTCACGCCCTGCCCACGTGCGGACGCGGCGCGCCCCCGAAACGGATCGGGGGGCGCCGTTTCCGCGGTCAGACCACCCGCCTTCTTCCTCCATCATGTGATCCACGATGGCTCGCTCCAAGAAACGACAAGCCAAGGCCGGCCCGCGCAAGGATCTGGATCCCAGTCGCTGGGCGCACCTCATCTTCGTGCTCGGAGGATTCATGACGGCGTGGGTGCTCGCCAACGCCATCGAGGACGTGTGGGACATGCTGTGGGCCACCTGGCCGCAGTCGATCGCGCGGGCGGACACGCTGTGGTCCAACCTCGCGGGCATTGCTCTGGCGGTGCTCGCCACGGCCTATGCCTGGCGCCGCAAAGACTGGTTTCGGTTCTGCACCGAGGTGGTCATCGAGATCTCGCAAGTCGTGTGGCCAACCCGGGCCGAGACCCGGCAGATGACCATCGTGGTCATCATCATGACCCTCATCAGCTCGGGGATCTTGGCCGTGATGGACCAGATCTGGCAGGCCGTCACCAACCTGCTCTACGGCATCTAGCCGGCAGCGACGAAAAGGGACTACCGACCGTGCCGGACGAGAAGGAATGGTTCGTGGTGCACACGTTCTCGGGCTACGAGAACTCGGTCAAGCGCGCCCTCGAAGAACGGATCAAGGGCAAGCCCTGGGAGGAGCAGTTCGGCGAGATCCTCGTGCCGTCCGAGCAGGTCACCGAGCGCCGGGGCAAGCGCAACATCAAGACCACCCGGAAGTTCTTCCCCGGCTACATCTTCGTGAACATGGAGCTCACGAAGGAATCGTGGCACGTGGTCAAGAACACGCCCAAGGTCACGGGGTTCCTCGGCGATCCCAAGCCCAAGCCGGTGCGGCAGTCGGAGATGAACCGGATGCTGGGGCACACCACCGGGCAGACCGACGTCAGCCCGGACGAGACGGTGGCGCCCGTCCCCGAGATCACCTACAGCGTCGGCGACAATGTCCGCGTCAAGAGCGGGGCGTTCGCCAACTTCTCCGGCGAGGTCGAAGAAGTCAACCAAGACAAGCAGAAGATCTGGCTCTCGGTCTCGATCTTCGGGCGCCCGACCCGGGTCGAGGTCGACTTCACCGAGGTCGAGCCCGCCAGCGCGTCCTGAGCGGCTGTCCGCGTCCTGAGTGTCTGTCCTAAGTCTGGGCCCGTAGGAGTTCGTCATGGCAAAGAAGGTCACCGGCTTCATCAAGTTGCAGTGCAAGGGCGGCGAGGCGTCGCCGGCCCCGCCCATCGGCCCCGCGCTGGGCTCCAAGGGCGTCAACATCATGGACTTCTGCAAGCAGTTCAACGCGCGTACGCAGAAGGACAAGGGCAAGGTCCTGCCCGTAGAGATCACGGTGTTCAGCGACCGCTCGTTCACCTTTGTGGTCAAGACCCCGCCGGCGGCCTACATGCTGCTGCAGGCGGCGGGCATCCCCAAGGGGTCGGGCGAGCCCAACAAGGTCAAGATGGGCACGGTGACGTCGGCCCAGATCCGCGAGATCGCCGAGACCAAGCTCAAGGACATGAACGCGTTCGATGTCGAGCAGGCCATGCGCTCCATCGCCGGCACCGCCCGGTCTATGGGCCTGGACGTCGTCGACTAGGCACTTCTTCTTCTCACCCCCTGACTCCCGGGGGAGGGGTCTGAACCCACCCCGCCAACACCCCGGAGGAGGCTCGTTCTCATGCCCAAGCCCGCCAAGAAAACCGAAGCGGCCAACAAGAAGGTCGATCGTACCAAGCGCTACTCGCTGACCGAGGCCTGTGAGCTCATCCCCACCCTGTCGTTCGCCAAGTTCGACGAGACGGTCGAGGTGGCGGTGCGGTTGGGGGTCAATCCCCGTCACGCCGATCAGATGATCCGCTCGTCGTGCTCGCTGCCCCACGGCACCGGCAAGTCGGTGCGGGTGGTGGTGTTCGCCAAGGGCGATCGAGCGGCCGAGGCCAAGGAGGCTGGGGCCGATCTGGTCGGCTCCGACGACCTGGTGGCCAAGATCCAGGAGGGCTGGCTGGAGTTCGACTCGGCGATCGCCACCCCCGACATGATGGGCCTGGTGGGGCGGCTGGGCCGGATCCTCGGCCCCCGCAACCTGATGCCCAACCCCAAGGTGGGCACCGTGACCATGGACGTACGCAAGGCGGTCACCGAGCTCAAGGCGGGCCGGATCGACTTCCGCACCGAGAAGACGGGCATCGTCCACGCGCCGATCGGCAAGGTCTCGTTCGGGGGTGAGAAGCTCCGCGAGAACCTGTTGGCCTTGCTCGAGACTCTCCAGCGGCTCAAGCCGGCCACCGCCAAGGGCAAGTACTTCAAGAGCGTCACCCTGTCCTCGACGATGGGCCCGGGCGTGCGCTTGGACACCAACGAGGTGTCGTCGGTGGCCGAGGCCTAGCCCGTCGTTCGCGCCTGCGACCTGTTCGTGACTTCACCGTGACCTCATTGATTCTCGTGCGCCGGAGGTGAGCGACCCGCCAAGCCCCACCCTTCGTTCCCGCTCGGCCCTGGGCCGAGTCCCACTCACAGACCGCAGGTCGCTCGTGGCTACGAGCGATAAATGCCCCGGGCTCGGGGCAGCCCGCCCAGAGTGGAAGGCGTCGAACGGATGGCCCCGTCGCCACGTGTGACCCAACGGTCACCACGTGGTCACCAGGCCCCTCGGGTAGGCCCTTCCGCGAGTCCATCGCCCTCTATCTTCGTGGGCGTCCACCCACTCACCAAGGAGTCCATTCCATGCCCATGGACAGCGCAACCAAGCAACAGCTCTCCGCCGAACTCCGCGCCAAGATCGAAGACGTCGACGCGTTGGTGCTCGTCGGATTCTCGGGGCTGACGGTCGCCGATGCCAACGCGCTTCGCGGCAAGTTTCGAGAGGCCGGGTGTACCTACCAGGTCTACAAGAACTCGACGGTCCGCTTCGCGACCGAGGGCACCAAGCACGAACCCATCAAAGAACTGCTCAAGGGCGTCTGTGGCCTCGCCTACAACGGCGATGACCCGGGCGCACCGGCCCGGGTGGCCCGGGATTTCGCCAAAGACCACGAAGAGCTGACGGTCAAGGGCGGCGTCATCGACGGCTCGTTGCTCGACGACGCGGGCATCGAGACCTTGGCCAATATGCCCGGTCCTCGCGAGCTCAAGGCCCAGCTGCTGGCGCTGCTCAACACGCCGGCCACGCAGATGGTTCGCGTGCTCAACGCCCCCGCGCAGAGCTTCCTCTACCTACTCAACGCCAAACAAGACAAGGACGCGGCCTGAGCGCGGGCACCCTCGCGCCACACGCCCGGTCCATCCGGTTCATCCGGTCCATCCGGGGGTTAGTCCGGTAAACCCTTACAAGTTCCCTTCGCAACGAAAGATTTCCCATCATGTCCGAGATCACCAAAGAGCAGGTCATCGACTACCTCAGCAACCTCCCCGTCATGGAGATCGCCGCCCTCGTCAAGGAGCTCGAGGAGAAGTGGGGCGTATCCGCCGCCGCGCCGGTCGCGGTGGCCGCGGGCCCCGCTGGCGGTGGTGACGCGGCACCCGCCGAGGAGAAGACCGAGTTCGACGTCCACATGAAGAGCTTCGGGGCCAAGAAGATCAACGTGATCAAGGTCATCCGTCAGCTCGTGCCCGGCCTGGGCCTCAAGGAGGCCAAAACCCTCGTGGAGAGCGCCCCCGTCAACGTCAAGGAGGGGGTTCCCAAGGAGGAGGCCGAGGAGATCGCCAAGCAGCTCAAGGAGGCCGGCGCCGAAGTCGAGGTCAAGTAGCCTCGAGCCGGCGAAGAGGCCGGTCCACAAGGTCCGGCGGTGCCTCATTTTTGGGGGGGCCGCCGGCCTTTGGCCTCTAGCCCCTTGCCGCCGCGGCCAAGCCGAGCCAGCCTCGGCCTCGCACAGCCCGCAAGACCGCGCCCCCATCCCAGGGGCATCCGCCGCCGAGCCCGCCTCGGTTCCCATGTCCAAGACCGCGCCCCCATCCCCGGGGCACCCGCCGACCGCCCGGCGGATCACCCCGTGCAGAGGAAAGCCCGATGCCACCGGTCATCCAGAACAACTTCAGGGTCCGCAAGAACTTTGGGAAGCTCAAGAAGATCGTCGAGGTCCCCAACCTCATCGACATCCAAAAGCGGTCCTACGACAAGTTCCTCCAGCGCGAGACCCCTCTCGACGAGCGGGACGACATCGGGCTGCAAGCGGTCTTCAAGAGCGTGTTCCCCATCAAGGACTTTGGCGAGACCAGCTCGCTGGAGTTCGTGAGCTACTCGCTGGACCGGCCCAAGTACGACGAGGACGAGTGTCGCGCGCGCGGCATGACCTTCGCGGCGCCCATCAAGGTGGTGGTGCGCCTGGTCGTGTGGGACGTGGACGACGAGAGCGGCACCCAGTCGATCCGCGACGTCAAGGAGCAGGAGGTCTACTTCGGCGAGATCCCGCTGATGACCGAGCACGGCACGTTCATCATCAACGGGACCGAGCGCGTGGTGGTGTCGCAGTTGCATCGCTCGCCGGGGGTGTTCTTCGATCACGACCGGGGCAAGACGCATAGCTCCGGCAAGAAGCTGTTCTCCGCGCGGGTGATCCCCTACCGCGGCTCGTGGCTCGATTTCGAGTTCGACCACAAGGATCTCATCTACGTCCGCATCGACCGGCGCCGCAAGCTCTACGCCACGGTGTTGCTGCGGGCCCTGGGCTACACCACCCAGGAACTGCTCGACTACTACTACGAAAAAGAGACGATCACCATCGAGGATGGTGAGCCCGACGAAGACGGGGTGATCCAGCCCAAGCTGTTCCGCTCGGTCGACTACGACCTCTTGGGCGGGCAGCGGGCGCCGCACGACATCAAGGATCCCGAGTCGGGCAACGTGCTGGTCAAGAAGGGCCGCAAGATCTCGCGCGCGCACATCAAGCGCATGCGCAACGCGGGCATCGAGCGCCTGCCGATGGACCTGGAGGAGCTGGTCGGCAAGGTCGCGGCCGAGGACATCATCGACGAGAACACCGGCGAGGTGTTGCTCAACTGCAACGAGGATCTGACCGAGGAGCACTGCGGGCGCCTCATCGAGGCCGGGGTCAAGAAGTTTCGGGTGCTGTTCATCGACGACTTCAACGTCGGTCCCTTCCTGCGCACCACCCTGTTGCAAGACAAGCTGACCTCGCCCGAGGAGGCGATCCTCGAGATCTACCGGCGCCTACGCCCCGGCGATCCGCCCACGCTGGACACGGCCCGCAACCTGTTCGAGTCGCTGTTCTTCCGGCCCGATCGCTACGATCTTTCGACGGTCGGCCGTCTCAAGCTCAACCACAAGTTCGATCTCGATGAGGCCCTGGACACCCAGATCCTCACCAAGCGCGACATCATGGAGACGGTCAAGTACCTGATCGAGCTCCGCAACGGTCGCGGTCAGATCGACGACATCGACCACCTGGGCAACCGCCGGGTGCGGGCGGTGGGCGAGCTGATGGAAAACCAGTACCGGATCGGCCTGGTCCGCATGGAGCGGGCGATCAAGGAGCGCATGAGCATGTCCCAGGAGATGGACGCGCTCATGCCCGCGGATCTCATCAACGCCAAGCCGGTCTCGGCGGTGGTCAAGGAGTACTTTGCGTCCTCCCAGCTGTCGCAGTTCATGGATCAGACCAACCCGCTTTCGGAGGTCACCCACAAGCGTCGGCTGTCGGCGCTGGGGCCGGGCGGGCTGACGCGCGAGCGGGCCGGGTTCGAGGTGCGCGACGTGCACTCCACCCACTACGGCCGGATCTGCCCCATCGAGACCCCGGAAGGTCCGAACATCGGGCTCATCGCGTCGCTCTCGACCTACGCGCGGATCAACGAGTTCGGGTTCATCGAGACCCCGTATCGCTCGGTCGACGGCGGGACCGCGTCCACCGACGTGGCCTACTACAGCGCCCTGCAGGAGATGGGGCACTACATCGCGCAGGCCAACGCGCAGTGCGACGACGACGGCAAGCTGATGACCGAGCAGGTCCACTGCCGGCACAACGAGGACTTCGAGCTGGTGTCGCCGCAGGAGGTGACGCTGATGGACGTCTCGCCCAACCAGCTGGTGTCGGTGGCCGCGTCGCTGGTGCCCTTCCTCGAGCACGACGACGCCAACCGGGCGCTGATGGGATCGAACATGCAGCGGCAGGCGGTGCCCTGCCTGCGCCCCGACGCGCCGCTGGTGGGCACGGGCATGGAGGCGCACGTGGCCCGGGACTCGGGCACCACGGTGGTGGCCGATCGCGACGGGGTGGTCGAGCAGGTCGACGGTGGCCGCATCGTGGTCAAGCCGGTGGCCGGGCGCGACGAGAGCCGCTCGATCCTGGGCGCCAAGCCCGACATCTACAACCTGGTCAAGTTCCAGCGCAGCAACCAGAACACCGCGCTCAACCAAAAGCCGATCGTGCGGGTGGGCGACCGAGTCAAGTCCGGCGACGTGATCGCCGACGGCTCAGCCACCGAGCGCGGAGAGCTGGCGCTGGGGCAGAACGTGCTGGTCGCGTTCATGCCCTGGCAGGGCTACAACTTCGAGGACTCGATCCTCGTCTCCGAGCGCCTGGTCCGCGAGGACGTCTACACCTCGATCCACATCGAGGAGTTCGAGTGCGTCGCGCGGGACACCAAGCTGGGCAAGGAGGAGATCACCCGCGACATCCCCAACGTGGGTGAGGAGGCCCTGCGCAACCTCGACGAGGCGGGGATCGTGTGCGTGGGGGCCGAGGTGGGTCCCGGCGACATCCTGGTCGGCAAGATCACGCCCAAGGGCGAGACCCAGCTGTCGCCCGAGGAAAAGCTCTTGCGGGCGATCTTCGGCGAGAAGGCGGGCGACGTGCGGGACACCTCGCTGCGGCTGCCGCCGGGGGTGACCGGCATCGTCATCGACGCCCGGGTGTTTGCCCGCAAGGGGGTCGACAAGGACAGCCGCGCCCAGCAGATCGAGGACGCCGAGCGGGAGAAGCTCAACACCGACTACCGCGACAACGTCAGCATCGTCTCCGACGGCTACCAAAACCGGATCAAGGAGATCCTGACCGGCAAGACCACCGCGGCCAAGCTGGTGGACGACGACGGCAACGTGCTGTGCGAGGCGGGGGTGGTGCTCGAGGAGGCCAAGCTCGGCGACATCCCTCGCAAATACTGGGGCCAGTTCTCGCTGACCACCGCCGAGGACACCGAGCTGGTCGAGGCCCTGGCGCGGCGCCTGGAGAAGGACATCGACGAGATCGAGACGATCTATCGCGAGAAGATCGCCAAGCTGACCAAGGGCGACGAGCTGCCGCCCGGGGTCATCAAGATGGTCAAGGTCTACGTGGCCATCAAGCGCAAGATGCAGGTCGGCGACAAGATGGCCGGCCGCCACGGCAACAAGGGGGTGATCTCGCGGATCTTGCCCACCGAGGATCTGCCGTACTTGGAAGACGGGACCCCGGTCGACATCGTGCTCAACCCGCTGGGCGTGCCCTCGCGCATGAACATCGGGCAGATCCTCGAGGTTCACCTGGGCTGGGCGGCCAAGGAGCTGGGCAACCAGATCGACCGCTACATGCAGACCAAGTACAGCGCCGACGTACTGCGCTCGCAGCTGTCGAAGATCTACGACAACGAGGATGCGGATCGCTTCGTCAGCTCGCTGGCCGACGACGACGTGGTGCGCTTTGCCGACAAGCTGCGGCGGGGCGTGCACATGGCCACCCCCGTGTTCGACGGTGCGTTCGAGACCGAGGTCAAGGGCACGCTGGGCAAGGCGGGCCTGCCCGACTCGGGCCAGGCGATCCTGTTCGACGGCCGCAGCGGCGAGGCGTTCGAGGAGAACGTCACCGTGGGCATCATGTACATGCTCAAGCTTCACCACCTGGTGGATGACAAGATCCACGCCCGCTCGATCGGGCCCTACTCGCTGGTCACCCAGCAGCCGCTGGGCGGCAAGGCCCAGTTTGGCGGCCAGCGTCTGGGGGAGATGGAGGTGTGGGCGCTGGAGGCCTACGGGGCCGCCTACGCCCTACAGGAGCTGCTCACCGTCAAGTCCGACGACGTGGTGGGCCGCATGCGGATGTACGAGTCCATCGTCAAGGGTCAGCCGACCATGCAGCCCGGGCTCCCCGAGTCGTTCAACGTGCTGCTCAAAGAGTTGCAGGCGCGTTGCCTCAACGTCGGGATGCTCGAGGTCGACATGGAGACCGGGCAGGTGCCCGGTAGACCCAACGAGGCCATTCCTGCGGCTGAATAAGCCCCCCGCAGCCACCATGCTGACCGCAGACACCACGCTGCCCCCCGCAAGCGGGGGGCTCCATGAAGCCCAGCCGCTGTCTAGGTGGTTCGGGTACTTCCAGCGCTCCATGGGGGAGATGCTGGTTGCCGTTTCCAAGAGGTAGGAGGAAGAGATATGCGCGACATCTTCAGTTTCTTCGAGAAGCCCAAGGAGGCGGCCACCTTCAACGCGCTGCGGATCAGCATCGCGTCGCCCAAGACGATCCGCGACTGGTCGTTCGGCGAGGTCAAGAACCCCGAGACGATCAACTACCGAACCTTCAAGCCCGAGCGGGACGGCCTGTTCTGCGCCAAGATCTTCGGGCCCATCAAGGACTACGAGTGCCTGTGCGGCAAGTACAAGCGCATGAAGCACCGCGGGGTGGTCTGCGAGAAGTGCGGGGTGGAGGTGATCCACTCCAAGGTTCGTCGTGAGCGGGCCGGGCACATCGAGCTGGCCACTCCGGTCGCGCACATCTGGTTTCTCAAGAGCCTGCCCTCGCGGATCGGCAACGTGCTGGACATCCCCCTGTCCAAGCTTGAGAAGGTCCTCTACTGCGAGAGCTACATCGTCATCGACCCGCGCGACTCGGGCCTCGAAGAGCGTGAGCTCTTGTCCGAGGATCGCTACGAGCAGCTCATCGACGAGCTGGGCATGGACGCGTTCACCGCGGGCATGGGCGCCGAGGCGATCAAGGAGCTGCTGGGGCGGATCGATCCGGTGGTGGAGGCCCGCGCGCTGCGGACCGACATCGCCACCGCTACCTCGGAGGCCAAGCGCAAGAAGGCGGCCAAGCGCCTGCGGGTGATCGAGGCCTTCCGCAACAGCGGCAACAAGCCCGACTGGATGATGCTCGAGGTGATCCCGGTGCTGCCGCCGGATCTGCGGCCGCTGGTTCCGCTGGACGGCGGTCGCTTCGCGTCCTCGGATCTCAACGATCTGTACCGGCGGGTGATCAACCGCAACAACCGCCTCAAGCGGCTGCAAGAGCTGGCCGCGCCCGAGATCATCATCCGCAACGAGAAGCGGATGCTCCAGGAGGCGGTCGACGCCCTGTTCGACAACGGGCGCCGCGGCAAGACGATCACCGGGCCCAACAAGCGCCCGCTCAAGTCACTGTCGGACATGCTGCGCGGCAAGTCGGGGCGCTTCCGCCAAAACCTGCTGGGCAAGCGGGTGGACTACTCGGGCCGCTCGGTCATCGTGGTGGGCCCCGAGCTCAAGCTCCACCAGGTGGGCCTGCCCAAGCCGCGGGTCTCCAGCTTGTTGTAGATGAAGGGCTTGAACAGCTCGAGCGCCATCTTCTTGGGCAGGCCGACCTCGTGGAGCTTGAGCTCCGGGCCCACCACGATGAC
>JBCCWC010000326.1:0-10170 GCA_039194325.1 Myxococcota bacterium
GCCCTCAAGGTCCTGCACACCGAGCTCGACGAGGGGCACACCATTCGCCTGCGACGCGAGGCCCAGGCCATGGCCAAGCTGTCTCACCCCAATGTGGTGCAGGTGTACGAGGTGGGGCAGGTCGAGGGCCAGACCTTCGTGGCCATGGAGCTGGTCGGCGGGCAGACCCTCAAGGACTGGATCCGTCAAGAGCCCCGGCCGACCTGGCGCCAGTGCGTCGAGGTATTTGGGCAGGTGGGCGCCGGCCTCGCGGCCGCTCACAAACAGGGGCTCATCCACCGCGACTTCAAGCCCGGCAACGCGATCATCGACGACGACGGTCGCGCCCGAGTGCTGGACTTCGGACTGGCCCGGCACGCCGGCGAGTCACTGAGCGACGACCCCAACCTCGACCGTGGCCCCGACCGTGGCCCCAACCGTGGCCCCGACCGTGGCCCCGACCCCGACCCTGGCCCGGTGCCATGGTCGGTCCAGCGGTCCCGCACCAAGGACAACCAGGCCGTGCCGCTGGACGCGTCACTAACCAGCACCGGCGCCGTGCTGGGCACCCCCGCCTATATGCCGCCCGAGCAGATGAGGGGGCAGCCGGCCGACGCCCGCAGCGATCAGTTCAGCTTTTGCATTGCGCTGTACGAGGCCGTCTACGGCGAGCGCCCGTTCGAGGGCAGCAACATGGTGGGACGGATGATCTTGATGATGAACGGCGACGTGCAGCCCGCGCCCAAGGGCAGCCCGGTGCCTGCCAGCCTGCGCACGATGCTGCTGCGCGGGCTGGCCGTGGACCCCGAGGACCGCTGGCCCTCGATGGAGGTCCTGCTCGGCGAGCTGCAGCGACTGCTGGCCCCGCGTCGTTGGCGATGGCGATGGCTGGGCGGCGGCCTGGCGCTGGGCCTGGTCGGCTTGGGCACGACCCTGGCCATCCCCAAGTTCCTGGCCATGCAAGAGCGCTGCAGCGGCGCCCAGGCCCAGCTAGACGGCATCTGGGACGATACGCGCCGGCAAGACGTCAAAGACGCCGTACTCGGCACCGAGCTCTCGTATGCCGAGGGCACCTGGCAGCGCATCGAGCCCAAGTTGGACGAGTACGCCAACGCCTGGGCGGACAAGCACACCGAGGTCTGCGAGGCCACCATCGTGCGCCACGAGCAATCGGTCGAGGCGATGGACCTGCGCATGGGCTGCCTGCACGAGCGCCGCACCGCGCTGCGAGCCACGGTGAAGGTGCTCGCCGACGCCGACGCCAAGACCAACGCCAAGACCAACGCCAAGACCAACGCCAAGACGGTGGAGAACGCGATCGAGCTCGTCGCCGACCTTCCTGACCTTGCGCGCTGCGATGACGTGGAGCGGCTCGCGCAACAGCGCCAGCGCATTCCCCCGCCCGAGGACCCCCAGGTGGCGGAGGCGGTGGACCAGCTGCGCGAGCAGCTGGCCGACATCAAGGCGATGCACAAGGCCGGCCGGTATGCCGAGACACTGAAGCAGGTGGAGCCGGTGGTGGAGCAGGCCAAGGCGCTAGGCTACGGGCCGCTGCGGGCCGAGGCGACGTATTGGCAAGGACAATTGGTCAAGGACAATGGCCAGTACGCCGAGGCGGAGCCGGAGCTGAAGCTGGCCCATACGCTGGCCCTGGAGCACGAGCACGACCAGATCGAGCTCGACGCGACCCAGACCTTGACCTTCTTGGTGGGCAACGAGCTCGCGCGACACGACGACGGCCTTACTTGGGGGCAGATGGCCCTGGCCCTGGCCAACCGCAGCGACGACGACCTCGAGCTGGCCACGAGCCTAAACCACCTGGGCAGTGTGCTCCAAAACCTTGGAGAGTACGAGCAGGCCAAGCTTCACCATCAGCGAGCCTTGCGAATACGGGAGAAGGCGCTGGGCTCCGAACATCCCCATATGGCCGCTAGCCTGAACAACCTGGGCGTTGTATTCGTCAGCCTTGGGGAGTACGAGCAGGCCAAGCTTCACTATCAGCGAGCCTTGCGGATATGGGAGAAGGCGCTGGGCCCCGACCATCCCCATGTGGCCGTGAGCCTGAGTAACCTGGGCGTTGTATTCGTCAGCCTTGGGGAGTATGGGCAGGCCAAACTTCACTACCAGCAAGCCTTGCAGATACAACAAAAGGCGCTGGGCCCCGAACATCCCCATGTGGCCATGAACCTGACCAATCTGGGCACTGTATTCATCAGCCTTGGGGAGTACGAGCAGGCCAAACTTCACTACCAGCGAGCCTTACCGATACTCAAGAAGGCGCTGGACCCCGACCATCCCCACGTGGCCATGAACCTGAGCAATCTGGGTAGTGTGTTCGAGAAGATTGAGGAGTACGGACAGGCCAAGCTTCACTACCAGCGAGCCTTCTCGATATTCGAGAAGGCGCTGGGCCCCGACCATACCCACGTGGCCACCAACCTCAACAACCTGGGCCAGGTGTTCCAAAGCCTTGGGAAATACGAGCAGGCCAAGCTCCATCATCAGCGAGCCTTGCAGATATTCGAGAAGGTGTTGGGTCCCGACCATCCCAAGGTAGCCTACCCGCTGGTGGGCCTGGCCAAGGTCGCGCTGGCGCAGCGCGACCCTACGGTTGCCCGTGAGCATGCCGAGCGGGCGGTCGCGATTCGCGAGAAGGGCTCGGTGGCGCCCGAGTTGCTCGCCCAGGCCCGCTTCGTGCTCGCCCAGGCCCTGTGGAGCGACAAGGCCCAGCGCGGCCAGGCCCGTGCGCTGGCTGAGCAGGCGGGGGAGGCGTTTGCCGAGCATGGCAAGGGCCGCGAAGACCTCCTCGCCGAGGCCGAAGCCTGGCTGGCCACTCATCGCGTCAAGTAGCGCCGGGCGCCCGGCCGACAGAGCACGGCAGTCGATGGCTGCCGCCCGATTCCGGGCACGAGGCAGGTCACCTCGCCAAGCACCTCGAGCACTTCATGACGCCCGCTCAGCCCAGGGCGTGGCCTACACGGCGAGCCGGGCCGGCTTCGTGCTCTGCGACAGCATCGACTCGGCCGCGCCGGTGCAGACGCAGCAGGGCGACGAGGGGATCCTGGTGCCGTTCAAGGATCGGATCCGCGATCTGGTGGCATACAGCTGCAGCACCGAGTACCTTGAGCTCCGCAAGGAGCTGGGGCTCAGTCGCTGAGGGCACGGACCTCCGCGGAGGCAGTCAAAGCTCCAGCGCTCGCGACAGCATCTGCCGGCCCATCGCGCGAGCGCTGGCGTCTCGGGTTCGTCGTGCGTGGTCGATCTCGTGCACCCCGATCAAGAACACGCGATTACGCATCCAGTCCAGCCAAGCGCCTGGATCACCGACGCCCAGTCGTCCCAGCAGGCACGCGGCGAATGCTCGACCCAGCCAGCCGTACCAGCCGGTCACGTCGGCGATGGGGTGACCGAGGTGGAGATCGGCCCAATCGATGATGCCCGACAGCCGGCCCGTCGCCGGGTCGACCAGCATGTGGACCGCGGTGAGATCATCGTGGATCAGCACTTCGGAGGCTCGGGGTAGACGAACCTGGGTCATGCGCTCGGCGAAGTCCTTCGCCGCACTGACCGTGGTCGCGCCCAGCTCGTCGGCGATCCTGTCGATGTCGGACCGCAGACCATCGATCCCGTCGGTGGGAAACGCGCTCCAGTCGTCGTCAGCATCGTGTCCGATCCCGGCCTCCCGGGCCACCGAGAGCGGCGTCGAGTGGAGGGCCTGGAGTGCATGCGCCACCTGGTCGAGCACGGCATCGCGATCCACCCGCTCGGGGTCCATCTGGGCGGCGATGGTGCCGTGGAGCATCCGGTATCCCGCAAACGGGGCAGCAAACACCTCGCTACCCGGCGCAGACCATCGATAGTCGGGCACGGCCACGCCCAGCGAGGGGCCGATGACGGGGAGGATGGTCAGCTCGTGCATCAGTCCCTCGACGCAGGCTCGCCGCTTGGGAAAGCGAAACAGCAGGTCGTCACCGACCCGAAACAGGCAAAAGTCCCAGCCCTGGGCAAACGGCTCCGCTCGGACAGGACGCAGCTCGACGAAGCGCTCTGCGATGGCTCGCTCGACGATCTCCGAGTCGATGGGGATCTCGATCGTACCTCCGGGCTCGGACGTCGCGGAAGCAGACATGCAAGAGCTGAGTTACCACCGATCGCTCGTGTTGGCTCGACAGGCGAGGTCGAGCCACCCCATTGGGAGACCCTCGCACCATGAACTCGGCGTACATCTCTCGGGTCCTGCTGATGATCGGGGGCCTGTCCCCGCTGACCGGCCGAGCAGGTCCGACGAGCCTACGCCGAGCATGGAAAGGGCGAGACCAACGACCTCCTCGGCGATGTCACTGCCTGGCTGGCGAAGCACCGCGTCACGTAGCGCCACCGTCGCACACCTGAGCAGACCCAGGATGCCTTGGCAACGGCCGAGGGCCTCCGCGACTCCAACCTCGACCTCGACGATGCCACCGCCTGGTTGGCCACGTACCGCGTCAAATAGCGCCGGGCACCCGGCCGACGGAGCACGGCAGTCGATGGCTGCTGAACCATCCGCCGCGGTGGTGTGACCGCCCGCCGGGATGTCGGATAGGCGAGCATCGTTGCTCACCTATCTTGGGCCGGGCGCAATCAAATTTGGGGCATTCCGTACGTTCGGGTCACGAGCACGCGAGCACGCTCAGGGAGGAGCGAACAACATGAATGCATGGGTGAGCGGGCACGAACGGACCACTGGCGGCCACGACGACGTCATGGATGACATCGGGGATGACATCGGGGAGGCAGCCACGCTGCTCGCGGAACAGGGGGCCAGCGGCCCGGCGGCGCGGGCCATAGACACCGAGGAGGGCGCTGGGCAGGCCAAGGAAGGCCCCGTGGACGGGGTCGAGGGCTCAGTGAACGGGACGGGCCCGGCTAGGCGGGCGGAGGAGTCCGACGGGGTGAGCCCGACCGAGGAGTCGGCCCGTGAGCACTCGGTCTGCGACGACTCCATCAGCGCAGGAACGGGCGTGGGCAAGCAGATGGCCGCGCTGATAGCGCCCACTCCTCAGGATGACCGGGTGTTTGCGGTCGAGCGGGCGCGGGTGTTCGAGGCGATGTTCGAGGTGCCCGCCGAGCCCCAGCGACTGGGCCGCTACGTGGTGCTGGGGACGCTCGGGAAGGGCGGTATGGGGGTGGTGTTCAAGGCCTTCGATCCCGAACTCGACCGACAGGTGGCCCTCAAGGTCCTGCACACCGAGCTCGACGAGCAGCACACCCTTCGCCTGCGACGAGAGGCCCAGGCCATGGCCAGGCTGTCGCACCCCAACGTGGTGCAGGTGCACGAGGTGGGGCAGGCCAAGGGCCAGACCTTCGTGGCCATGGAGCTGGTCGGTGGGCAGACCCTCAAGGACTGGATGCGCCAACAACCTCGGCCGACCTGGCGGCAGTGCGTCGAGGTGTTTGGGCAGGTGGGCGCCGGCCTGGCTGCTGCCCACGAACAGGGGCTCATCCACCGCGACTTCAAGCCCGGCAACGCGATCATCGACGACAACGGTCGGGCCCGGGTGCTGGACTTCGGGCTGGCTCGGCAGGCCGGCGACTCGCTGAACGCCGACCCAGACACAGACCCCAACCCCGACGCAGACCCCGACGCAGACCCGGTCCTGCGGTCAGTCCAACAGGCCCGTACCGACGACAACCAGGTCGCGCCGCTGGACGTCTCGCTGACCAAGACCGGCACCGTGCTGGGCACGCCCGCCTATATGCCACCCGAGCAGATGAAGGGGCAGCCGGCCGACGCCCGCAGCGATCAGTTCAGCTTTTGTATTGCGCTGTACGAGGCCGTCTACGGCCAGCGCCCGTTCGAGGGCGGCAACATGGTCGGGCTGATGATCTCGATGATGAATGGGCAGGTGAAGCCCGCGCCCAAGGGCAGCCCCGTGCCTGCCACCCTGCGCACGATGCTGCTGCGCGGGCTGGCCGTCGACCCCGAGGACCGCTGGCCCTCGATGGAGGCGCTGCTCAGCGAGCTGCAGCGGCTGCTGGCCCCGCGCCGCTGGCGATGGCTGGGCGGCGGCCTGGCGCTCGGCCTCGCCGGCTTGGGCACGACCCTAGCCACCCCCCAGTTCCTCGCTATGCAGGAGCGCTGCAGCGGGGCCCAGGCCCAGCTTCGCGGCATCTGGGACGATACACGCCGGCAAAACGTCAAAGACGCCGTGCTCGGCACCGAGCTTTCGTATGCCCTCAGCACCTGGCAGCGCATCGAGCCCCAACTGGACGACTACGCTGACGCCTGGGCGGACAAGCACACCGAGGTCTGCGAGGCAACCACCGTGCGCCACGAGCAGACCGAGGACGCCATGACCCTGCGCAGGGGCTGCCTGCACGAGCGCCGCACCGCGCTGCGGGCCACGGTGAAGGTGCTCGCCGAAGCCGAAGTCGATACCAAGACGGTGGAGAACGCCGTCGAGCTCGTCGCCAGCCTGCCCGACCTCATGCGCTGCGACGACGTGGAGCGGCTAGAGCAGCAGCGCCAGCGCATGCCCCCGCCCGAGGATCCACAGGTGGCGGAGGGGGTGCAAGAACAGCGCGAGCAGTTGGCCGACATCAAGGCGATGCACGAGGCGGGCCGGTATGCCGAGGCATTGAAGCAGGTGCAGCCGGTGGTGGAGCAAGCCGAGGCGCTGGACTACGGACCGCTGCGGGCCGAGGCGAAGTATCGGCACGGGCGACTGCTCAAGAGCGACGGCCAGTACGCCGAGGCGGAGCAAGAGTACAAGCAAGCGCATACGCTGGCCTTGGAGCACGAGCATGACCAGGTCGAACTCGACGCGGTCCAGAGCTTGACCTACGTGGTGGGCGACTCTCTTGCGCGGCACAACGACGGCCTGACCTGGGGGCAGACCGCCCTGGCCCTGGCCAAGCGCAGCGACGACGACCTCGAACTGGCCAGCAGCCTAAACAACCTGGGCACTGTGTTCGACCGCCTTGGGGAGTACGAGCAGGCCAAGCAACACTATAAGCGATCCTTGCGGATATTCCAGAAGGCGCTGGGCCCCGATCATCCCAAAGTAGCCATAAGTCTGGGCAACCTGGGCGCTGTGTTCGGCAGCCTTGGGGAGCACAAGCAGGCCAAGCGTCATCACCAGCGAGCCTTGCGAATAGAGGAGAAAGCGCTGGGCCCCGACCATCCCCATGTAGCCGACAGCCTGAACAGCCTGGGCGGTGTGTTCTTTCGCCTTGGGGAGCACGAGCAAGCCAAGCAACACTTCGAGCGAGCCTTGCGGATACGGGAGAAGGCGCTGGGCCCCGACCATCCCTACGTGGCCTATAGCCTGAACAACCTGGGCAGCGTGTTCTTTAGCCAAGGGGAGTACGAGCAGGCCAAGCTTCACCACCAGCGATCCTTGCAGATGCGGAAGAAAGCGCTGGGCCCCGACCATCCCCACGTGGCCACTAGCCTGAACAGCCTGGGCAACGTGTTCAACAGCCAAGGAGAGTACGAGCAGGCCAAGCAACACTACCAGCGCGCCTTGCAGATATGGGAGAAGGCGCTGGACCCCGACCATCCCCACGTGGCCACTAGCCTGAACAACCTGGGCATTGTGTTCAAGAGGCTTGGGGAGTACGAGCAGGCCAAGCTTCACCTTCAGCGAGCCTTGCGGATACGGGAGAAGGCGCTGGGCCCCGACCATCCCCGCGTGGCCACTAGCCTGGATAACCTGGGCAATGTGTTCAAGAGGCTTGGGGAGTACGAGCACACCAAGCAACACTATCAGCGAGCCTTGCGGATATTCGAGAAGGCGCTAGGCCCCGACCATCCCGATGTGGCCATGAGCCTGAACAACCTAGGCACTGTGTTCAAGAGGCTTGGGGAGTACGAGCAAGCCAAGCAACACTTCGAGCGAGCCTTGCGGATACAGGAAAAGGTGCTGGGCTCCGACCATCCCGACGTGGCCTACTTACTGGTGGGCCTAGCCGAGGTCGCGCTGGCGCAGCACGACCCAACGGTTGCCCGTGAGCATGCCGAGCGTGCTGTCTCGATTCGCGAGAAGGGATCGGTGGCACCTGAGCTACTCGCCGACACTCGTTTCGCGCTCGCCCGGGCCCTATGGAGCGACAAGACCCAGCGAGTTCGGGCTCGTGCGCTGGCCGAGCAGGCGCGGGAAGCTCTCGTGGCAGCAGAAGGTCCGGGAGAAACCGACCACGACCTTGCCTATGTGACCGCCTGGCAGGCCACCCACCGCGTCAAGTAGCATCAGCCGCTCAACCAACGCAGCACCGAGCTCGACGACCGCCGGACCGTCTTGTCATCGTGCGAGGCGACCAGGCCGTCATGCTCGATGAACATCGCGTTCTTGCAATGGCCGCTCGGCCCTGTTGACGGCGGACGCCTACCTCGGACGTGCTCGCCGACGGACCACATCCGGGTGCTTGGAGGTACACATCGTCGTCGGCTGCGCGCGACCGAGGGCTCCTTGTCGCCTAGCGGGCCAACCGGCTCCGTGCCGCGGTGCAGTCGCGAGGATGCACTCGATACACCGCGATGGCACAAGCCCCACAAGCCCCGCTGACCCCGCTGACACGCGACATACATCGCAGTAAGGCGGGTCCGTCATGCCGGTCAGCTTTGCCCCTGGTGCCCTTGCGACGGTCTCCATCCTGCGGGCGTAGCAGGCCCTGAGAGGCGTTCAAGCGAGAGCCCAAGGGTTGGCCCGCGTAGCGGGGAGGGGGTCCAACGACGCGCAGACGGCGACTATGCGCACCTCCAAGCACCAGGGGACCCCATCGCCGGCGAGCATCGGTGGGGAGGGCTCCCTGCGTTAAACAGGGCCAATCCATCTCCGCTCACCGGCTGGTCATCAGGCGAGCAAAACAAGGCTCCATTGATCGAGCATCTCTATGTCCAACCGTCCAACCTTCATGAATGCTTGACGACCTTGCTACCTCATGCGGGGCGAGGACTCATCAAGCATTGGGTGACTTGGTTCCACCCGACAGCAAAAGCATATTAATTCACTGCTAGCTATTGACGGCATGCGCACCATGACTATAGTGAGTCATCGACAGCCAACCGGAGTTCACAACATGTACGACTTCACCGCCAACGAGTTTCACCATCGCCACGTCTTCTGCCTCGACGCCAACGGTTGCATCCACCTCATCCCTGCGTTCCAATACGATCGTCTCCAAGCTGGCTACCCCGACGCAGCCCTTCCCGCTGGCTGGCCAACAGGTCCGCTTCGCGATCTTCCACGTGGCCCACCGCTCCGACCCCATGCGGATCACCGATGAGCTCTTCCACGTACTGTCGCTCGACACCGAGGGCAACGTCGACCCGCAGCAGAACTACGACGCCCTCCAAGCCGACGTCGACCGCCTCGAAGCCAACGACTACACTCCACCCGAGCCCACCGACATCACCGGCACCGCCAACACTACCGAGCCCACCGAGCCACCCGAGTCCACCAACACCACCGAGTCACCGACCTCCTGGGTTCCCGATCCCTTCACCCACCGCCACCTCATCGCCGCTCTACTCGATGCCCACGAGCAACCCTGGACCTCCTGGTGGCCGCAAAACCCCGAGCGTGCCGCCTGATACCAACGGCAGCACGCGCCCTCGATTCGACGTGTTGGTCACAATCCTGCACCGGCTCAATTCGAGCCGCTCACTATCGTGCGCCCGGGAGTTCTTGCAGGAGGGCCTCGATCTCCGGTCCCCGGTCGTTCACCACCGCGGCCCGGCCACGACCGCGCCGGCACCCGTCCTAGTCATCGCTGGCGTCAAGCAGCCCTCGAATCGCCGTCTCCAAGATGCCTCCAACCCTGGGAACGGCGAAGGCTCGAACTCGGCGGCGGTCTGCGTCGCGGTAGGCGATCGTCGGATCATGATGCGGTTGGGGCGCTTGCCTCGTGCGTCAAAGGGGACACGAGGCCCCCGTAGGTGGCGATGCTTCAGATCGGTGATGGACGCTTGTCGAGAAGATCGAGCGACGATGCGCCCTCAGACGCTGTCCCCAGATTCAATTTCGGCGACAGCCCGAACGCGTTCGAGGACCTCATCAGCACGCCCTTCTTCGACGGCCCCCTCGACTGCGTAGTTGAAGTCACGGTGGTCGAGCCACTCCGAGCATGCTTCCTGAAGATACTGCCGAAGTTCGAAATCAGCCCCCCTCACTTCTTCGACAAGCTCGACCCGCCCGTCGAATATGATGA
>JBCCWC010000327.1:0-10160 GCA_039194325.1 Myxococcota bacterium
CAGGTAAAGCCGTCGCCGCAAAACGCGGCCATGCACATGGTGGTGCAGGCGTCGTTGTCGTTGTCGTCACCGTCGTCGCACTGCTCGCCGGGCTGGAGGATCGTGTCGCCGCAGGTGGGCAGGGCGCAGGCGTTGGTGCAAGCGTCGTCGTTGATCCCGTTGCCGTCATCGCAGGCCTCGACGCCGGCCCAGGTAAAGCCGTCGCCGCAAAACGCGGCCAGGCACGCGGGGGTGCATGCATCGGTGCCGTCGAGGTTGCCGTCGTCGCACTCCTCACCCACTTGGAGGATCGCGTCGCCGCAGGTGGGCAGGGCGCAGGCGTTGGTGCATGCGTCGGTGTCGATGTTGTTGCCGTCGTCGCAGGCTTCGACGCCGGTCCGGACGAAGCCGTCGCCGCAAATGGCGGCCATGCAATTGGTCAGGCACTCGTCGGTGTTGTCCGTGTCGCCGTCGTCACACTGCTCGTCGGGGCCCACCTGCGCATCCCCGCAAAAGCCCGGCGGATCTTCGCAGGTGCACGGACCCCAGCTCGATCCGTCGGCGCGGCAGATCTCCACCCCGCTGCCGCCGTCGGGACAGGTGCACGGGGCGACCTCTCCCGGATCGCACAGGGTGCCGTCGGTCTGGGTGCCGTCGGCGACCTCGGTCTGGTCTGTATCGCCGGTGCTGGAGTCAGAGCCTACCGTGCCCCACGACTCCGACAGCCCCGCGAAATCACCCGTGCGCCCGCATCCCGGGGCCGGGGCGAGTAGCGAGGTGACGAAGGCGGCAAGTAAGGGCTTGGGGGGAATAGACCCGGGGCGGATCGGGAACATCGTAAGTTCACAAGGACAGGCCACACATCCCGCGGCCAGGCGGGGCCGCATGTGCTTGGATCGGGCACACCAACCCCATCCCAGCCGCTTCATGCTAGCAGAGCGGTCGGGGCACGCGCGAGGGATCGCTGACTGGGGAGGCGGCGACGGGGCTCCTGGGGTGAATGGCGAGGTCGGGCCCCACCATCACGCCCCACCATCACGCCCGGGTGGCCCACCAGTTGACCACCTCGGTGGCCCACCGGTGGGCCACTGTAGGGGGAACGCGCGCGCAACTGTTGGAGATCATGGAGGGCATGCCCCGGAACAGCCTTCGCACATTCATGGGATCATGCTCAGTCGCAGTTATTGTGCGGGACTTCGAGGCGTCAACGGCTACGTGGTCACCGTGGAGGCGGACGCCCGCATGGGTTTGCCGGGATTGACGATCGTCGGCCAGACGGCCGGAGCCCTCAATGAGGCACGAGAACGGGTGCGCAGCGCGCTGGCTCACTGTGGGCACGAGATCCGGCCTCGGCGTCAGGTCGTCAACCTCGCTCCGGCCGCGCTTCGCAAGGACAGCCCCGGCATGGATCTGGCGATCGCCTGCGCGCTCTTGGCCGCGCACGAGATCGTGCCGGCCGAGCGCTTGCAGCGGACGATGTTGTGGGGCGAGCTGTCGCTCGACGGGAGTCTGCGCCCTGCGGCGGGTACGCTGGTGGTGGCCGACTGTGCCCGTGCCGAGGGGTTCGAGGCGCTGGTGGTGCCCCCGGCCGCCGCGCCCGAGGCCGCGCTGGTCGAGGGGCTCAAGGTGGTGCCCGCGCCCGATCTGGGCGCGCTTTGCCGACACTTGCGCGGCGAGGCCGACTTGGCCCTCTACGTCGCGCCGGCCGAGCCGCCGCCGCCCGAGTTCGACGACATCGACATGGCCGACGTGCGGGGGCTGGCCCTGGGGCGGATGGCCGTCGAGGTGATGGTGGCCGGCGGGCACAACCTTTTGCTGCACGGGCCGCCGGGGGTGGGCAAGACCATGCTCGCGCGGCGCACCGGGGCGCTCTATCCGGCGCTCGACCACGCGGCCGCGCTGGAGGTCACCAAGATCCACGGGGTGGCCGCGGGCTCGGTGGCCACCGGGTTGCAGCGGCAAGTCCCCGTTCGCATGCCGCATCACACCGTGTCGGTGGCGGGGCTTTTGGGCGGCGGGCGGCCCGTCCGGCCCGGCGAGGTCAGCCTGGCGCATCGCGGGGTGCTGTTCCTCGACGAGCTGCCCGAGTTCTCGCGGGCGTGCCTCGAGGGGTTGCGCGAGCCGCTGGAAGACGGGGTGGTGAGCATCGTGCGAGCGCACGGGGCGGTGACCTTGCCCGCGCGGTTTCAGCTGCTGGCGGCGATGAACCCGTGCCCATGCGGGTTTTTAGGGCATCCGCAGCGGGCGTGCGTGTGCTCGCCGGCGGCGATTGCTCGCTACCTGGCGCGGATCTCCGGGCCGCTGCTCGACCGGCTCGACCTGGTGGTGCCGGTCAATCCCGTGCCGCTGCACACCGACGGGGTGGCGCTCGAGCGCGGGGAGGCCAGCGAGGTGGTGCGCGAGAGGATCGTGCAGGCGCGGGCGCGGCAGGCCGAGCGATTGGCCGGGACGCCGTGGCGGACCAACGCCGAGGTGCCCGCGCGGGGCGGAGCGGTCGAGCGGCTGTGTGCGCTGCGGCCCGGCGCCGAGCGGTTGATGGCCGAGTTGGCCGAGGTGCGGCAGCTCAGTCCGCGGGCGCAGCACCGGCTGCGTCGGGTGGCCCGCACGCTGGCCGATCTCTCGGTGGACGAAGGCGACCCCACTGCGCCCGTCGACGAGGTGTATGTGGCCGAGGCGGCGCACCTGCGGCGGCTGCCTCGGCCGGACGATGGGTGAGGGGCGTGCTCGTACGGGTCGAGCGGCGCAACGGAAGTTCGTTTGGGTTCGAGACCGTGTGATCGGACCGAGCGGGGTGCGTTCGGGGTTGGGTAAGGACAACGAAGAAGGACTCGAATAGCATGGCGAAATCCCATCGAGCGAGCCCACGATCGACGCCACGCTGGAAAAGACGCAGGGACCCGAGCATCCCGAAGTGGTCGATGCTCTCCACAATCTCGGCCTCATTGTTCTGCGGCTCTGCGGAGTACGCGTGGGAGGCATGCCATGGACTTGTTGACAGCGATGGGGCTGTTGGCGCTCGCGTCGGGTCCTGCGGATCCGGGCGCGGTGCCGCTTTGGGTGGAGTGGTCGGCGCCGTCCGGATGTCTGGATCCTGCGGCGCTGCGCGATGATGTCGAGCGTCTCGTGGGGCGCCCGGTGGTCGTCGATCCGGGGGCACGCGATCACGTGGTGGGGGCGATTGTCCGCCAAGGCTTGCGCTATCGGCTGGAGCTCGAGGTGGTGCTACGTGGCGAGGTGCGGCGGCGTGAGCTGGAGGCCGATCGCTGCGAGACGCTCGGGCACGTGGCGGGGCTCGTCGTGGCGGTGGCGGTGGCCCCACTGGCGACGGCGCGGGCCACCCGCTTGCCGACCCGCGCGGACGACCCTCGAGCGGTGGTGCCTGTGCCGGCCTGGCCAGCGGCCGTGCCGAGCCCGACCGCGGTCGCGCCATCCTCCGCTACGCGATCTCGATCTCGGGCGGACGATCGCAGGGCCGACCGTCGAGCCGCGGCCGATGCTCGATCGCCGCCGCCGCCACCGCCGCCGCCCCGCCGGATCCGGCATGCGCTGACCCTGGGCGCGGCGGGGGGCTTGGGCTTCTCGGTGCTGCCCGGGCTCGCTGGGGGCCTGTTCGGCAGCGCGGCCTGGCACTTCGGTCGGGGCTCGCTGGAGCTCTACGGCGGCCATCTGTTCGGGCGTACCGCGAGCGTGCGCGAAGACGCCGGCGTGCGCGTGCAGGCCTCTGGGGCAGGCACGCGGCTTTGCCTGGCCTGGGAGGCGGGCCCCGTGGAGGTGCCGGTCTGCGTCGGCGCGCTTGCCCTGGCCATGGCGGCCTCGGGTCAGGGACCGGGGGTCGATGCCACCACCGTACGTTCGTTGTGGGTGGGTGCCGGGCCTGGGGTGGGTCTGGCGTGGCGGGCCACGGCTCACTTGGGGGTTCGGGCGGCGTTCGATCTGCACATCGCCACCCGGCGTCCGGGCTTTCACCTGGTGCAGGGCCTGGACGAGCTACCGGCCTTTCGCAGTCCGCCCGTGTCGCTCGCGCTGTGGATCGGGCCCTATTTACGATTCGGGTGACAACTCGACCGGCGCTGCGGTGCAATGGGAACCGTGGGTCGCCGCCTCTCCCCCGTCCCGCTGCCTGCGTTCGAGCGCATCTACCGCGAACATGTCGGTCGAGTGCGCTGGGTGGTGCGGGCGCGTGGCGTGCCCGAGTCGTCCGTGGACGACGTGGTGCACGACGTGTTCCTTTCGGTGCATCGGCGTCTGCCCGAGCGTGATCGCGCGGTGCCGCTGTCGACCTGGATCTGCGGGGTCGCGCGCTCGATGGCGTTCTCCCACCGGCGAGCCTCGGCTCGTCGACGGCGGCGGGTCGAGGAGCTGCCGGCCCCGTCACAGCCGGTGCGACCCGACCAGCAGCTCGAGCAGTCCGAAGCCTGGGAGGCGCTGGCGCGGTTTCTCGACACGCTGCCCGACGCGCAGCGCGAGGTCTTCGTGCTGGCCGAGCTGGTGGGGCTGTCGACCGCGGAGATCGGCCGCACCACCGGGATCAAGAGCAACACCCTCTATTCGCGGCTGCGTCTGGCTCGGGCTCGGTTCGCGGTGTGCTTTCCCGGTGCCGAGGATCCGCGGGCCGCGGCTGGCCTCTTGCGCGAGGCCAAGCGTGGCGAGCAGCCCCCAGCGGCCCGTCGTCGGCGCGCTTGGGCGGCCCTGGCGGTGCAACTGGGCGGTTCGATGGGCGGTTCGATGGGCGGTTCGATGGGCGGCGCGGCGGGTTCGGCCGGGGTGGCGGCGGCGACCGTCGGCTGGAAAGGTGTGGCGCTGGGCACCCTGGGAGCGCTGGGGATCGCGGTGGCGTGGCAGGCAGGCGGATCGTCTCGTGCGGATGCCCCATCGGCCACGATCCCCGATCGTGTCGAGCCCGGTGAGCGGGCCCCGCGCGCGGCGGGTTCGGCCGAGATCGTGGCCGAGCTGACGCCGCCGGCTACCGCACCAACGACACCCACGGCGGACGGGCGAGCTCATGCGGCCGAGCGATCTGCTGCCCCCCAAGGCCACGCCGATCGGGCCATGGCTCGTGTGGGCCGTCGCCCCCAAGCACCCGAGCCATCGAGATCCACCGAAGGCCCGCCAGACCCACCCTTGGCCGCGGATGCGGTCGATCTTCTAGAGGCCGAGGTCCAGGTGCTCCGTGAGGCGCGCTCGATGCTGGCGCGAGGTCGAGCCGCGGATGCGCTCGCTCGGCTCGATCGCGACGCCGCGATCCTTGCCGCCGGGGTGCTGCGGCGCGAGCGGCTGGAGGTCGAGCGGGAAGCGGCCTGTCGCGTGGCCGAGGGGGATCGAGCGGCCCGGGCGGCGGCGGCCCTGGGCCATGCGGGCGACCCTTGCGACGACGTTCGATGATTTCTTGCATCGAGGTGACGGATCGTCGGCCCGGCGGTGCCGGGAGGGTCATGACCATGACTTCTCCATTGTATTCTGCGTTGATCCTCAGCCTGGGCATGAGCGTGCTCGGAGGCTGCGTCTCCGAGCCGGCCGAGGAACCATCGTCCACCGGGAGCACCGGGCCCGATGATCCCTCCATCGCCGAGAGCTCGACTGGCCCGGGCGCCGAAGGTACCAGCACTGGCCCTGACGAGCCGGACGACGATACCTCGACCGGCCCGACCGTAGAGGAGGAGTGCGCCGAGCCGGTGCAGGGCGTTGCCTGTCAGGAGCCCGGTGATGCCAGTAGCGCCTTTTCCGTCATGATCGATGGGCAGGAGGGCTTTGAGGGGGAGACTGAGCAGACCTGCACGCTCGACGATCAGGTCGACGACGGCACCACGCTCACCCTTTCGCTGCGGTGCGGGAACGAGGGATCGCAGGTCGAGGTGGCGCTGACCACCGAGAACCCGCACATCGGCATGGTGCTCGTGGGCGACGGAGCGCTCGAGCTGTTCTACAGCGAAACGTTCTTCGACGAGGCCAACATGGCGCGGTACCTGGTGCTGCGGCACGCCGACAACGGTGCGCCGCTGGTCGTGGCTGCCGACGCGCCCGAGTTCGAGCCGCCCGCCGGCTTCGATCCCACGCCGCTTTCGCTCTCGGTCGAGCCCTCCGATTGCGCGCTCGACTGGGTGGGTAAGTTCGACGTGGGAGTCCAGAACGCGGCGCTGGTCACCTCGTTCGACGGCCAGACCGCGGAGCTGTTTGGAGGCAACATGGTGTACCTGGGCAGCCAGTCGAGCTATGCCGTATTCGCGCAGGATGTCGAGCGCTTGCATTGCATCGGGCCCATGGGCGGGTTCAACTACGCCCTGTGGTACGTGCGCACGCTGGCGATCTCCATGCCCGAGGGCTGACTGGCTCGGGTGCGGGCTTGATGATGGCGGCGGCCTCCCACCCCTGTGGCGACGATCCGATGACTTCTCGCAACGAGGTGACGGATCGTCGACTCAGCGGTGCCGGGAGGGTCATGACCATGACTTGCCGATTTCATCCCGCGTTGATCCTGAGCCTGGGCATGAGCGTGTTCGCAGGCTGCGTGCTCGACTCCGAGCCGGCCGGGGAGCTGCCGGCCACTGCGAGCACCGGACCCGAGCAGACCGCTGGACCCGAGCAGACCGCTGGGCCCGAGCAGATCACCACGACCGGGCCGGAGACCACGTCCATCACCGCGAGCTCGACCGATCCGACCCTCGGCGATTCGAGCACCGGCCCCGGCGATTCGAGCACCGGCCCTGGCGGATCGGACGGTAGCGGCTCGACCGGCCCGAGCTTCGACGGGGAGTGCCCCGAGCCGGTGCAGGGCGTCGCTTGTCAGGCGCCTGGCGATGCGAGCAGTGACTTCGCGGTCGTGATCGATGGGCAGGAGGTCTTCGAGGGGGTCATCGAGCAGACCTGCACGCTCGACGATCAGGTCGACGACGGCACCACGCTCACCCTTTCGTTGCAGTGCGGGAACGAGGGCTCACCGGTCGAAGTGGCACTGACCACCGAGAACCCGCACATCGGTGTGGTGCTCGCGGGCGGCGGGTCGCTCGAGCTTTTCTACAGCGAGACGTTCTTCGACAAGGCCAACACGGCGCGGTACCTGGTGCTGCGGTCCTCCGACAGCGGCACGCCGCTGGTCGTGGCCGCCGACGCGCCCCAGTTCGAGCCGCCGGCCGGCTTCGATCCCGCGCCGCTTTCGCTCTGGGTCGAGCCCTCCGATTGCGAGCCCGACTGGGTGGGCAAGTTCGACGTGGAGGTCCAGAGGGCGGCGCTGGTCGCCTCGTTCGATGGCCAGACCGTGGAGGTGTTCGACGGCAACATGAGCAACGTCGGCCTGCTGTCGAGCTATGCCGTGTTCGCGCACAACGTCGAGCGCCTGCATTGCATCGGGCCCATGGGCGGGTTCAACTACGCGGTGTGGTACGTGCGCTTGCTGGCGATCGTCATGCCCGAGGGCTGAGCCATCGGGCAAGCGATCGAGCCGGCTTGCCTCCATAATAGGTCGTCCAGTACGCACGGTTGATCTTGACGCTGTTATTGAGCCGGAAGCGCATGTTGTCGATGTCTTGCACGAGCTGGCCGTCGAGGTACACCTCGACAGGTCCCGCGTAGCAGGCGGCGAGCACGAGGCACTCGCCCTGCGAAGGTGCGGACCGAGCTCGACCCGACCGGTGACCCATGGCCGCCGTGCATTGGGGGCCCCGAGGCCCGCGTGTGCGTTTCATTCGCACACGCGGGCCTCGCGTCTACTCCGGGGGGTGAGGTCCGTCCGGCCAAACACCGAGATTGCGTGATCAACGCAGCGCTAGGATGCTGGCCGAGCGCTCGTGCGCTCGCCGGTCGGGGTACGGTGCGGTCCGTGTCCCTCGACCAGCGGATCGTCGTGATCGTCAACCCCACCGCCGGCGGAGGACGAGCGCTCCGCCGGTGGACCGACGTGGAGCCACGGATGCGGGGGCGCTGGACCAATCTCCAGGTCGTTCACACCGAGCGCCCGGGCCACGCGACCGCGGCGACCCGCGCGGCTTTGGAGGATGGGGTCACCTTGGTGGTCAGCGTTGGGGGCGACGGCACGTCGAACGAGGTGCTGTGCGGCTTCATGGACGAGGATGGGGTCAATCGCTTCCCCGACGCCGAGCTGGGCCTTCTGGGCGGAGGAACCGGCGGTGACTTCTTGCGACAGCTAGGCTCTCCCTCGTGGGGCGAGCAGCTCGCCGCCCTCGAGCGGCCGGGCTCGAGCATCGACTACGGGGTGATGCGCTTTGTCGATCACCAGGGGCGCCGCTGCACGCGGCCCTTCCTCAACGCGGCCAGTGCAGGGCTCACCGGGAACGTCGTGGCCCGCGTGCTAAGTGCAGGCCGGGTCAGCCGTCGAGTGCTCGGGCCGCAGGGGATCTATGTATGGAGCTCGGTGCGGGAGATCATCGCCCATCGCCAACGACCGGTGCGGATCCACGTCGACGACCAGGAGCCTTGCGACACCGAGCTCGCCCTCGTGGCGATCACCAACGGCCAATACTTCGGTGGAGGCATGTGGATCGCGCCCAACGCCGAGCTCGACGACGGGATGCTGGAGCTCATTCACGCCGGCGGGATCTCCACCCTGACGCTGCTGGGCCTGCTGTCCAAGATCTTCAGCGGACGTCACGTCGACCATCCGGCCGTGGTCACCGGCCGGGGGCAGCGGGTGCGGGTCGAGGCCCGAGACGACGACGACGAGCCCGTACTCGTCGAAATCGACGGCGAGCAGCCCGGGCGCCTGCCGGCCGAGCTGTGGGTCGTGCCCGGGGGCCTGCGGCTGCGGGTGGCGGGTCGCCCCGCGGCGGTTGTTCAGTCGGCCGGGGCCGACGCGAGCTCCACCAGGGTGTAGAGCGCCGCGTCACCCACCGCGGCCAAGCTCTGCGCCGAGACGCGATCGATCGTGTCCTTTCGCGTATGCCAGGCGTCGTACTCCCAGTCGATGAGCAAGACCGAGGGAACCCCGGCCTCGCCCAAGAACACGTGATCGTCGAGTATCCCGACCGGGCGCGTCCGATCCTCGAACTGCGTGTGCCCCCGGGCGCGCGCGGTGGCCCAGAGCCGCTCGACCAGCGCGGGTGCCTGTGTGGCCGAGCCCGGCTCGACCGGTAGGTGCAGGTCGCGGTCCCCCACCATGTCGAACACGATCCCCAGCTCAGCACGGTCGATCCATGCAGGACGCTGCCGAGCCACCTGCGCCGCGAAGTGCCGCGAGCCCATGCAGTAGCCGCCATACCCCGGGCGGCCCAACTCCTCGCCGTCGAAGAGGATCACCGTCAGCCCCACCTGCGCGGGCAAGACCCGCACCAGCACGGACATCAGCTCCAGTACCACCGCGACCCCCGACGTGCCGTCGTTGGCCCCCGGCACGGGCAGGTTGTGGGCCGCCGGATCCTCTTCTTCGTCGGCCCACGGGCGGGTGTCGAAGTGGGTGGCCAGCACGAAGCGACGCGGGGCGTCCGGGCGCACATGGGCGATGAGGTTGACCAGCGCGTACGTCTGCCCCGTCGCTGGATCGCGGGCCCTGAGCGCTTGGGAGTCGACCCGGTCGGCGCCCGCCACCTTCAGCATCACCCCGAGCGCTTCGATGGACGCGTGGCGCTCGGGATGTCCCAGGCCCCGCGGCCAGTCCATCAGCGTTTGCACCCGGGCCAGCGCCGCTGCTCCTGAAAAGTAGGGCGCATCGTGGTCGTCCGGAGGCAGCGTTGCCAAAGCTCTGGCTGATGGTGTCGTGGTGGTCGTTGGGGGATCGGTGCCCGGGGCGGTGACCGAGGCCGAAGGGATCGGCGCGCATCCCGTGAGCAGGCCCATGGCTACGACCCAGGTGCACGTCACCACGCCCGTACGCGTCATCGCGGGGCAGCCTACGGGCCCGGGTGACGCCAGGCGAGCCCCGGCCGGCATGGCGCGAGAACGCCCGTCGGGTGGCCCACTGGTGGGCACCCTGTCGGCCCACTGGTGGGCCACCGCCGGATCACGGTCCGGCAAGTGCCCGGCTTCATTGGGGCGAGTGTCGGCACGGCAGCCGCAATAGGAGAGGGGCAATCGTCCTCCCGCGCGCGGCCATGCCGTCGCGTCGGAGGTGCCCACCCCCACCCCCCCCCCACCCCCCCCCCCCCCCCCAACCCAAACCACAACACCACCCCCCCACCCAACCCCCCCCCCCCCCCCCCAACAACCAACCCCCCCACACCACCCCCAACACCCCC
>JBCCWC010000328.1:0-10097 GCA_039194325.1 Myxococcota bacterium
GACCCGGACGACCCCACCTCGTGCCTGACCTGCTCGCCGGGCTCGACCTGCGCCGGCGGCAACCCCTGCGACGACGACGTATTCGTCTGCGTCGAGTGCACGAGCGACCTCGACTGCTTCGGCGGCGATCTATGCCAGCTCGCAGCCTGCCGGGCCCCGTGCTTCGACGATGGCGATTGCCCAACGCCCGCGCTGTGCAACCTCGCCCACAATCGCTGCGAGCTCTAGAGGCAACGACCAGGTTGACGACCAGCGCGTGGGGGATGATCAAGTTGAGAGACCCGAGCAGCGTCGAGCCCAAGGAGCGCCGTCAGGGGCCGATGATGACCGTCGGGTCGCGGGCCGACGGATCGGTGACCGCCCGCGACCTGGCCCGTGACGTCCTCGCGCGAACCGAGGGGTCAGCATGATGTCGGTATCACTCGGTTCCGCCTGGCGACGCGCTATTTCTTTCTCACTGAGAAAGTATTATATTGGCTGAAGTTACTCGCGTCCCTCATGTCGTCCAAAAAGGCAGTGTAGCCGCGTGTCTCCAGCGTTCCGGTGAGTGGATCTCCAAAGTAGACGGTTCCGCCTCCGTTCTGGAACGGCTGGTAGTCAATGGCATATATGGCTACAAAATGACCATACCCTGCGTTCGTCTCGGTGAGAGCTACGACGAACGCACCATTATCGAGCTGCGAGTGCATCCAAGACTTGGAGCCATCGCGGCTTCCTGTTACGTGGTCTTCTGTACTAAATTCGCCCGACTTCTCATCCTGCATCAAATCCCAGAGCCAGTCGATTCGTGTCTCGTACGAACCGGCGCTGTTCGGATTGTCGTTGTTATAGTGCCACTCTCTGGCTTTGAGGCGATCATGAAACCATGTAAGCTGAGTCACCTTGCTGCCGGTTGACAACGAATTGCCTCGCGCAAAGTTGATTGCGGTCGAGGTGGCGCTTTGACCGCAGAAATACCAAAAAACGCCAGGATTCCCCCAAATGTTGTAGACGAGGCCTTGGTTTACGACCCCCCCGGACTTGACCTTTGGGTTGAACTGATTTCCATGCATTCCTGTCGAGAGTGATCGAAAGCCTTCTTCCTCATCGATGGCTTCCTCATCGATGGCTTCCTCGCCGAAGGCTTCCGATTCTTCGACGCAGCCAGTCAGCACCAACGTCGACACGAGCGCAACGAGTGAGAGTGAGATGAAAGATCGGCAGGTTTGGGATTTTGCCGGGGTGAGATCGCAGGTGTTCACTGTCATATTCCTGGTTGACCTTGATGATGAGAAACGAAATTTCCCACCACGCGGAGACTGTGGTGCTCAGGAAGTCGTACCCACCGTTCAACCGTGACGCTCTTTGCTTATGATTTTACTCACGCTTATTTCGGTCATTGACTTGAACCACCTTTGGCAGATTCAGGCTTACGAGATTGCAATACCGGAAGCAATGACGCGCCCAGTTCGACCCTCGCGGTGAAAGGCCAGGCTCCCCTCGAGCGCCCTACGACGCATAAGGATCGTCTCGCTGCAACCATCGACCACGATGCACTAAACCGGGGCCACCTTGGCCGCTCGACTCACCCGAATCACCCGAATCACCCGAATCACCCAGGCGAGCCGATCTCCTCCACGATCGCATCCGCTGCCTTCGCGGGATCCGCCGCGTTACGGATCGGTCGCCCCACCACAAGGTGCGTGGCCCCATCGGCGATCGCCCGCCCCGGGGTCATCACCCGCTTTTGATCCCCGACCTCCGCCCCCGCTGGCCGGATCCCCGGCACTACCCGGTAGAGCTCCGGCGCCGCGTCGACCACCCCGCGCAGCTCTTGCCCGCTGCACACGATCCCCGCACACCCGGCCTCACGCGCACACTCGGCCCGGCGCACCACCAGCTCGGCCGGGCTCCGGGTGTGACCGGCCTGCTCACACGCCGTCGCGTCTTGGCTGGTGAGCACGGTCACCGCCAAGATCCCCAGGTCGTCCCCGGCCTCCTCCACGCATGCGCGCAGGTGGTCCACTCCACTGCCCGCGTGCACGGTGATGAACCGTGCCCCCAGCGACCGCGCGCTGCGGATCGCCCCGCGCATGGTGTTGGGGATGTCGTGCAGCTTGAGGTCGAGGAAGATCGCCAGCTCGGGGTGCGCCTCCCGGATCTCACGAACCACGTCGGGCCCCTCCGACACGAACAACTCCAGCCCGATCTTCAGCATCCCCACGTGCCCGGCCAGGCGCCCGGCAAGCGCGAGCGCATCGGTCCGGTTGGGCACGTCCAGGGCGACGATCAGACGATCACGAGCGGTAGTCGGCACTATGCTCATGGCTGGGGTTTGTAGCAGCCCCGGAGCGCGCTTGCGCAAGCCGCCGGGCGCGGGCATGGTCGCCCGCGCAAGAGCAGCCATGAGCGAGCCCGATCCCTGGCAAGCGGTGTTCTCCACCCTCGAGGAGGGCGTGACCTCGGGCGCCTTCCCGGGCGCGGTGGGGCTAGTCTGGCATGCGGGCGCGACCCTCTACCACGAGGCCCACGGCTCGTTGGCCAGCCACATGGCGGCCTCGGTCACGGGCCGACCCGTCGAGCGCGACACGATCTACGACCTGGCGTCGTTGACGAAGGTGCTGTGCACCACCACGCTGGTGGCCCAGCTCGTCTCCCAGCAGCGGCTCTCGCTCGACGACCCGGTGCCCGAGCCCTGGTCCTCGGCCTGCCCCGAGGCGACCCTGGCCGATCTGCTCGAGCACTGCTCGGGCCTGGCTGCTCACCGCGAGTATTTCACCTCCGTAGCTCCCTTCGACGCCGAGCGGGTCCTGCACCACGTGATCCACACCCCGCGCGAATATCCGCGACGCGAGCGAGCGGTGTATAGCGACCTGGGCTTCATGATCCTGGGGGCATGGATCGAGCGCGTGCTCGACGTACCGCTCGACGAAGCCTTCGCCGATCGGATCGCGTATCGCTTGGGCCTGGACGACAGCCCTCTGCCCCACATGGGCTTTCGTCGGCTCCATAGCCGCGCCGCGCTCGGCCGGACGCTCGAGCAGCGGATCGCCCCCACCGAGGTCTACGATCCCACGCTCTATCCCGGCGGCGAGCGGCCATCGTACTTCGCGCTCCGCGAGATCGACGGCGTGGCTCACGGCATGGTGCACGACGACAACGCCTTCGTGATGGGCGGCGTGGCCGGACACGCGGGGCTCTTTGGCACGGCCGAGGCCGTGCTGGAGGTGGCCCGCGCCTGGGTGATGAACCTGGTCCCCGACGTGCGCGCCGACGTTCGCGATCGCTTCTGGCAACCGAGCACCGTGCCGGGCTCGACCCGCCGCCTGGGCTTCGACGGTACGCCGAGCGACGGCAGCGGCACCACGAGCACCGCGATGTCCGAGCACACCGTCGGGCACACCGGCTTCCCGGGGAATACGGTATGGATCGATCCGACGGCCGAGGGAGGGCCACGGGTGGTGATCTTGCTGAGCAACCGCGTGCACCTGGGCCGCGAGGACACGGCGGGGATCCGCCGGGTACGGCGAGCGTTTCACGAGGCCGCAGCCCGGCTACGCTAAATAGACACAGCGGGCCTCCGCGCGAACCCGAGCGAACCCCAAGCCAATCCCAAGCCAATCCCAAGCCAGTCCATAGAAGCGAGGGAACCGCTTGATCCGCAGAGCACCGGGGTGTTACCGCTCATCAGACGGTGAGGGGGATCGGCGCACCTTGGGGGCGTACCGCCGCCTTTGCGGCAGCCATCACGGCTCCGCCGACTCCGCCGACGCTGCCGGCCGAGCCCACCCCAAAAGCGCCGTCCCTGCCGGCCGAGCCCACCCCAAAAGCGCCGGAGCGACCGACCGAACCCTTCACCCTGCACTGGGACGCCCCGGAAGGCTGCCCCACCCAAGCCGCACTGGCGGAGCAGATCTCCATGCTGCTCGCAGATCCAGCCGCGGGTGGCGAGGTCTCGGCCGAGGTCGAGCTTCGCCGTCAGCCTGCCAGCTTCGCCGGCACCCTCGCCCTGCGGACCCCGTGGGGCACCAGCACTCGCGAGATCCAGGCCGAGCGCTGCGAGACGGTCGCCGAGGCGACCGCGCTGCTCATCGCGATCGCGATCGATCCCCTGGCGACCCACCACACCCTCGAACGAACCCACGGCGCACCGATCGGGTCACCCCCCAACGAGGACGAACCCGAAGACGACCCCGAAATCCCCGGCCTCGCTCCAACCGCCTTCGAATCGTTCACCGCCCCCATCGCTCCCGATCCACGCGTCCGACCCACCCCCCCCTCCACGGTCCCGCCCCCCGATCGGCCACCGCGAGTCCACCAGGGGTTCGTACGACTCGAAGCGGGCGGCGGGCTCGGCCCGTTCCCGCAGGCGGGGGTCACCCTGGCCGGCGCGATCGGCTATCGCACCCGGTGGCTCCGCGTGGGCGCGCACGCCCGCTACTGGGCGCCCCAGCGGATAGGCCATCCCCTCGATTCCACCGTGGCCGCCGACCTGAGCCTGTGGGGGGCGGGCGCTCACGGCTGCGCGGGCCCTCGCTGGAACGAGATCGAGCTGCCGGTCTGCGCCAGCCTCGACGCGGGCCTGATGCGAGGCGAGGGCCGTGGCACGCTGGCCCGCGTGGGTACCGACCGGCGCCCCTGGGTCGCGGCCCGGCTCGGCCCGGCCCTCGCCTGGTCACCACGACCGTTCCTCGGGCTGTGGGCCGGCTTCGACGTAGCCTTCGCGGTGCTGCGACCCCGGTTTCACATCGATCCGCTCGGGCCGATCTTCGAGATGCCGATCCCGTCGGGACGGGCATTCATCGCCATCGAAGCGCGATTTCCGTGAGCGCGAGCACTACGCGACGATCTAAAATATCAAACAAATTCAATTACTTAAGTACGTTTGCGTGTTTTATTCGACGGATCGACCCCCCAGCCGGGAAGTAGTCTTCGTGGCCGGGACCGTCCTCGCTGCACGGCCCGTCGCTCTGCCGATGTCCGCCGGGCTCGACCTCGCCGCGGTCTACCGCATGCACCACGACCTGGTGTGGCGAAGCCTGCGCGCGCTCGGAGTCGACGCCGCGATGGCCGACGATGCAACCCAGGATGTGTTCATGGTGGTTCACCGCCGGCTCCACGACTACGACGGCACGACCCCGGTGCGGCGCTGGGTGCTGGGAATCGCCCGCAACGTCGCCTTCAAGTATCGCGAGCGTTCGCTCCGCTCGGCCGCGCGGGTGCGGCCGCTCGACGGCGAAGACGAGCGCGCCCCGGCACCGCTGACGGTGGTCGACGACCCCGCCGAAGACGTGATCGCCCGCCGGGAGGCCGCCGCGGTGGTGGAGCGCTTCGTCGAGCGCCTCGATCCGAACAAGCGCGCGGTGTTCATGCTCTGTGAGATCGAGGGCTTTAGTGCGCCCGAGGTCTCCGCGGCCCTGGGGATCAAGCTCAACACGGTCTACTCGCGACTTCGAGTCGCACGTGAGAAATTCGAACAGGCGATCGCTCGGCACCAGGCCACCACTCGCAGGAAGGCACGGGCTCCATGAACCCTCACCCCGACGGCTCGGACTACCTGGCCGCGTTTCGAAGGGAACGCCCCGGCGCCTACGCCCGGCGACGCAACTGGCGGGCCTTGAAGCGGCGGATCGCCATGACGGCCACCACGGCCACCACGGCCGACCACGTCGACCCACCAGACGGCGAAGACGACGAAGGGAGCCCCTCCGACGCCCCCGATCTCCGACGCCTGCTGACCGCCGTTGGCCTGACCTTCGCCATCGCTGCGTCGGCACTGCTGATGATCCGGGGCGTGAGCGTCGGCTTGACAGCAACCCGCGACCACCACGTGCCCACCATGGAGGCGGTCGACCAGGCTCGCCCCTCCTCGCCGCATCGAGTCACGCCGGCGAGACCCGCTCGATCCGCTCGTCCCTCGACGCAAACACTCCCCGAGTCGAGCCCACCCGAGATCGACCGGCCCCCCGGGCCTACGCCCATCCCGGTGACCGCCTCCCCCCGCCGTTCACCCGATCCCAACGCCACCCCGGCGCCGGCTGAGCCCACCCGCTCCGCTTCCCCCACGACCGGCGCGGTCACCACCGACGCCCTCGCCGCCGAGACCCGGCTGCTGGCCGAGGCGCGCCGAGCTCTGGCCGAGGATGATCTCGCCGCGGCCCTCGCCGCCCTGCAGCAGCATGCCCGGAAGTTCCCGACCGGCGCACTCCAAGAGGAGCGGCTCGCCTACGAGGCGATCGTTCGTTGCCGCCAAGCACCGCCCTCGTCCACGCCGGCCGGTCGCTTCTTCGAGCGCTACCCGTCCTCACCCCACGGCCCGCGGGTCCGGGCGGCCTGCAGACCATAGCGGCCCGCGATGGATCCTCGAGTCACCCGCTGGGCTGCCCGAGCGATCACGCATCCGCCGAACCCTCTTACATCTTGGTCTTCCCGCGCGCGATCGTCTTTGCGTAGACCTCGCTGCGCGGCACTCCGGTATCGACCAGGCGCTTGGCCTTCGCGATCTCCTGGTCGATCAACGTGCGAAAATTCTCGACCGGCTGGGCCCCCGACAAGAAGCGCCCGTTGATAAAGAAAGCCGGCGTACCGCGAGCCCCGAGGGTCATGGCCTGCCGCTGGTCTCGCTCGACCCGCGCCCGCAGCTGTGGGTCGTCGAGATCCTGGGCGAAGCGTTTGGCCCGAAGCCCGATCTTCTTGGCCCACCGGCGAAAGTTCTTGTCGGTCAGCTCCTTGGGGTGCTCGAACAGCCGGTCGTGCATCTTCCAAAACTTGCCCTGGCGATGGGCGGCCTCGGCCGCCAGCGCGGCGGGCATGGCCCGGGGGTGGAAGGTCAGCGGGTTGTGCTTGTGCACGAAGCGGACCGAGCGCCCGTACTCCTCCTCCAGCTGGGCCATGGTGGCCTGCACCCGGGCGCAGTAGGGGCACTGATAGTCGGTCCACATCACGATGGTCACCAGCGCGTCGCTGGGCCCCCGAACCGGCGCATCACCGAGCTCGACCCGGTAGACGGCCATGGGATCGGGGCGCCCCGCCCCGAGCCGCTCGGCCTTGCCTTGTCGTTCCTTCTCGAGCTCGGCCACCCGGACCGCGACGTCGATGAGGGCGTCCTCGAGCTCGGAGCGCTCGAAGCGATCGGCGTCGTCGCGACTGGCCTCGCGATCGCGTAGCGCGGCCACCTCACGGCCGAGCTCGGCCTGCTCCGCTTGGATCTCGCTCAGCTGAGCCTGGATCGCCTCGAGCTCGGCATGCGAGGGTCGGCAGCCGGGCAGCGACGCCAGGGCCAGCACCAAGAGCGACCCAAGCGGCCGGCGCGGCAAGCTAGGCAGCGACAGTACGAACGAGCGGGACATCAGATCTCCTCCTGGTGACGCCCGCAGACCACCATGGCTACCCTCCGAGCGCAAACCGACGTGGCACTCCCGCTGCGCAGCGTCGACGCCGAAGGGCTATCGTCGCGCGTGCTGTCGTGCCTGTCGTCGGGCTTGCTGATAGCGACCGATTAGCGCCCTATCCTTGCCGATCGCGCTCTGAGCCGGGATCGCGTCGGGATCGAGGTCCATCTTGAGCATCGTGCACTCGTTGACCCACTCCCACATGTAGTTGGTCATCTGCAGGAGCTGGTCGTCCCGGGACGACTCCTCGACCTGCCCCGACCGGAGCAGATACTGCCGATGGACGAGCGCGTGCATCTCCTCCCAGCGCGACCCGCAGTAGCACCCGAGCAGTTCGGCGAGCACCTCGGAGTCGCGCATGAGCTGCAGCCGAGGGATCTCTCGCTCGTCGACCGGCCCCAGCCGCTGCTCTCGTTTGAATAGCTCGAGGTTGCCGGTGAGCATGTGCCCGATGCTGCACCAACGGCAGCCGCTCCATACACCCGCACATGCGATGATCATCTGGGCCTCGATCGGCCCCCAGCGCTCCTGGAGAATCTGGAGCAAGTCGAACGAGGTCTTGACCCAGCGTACGAACTCGCGAACGCCGAAGGTGCGCACGAACTCCAGTGCGTTCGGATCGGAAAAACCCGCCATCGCCATGGTGACCCGCCGCCAGAGCGCGACGAAGACTCGCTGACCCCGGGTGAGCTCGCGACGGCTCATCCCCGGCCTCCATCATCGCCGTCATCGCCGTCATCACCCGAGTCGCCGTCATCGCCCGAGTCGCTCGAGCTGCGGGACCTGGCCATCCGGCGAAAGAACTCGTCCGAGCTGCGACGACCGGACCGACGACTCCGTCTGCCCGCCCGACGAAAATAGGAGGTAATGCTCTCCAGGCGCCCTTCGGTGTCTCGCAGCCAGGCCGTAGCCTGGTTGAGCAGGTGAAACGAGCGGGCGTTGGGGTCGTCGGATACGTGCGCCACATAGAGCCCGAGCCCCCGAAGGCGCGGACGATCGGCCACGAATGCGGTGCGGCTCCCCAGGCTGGCGATGCCCCGCTGGAGCTCGGTCAGGCTCATGCGAGCCGCGGTCGTAAACGACGCGAGCGCCAGAAGATCCATGATGAGCTCTCCTCGGGCTGAGAGCGCTCTCAGCCGGGGAAGGAGCTCGCCGGACAGCTGTCGGACATCGTCCTCTTCGAGCTCACCCCGCAGCCGAACGATCAGCCGGCACGGCTCGATGAACTCGATGGTGAACGCATCCGACATCTGAGCTCGGAGGGAAGCTCAGATGGGCAGCTCCCCGCCGGGGAACGGTACGTCGATCTGCTCCGTGCCGCAATCGGGATCATCGAACGCTTCGGGCGGCAGCGGGGTGAGAAACTGCGTCGGATAGGACTCCGTCCAGCTGATCATCAGCTGATCGTGGGTGAGCAGGTACGGGGGCTTGGGCATCGGCTCTGCGCTGATCGAGATGACGGTCGCCCCGATCCCCGCCTCGATCTCCGCGAGGGTGGTGTCCCAGGTCTGCGCCTCCTCCATGGGGAGGATCTCCTCGGTGTAGTGCAGCCAAAAAGACTCGTCGTCGAACAGGTTGAAGGGTACGACCCCGACCAGAGTCCCCGGACTGCCAATGGCATCGAGGATCTGGTCGTAGTCGAAGGTGAACTTGACGTTGCCCTTCAGGTTGGCGTTGGGCCGCCAGAAATCCGAGCAGACCATCTGGGCGGCCGTCAGCTCCACAGGAATGGCGCCCGGGGGCGGGCCTGCGGGCAGGTCGAACTCGTTGTCGATGAGATCGCCCGTGACCGCATCGTAGTAATAGATTGTGGGCCGCGTAAAGAAGCGCGACACGAACCACGTCTGCCAAAACCCCTCCTCTACGCACATGGGGTACATGTTGTAGGGAGTGTCGATGCTCTCGTCGTAGCAATATGTGGGTTTTTGGGGCAACCCATCCACCTTGACTCGGACCTTGATCTCGTCCTTGTTCTTGTTCCACTTGATCTTGGCCGAGGCGCCTCCTTCGCACATAGAGGGCTCACGGATCAGCAATTCCTTGCCACCGCCGATCCCGAGCTCGAGATCGAACTTGAACTTGCCCTTGACGTTGCCACCGGCGTAAGCCGCAGATGGAAGGGCGAGCATCGACACACAGATGATGAGGGGCAGTCTTGACTGGGGCATCAAAGAGGTCCTTTTCGGTTGTCTTGGGTAGGCGATCGCGTCCCCCGACATCACAGATCGTCACCGCACGGTGACGAGTGCAACGAGTCCATCGCCATGACTGGCACCATGACTGGCACCACGACTGGTCACCACGACTGGCACCACTTAGCGACGAGTTCGGTGAGCCCCCGTGGCTCGCCGCCAGAGGCGACCGATCAACACAGGCTCAGGGCGAATCGGCGCCCGCTTCGGGCGCTTCATCATCCCTATCGGGGAAGGCCGTACGACCCGACCACATATCCTGGGACATCTTGGTGTATGCACCCGAGGCCACGTCTTCGTCGAGCCTCTCGAGCACCGGCCGAAGCGGGTGTTCGGGGTCGGCCATCACCAACTTGCGCTGAGCGTAAGCCCGCGCGATCCGCTGCTCTCGGTCGAGCATAGCGTCGTCAGCCTCGAGGAGCCAGCGCTCTTGTTGGTCGAGCACACCCGCCGGGTCGAGCGGCGGGGGCGGCTCGGGAGCGGGAGCACGGGCGGCCCGTGCGGCGACCGACGAAGAGGGCGGGGAAGTCGGCGC
>JBCCWC010000329.1:0-10078 GCA_039194325.1 Myxococcota bacterium
CCGTCAGGCACTCGTAGAGCATCACCCCGACCGCGTAGACGTCTGCAGGCGGACCGGCGGGCAAGCCCACCGCCTGCTCGGGCGCCATATACAAGGGCGTGCCGAGGATCTGCCCGTCGCGGGTCAGCACCCGCTCGCCGTCGGCGGTCGAGATCAATCCAAAGTCGAGGATCACCACCCGGCCCGCCGCGGTCACCAGCACGTTCGAGGGCTTGAGATCGCGATGCACATAGCCGTGGTGGTGGATCTCGGCGAGGCCAAGGGCGAGCTGGCCAAGCGCACCTTCGAGCCGACCAAGGTCCGGCAACTCGCCGGGTGAGGCGTCGCGCCGCACCCAGTCGACGAGGGGCTCCGCGTCCTCGAGCAATTCCATGGTGAAGAAACTGCGCCCCTTTACCGTGCCGAGCGCGTAGAGCTCGACGAGGTTGGGGTGCCGAACGTCGGCCAGAGAACGAAACTCGTTCTTGAAGCGCAACAGCTTGGTGCTCGAGGCGCGTTGGAAGGTCTTGAGGGCGACCCGCTGGCTGCCCTGCCAAGCGACAAACACCTCGCCCATACCCCCCGCCCCGAGCCGACGCTCGAGCTGGTAGTCACCGAGACGAACAGGTAGCTCACCGAGGTCGGCCGCAACGTCCTCTCGAGACCTGGGGTGATCGACATCGAGAACAGTACGAGTCGGCCCCCCGGGCTCGAGACTGGAGACCGAGCGAGTCAGTCCTCGAGGCTCGACTCGCGGGTCATCCCCAGACACGCGCCCATGATTGCATACCCAGTAGTTGCACACCCAGTAGTTGCACAGTGGCCGCACAGATCCAGCGCTCGATTTCGAGTCGACGACCTCCTCCGTCTACGACCGCGTGTGCACAACCCGAGCCTACAATCTCGGGTGCTCCGCCAGCCACGCCTGGACATCGGCCCGCGCGTCGTCCCGACCCGGACCCGCCTGTGCGTACGCGTCGCGGGCCTGCTCGGCCAGCGCACGCGCCCGAGCCTATGGCATCGCCAAAGGCGTCGGGTCGTCGGGCACCACCCGACCCGTCGCCCTCGCCCATCAGATATGGATCACCCGCCCGCCCACGGCGAGCGCGGCTTCCTTGACCACCTCACTGAGCGTGGGGTGGGCGTGCACACTACGGGCGAGATCTTCGGCGCTGGCCGAGAACTCCACCGCCACCGCCCCCTCGGCCGCCAGATCGCTGGCGTGCGGGCCGATCACGTGAAAGCCGAGGATCCGATCCGTCTGCGCGTGCGCGAGGATCTTGACCATGCCTTCGGTGTCGGCCATCGCCTTGGCCCGACCGTTGGCCGAGAACGGGAAGGTCCCCTTGTTGTAGGGCACCCCCTCGGCCTTCAGCGCCTGCTCGGTCTTGCCGACCCCGGCGACCTCGGGGTGGGTGTAGATGATGCCGGGAATCGCGTCGTAGTTGACGTGCCCCGGCAGGCCCGCCATGTGCTCGACGGCGGCCACCCCTTCTTCCTCGGCCTTGTGGGCCAGCATGGGCCCGGGGATCACGTCGCCGATCGCAAACACCCCCGGGACGCTGGTCTGGTAGTGGGCGTCGACGGTGATGAAGCCACGCCCGTCCATCGCGACGCCCAGCTCACGGGCCCCGAGCCCCTCGGTGTTGGGCCGGCGGCCGGTAGCCACCAGCACGCGATCGCCCTCGAGCGACCGGGACTGGCCCTCCTCTTCATAGGTCACGGTGACCCGCTCGCCCTGCACCTGGGCGCCAGTGACCCGAACGCCCAGCTGGATCTTCAGCCCCTGCTTGGTGAACGCCCGCTTGGCCAGCCGAGCGATCTCCACGTCGACCGCGGGCAAGAACTCGCTCATATACTCGAGCACAGTGACCTGGGCGCCCAGCCGGGCCCAGACCGATCCCATCTCCAGGCCGATGTAGCCCGCCCCGATCACCACCAGGTGCTCGGGCACTTGTGGATAGGAGAGCGCCTCGGTGGACGTACCCACGCGATCGCCATCGAGCGTGACCCCTGGGATGCTGGCCGGGACCGATCCGGTCGCAATGAGCACGCGCTCGGCGCTCAGCGCCTGCGTGCTCCCGTCGGCGGCGGTGACCTCGACCCGACCTGCGCCCGAAAGCCGACCCCGGCCGTGCACCGGCGTGACCCCGTTCTTCTTGAATAGGTAGGCCACCCCGGAGGTGAGCTGATCGACGACCTTGTCCTTGCGCGCGAGCAGGGCGGCCAGATCGAGCTTGACCTCGCCCAGCGCGATCCCGTGCTGGGCCAGCGCGCCCTTGCGCGCCTCGTAGTAGCGCTCGCTCGACTCCAGCAGCGCCTTGGACGGGATACAGCCCACGCGCAGGCAGGTGCCGCCCAGCTTGGCGTTCTCGTCGATGCAGGCCACCCGCATGCCCAGCTGGGCCGCCCGGATCGCCGCGACGTAGCCGCCGGGGCCCGCCCCGATGACGATGAGATCGTAAGACTCGCTCATGGTTGTTGTCTTTGGTCGAGGCTGGGATCGGGACTGGGGTCAGGGCTGGGATCGAGGCTCAGACGTCGAGCAACAGCCGCTCGGGATCTTCGATCAGCTGCTTGATCCGCACCAGGAACTGCACCGCCTCGCGCCCGTCGATGAGCCGGTGATCGTAGCTCAGCGCCACGTACATGATGGGCCGGATCTCGACCTTGCCATCGACGGCCACCGGGCGCTCCACGATGTTGTGCAGGCCGAGGATCCCCGTCTGCGGCGGGTTGAGGATCGGCGTGGAGAGCATCGAGCCGTAAACCCCGCCGTTGGACACGGTGAAGGTCCCGCCCTGGAGGTCGTCGAGCGTGAGCTTGTTGCTCTGAGCGCGCCGCCCGAAGTCGGCGATGGTGACCTCGATGTCGGCAAAGCTGCGCCGGTCGGCGTGACGGATGACCGGGACCACCAGCCCCTTGCCCCCGCCGACCGCCACCCCCACGTGGTAGTAGCGCTTGTAGATCACGTCGGCGCCGTCGATCTGCGCGTTGACGGCGGGGAACTCCCGCAGGGCCTCGCACGCCGCCCGGACGAAGAACGACATGAAGCCGAGCTTGACCCCGTGGCGGTCGATGAACGACTGCTTGTACCGCTTGCGCAGCCCGATCACCCCCGACATGTCCACCTCGTTGAAGGTGGTCAGGGTGGCCGTGCCCTGCTGCGACGCGAGCAGCCGCTCGGCGACACGACGCCGAATGGGCGTCATGGGCTTGCGCTCCTGCGGCTCGTCGCCCTCGAGGACCACGGGCGCGGGGGCGGGCTTCGGAGCCGGCTTCGGCGTCGGAGACGGAAGCGGAGCGGCCGCCGGGGCTGGGGCCGGGGCAGCTGCCGGAGCGGCTGCCGGAGCTGGAGCCGCCCCGTCGGCGGCCTTGACCACGTCTTCTTTGAGAATACGACCGCCCCGGCCGGTACCCGAGACACCGGCCAGATCGACACCCTGACGCCCGGCTTCGGCCTGCGCCGCGGGCATTGCCGGACCCCCTGTGCCCGATGGGGTCGCCGACGCGGCAGGAGCGGGCTCGGACGACGGAGCGGGCTCGGGCGCCGGAGCACCGGGTCGAGCCTCGGCGTCGATCGTGCCGATGATGTCCCCCACCCCCACGGTGTCCCCTTCGCTCACCGCCTGCTTGACGAGCACGCCCGCGGCCGGAGCCGGGACCTCGACGGTGATCTTGTCGGTCTCGACCTCCACCACCGGCTCATCGGCAGCAACGGCTTCCCCCTCTCGTTTGAGCCACTGTGCGATCACCCCTTCGGTGACCGACTCTCCCATTTGCGGTACGCGGATCTCGATGGCCATGGGTGTTCTCGTGGTCGTAGGGCCAGTGTGGAGGCCCCACGCCGGGCCGTTCTAGCACACCGGGGTGACGATTGGCTCGCGCGGTCTCATGGCCGGTCCCATGGCCTGGTACTCGTGGAACCATCCCGCGAGTGCGGGCCGGAACGCGTGCTATACCGATCGATGGTGGGCGCTCCACTGCGATGGATCGAAGATCCGGCGGCGCTGCGAAAGCGGGCCGCCGCGCTCGTGATCGGCTTTGCGGGCCTGCGCAACAACGAGCGCACCGCGGCGATCACCGAGGCTTTCCGCGAGGAACAGATCTTCCGCGTCGTCTTCGAGAGCAACCACATCGAAGGCGCCGGCGCCTCCACCCTCACCGAGACTCGCAAGATCGCTGCACGCGCTCTGTGCTCGCGACCACCGCAGCCCACCGAGCACGCGCGTCGCCAATTCATCGTCCACCGGATATGGGCCTCACGCACGCGGAGCCGGACCGACGAGACGATACAGCAGCTCACCGCCCTACCCGAGGGCATTCCCGCCGAGCGGCACCTCCCCGTGCTCACGTTCGAAGGCCGTACCCGGCTCGGTCGCGAGGTCGTCCAGCACGTTGGCGAGACCCAGCGCGCCCTCAGCCGAGCCGAGCGCTTCGGCATCAAGCGCATGATGCTCTGGGCTCGGCAACAGCGCGCACGAGCCCAACACGACAGTCGATCGATCGTGACCTGGCCCGCAGACTGGCCTCCCGAAGATGCTCTGGCGATCCCTCAGCTGGTGGACCAACGTTTCGTCCGAGCCATGCACGAGCGCATCGCCCGAGACCTGCTCGATCCCTCACAGACCGAAGGTGTCCCGCCCGGGCAATATCGCATCGACCGGCGCGGGGCCGGCCCCCTGGGGAGTACGCGCTGGTTCCTCTCACCCGAGCAGATCGACCCTGCCATGCGTTTGTGGGTCCGCCGCTGCAACCAGCTCGCACTGTCGTCGGGCATAGACCCTCTTTACCGGGCATGCTGGATCATGCATCGATTCACCGAGATCCATCCTTTTCCGGATTTCAACGGACGACTCGCCCGCTTGCTGATGAACCTCAGCCTCTACGCCGATGGCCTGCCCTTTCCCGTGTCGTTCCCGATCGGAGCCAAGTGGCGCCGCCGCTACGCCGACGCCCTCCGCGCCGGCGATCGAGGGGACATCGCGCCGCTGATGACCCTCATCGCTCGAGCAATCGTCGACGCGTTCGAGCGTCTCGACGCACAGCTGCGAGCCGCCGACCTGCCGGGCATCCCGCAGGGTCGCGTTGGCCTCTACACCCCACCGACCAAGCCCAAGCACTGGGGATGGGACCGCGTCCAGGACCAACGACGAGCCCGACGAGCGCCCCCTAGAGCCCTTCGAACGCCTGCTCCATGATCCGCTCTTGCTCGAACTTGTGGCTCGCCGGCGACCCCGTCGCCGGGCTCGCGCTGGACTCCCGGCTCACCAACATGGGCGGCTTCCAACGCCCGGTGGTCAGCTCCTCCAGGTACGGCCGGATGAACCCCCACGCCCCCATGTTCGCGGGCTCCTCCTGCACCCACCGCAGCTCCCGCGCCTGCCGGTAGCGCACCATCGCCGCCGCCACCCCCGCCCGCGGGAAGGGGTACAGCTGCTCGATCCGCACGATCGCCACGTCGTCGCGCTCCCGCGCGCTCCGGGCCGCCACCAGATCGTAGTAGACCTTGCCGCTACACAGCATCACCCGCCGCACCTTGTGATCGGGCACCTCGGCATCATCGATCATGCGATGGAACGATCCCTCGTATAGATCCGTCAGCGGCGAGAACGAGGCCCGCGTGCGCAGCAGGCTCTTGGGGGTCATGATGACCAGCGGCTTGCGATAGGGCCGAATGACCTGCCGCCGCAGCGCGTGGAACATCTGCGCCGGCGTGGTGAGGTTGCAGACCTGCATGTTGTCCTCGGCGCACAGCTGCAAGAAACGCTCGAGTCGGGCGCTGCTGTGCTCGGGCCCCTGCCCCTCGTAGCCGTGGGGCAAGAACATGGTCAGGCCGCTTATCCGGTTCCACTTGTCCTCGGAGGAGGAGATGAACTGATCGATGATGACCTGGGCCCCGTTGGCAAAGTCGCCGAACTGCGCCTCCCAGATCACCAAGGTCCGCGGCGCGGCCAGGCTGTAGCCGAACTCGAAGCCCAGCACCGCGAACTCGGACAGGGGGCTGTTGTAGACCTCGAAGCGCCCGGTGGCCCCGGGCAGGGTGCAAAGCGGCAGGTAGCGAGACTCGGTCTCGTTGTCGATCCAGCCCACGTGACGATGGGTGAAGGTGCCACGCATCGCGTCCTGCCCCGACAGGCGCACGCTGGCCCCCTCGAGCAGCAACGAACCGTAGGCCATGTGCTCGGCAAAGGCCCAGCTGACGGGCGCCTGCCCCTCGCCCATCTGCGCCAGCTCCTTGATGAAGCGCTGGAGCTTGCGATGCAGCGAGAACCCCTCGGGGACCGTGGTGGTGTGGAGCGCGATCTTCTCGAGGGTGTCGCGTGACACCTTGGTCTGCGCCTTCGGCACCTCGGAATCGGACCCACCCCGAAAGTTCTCCCAGATCCCGTGCATCGGCAACGGCGCGGTAGAGAAGCCCTTGGCCCGCACCTCCTCGAGCGCCGCCTCAAGCTCCGCCTTCGAACGCTGATCGATCTGCTGGAGCTGGTCCTCGGTCACCGTACCCCTATCGAGCAAGATCCGCTCGTACTTGTCGCGCACCGAGGTCTGCTGGCCGATCTGCGAGTACATCGACGGCTGCGTGAAGGTAGGCTCGTCTCCCTCGTTGTGGCCAAAGCGTCGGTAGCACACCAGGTCGATGATCACGTCGGAGCGAAAGCGCTGCCGGAACTCCACCGCTAGCTTCGCTGCGTAGGTGGCCGCCTCGGGGTCGTCGCCGTTGACGTGGAAGACCGGCACGTGGAGCATGTCGGCCACCGCGGTGCAGTAGGTGGTAGAGCGGGAGTCGACCGGATCGGTGGTGAACCCGACCTGGTTGTTGATGACCACCCGGATCGTGCCCCCCGTGGAGTACCCGGCGAGCTTGGCCAGGTTGAGGGTCTCTGCGTAGACCCCCTGCCCCATCACCGCCGCGTCGCCGTGGATCGACACCAGCAGCATGCGGGACCGCTCCCCGTCGCCCATCAGATCCTGCCCCGCGCGCACCCGCCCCGACATGACCGGGGTGATCGCCTCAAGGTGGCTGGGGTTGAAGCCCAGCGCCAGGTACATGTCACGCCCCGTCTGGGTGCGGTACTGACGATGGCAGCCCAGGTGATACTTGACGTCGCCCCGCCCCAGGTTCTCGCTGGGATCCTCGCCGGCGAAGCGCGAGAAGATCTGGGCCGGGGTCTGCCCCATCACGTTCATCATCACGTTGAGCCGCCCCCGGTGGGCCATGCCCATGATGACCGACTCGACCCCCCGCTCCCCGGCATCCTCCACCAGGGTCTCGAGCAACCCGATCACGCTCTCGGCCCCCGAGATCGAGAAGCGCTTGGCCCCGATGAACTTGGTGTGGAGGAACTTGTCGACGTTGTCGACCTTCACCAGCGACTCGAGCAGCCGGATCTGCTCCGACGGGGAGGGGCGCACCTCGTTCTCCACCGCCTCCATCTTCTCACGCAGCCACCGGCGGTGCTCGACCTGGTTGATGCCCCAGAACTCGACCCCGATCTTCCGGCAGTAGGTGCGCTGCAATCGATCCAGGATCTCCCGCAGGGAGACGAGATCCGCCTCGGGGAACAGCGCCCCCGGGGCGAACCGGCGGTCGAGGTGCTCCGGCGCGAGCCCGTAGTACGAAAGGGCGAGACCCGGGGCGTCGGTGGGACGCGGACGACCCAACGGATCGATCTCCGCCCGCAGGTGCCCCATGAGGCGGTAGTTGGCGATCAGCTTGTCGACCCGGTTTTGCAGGTCGATCTGCTCCGCGGCCGCATCGCCCGCGAGCGACGAGGCCGAGGCCGGGCCTGCCGACGCCGGGCCCGATCCCAGCGGCGGCGGGGACTCGGACCCGAGCTCGGTGATCAGCGAGCGCCACTGCGGGTCGACCGAGGCCGGATCCGCTAGGTATTGCTCGTAGATCGACTCGAGGAAGGAGAGGTTGTAGCTACTGAGGGCGGGATCGCGATCCATCGGCATGGCGGCGGAGGACGGATGGCGGACTTACCGTGGCCAGCCGGCCACCCGTCGTTGCAGACGCGAGTGTAGCGCATCACAACCGGCTGCCCTCACGCGCTCCGTCGTGGGGGACCGACCGTCGTGCCATGGGCTCGCGACCGTCCACCCGAGGCCATAACGCCATGATTTCAATCATCAATCGTTTATTTTCCCCGAAACTACGGAACAAAACCGTCACGGAGCACGGGGTCGAGCCGAGGGACAACGGGGCACGCGCGGACCCACGCGCGAACCCATGCCCAAACCCATGCCCAAACCCATGCCCAAACCCATGCCCAAACCCATGCCCAAACCCATGCCCAGTAGGGCGCGCCAACGACCTACCCATCAGGGCCGCCCGAGGAACTCCAGCAGGATCGGAATGAACTCGTCCGGGGCCTCGCGGTGGAGGAAGTGACCGCCGGAGGTCACGGCCACCTCGTATCCATTGGCGAAGGCCACCGCCGACGCGTCGAACGCCTCGGGAGCCAGCAGGTAGTCGTCGCGCCCCGCAACGGTGAGCGTGGGCGCCTCGATCAGCGGCGGCGAGGACTCGGGCGGCGGCGCCATCAGCAGCGGCCACAGATCTCGGTAGTAGCCCAGCACCGCCTCGAGGGATCCCGGCACCGAGAAGCTCTCCTTGACCGGCTCGGTCTGCTCGGGCCCGAAGTCCCAGGTCGGCGACCAACGAGCGTAGAGCTCGTCGACGTAGGCGAAATCGTCCTCGCGCACCAGCTCTACGCTCTGTCGATCGGCGACGCGGGGTCGACACCATGGGCAAGACCGCGCGCCGCCTAGTCGAACCCACACTCGATGTAGATCTCCTGATTGGGCCCCCCGCAGGTGTGGGTGGCCACCCCGCCCCATTCGCTCGAAGGCATACAGGGGCGGAGGGCATAGCCCGGGTAGAAGCACTCGCAGTCGGTCCCGTCGACCGTCACCTCCATGGTCCCCACGCAATTGTTGCCCACCCGCCACTGGTGACCGTCGCAATTGACCATGGTCGATTGCCCCAGACGCAGGGCATTGCACAGCTGGGTGGCCGCCGGACCGGTACAGGTGCGCCCCCCCGGATCGGCCGTACCCGCCAGGGTGATCGAGGTATGGTCATCCGCCAGCACCGAGCGCCACGTGGTGAAATCGGCGCAGGCCATGGGGTTGGGTAGCTGGCCACCAAAGAAGGTCCACTGGTACCAGACCAGCTGATCCTCGCAGGTCTCGCTGCAGCTATAGACGGTGGGATCTCCCCCTCCGTCACACTCCTCGACGCCCTCGTACACGTGCCCATCGCCGCAGCGCGCCTGCTCGCACGAGGTGAGGCAGGCGTCGGAGTCGGAGCCGTTGCCGTCGTCACACTCCTCGGGCGCCTGCACCCAGCCGTCGCCACAGCTAGCCGGCACGCAGGTGTTCAAGCAATCATCGGCGTTGGAGCCGTTGCCGTCGTCGCACTCCTCGGGCGCCTGCACCACCCCGTCCCCGCAGCTGGCCAGCGTGCAGTCCGAGGTACAGCCGTCACCGTCGACGAGGTTGCCGTCGTCGCACAGCTCCACGCCCTCGTGCACCACCCCGTCCCCACACGCCGCCGCCGTGCAATCGCTGCGACAGGCGTCGGTGTCGATGTTGTTGCCGTCGTCGCACTCCTCGGTGGCGTGGACGAAGGTGTCGCCACAATAAGCCAGGGTGCACTGCGTGGTGCAGTCGCCCGAGGGGCTGTTGGCGGCCCCTTCGTCACACTGCTCCAGACCGGTGACGAGCCCGTCGCCGCAGACCGACTGCGCTGGCATGTCGTCGGGCGGATCCCCGTCGTCGCTCCCATCGAGGCCTTCGTCCCCTCCTGTCGGGACGCCCTCGGACTCCGTCTCGGCTCCGGATCCATACGCCGTCTCAGATCCGACCTCGCCGCCGCCGGTCCCGGTCCCACCGGGACCGAAGGTGTTCGGGGCGGGCTCAAGACCAAGGTCCTCCATACCCGTCGCACAGCCCGTGCTCAGCCCCAGCCACATGCCCAAGATCCAGGGAGTCCCCAAACTCCCACGGCTCCCACCCATCCCGACCCACCGACGCTCTGGTCGTTCGTCCGCCTCCATGTGCAGACCAGCCTACGGCTCCATACGTCAAC
>JBCCWC010000330.1:0-9940 GCA_039194325.1 Myxococcota bacterium
CACGTCCCCGAAAGCCTCGCTCTCCTCGGTCGCGCACGCGAGCCCGAAATCGAGGACCCGAGGCCGCTGCTGCTGGTCGACGATCACGTTGTCGGGCTTGAAGTCCCGATGCACGAGCCCAGCCGCATGAGCCGCGGCCAGCCCCCGGCCCGCCCCGATGTAAAGGCGTAGCAACGTCGACCACCCCAGGCCTGCGTCGGCCTGCAGCTGGCCGAGGGTCTTGCCCTCCAAAAGCTCCATCGTCAGGTACACGCGCCCTTCGTGCTCGCCGACGTCGAGCACCCGCACGACGTTGCGATGCTCGAGGCGAGCGAGCAGCCGGGCTTCTCGCAGCATCCGCTCGCGATTGCGGGGCGAAGGCCGACGCTCCTTTTGAAGCTTGAGGGCCACCTTGCGACCGAGCCCCTTGTGCACAGCGACATAGACCTTGCCCATCGCTCCCTGATCGAGGAGCTCTTGGATCTCGTGGTTGCCGACCGTCAAGGCCAACGGCGAATCCTCGGCCGAAGCCTCACCGGGAACCAACCGTGCCTGGACCCGACGCATCATCTGCGCGTCCTCGGGCTCGAGCCCACCACTTTCTGCCATCTGCTCGTCGGGACCACCGTCGGGACCACCGTCGAGACCACCGTCGGTGCTCGACCACGGATAATGTCGCCGGTCGTCATCTGGAATCGTCGACCCGGTCCCAACCACCGAGGGCATGGTGGTTCGCTCGGGATCTTGCTGGGGGCGATCCATCATCCAAGTTCTGAGTGATCCGCGGACGCCGAGCCGTCCTCAATTGAAGCGCTTTTTTCCCCGCCGGCTTGCCGCACGACGGGTGACCCCACGAATGGACCGAATCGACAACGGCCTGACCATCGGACTCGACCGTGTGGAGCATGGCCGAGAACGTCGTGGATCGCTCGGGATCTCGTGGGGGACGATCCATCCATCATCCAAAGTTCTCAGTGATGTATAGGCACCGAGCCGTCGTCAACTGACGCACTTTTTTGCACTGGGGTTGGCGACGAGGATCTCGCACCTCCCCGCGGACCGCATCAACGGCGACCAGACCCCCGAGATCGCCCAGATCGAACATGACGCCCTCGTCGCGGGCGACGAACCGAACATGTTCCAACGACTCGAAAGTGTCATATCCCACGCGCCCATGCGTGGCCGCGAGACGACCTCGACCTTCGGGCTGCGGTCTACGCCCCCCGCCAGCCACCGATGGCCCGATCGACCCGGCCCGTTTGGCATGATGGTCGGGTGACCCGCCCTCCCGGTTCGGACCGCCGCTCGCTGACGCTGCTGCACCTGTCCGATCCTCAGTTCGGTCGGCACCATCGAGAGACGACGGGCGCCACCGCAGCCGATCGCGAGCACGACACGCTTGGCGCCCGGCTCTTGCAGGATCTGACCGCCCTCGCCGAAGACGGCGCGCCGGTGCAGCCCCAGCTGGTCGTGATCACTGGGGATCTGAGCGAGTGGGCCCGCCCCAGCGAGCTGGCGCAGTTCGAGCGCTTCGCCGCCCGGCTGCTGACGGGGCTCGGCCTACCACGCGAGCGCCTGGTGGTGGTCCCCGGCAACCACGACGTCAGCTGGAAGGCCTGCGAAGCCTACTTTGCCCAGTGTGAGGCCGAGGAGTGCGAGCCCACCCCCCCCTACTGGCCCAAGTGGCGGTTCTTCACCGCGCTGTTCGGACGCCTCTACGGCGGACCGCAGGCCCCGTTCGAGTTCAACGAGACTCGCCCGTGGTCGCTGTTCGTCTACGAGCCGCTGCGCACGGTGGTCGCCGGGCTCAACTCCACCATGCCCGAGACACACCGCGAGGGCGAGCACTACGGCGAGCTGGGCGAAGCGCAGCTGCGATGGTTCGCCGAGCAGCTGCGACCCTTTCGCGACCGCGGCTGGCTGCGGATCGCGGCCCTGCACCACAACGTACAGCGCAAGGCGGTCGACGACGACGAGAACCTCCGGGATGCGACGCGCTTGGAGCAGCTTTTGGGTGACACGATCAACCTGGTGCTCCACGGTCACACCCACGACGGCAAGCTGGAGTGGCTACGCCCACAGGTGCCCATCGTGAGCACGGGCAGCGCCGCGGTGAAGGACCAGGCCCGCCCCCATGGCGTTCCCTGCCAGTACCAAGTGCTGCGGATCCACCCGGGCGGGCTGCGGCGCTGGACCCGAGCCTATCAACCTGCCCAGAGCCGCTGGGTCGGCGACACCGCCGCCTCCGTGGACGGCAACGAGTGGCGTCACGAGCACGCCGTGGTCTTCGATCGGGTGCACGGGGTATTTGCGCCCGCGCCCGCGCCCGCGCTCGCGTCCTCGTCCCCATCCCCACCCCCGAACCGATCCGACGAACCCGATGCGCTCGCCCAACCACGCGCCGTGGGTCGCCGCCCGGTCGATCGCGGCGACGACTTTCTCACCCAGCTGGCCGAGATCTGCCGACTGCGCGAGTCCACGGTTCAGGTCGTGCGCCGGCACAAGGGCCCGCCGCTCTACGAGTACCTCGAGCTGCGCCGGCAGCACGGCGATCAGGTCGAGCTCGTGCCGCTGGCCGGGCACGAGCACGGCGTGGACGAGGCCCAGCTCGACGCGTTCGTGCAGCGGGTGGCCGAGCCCTACCGTCAGCGCGACCCGGGCGTGCGCCCGGTGTTCGTCCACGGCGGCCCCCCTGCTCCGCCCCCCCTGGTCGCCCGCGCCCGGGCGGCGGGGGTGTGGCTGCGCTCGTACGAACAACACTGCGGGCTCATCGACTTTCGTCGCTACCAAGAGCAACTGGCCCAGCGCCTGGCCGGCGATCGGGTGTACCCCCCCGACAAGTACGTGGGGCAACGCATGGTGGAGCACCTGGGCCGGCAGCACCTGCGCCACGACGATGCCCTCGAGGCCGTGCGTAGCTGGCTGTCGGACGAGCACGGCCGCTTCGTGCTCGTGCTGGGCTCGTTCGGCACCGGCAAGACCTTCTTGCTGCGTCGCCTCGCCCAGCAACTGGCGGCCGAGCACGGAGCGACGGTGCCGATCTTGGTGGAGATGCGCAACCTCGAGAAGGGCCTGCGCCTCGAGCAATTGCTGGCCCAACACTTCGCGCTGCACGAGGTCGAGGACTACAGCCCCGCCCGCTTCGGGCGAATGCTCGAGGACGGGCGCGTGGTGCTGCTCTTCGATGGGTTCGACGAGCTGGTCGTGCGCTCGACCTATGCCCGCGCCGCCGAGCACTTCGACACGATCGTCTCCGCCGCCCGCGGCCGGGCCAAGGTGGTGGTGACCAGCCGACGGCAGCACTTCCTCAGCGATCACCAGGCCAAGGAAGCCGTGCGCCAGGTGCTGATGCAGCAGGTCGAGGCGGTCCCCGGGCACCGGGTGGTCACCCTGCTGCCCTTCGAGAACGACCAGATCGAGCGCTTCTTGGCCGGACACCTCGGCGACGTGGCCAAGGCCCGCGCCCGCATGCGCCTCATCGAGGACGTCCGCGACCTCTGTGGCCTGAGCGCCAACCCTCGCATGCTGGGCTTCATCGCCGCGCTCACCGAAGACGAGCTACGAGCGGCCCGCGACCAGCGAGGAGCCGTCAGCGCGGCGGGCCTTTATCGATCGTTGCTGGAGCGCTGGCTGGCCTTCGAGCAGGATCGACGCCACCCTCGCGGGGCCGCGCCCGGCCTGCCGCTGCCCGCCCGCTGGCGGGCGGTGACCGAGCTGGCGGTTCGCCTGTGGACCCACGGCGAGCACCAGGTCGGGGTGGACGAGCTCGAGCAGATCGGCGCCGTGCTGGTGGAGCTGGCCAAGGGCAGCAAGGAAGAGGCGGGCTTTCAGATCGGCTCGGGCACGCTGCTGGTCCGCGACCCGCAGGGGCGCTTTTCGTTCATCCACGAGTCGGTACTCGAGTGGCTGGTGGCCCGCGCCGCCGCCGATGCCCTGCGGGCACAGTCGGCACCCGATCTGCTCGGTCGCGGGAAGATGTCGCCGCTGCTGGCCGACTTCCTCATCGATCTGGCCGGGCCGTCGCGATGCGAGCGCTGGAGCTCGCAGGCGCTGGCCCGCAACCTCGGCAACGCCACCGCCAACAACGCGCTGCTGATGCGGCAGCGGCTGGTCACGGCGGGGCTGGTGCACGAAGACGACGAAGCGGCGGGGGTCGATCTGGCCGGGCAGGATCTGCGGGGGCGTGATCTGTCCGGGCAGCGGCTGTCGGCGGCAAGACTGACCGGCGCCGATCTGACCCGGGCCAACCTCCGCGGGGCCGTGCTGCGCCGAGCTCGGCTCGATCGCACGACCTTGCAGGAGGCTGACCTCAGCGACGCCGATCTTCGGGATGCCGATCTGCGGGACGCTGATCTCGAGGGAGGACTGCTGCTGCGTGCCCAGCTGTCGGGCGCCCGACTCGACGGGGCGAGCCTAGTTCGGGCCAAGCTGCTGAGGGCCGACCTCGGCGATCATGCGCTCAACGAAGCCCAGTCGTTCGGGGCCGCACTCCCCGACGCGCGGCCCGAGCCACGGGTGGCAGCGCCCTTCGCCCACGTGCATGCGCTGGCGCTGTCTCCCGACGGCGGGCTGCTGGCGATCGGCGACGGCCATGCCGTGCGGCTGTGGGACATCGGCCGGGATCGAGAGCTGTGCTCGTTTGTCCCCGAGGGCGCAGAGATCACCGCCCTGACCTTCGTGGGCGCGGGGATGCTGGTGGTCGGGACTCGCGAGGGCTTCGTCTCCCGCTGGTCGGTGGGCGAGGGAACCTGCGCGTGGACCCGCCCCGCCCACGACGGATCCGTGACCGCGCTGGCGAGCGATCATGCCGGCCGAGCGTGGTCGGTCAGCGAAGACGGCCGGCTCTACGAGTTCGCCCTGCTCGATGGCTATCCCCAAGTCTTGACGCGCACCAAGGCACTTTACGCCCTGGCCGTGTCGACCACCATGGGCATGCTCGTGCTCGGCGACGCCAACGGAGCCCTCCACGCCGCGCGGATCTGGGAGCTCCCCTGGGAGTTCGGCGAGATCCACCAGGGCGCGGTCCAAACGCTCGCCTGGTCTCCCGACGGCCGTCACCTCGTATCCGGAGGTGTCGACGGCCAGCTCAAGCTCTTCGCCCCCAGCGCCACCCCTCAGATCGAGCTGCGCGAGCACGCGATGATCCAGCTTCCCAAGCCAGTCGTGGCCGCGGCCTTCATCGACGACACCACGATCGTCAGCGCGTCCTGGGATGGCCAGATCCGGCGGTGGATCGTGCCCGACAGCGCAGCAGCGGACAGGCTGGATCTGCATCCGACCGACGTCACCGCGCTCGCGGTGGATCCCCATACTCGGCGTCTCGTCTCCGCCTCCCGCGGCGGACTCGTGCGCGCCCTTGTGGTACCGGCGGCCACGCAGACGATCTCCGAGCACGAACCGGCGCCTACCGCCGGCTCGGCGCCCGCCACCGAGCCAGAGCCCACCACCAGCCGACAACGCCCTCGCGCCACCTGTCTCGGACCCCCGCCTCGCGACGGGATCGGGGCGCTGGCCCCGGTGATCGACGGCGGCCTCACCGTCCTGGTCGACGGCCGGATCGTCTGCGTCACGCCCACCCAGCGCATGACGCAGTCGCTCCTCGACGTGACCGGAGCCGACCACGTAGCACTATCGCGCGAGGGCCTCGGCGTGATCGCCGTCGCAGGACCACGACTCACCGTGCATCGCTTCTTTCCCTTCGAAGGCCGCGACCCGGTCCGCATCGACCACCAGCTCGAGGCCCCACCGCAGATGGTCGGTGTGGTCGGTCGCGGTTCGGCTCGAGTCTTGCTGGTCACCGCCGGGGAGCGCCACCACATTCAGACCCTCCGCTTGCTCGAGGGCGAGCAAGACGCCCTGGAGCACCGCGGCACGATGGGCCCGGCCCCGACCGCGCTGACGAGCTCCCCCGATGGAGAATGGATCGCGGTCGCCGGGTCCGATCACTCGATCCACGTGATCTCCCCGCTGTCCCACCAGGCGCTGGCCCCCCCGCTGGTACTCGAGGGCCATCGTCACGCGATCGAAGCGCTGGATCTAAGCAACGAGCGGCTGGCCGTCTCCGGCTCGATCGACGGTACCGTGCGAGTATGGGATCTGCTGGCCGGCAACGCGCGACACGACTGGTCGCTCCGCCACGGGGTGAGCACGGTCGCCTTGGGGCCCGATCGGCTGGTCGTCGCCGGATCCGTGGGGGGCACGCTGCACCTGTGGGATGCTGTGCAGGGCTCGTCGGTCGCCTCCCGCGTCGCTCACGGGGCGGCGATCACCAGCCTTGCGTTCCCGGCCCAGACCCTGCTGGCCACCGGCTCCCGCAACGGCACGATCAAGCTGTGGCGCCTGCCTTCACTGCAACTGCTGGCCACCCTCGCCCCGCTGCCCGAGGGCTGGGCCGCCTTTGCCCCCGACGGCCGCTACAAGACCGGCGGCCGCGTCGTGGGCCAGCTGTGGCACACCGCGGCGCTATGTCGCTTCGAGGTCGGCGAGCTCGACGAGGTGATCGAGGGACTGCGAGTTGGGCCCGACGATCCGCTGCTACGTCCAGATCCGCGCTGAACGCCTGACGCGACCCGACCCGACCGACCAGATCGACCTCGTGCGAGAACGCTCGCCTACGGTGTGATCGCAACCAGCCAAAAATCGATCGCCTCCACCTCTGCTCCCGCCGTATGGTCACCACCATGGCATACGGAACGAACGGGTGGCGCAGCCTGCTGGTGGTGGCCCTGCTGACAGCCTGCCCCTCGGGCGACGAGCCCTCTTTGGGAGGCGACTCGACATCGACATCCTCCGACGACTCCCAGGCCACGGGCGGCGCCGAGGAGACCGCCTTCGGCATGGGCGACGATCTGCCCCTGGCGACCGATATCCCCGAGATCAAGCAAGGGCAGATCCCCTCGGGGAAGCGGGTCGAGCTGCGCGCGGTGGTGCTCAGCAGCCCTGAGGGGCAGATCGACCAGGCTCGCTCGTACTTCGTCCGCGACCCGGCCCATGACTCCTTCGCGGGCCTGCGCGTGGCCGCTCCCCCGGTCTTCGAGACGCCCTCAGGGGAGTTCCCCCTCGATCTGGTCGGGACCGCGGTCTTCGACGACCGCCGCGAGGGGTGGACCCTGAGCCTCGAGCAGCTCTTCGAGTCGCGTGATCCAGCCCCATCGATCGAGCCGATCGTCACCGAGCTTACGGTGATCGCCCCGGGTGGCTCGCAGCGCGAAGCCCTGGCCGACATGCTCGTGCGGCTCGACGACCCCGAGGGTAAGACGCTGTGGATCTCGGCCCAGCTCGGCAACGGGTTCGAGCTGAGCGAGCAGCTCGTCGTCGACCTCGAGCCCTTCGGGGTGAGGCTCGACCCTCCGCCCGTGGACACCTCGCTCGCCTCGGTCACCGGGCTCGTGCTGCTCGAGGGCGATCGAACCGTCCTGCTGCCCCGCTCGGACGACGATCTCCGCTTCTAGTGCGCCCCCCTCAGCCGAGCCGCGTGCCCGGCTCGACCTTGCGCCCGCTGGCCCACGCGGTGGCGGGCATGCGGCGCTTGCCGGGCGGCTGTACCTGTCCGATGCAGATCACGCCATCGAGCGCGGCCACGTGCAGGCCGTCGTTGTCGACCGCGACCACCGCTCCGGGCGCGTGCTCGCCCCGGGGCCGCGGTGAGGGCCGAGCCTCGAACAACTTGAGAGGCTGGCCCCCAGCCTGCGTCGTAGCCACCGGCCAGGGATCCATGCCGCGCACGTGATCGACCAACGCGGTGACGCCACGCTCCCAGTCCACGCGTCCCTCGGCCTTGTCGAGCATGGCGGCGTGGGTGACCCCCTCGGCGGGCTGCGGGCGCGCCGGCGGCACGTCCGGAAACACGGTGAGCAGCTCGTCGAGCGCCTCGGCGCCCAGGGAGGCCAGCCGCTCGAACAGATCTCCGCTGGTCTCCAGCGGGCCGATCGCGGTGTCTACCATGCGATACACCGGCCCGGTGTCGAGGCCCTCGTCCATCTGCATCAGCGCCACCGCGGTCGACGGGTCGCCGGCGAGCAGGGCCCGCTGAATGGGGGCCGCCCCGCGCCAGCGCGGCAGCCGGGAGGCGTGCACGTTGATGCAGCCGTGGCGGGGCAAGGCCAGGATCTCGGGCGGCAGGATCCGGCCAAACGCGACCACCACGACCAGATCCAGGTCGAGCGCCTGCAGGCGCGCGGCGAGCCGGCCATCCTTCATCTTCCGGGGCTGGTCGACGGGAAGCGACAGCTCGAGCGCGGCGGTCTTGACCGCAGGCGGGGTGAGCTTGCGGCCGCGCCCGGCGGGACGGTCGGGCTGGCAGACCACCAGCTGGAGATCACAGCGGCGGTGGACCGCGTGCAAGCTGGGCACTGCGAACGGCGGCGAGCCCATGAAGGCGGCGCGAAGTCGGCTCATGCGTCCTCCAGGTGGGCCAGGTAGGCGCTGCGCAGCCCCTCGTCGACCAAGACCTCGCGGGCCTCGTCGAGCAGGTCACGCAGCTCCTCCAGCTCGCGCGCCATGGCGACGACGGTGTCCGCCTCGAGGTGTTCCTCGGCGAAGGTCTGCTGAAGCTGGGTGTGGGCCCGGCGTACGTCCAGCCGGCTGGCGTCGCGCGATATGCCGAGCATCGCGAAGTAGTCCCCCTCTCGCGCGATCCGAAGCCGCTCGCGGACCCGGACGCGATCCACCGATCCGGGCTCGACGTCGGAGTCGGCCGTCCCTTCCTCGAGCAACTCGAGATGCTCGAGCACGTGCAGCACATAGGTCAGCCCGAGCAGCTCCAGCTCGTCGGTCTGGGGCGCCTCCCGGAGCTCGCGCAGACGTTGAGATCCGTCGAGGCGGGAAAGCCACGCCTCCTCGGAGGGGTTGAGCAACAACCGCTCGGCCAGGGCCCGGGGCCCGCCGACCACCGCCTCGACACGAAAGCGCGGATACTGGTCGAGCCCGCCGAGCAACGCCGCGAGTTGAGTGCTCTCCATGCGGTGGCGGATCCCCTCGGCCACGATCAGCGCCACCGGGGTATCGACCAGCGGCGACTCTTCGACGCGCTCGTCAGGGGTGAGCACCCAGTGCCCCTCCGCCCACGGAAAGGTGGAGTCGATGATCCGGATCAAGTGGTTGCGGAGCACGCGGGGCATCTCGGCCGGCTTGAGAAAGCCGGACTCGACCAATAGTGGCCCCACCCGTCCCGGCTCCTTGGCGGCCAGGTTCCGCGCCACGTCGTACTGCTCGCGGGTCAGCAGGCCGCGGCGCAATAGCCCGTCGACGAGCCGATCGTGGCCCACGTTGCTGCGCACGAACACGATGTCCCCTTCACGCCACCACAGGCGCTTGGTGACCCGCCCCTGCTCGATACACAGCTCCCCCGTGTATCCAGCCCGATGCAAGGTCCACAAAAGGCGAGGGACCTCGATCTCGTCGAGCGATCCCCGATCGTCGATGGGCAACGGCGAGCGTCGCCGTGGTCGATCCTCGGGGGTCTCTACCGGGGCTGGGACCGGGGCCGGGGCTGGGACCGGGGCCGGGGCCGGCGGCCTGGTGACGTCGGGTCGTGACCCCGTCCGACCCAGTCGCTCGGTGGGCTCGCGGCGTCCTGCCGGCCCGCGTGTGGGCGGCGGGGTGGGCCTCATGGAGGGCACGGGATCACGGGGCAGCGACAGCTCGATCGACGAGCCCCGGCTGCGGTCGGCCGAGGACGCCGGCTCGCCGGTGTCGGGGAGCTCGGCAAAGCCCAGCTCGGCCAGCTCGAGATCGTCGGCGTCCCCGTCGCTGTCCCGCAAGCGCGCCTCGAGCTTGTCGAGCGTCCGGTGCAGCTGTCCCAGGACCACGTCGGTCGATCCGTCGTCGACCGGCGGCGGCGACTCGGGCTCGGATGCCGGACTCGAAGGCTCGGGCTCCTCGGGGGTCGGCGACGCTCCGGGCCCCGCCAGATCCGCGATCGCGTTCGCGAGCTGCTCGTCGTCGGCGGGCTCTTCGAGGA
>JBCCWC010000331.1:0-9541 GCA_039194325.1 Myxococcota bacterium
CGCGCCTCGGGCTCGTCGATGAGCCCTCGGCTCATCAGGTCGCGCAAGGAGTCCTCCAGCCGGATCATGCCGTAGCCGCGGCCGCGCTGGAGCAGGCTGGGCAGCTGGAAGAGCTTGTCGTCGCGGATCAGCGACCACAGCGGCACGTTGCCGGTGATCATCTCGTAGGCAGCGACCAGCCCGCGGCCGTCGGCGCGTCGGACCAGACGCTGGCTGATCACCAGCTTGAGTGCCCCGGCCAGGGTGGCGCGCACCTGCGACTGGTCGTCGGGGGGGAACATGTCGATCAGGCGGTCGATGGTCTTGGCGCCCGAGGGGGTGCTCATGGTGGCCAGCACGAGGTGACCGGTCTCGGCTGCGGCCAGGGCCATCTCTACGGTCTCGCGGTCGCGCAGCTCGCCTATTGCGATGATGTCGGGATCCTCGCGCAGGGCCGCCGCGAGCGCGGTGGGGAACGAGCGGGTGTGGGTACCCACCTCGCGCTGGGTCACCAGCGCTTGCTTGCGCGGGTGGATCACCTCGACGGGATCTTCGACGGTGATGATGTGCAGCGCTTTGTGGGCGTTGAACAGGTCGACCAGGGCGGCCATCGTGGTGGTCTTGCCGTGACCGTTGGGGCCCGAGATGAGCGCCATGCCCTGGTGATGCGCGGCGAGCTTGCGCACCTCCGCCGGCAGGCCCAGCGCCTCCAGTGTCGGCGGTGCGGTCACCACCAGGCGGGCGCAGATCTTGAGGCCGGTGCGCTGGCGGCTGATGTTGATGCGCAGACGGCCCGCGCCTTCGATCGCGATCCCCAGGTCGACATAGCCTCGCACGGCCAGCTCCCCCGCGTGGCGGGGCAGCAGCAGCGATTCCACCATGGACTCGACCTCGCGGTCGGGAATCGGACCCCCGGTGGGCTCGAGCGCGCCGGCCCTGCGCATACGAACGGGGTTGTCCGACATGATGTGGACGTCGCTGACCCCCTGCTGCCGGGCCACGATCAGTAGATGCTGCAGGCCGGCGTGGACTGGGCCATCGGGTCGCGCCCGAGCCTGGATCGGAGCCTGGATCGGAGCTTGGATCGGAGCTTGGATCGGAGCGAAGGGCTTGGCCCCATCACCCGGGTCGCGGGACGGGGAGGGCATGGAGGTCGCATGGGGCGTGGTGGACGGCCACTGCGAGGTGACATGCTCGTCGTGGGGCTCGTTGCGAGCCGGATCGTGAGCGCTGTCGGCAAAAAGCCGGGGCATGGCCGCTGGGTTGGGGGCGGTCGACGGCCGACGCGGAGCGACCAGCTCGCGGTGAGGCTCGTGGTGAGGCTCGTGATGAGGCTCGTCGCGGATCTTCTCGTGAGCCGGATCGGGAGCGCTATCGGCAGAGAGCAGGGGCATGGCTGCCGGGTTGGGGGCGGTCGACGGTCGCTGGCGCGGGGCGGGCTCGTCGTGGGACAGCGAGGGCATGGTCGCCGGATTGGTGACCGTCGGTGAGGGCGAGCGAGTGGCCTCTGGCGGGGGAGGCTCCTCGTCTCGGCCCCCGCGCTCGATGACGAAATCGTTACCCGAGAACGCCATCGGCTCGTTCGCTCGTTGGCCGCCGTGATACGAAGCGCCGAGGTCGTCGTTGCGTTCGACCGTGAAGCCGACCGGGTCGTCGTTCGGTCGCGGTGCGGGGGCGGGCCGGGGGGGTACCGAGTCGGTCGAGGTGTCTCGGGTTGGCGGGACCTCCGTGGCGGCCGACCCGGCGAGGGTGTCTCGGGCTGGCGCGACCCCGGCGGCTTCGCCCCGGCTGCGGGGGGTTCCCAGGCGTTCCCTACGGGGTCGCGTGGGGGCGCGCTCGGTCGAGAGGTTCGGACGTCGACCGACCGAGGGTCGGGGGGTGGGGTGAGGTCCGGGGGCGTTGTGCGGGCGGCTGGCGCCGCGGTCACCGGCAGGCCGAGGTACCGGCGTGGTGCGTCGTTCAGGAGCGTCGGGCTGACGACGGGTGCCCCGGGCCACGCCGCGATCGCCGGCGGGTCGGGGGATCGGTGACGGGCGGCGTTCGAGAAGATCCGCAGACGCGCTGGGGTCGGGTAGCGGGCGTTCGCTTGCCTCCGCTGGTTCGGTGAGCTTCCCGAGCCGAAGCTCGAACGCGGCCCCACGACCCCGGATGATGATCCGGTAAGTGCGACCCTGGAGCTCCAGCTGGTGGGTTTGGGGGGCGAGCTCCCCGCGAGTGGGCAACAGCCGCAACACGGGGGTGCCGTCGAAGAAGCGACGGATCTGGGTCGTGCGCAGGGGGGCAACCGTGATCGGGTGGAGGCGGTTGCCCACTCGCATGACGGCCGGAGACCCCGAGCGAAACACCAGCTCCGTGACGTCGGGGCGCTCCAGGTAGGACAGGAGCTGGCCGAGCTTCGACAAGGCGCGGGGAGAATACCGTACGGGGCTGCGGGCGGTCTGCGCTATCGTGCGCTAGTGGGATGTCTCCCTCGCCTTCGTCGCCTTCGTCGCTCGTGGTCGGCCGGGCTGGTTCAGAGGTTGGTTCAGAGGTTGGGCCTGGGTTTGGCGCTGGGGCTGGTGTCGACCGCGTGTAGGTTGAACCAGCGCCCCTCGCTGAAGGTCGTCGATCCTACGCTGGTGGCCCAGGGGACCGCGCTCGAGCGTGAACGGATCCGTGGGGGGTTCTCGCTGGGGCCGTACCGAGTGACGCAGGTCGGCATGCGATCGGAGGCGCCCGATCTCGACGGGCCTCTGGCCCAGGAGGAGGTCGCCCGCCCGGTCACCCAGGATCGGGCGGGTCTGGTGCTCGAAGGCGCCGAGGGTCGTACATGGACGACTACGTGTCGGCTACAGCGTCGCGCTCCGCCAGCGGCCGACTATCGGGCGGTCCTCGACGAGAACGGCGACGAGATCGCCGTGGGCTGTACGGCCAAGACCGCGGGCCGACCTCCGTGGCGATTCGACGCGCGGGCCCTGCTCTCCGGCAACTTCGTGGGCCAGCTGGGCCCCGAGGGGGGCTCGACCGAGACGGTGGAGGTGCTCACCCGGGTGCTTCGTTTCAGGGGGAAGATCGAGCGGGTGCTACCGGTGCCCGTCGCTCAGCTGCGTCGGGGCGACGACGCGGTGGTCTCGGTGCTGCTGGGCCGGCCCGAGCGCGCGTGGGTCGACCCGAGCCTCGACCCGGTGAAGCTCGAGGCTGCCCTGGCGCTGCTGCTGACCCTGCGCTTCCTTCCTTGGGAGCTGGCCCAGTGAGCTATCGCCGACCCTGGTAGCCTCGCGGGCATGAACCTCGTCCGCTTGCTGCCCGGCATCGAATTGGCCTGGTCTGCGCTTCCGCTTTCGGTAGTGGTGTATGGGTTGCTGCTGCTCGATGCTCGACGCAAGGGTGGTCAGGCGCAGGCGGACGATCAGCTCGGGATCAAGACGGTCGCGGCTGCGCTGGTGCTGGTGAGCACCGTGTTGTTGGCCACGGGGCTCCGCGACTTCCTGCACGTGATGCTCACGTTCGACGACTTCGGCGATCGGATCAAAGTCGCGCTGCCCCCGGTGTTGGTGGGGGGCTTGGGCGTGGTGGGGACGGCCTTGATGCTGTTTCCTCAGACCAACGCTCGCGAGTTTCCCAAAGCCAAGCGGCTGACGGTGGGCATGATCGCCCTGGGCTCGGGGGTTGCGGTGCCGCCTGCCCTCGCGGGGCTCATCGCGATGATCCTGGACTGGCCCAGCTGGGATAAGGTTGCCGGTTCGCTGGCAACTACGATCGATGTGTTGGCGATCTTTGGGGTGAGCTTCGTGGTGCTCGGCAAGCTCAGTGGGATCGTCAAGCCAACGTCGTCGCCTGCAGGTTCGCCTCCGGGTCAGGCGCCAGGGCCAGGCCAGGCGATGCCGGGGCAGGCGTACCCGGGGCAAGCGTATCCAGGGCAGGCGCCGGCGGGGGCACCGATGCCCGGGCAAGCGCCGGCGGGGGCACCGATGCCCGGGCAAGCGCCGGGCGCATCACCGATGCCGGGCCCGGGGCAGGCGTTCCCGGGGCAACCGCCCTCGCCGGGGGGTCCCGGTGGTTGGCCGCAGAGCTGAGGTGTCTAGCTAAACCACTCTTCGAGCGTCGCGCAGCACTCAGTCCCCCACGCGCTCGAGTTCGAGTCCGAGTTGTCCTTCGGTCACCCCTTCATCGGTCGACAGGTAGATCAGCAATCGTCCCGGTATCAACTCGACCTGGTGTTCCTCATCACTCACGAACCGACTGGGAGGCTTCAACCCGGCCTCCTCCCGAATGATATCCCCTGCAAAATCGTCAGCCGGCGGTGCATCGAGGACATCGAGCTGGCACGCTACGATGCTCAGGCCGCTGCCTCCGTGCAGCACGACGCGATAGATCCCCTCCCGCTCGATGTCGATCGTCCGAACCGCGCCTACCCCGAGACTATATCGAACCGTGCTCGACGGATCCGAGCAGTCGGTCTCGACATCGACCATCCACGCATCCGGTCCCGTCGGAGACAGCGACTCTCCCCGGCACGGATCCCAGTGCGCGTAGGACCATGGCGCCTCCGCCTCGTAGTCCGCGGTCGCATCGGCCAACTCGAAGCTGTACGCCGCGGAGAAGTCGTCTCCCCGGAGAATGCGCCGAATGCCGTCCTCTCCGTGCTCCTCAAGCAACCACCGAACGAAGTGCCCCGCCGTTCGGTACTCGGGTAGCTCACGGTACGGCAGATCCACGTTGGACTCGACGCTGGTCATACCGCGCTCGTTTCGGTTACTGAGCGCCTCGGCGATCCCCTCGTCCCAGAACACGGCAGGGAATCCCGCCGGCCTCGCGACTGCATGCACGATCTCGTGTTCCAGTGACTGCCACATCGTACGGACTTCACCGTCGACGAAGCATCCGGTCGAGCCGGACCGGCAGCGGCCTGCGATGCTTGCCTCGTAGTCCGCAAATCGATCGTACACCGCCACGGGGATCGGCTCTCGGACCGAGACATCGAGGATCTCCTCGGCGTGGGCAATGGCCTGCTCGATGCGCAGGATGTCTCCGCCGCATAGGGGCTCGTCGGAACTAACGACGGCGACCTGGCCGACCTCGACCACGTGGCGCATCCCATCGTCGCTCTGGCAGGCAGTACCCATGAGCGCGAATACCGCCATCCACGAGCAGGCACGGATGCGGCTGGAAAGGCACCTGCCTGCCGTTGGCCCTGGGCAGTCCTTCATCGCAGCTCGTATCGTAGCCATGCCGAACGAAACCTCGGCGGACGACACGACTTCTGTGACGAGCGGAAGCATGGGGGTCGCCGGTTGCAGCGATGACAACGATTACAGCGAGGAGGCCACGCCGTTCTGCAGCTCGAACGGAGACTGCATAGGCTGCGACGCGCAGCCGGACCCGGATGGCGGATGCGCGGGGCTGGGGGCGTAGACGCCGCTCTGCATCGGTGGGGTGTGCGTGGCGTGCGATGGTGTCGGCGAACGGCGTTCGAGGCAGACGCCGACCTGCACGGCGGAGGATGGGTGCAGGGCATGCGCCGAGCACTTCGAGTGCCCCAATAGCGTCTGCCACCTCGATGGCAACGACGTAGGGGCTTCGACATGGCCGAGGTCGTGCCCGTGACCAACGCGGCCGAGCTCGTGGCGGCCGTCGCCGGGATCAAGGTCGAAGATCAGGCGGTGCTTGTGCTCGAGCCGGGGCTCTATACCACCACGGTCGACATCGGTGATTCGACGGAGGTCGCGATCATCGGCTCGGGTGTGAGTCCCACGATCTTGGCCGGTGATGGTGCTCGTGCTGTCGAGGTGTTCGGGGACGTGACCATGTACCTGAGCAACGTCGAGGTGTCGAACGCGAACGTTGCAGTGGATGGCCTGGAGTGCTCCGGCCGGGCGGTCTGGGTCGACGACTCGCGGCTGGATGCCAACCGTATCGGCATCGCCGCATCCGGCGGGTGCTTTATCCACGCCCGCCGCACTGCGATCATTGAGAATACATCCCGAGGCATCGAGTGCTCGGGAGGGGACCTCTCGTTGCAACTCTGCCCTCGGCCGTGGGGCAGAATGGCGATGGATTCACATCGGACGTGGGTGGGCTCTATCTCGCCAATGCCACCGTGGACATCGTCTACTCGTCGGTCGTGGCCAACCAGTCATCGATTTCAGGCGAGGCATCGGTGTCGTGCGCCGGCGGCGAACTGGGCGAGCTCCACAACTCGATCATCGTCAGTGCAGGGGGCGGAATTACCGGCTGCGCCGGGATAACCTTCGCGAACAACGCGGTCGACGACCCCGGAATCGGCGGAACGAACGTCGACGTCGGAGCTGCGATGGGAAGCTGGTTCACGGGGCTGGCCACCGGCGATTTTCATCTCTCGCCCCACAGGAGCCGGGATCTTTGCCGACATCGCCGAGTGTCAGGCCGGCGGTCCGGTCGCGGACATCGACGGAGACCCGACCTCCATGGGTGCACTGAGCCATCCCGGATACGATCAACCGTAGATCACCCATCATGTGAGGTCTCGAACTGAGTCATATCCAAGGTCCGCGACTGCGCCGAAGTCGACTGGCCTTAGGGTCCTACCGCCGCAACGGTGGGAGCAAGACCGAGGCGGCGGCTGAGCGGCGGTTGTCTCGCCGGGTGGTCCATGAGCTGCTCGATCGCTGGAACGAGTGCGGCGACCTCCGGTCGCTGCTCGAGCAGCTGCGCCTTGAGCTGGACCCGGAGACAGGGAGGATGCCCTGGTCGAGCGGCCACTTGGCTCGTGAACGAGGTGGCTATGGCTGACGTGGGGACCCTGCGCTACCGTGGATCATCACCCCAAGTGAGCACCATGCGCGACATGACCACCATGCTGCGCGACCGGTTGCTCCACGCGAGCCTTCCGCACTCGTGTGCGGGAATGCCGCTCCCTCGTTTCGACAGAGCTGGTACAGCAAGCCCCGGGTCAAGGAGCACGCGAGCGAGGTCCTCAGCAAGGAACTGATGAGCGAGGAGGGCAAGGAGGCAGGCTCCTCGGTCGCAATGGCGCTTCAGGGCATCATAGAGCCGCGATTTGGGCGCCCAGGAGCGACGGGACGAGCCGGAGTTCGTGAGGGAGCCGGCCAAGGCGAAAAGAGCGGACGCTGTGGGTGCTGGATCACGACCGCCCAGCGTGATCGACAATTGCTCGCCAACGCATCGTGGCGCGATCCCGGCGCCACCGGCTACGTGTGATCCTCGAACCGGATGCGTGTCTACGAGATCACTCCCGTTCGGCATCTCTGGGTCATTCATGCGCTTCTTGCCGCAACCCCGGGGTAGAATCCTGGCCTCCAGACCGTGAGCGACAAGAGCACCATCGAGTGGACGGACGCGACGTGGAATCCCGTCCGCGGTTGCACGAAAATCAGTCCAGGCTGCAAGCACTGCTACGCCGAGACGTTCGCGGAGCGTTTTAGAGGTGTCCCCGGACACCCCTATGAGCAGGGGTTCGACCTGCGGCTCGTCCCGCACAAACTGCTCGAACCATTGGGTTGGAAACGTCCACGGATGATCTTTGTCAACTCGATGAGTGACCTGTTTCAAGAGAATGTCCCGAATAGATACATCCAGTTGGCTTTCGAGGTCATGAAAGCCGCTGACTGGCATACATATCAGGTGCTTACGAAGCGCGCAAAGCGGATGACCAACACTGTCAATGACCTACCTTTCGATCTGTCTCAGAGCCCACACATCTGGATAGGGGTGAGTGTCGAGGACAGAAAATATGGTGTACCACGGATCATGGATCTCAGACGAGCCCGCGCTGCGGTGCGATTTCTTTCTGTCGAGCCGCTGCTCGAGGATATTGGTGACCTGGACCTCCATGGCATTCACTGGGTGATTGTAGGAGGGGAGAGCGGCCATGGCGCGCGACCGATGGCACTCTCTTGGGTGCGCAGGATTCGAGACCAGTGCACGGCCGAAGGTACCGCCTTCTTCTTCAAGCAGTGGGGAGGCGTGCGAAAGAAGAAAGCCGGGAGAGCTCTGGACGGGAGAACCTGGGACGAATTTCCTGCTGTTCGACCGCCGGCGCCGCCGGCTCCCTCTATCATCGATGAACGCCGCATTCAACTAGGGCGAAAGATCGAAGAAGTTCTCAAGGATCTACCACGGCATCTTGTTTTCGATGTCAGTCCTCAAGAACCAAGATCCGGAGACAGGAAGACACCCGCCGTGAAAAGAAAAAAAAGGCCGATCAGCGCCGTTGAGAGATCGCAGATACTGCGCATGCTCGCGGAGCAACAGAGTAAGTATGAGATTGCAGCAGTACTCGGAGTCTCAGTCGGACAAGTCTCGGCCATCGCAGCACACGTCACAATGGGAACGTACTCCCTACCGAATATCCTGAATTCGTATGAGCAAGGCATGGAGGCCGCTTCCACGCATAGCGAAAAGCAAGAGCCGCCATCCGAAAATACTCTGGCTTTATCACCCGGCATGGAGAAAACGAAAGATGAGAACGACCGGATCGTGCTCGGCCGATCAACGGGTACTGGAAGTATCGTTACGTGGTCGCCGTACCCTTCTGCCGCCAACCCGAACCCTCATGTTCTTATCGTAGGCGGAAGCGGATCTGGAAAGACTTACGCAACACTATGCCTACTTGCAGAACTCTCGCGTCGAGGGCTACCATCCATCGTGATCGACTATGGTCAGGGCTTTTCAAGAAAGGCTCTGCCAGATGAATTCGTCAGCATGGTCCAAGTTAGAGAGATCGAAGTCGCCCGCGATGGCATTGCGATGAATCCACTCTCGGTCCTTCCTGGTGACGTTCTTGGCCCGGTCAATGTAGGGCAGCGATTTGCGGATACCGTGCAGCGGATCTATTCGCAGATTGGCATTCAGCAACATGCTGCGCTACGCGATGCCATTATCGTGTTTCTAGAGTCGTCAGGCATCAGAAAGGATGATCCTTCGTCATGGGAACGCGTGCCTCCACGTTTTTCCGAGCTGCGAACACATCTCCAGGAACTGGCTGCTGACAAGTCGAATCCCGGACGACGCTATGTGTCATCAGTCGAAGCTCATATTTCTTCGCTTTTTGTATTCAATACCTTTCGACGAGGTGGACAGCAGCTGGATTGGTCGTCATTCTGCGATGACGGTGCCGTCACCGTTCTACAGCTTCGTGGCCTTGAGAGTACGTTGTCCCGTGTCATCACGGAATTCTTGCTCTGGGGGTTGATCGGGTATGTTGAGCGCAGTGGGCCTGGAAAGATGAGGTGCTTTGTGTCTCTCGATGAGGCTCACAACCTTCCGATGTCCGAAGGCTCTCCGGTGGAAAAATTACTGCGCGAAGGACGGAAGTATGGAGTCGGTCTCATTCTTGCGTCGCAACAGCCTGAGGATTTTAGTAGAGTAGTTTATGGCAATACTTCGCTGAAACTTCTCTTTCGATTAGAAGATCCAAGCCGACTGTTGGTGTCAAATGTCCTTTCGTCAGCAGCCACGGTCACGCAGTTGAAGAAGGTTCTAAGGACCCTAACCCGTGGGTGTGCTTTTGTATCTGGCTCTGGTAGGGACACTGTCGTCGCTATCGATACGCTGAAAGAGCGTCGCACTGCCCAACCAAACC
>JBCCWC010000332.1:0-9530 GCA_039194325.1 Myxococcota bacterium
GAGGCCCCGCACCAAAAATTGCTCTGATGTGGGGCGAGTCCGCCCCACAAGCGAGTGTTTGGGGTGACCTTCGGGGGCTCCACCCTGAACCGAGGTCGTTGCGAGAGCCCTCTTTGGGACACGTGACTTGAATCGAGCGCACAGCGCCGGATTCAAGATGAGTGTCTCGGGCCGGCGATGGGCCCGCGATAGTGTGGATAAAAGACGGTTTAGGCCCGGGGATCTCCGACCGCCTGGCGAAGCCGCCGGATGTCGCCCGGGCCGCCGATCGCGATGACCACGACGCCGGGGTCGAGCCGGGTGTCACCGGAGGGCACGTAGTCGGTGCCTCCTTGGGGGGTCCGCACCGCGATCACCAACACGCCGCAGCGTTCGCGGAGATGGGACTCGCGGATCGACAGGCCCACGAGATCTCCCTGTGGTCCGATCTCTGCCTCTTCGATCCGCAGGTTGGCGTCCTTGTCGCGGAGCATCTGGTCGAGGAAGGCGACCACTTGGGGGCGCAGCATCTCCGAGGCCAGGCGCATGCCGCCGATGAAGGCGGGGGAGACCACCGCATCGGCCCCGGCGCGGCGGAGCTTGGGGACGGCCGAGGGGAAGACCGCCTTGGTCACGATCCGCACGTGGGCGTTGGTTTGTCGGGCGGTGACCACCACGAACATGTTGGTCTTGTCGTCGTCGAGGGTCGCGACGATCCCTCGCGCGCGTAGCAGGCCCGCCCGGGCCAGTACGTCGTCGTCGGTGGCGTCGCCGCGGAGCGTGAGCACGCCCTCGCGCTGCAGCTCGGCCAGCGCGTGCTCGTCTTCGTCGATGCAGACGACCTTCTCACCCATCGCTCGCAGCTCGCCCACCACGTGGATCCCGGTGCTGCCCACCCCGCACACGATGTAGTGGTCGGAGATCTCGTTCATGCGCTTGCGACGACGACGGTAGCGTCGGACGTTGCCGAAGTCACCTTCGACGAAGAAGCTGGTGATCGAGGAGACCACGTAGAGGTTGGCCGAGATCCCGAACACCAGCAGGGCCAGGGTCCACGCGCGGCTGCCCGGGATCGCGTCCAGATCCAGCGTCTCGCCGTAGCCCACCGTGGTGATCGTGATCGCGGTCATGTAGATGCAATCGGAGAAGCTCCAGTATCCGGGTCGCTCGAGCCAGGCCAGGTACCAGTAGCCCGTGGCTCCGATCCCCAGCACGGCGCCCAGCACGATGAGGGCCACGACCACGCGTCGTCGGGATGCGAGGTAGACCTCGATCGGATCGTTGGGCCGGGGGGCGTCGTCCTCCATCGCGGGGTGCGGGGAGCATAGCCGCCCTGCCGGCCCACGGGGATGGGTTGGCGGAACGGACGAAGAGGACGATGGGTCGAGGACGGTTCAGCGAGGACGGAGCGTGTGTCGTGCGGCCGCCGTCATCGCGCGGGAGCGGCGGGGGCGGATCTTCGTGGCGGCACTCGCCGAGCGTTCGAGGTTGTGGGCGCAGGCTCCATCGTCACAGTCCGGGGGCGGGGCGGAGGGAGGAGCGTCGCAGTCGCCGTCGTCACTGCAGAGGTCGGGGTCGGGTTCGGGTTCGGGGGCCGGGTCGACCTCGAAATCGAAGCATTCGTCGAGGAGGGCGTCCTCGAACGATTCGGGTGGTGGGGCGCAGGAGAGCATCGCCTCGACGGCGGCGCTCTGACAGGTGACCGCGCAGCTGGTCGGTTCGTCGCTGCCGTCCGCACAGTCTTCCCAGCCGTCACAGACCCACGCGTCCGGGATCTCTTGGTCGCCGCAGGAGAACGGGGCGGGGCAGCGCTGCTGTTCGTCCTCGCCGCCGTCGCAGTCGGGTTCGCCGTCGCAAACCCAGGCGTCGCTGATGGTTTCTCCGTCGGCGCAGGTGAACGCGCTACAGCTCCAGTCGAGGGCACACTCGAGCAGATCGTATTCGGCGTCGAGGATGCAGGCGAAGGGCTCGACGGCGTCGGGGTGTTCGTCGAGGAGCCGGTCGATACAGGTGCCCACACCATCGTCGAGGGTGATGCCGGCATAGGTGTCGAGGCACTCGGCTTCGAGTTCGGGGCCTTCGATCGCGGCGAGGCAGCTGCACTCGACCTCAGCCATTTGCTGGGTGACGTCGACGAAGCCGGGGCCCCCCGACTGTCGAGGGAGCTCCTCCTCGTGGTTCTTGTCGCAGGCTGCGAGGCCGAGGACCATCAGGAGGGACAAGCCAAAGGAACGATGGGTCAAGGTCATACATCGGGGTAGTTCACCCTGAGGGCCCGACGATCACATACACCGTGCAATTGGTCGCCAGAGACCGTCGAACGCGGTTGCGGGGTCGCTTGCCCCTCGTCGGGGTCGGGGCGACACTGCGCAGCCGTGCTTCCCGTGGTGTTCACCCTTCCTGGGCTTGGCTGGGAGATCGAGGCCTACGGCCTGATGCTGGCGTTGGCGCTGTTGGTGGCCTGGGTGGTGCTTGGCGCTCTGGGCCGCCAGGACCGCTTGCCGCCAGGGCCGCTGGGGACCGCCTTCGTGATCGGGGTGGGGGTGGGGTTGGTCGGTGCGCGGGTTGCTTGGGTTTTGCAGCAGCCGGGGTCGGTCCCGCCCGCTGAGCTGTGGACCTTTCGGGGGGACCAGATGGCGCCATTGGCCGGGCTCACGGCGGCCGCGCTCGTCTCGGGGTTGCACGTGATGCGGCGCAAGGTGCCGGTGATCGCCTTTTACGATGTGGTGGCGCCGGGTCTGGTCGCCGGCGCCATGATCGAGCGGCTGGGGGCGCTGCTGTCGGGGATCGGGTTTGGTGACTATGCGCCCGACCTGCCGTGGGCCATTCGTTTTCCCGTAGGGTCGCCCGCGTATGTGGAGCATCAGCGGGTGGTGGCCGAGTTGTTGCCTCCCGGTGCCGAGCAGTCGCTGCCCGTGCATCCCACCCAGATCTACGGCGTGGTGGTGGCCGGAGTGACCCTGGCGGTTGCGCTGGCCGTGCGGCGGCGGCGACGGTTTTCCGGCCAAGTGTTCTTGGTGGCCAGCATTACGTATTTGCTGGGTCGAGCGCTGGTGGAGGATTGGTTTCGGGCGGATGCGGGGGCGGCCGTGCTGGGGCCGTTCAATACGGGACAGATGGGAGCGCTGGCGATCGCGGCGGCCATGGGGATCGTGCTGTGGTCGAGGGCTCGGTTGGCGCAGTATCGACCCGAGGCCTTCCGGCCCTGGGAGGGGGGTCGTTGGACGCCGAACGAGGGCGGTGGCGGGGCCAAGGGTCATGGTAGGTCCTTGGATCGTGCGACCCAGGGTCCCGCGAGTTCACGAGACAAGGCGTCGAGTGGTCGCGGCCAGGGCCAAGGCAAGGGCAAGGGCAAGGGCAAGGGCAAAGGCAAGGGCAAAGGCAAGGCGCGGAGAAAGAAGAAGCGACGATGAGCGGAGCCTACGAACCTCGGGATGGTGAGGGACCCGCGCGAGGGTCAGGGCGAGGGTCAGGGCGAGGGTCAGGGCGAGGGTCAGGTCGAGGGTCAGGTCGAGGGCCGGGTCGAGGGTCGGGTCGAGGACGACCGGTGGTGTTGATCCATGGGGCCCTGCGCTCTCCACTGGGGTTCGTGCCCGCCGAACGTTGGTTGCGGCGCCGAGGACTGGATGCTCGGCGATTTGGGTATCCCACCCGCACGGGGTCGTTGGCGGATCACGCGGATGCCCTGGCCCGTTGGTTGGATGAGCAACTGGTCGATCCTCCCGTGCCGGTCTTGGGGTTCTTGACCCACAGTATGGGGGGCTTGGTGGCTCGGGCGTATTTGCAGCAGTATGCGGGTCGACATGCGAAGCGCCATCGGGTGGTGATGCTCTCACCACCCAATCGGGGGGCCGAGTTGGCGGAGAAGAATCGAAACAATCCGATCATGCGATGGCTGTATGGGGATGCGGTGGAGCAGCTGCAGCCCCGCAACGTGCAGCGCATGCCCGATCTACCGCAGGTCGCCCAGGCATTGGTGCTGGCCGGAGGCCGAGGCGACCCGCGGGGATTCAACCGCTTCATCACCGGTGATGACGACGGCGTGGTGGGGGTGGCCGAGATGGGATTGCCCAGTGTGGAGCCGACCCTGGTGGGTGGGGTGCACGGGTTTCTCCAATGGCGACCCCAAGTCTTGGAACGGGCGGTGCGCTTCTTGGTGAATGACGACGGACCGTGAGGGAGGGCCGTCACGCGCGATGGCCAGAGTTCACGCGGATGCCCCGTCGGATACCAGCGGGATGAACAGCTCGAGGTCTCGGGGGTCGTCGATGCGGAGGATCGGGCCCTCGTCGACGGTGCGGCCGAGGCAGCGGACCAGCGTGCCCGGATGGTGGCGGGCTTGGAGCACATGGGCATGGACGGATGCATCGAGCGTGATGAACACGATGCATTGGCCTCGATCGGCCATCAGTGCATTGACGATCAGCTGGCCGCGCCCTTTGACGGGTTTGTCGATCCGGACCAGCGCACCGAGGACCACCCCATCGTCGTGGACGAGAGTCGGCGGGTGTCGGGAATGCATCGTTGGGATGGGGGAGGGCGGTTCGGGCGGGTCTTGGAGGGTCAAGGGAGTCCAACCGCGGTGGAGGCCGCCGATGGCGGCATGCAGACGGAGTCGGGACGTATCGAGGGACAGCGAGTACATCATGGGTGGGTGCCTATGGAGTGGGTGGGTGATGGGGTGACGGACAAGCGTGTGGGTGAACGATGACGGTGGTGGACCGAGTCGATCGAGATTCCGTGGAGTTCCCACTGGATCCTCGGATCATGGGAAGCGACAACGACCGTTGCCGTTCACGATGGTATCAGCAAATGCACAATAGCAGAGCACGAGAGGCCGTCCAACATGTTTTTTGGTGTCACTATAGGTGCCAGGTGAAGGCGTTGGAATGAGACATGATGAACCAGTGTGATCATCCATGGATGAGTAATTCGCCAAACTTGGAAAGTGCGATGAATGGAGTTTTGAGCTCCATTGGATCGTTCATTCGGTGATTGTCGATGAACGATCGTTGGTGGTCTCGACCGGTGGAGTATGGTGAAATATGGGGCCTTGCCGTGGTACCTCCTGGTCCGGGTCGGAGGAGGTCCTGCGCGTTTGTGTAGGTTGGTGTCGCGCATCGAGGGGAGCGTTGGCACGCGACACCGACCACGCCATCATCCGGTAAGGCTTCGAGGGGCACCCAAGGAACCGTCCGATGACCCGGCCCAACGCCGGGTGCGATGGGGTGGCGGTGTTGGGGAGGATGTTCGTGTCTCGAAAACGAGAACGGCGGTGGCTCTTGGAGCGACACCGCCGTGCATGGTCGTGGCCGTGGCCACCGCGTTCGATCATGTGGCTCCCAAGAAAGCCCCAGCGTCCATTCCCTCCTGGACGCCACATTCGCAAGACCGAGGCGGGGCGCGACGCAGTCGCGCATCCCGAGCCGGCCTCGGCATGAACAATTCAAGACCGAGGCGGGGCGCGACGCAGTCGCGCATTCCGGGCCGGCCTCGGCATTGACAGCTCAGCTCGGGTCGAGCGGCCAGCTGCGGCACCGGGCCAACAGGTCGTCGCAGTCGTCGTGGGCGCCCGAGCTCAGCAGGCGATGCGCGGCGTCTCGGCGATCCCACGCCTCCCAGCCCGATGGCGTGACGTGGATCGTCAGCCCCTCTTTGTCGAACTGGCCGCTGATCTCGCGGAGCAAGGCGTCGCCGCCATGATGGGTCGGCCCTTCGAATATCGCCTCGGGGATCTCTCGCCCGAGGCGGTCTCTGATCCGAAGCGCGAGTCCGTGTAGCACGCCCTGTTCCATGATCGACACCCTAGCACCGTCGGTCGGTCGCGACCGGACCGTTGTCGACCGGTCGCCCGCGCGCGAGGGCCCGACGCGAGCGGAGCGGCCCAACTGCGGTCCACTCCGGTGATCGATGCGAAGGCCAGGCCCGTTTCGTGCCGACCCCAGTCGAACGTGGCAAGCGGTGGGTCACCCAGCCGACCAGCAGGCAGCACCAAAATGGCACGCGGCGTGTAGCAGGGGCGAGATCCCAGCGGGTTGCGGGCAGGGTTGTCGGCGGAGGCCGCAGTCACGCGGCTCTTGGATTGGTGCGGGCTGGGTGGGTGGACTACGGGCCGATGCGCCGTAGCTCGAAGCCCACAGTCGATGCTTTGCCTTCGATCAGTCGATGCTTTGCCTTCGATCGTGAATGAAAGCTGTAGGCGGCCGGGTTCGAGTTGCACATCATAGGATTCGTCGTCCATGAAGAAGGTGGGTAGTACGAAGCCCGCGGTCTCGGAGACGATGTCTCCGGCCATGTCGTCTTCGGGAGGTTCGACGAGGATGTCGAATTGGCACGCGAGTACGCTGACCATCCGCACGCCGGTGAAGTACACTCGGTACGTACCCGATTGTTCGATGTCGATCGTGCGCCGGGCGGTAGGGCCCGAGCCGTACTCCGCTGAACTCCATGGTTCGTTGCAGTCGATATCGAACTCGTAGACCCACTCGGCCTCCGACGTTGCATCTAGTCGTGCGCCTCAGCACGTATTCCAGTTCGGGTACGACCACGGAGCGTCAGCCTCGTAGTCCACGTTGGCATCGGCGAGCGTCCGCCCGTAGGCCGACTCGAACGAGGATTCCCTGCTGGGCTCGAGGCCCATTTTGACGATGCCAAGGAGGGAGCGTTGCGCGTTTTGCGGCGGTCGGTTATCGTTGCGTCTGATTGGAGTCTTGTTGGTCCAGGGCGTGAGCTTCGGCTGAGCGCGTGTGCGGGCCCGGGGGGCGCGCCTTGCGAGCCCGACTGAGCGCGCTGTGTGGGCCCGGTCGAGCGCCCCCGCCTCCCGGCGGTGTGCCCCCGATGGGCGGCCACCGGGCTGGCTGCGCTATCCTCGCCGTCCCCGCATGTCGAAGGTCGACCAACGCGATGCCCTCGAGGTGCTCACCCGGGCCCGGCTCATCGAGCTGGGGCAGGGGTTCGAGCTGGACGTGACCACCCGTAGCAGCAAGGACGAGCTGATCGAAGCGCTCGCTCGGAGCAAGCGGGCCAGCTACGAGGCGATCCTCGACGAGCTGAACCGCGACGAGCTCAAGGCGATCTGCCGCGCGCACGAGCTGTCCGACAAGGGCACGACCAAGGTGGGGATCATCGACCGGATCCTCGGGCGTGAGGTGGGAGGGTCGGGTCCAACTGGGGCCAAGCCTGCCCGGCGCAAGCGGGGCAAGAAGAAGACCGCGCGGGTCAAGGGGGGAACGGAAGCTCCCATCGAGCCCGAGCAGCTGGCCATCGAGCTGCCCTCGGATCGGCAGCTGACGGTGGCCGAGCTGGAGCGCTACCTGTGGTCGGCGGCGGACATCCTGCGGGGGTCCATCGACTCGAGCGACTACAAGAGCTTCATCTTCGGGCTGCTGTTCCTCAAGCGGCTGTCGGATCGCTTCGAGGAGGAGGCGCAGAAGCTGGTGGCCGAGGGCGAGGACCCGCAGATCGCGTGGGAGGACCCCGACGAGCACCAGTTCTTCGTGCCGCCCGGGGCGCGGTGGGGGGCGCTGACGAAGGTGGCCACCAACGTGGGCGAGGCGCTGAACACCGCGTGCCTGGCCCTCGAGGACGCCAACCCCGACGCGCTTGAGGGCGTGCTGGCGGGCATCGACTACAACGACCCCAACCGGCTGGGGGACACCAAGAGCCGCGACCAGGTGCTCGGGCGGCTGGTGCAGCACTTCTCGAGGCTGCGGCTGCGCAACGTGGACCTGAGCGAGCCCGACATGCTCGGGCGGGCGTACGAGTACCTCATCGAGAAGTTCGCCGATGATGCGGGCAAGAAGGGTGGGGAGTTCTACACGCCGAACATGGTGGTGCGGCTCATCGTCGAGTTGCTCGATCCGAGCGAGGGGATGCGGATCTGCGATCCCACGTGCGGTTCGGGGGGCATGCTGGTGCAGTGTGCGAAGCATGTGGAGCGCAAGGGGGGGAACCCGCAGAATCTGGCCCTGCACGGGCAGGAGAAGAACCTGGGGACGTGGGCGATCTGCAAGATGAACATGCTCCTGCACGGGCGGGCGAGCGCGCGGATCGAGAAAGGGGATACGATCCGGGACCCGAAGCTGCTCGAGGATGGCGAACTGGTGCTCTATGATCGGGTGATTGCCAATCCACCGTTCTCGCTGGACGAGTGGGGCAGGGACGTGGCCGAGCATGATCGCTATGGGCGGTTTCGGTTCGGGCTGCCACCCAAGGGCAAGGGGGATCTGGCGTTCGTGCAGCACATGGTGAGCACGATGCGGGGTGGCGGGAAGCTGGGGGTGGTGATGCCTCACGGGGTGCTGTTTCGGGGGAGTGCCGAGGGGAAGATTCGAGAGGCGATGCTGCGGGAGGATCTGTTCGAGGCGGTGGTGGGGCTGCCGCCGAACCTGTTCTACGGGACGGGGATTCCGGCGGCGGTGCTGGTGCTGGCGCGGGGCAAGGATGAGGGCAGGCGGGGGAAAGTGTTGTTCGTCGATGCGTCGGGGGAGTTTCGGGAGGGGAGCAACCAAAACTACCTGCGGGAGGAGGATGTCGGGCGGATCGGCAAGGCGGTGGCCGGGTTCGCGGATGTCGAGAAGTATGCGCGGGTGGTGGGGATCGGGGAGATCGAGCAGAACGACTTCAATCTGAACATCTCGCGGTATGTGGATACCTCGGAGGAGGAGGAGCGGATCGATCTGGGGGAGGCGGTGAAGGCGTTTAGGGCGGCGGAGGAGGAACGCGCGGTTGCGGTGGGGCGGATGAACGGCTTCTTGGAGGAGTTGGGGTACGCATAATGACCAAGATTCCATCAGATTGGACACTATCATTGCTCAATGACTGCATTGAGCCCGAACGCCCTATCTGCTACGGCATACTGAAACCGGGTCGCGGAGTGCCCAACGGCGTACCAGTAATCAAGGTTAAGAACATCAAGTATGGGCGAATTCTAGATCATGACCTACTGCTGACATCGCATGAGATCGATCATGCCTATCGTAGGTCACGTCTAGTTGCCGGCGATGTGCTCTTGAGCATTCGCGGTACCACGGGGCGTACTGCCATGGTTCCGACGCATCTCGATGGTGCGAATATTACGCAAGATACGGCGAGAATCTCCATCCGGCGGAGTGACAATGACTCGAGGTTCATCTACTTTGCGCTGCAATCGCCGAACTTGCAGAGACAGGTTTCCGATAACACCAAAGGGCAAGCAGTCAAAGGGATCAACATTCGGGATGTTCGCAGGCTCGAGGTGCCCGTGCCGCCCCTCCGTGAGCAGCGCAAGATCGCGGCGATCTTGTCCTCGGTGGATGAGGCCATCGAGAAGACGCAGGTGGTCATCGACCGAGCCCAGGTGGTTAAGAAGGGCCTGATGCAGGAGTTGCTCACCAAGGGCCTCCCTGGCCGCCACAAGACCTTCAAGCAGACTGAGGTGGGCCGGATTCCCGAGTCGTGGAGCGCGGTGGAGCTTGGGTCTCTGATTGTGAGTGGCCCTACTAATGGATTGTATAAACCAAAGTCCGAATATGGTTCCGGTGTACCTATTGTTCGAATAGACACATTTCAGA
>JBCCWC010000333.1:0-9452 GCA_039194325.1 Myxococcota bacterium
CCGCGAGGCGCCCGCGGGCTGGGACGGGACCCAGCACAGCACCGTGTTTCGGGCCCGACCCGACGAGCGGCTGCGCGGCTACGTGCTGATGCCAGCCGAGAAGATCCAGCGCGCGGTGCAGATGCGCGTGGACCGGGTCAAGCACCGGGTGTCGCGGCTGTCGCGGCTGTTGGGGCGGTAGCGCGGCTCGAGCGCGCCCGCGTCGTCAGCCTTTGGAAGACGCGCGAGGGGCCAGCGGGTCGACGTAGACGTCGTCGACGTTCAGCGAGATCTCGAGCGGCTCGATCGACAGGGACTGACCGGGCCCGACCTCGACCAGCGACCAGGTGCCATCCTCGCGACGCAGCTGCAGCTCGAGCCGAGGCTCGTGCTGCGACACCAACAGGTAGGCGCGTAAGGAGGGCAGGCGTCGATAGTACGAGGCCTTCCGGCCACGATCGTAGCCCTCGGTGGAATCGGACAGCACCTCGACCACCATCGCGGGGTTGGTGATCGCATGCGGGTCGTCTTGCGCCGTACGGAGCGTGTCACAGACGACGGAGGCGTCGGGATAGGTCGCCACCCCCGTGGTCAGGTCGGTCGCCTCGATACGAATGCGGACGTCGGAGCTGAAGACGCGACAGGCGCGATCGGCCAGGGCTGCGGTGAGCAAGTAGATGATGCGAGCCGATAGAGCGCCGTGTTCGGGCGTCTCCCCCGTCACTGCGAATACCTCACCGTGGAGGTACTCGTGCTTGCTGGAGGCGGTGGGCTCGGCCTCGCGGTACTCGGCGTAGCTCATCTGCCGGGGTTGGGGACGGACACTCACGTCGACTGCATCATAGCGCGCCGACCCCGGGCGCGATAATCGCAGGTGCTGGACGGACTATCATCGTCTCGGTGTCGTCGGTTGCTGCGTCCTCGTCCGTCGTCGAGCGCTACCTAGGGCGCGAGCCGCTGACCCAGGCGCTGGCCTATGCGGCGATCTTGCAGGCCCGGGGGATCGGCTGTGTCTTGGCGGGGGCCGCGTTCGTGCTGCTGCAGCACCGCCGCGGCGCACTCATCGCTCGGATGCAGCGGCCCCGACAGCTGGATCTGCATCTGATCGGTCGGATCGTGGACAACGTCGGGCCGTCCCAGGTGCTCGTCGAGCCGGCTGCGGCCGGGGCGCTCGTCGAGCCGCACGCGATCACCCGGTGGCGATTCGAGCGGGGGCGTCCCTGCGGGCTCGTGGAGCGCATGACGACCCAGGGATGGCGGACGACCGCGCGGGCCTTCTCGCACACCAAGACCCGGGTGCTGGATCTGCTACCGGGAATCGACGCGGTGGTCGCCCAGATGTCGCCGGTGGCTCGCCGCAACGTCCGAGGGGCGCAAGCCGACGGGGTCGACTACGAGTCGCGCCCCTTTGCCGACGTGCAGCCCGACGATCTGCGAGGGCTCCGCGCGGTGCATGATCGATTCCTCGCCGCACGGCCGCATCTCGAGGACGACTGGGACTTTCGGGACGAGATGATCCGGCAATTTGGCGGCTCCGGTGATCTCATCATGGGCCACGAAGCCGGACGCATGGTCGGGGCGGTCTACATGCCACGCCATGATGGGGTGGCGCACTACTATGCGGTGGTCACCTCCGGCGCGGCGCGGTCTCGCAAGCTCGGGACGGGGCTGGTGCTCACCGCCCTAAAGACCGCCATCGCTCGCGGGTGCGATCTGTTCGACTTCGTCGGCGTCCGCGACGAGCGCTATCCCGACCGCAACGCCCGCTGGGACGGGTTTTCGCGGTTCAAGGAGCGCTTTGGCGGGGTCGACGTGTTCATGCCTCCCAGCCTCGAGTGGATGCCCGCGTCCGCGTGAGCACCCCGTGGGCTGGGTGGGGCGACGATCCGGGCCGTGGCCGCGGGTTGGTCGGGGTCGGTGAGATCGAGCCCGAAGGCCGGGTGGGGAGGTCATGGCGTGGAGCCCAGGGCTCGAACGGTCTGCCGCAGGCCTTCGGCGAGGGGCAGGGTCGGACCCACGGCGCGTTCGAACGCGGACGGATCGAGCACCGAGCGCTGCACGTCGCCACCGCGGGGAGGAGCGTCCCGTAGCTCGGCCGGCACGCCCATCACCTCGGCCAGCGTTCGGGCCAGCGCGCGGGTGGTCGTGCCCACGCCGGTGCCCACGTCGAGGATCTGGCCGTCGAGGCGGCCACCGGCGGCCAGGCGGTGGGCCCGGACCACGTCGCCCACGTAGACGTAGTCGCGCACGCAGCCGTCGTCGCCGACCTGGGCGCGGGCGTTGATCGAAAGCGGCTGCCCGGCGCCCAGGCGATCGGTGAAGATCGCCACCACGCCGGCCTCTCCGTGGGGATCTTGGCGGGGCCCATAGACGTTGGCGTAGCGCAATATCGCGGTCGCCAGGCCGTGGGCGCGGCCGTAGTAGGTCAGGTAGTGCTCGGCGGCCAGCTTGGCGCACGCGTAGCCCGAAAAGGGCTGGGGTGCTCGACCCACCCCGCCTCGCTCGCCCTGCGGGATCTCGCCATAGATCGCGCCCCCCGTGCTGGCGAACACCACCCGCTGGACGCCGTGTCGGCGGGCCGCCTCCAGCACGTGCACCGTGCCCAGCACGTTGGTGCTCGCGTCCTGGGCTGGGGCGCGCACGCTCACCGCCACGCTGGTCTGGGCGGCGTGGTGGCTGATGAGCGCCGGTCGCAGCCGGGCCATCGCGGCGTCGAGCGCCGCGCCGTCACGGATGTCGAGGGGGATGAGCTCCACGTCTGGCGGCAGGTTGTCCCGCCGGCCCGTGCTTAGATCGTCGATCACCGCGACCTCGTGGCCCGCCGCGCGTAGATCGTCGACCACGTGGCTGCCGATGAATCCGGCTCCTCCGGTCACGAGCGCCCGCATCGTCCTCAATCTACACGGCCTTGACCGGGCTCGGTTGCCGGTGCTCGGCGCTCGGGCTTCGACGGCCGCCGGACGCGACGGGTGATCGCGGCTCGAGTCGCCGCGCGGCCTCGACCTACTGGGCGGCGGGCGCGGTGGTCTGGGCCTTGGCTTGTCGGGCGACCAGCCGTGCGTAGGCGCCCTGCCGGGCGAGCAGCTCGTCGTGGGTCCCTCGTTCGGCGATCCGGCCCCCTTCGAGCACCACGATCGTGTCGGCGTGTCGGATCGTGCTCAGCCGGTGGGCGATGACCAGGGTGGTCCGGTCGCGCTGCAGGGTGTCGAGGGCTTCCTGCACCAGGTGTTCGCTCTGTGCGTCGAGGGCCGAGGTGGCCTCGTCGAGGATCAGCACCGGAGGGTCGCGCAAGATCGCCCGCGCGATCGAGACTCGCTGCCGCTGCCCCCCGGAAAGCTGCACCCCGCGCTCACCCACCCGCGTGTCGTAGCCGTCGGGGAAGCCCATGATGAAGTCGTGGGCGTTGGCGGCCCGGGCCGCCGCCTCGATCTCGGCGTCGGTGGCGTCGAGCCGGCCATAGCGGATGTTTTCGCGGACCGAGCCCGAGAAGAGCACCGGATCTTGCGAGACCAGGGCCATGTGGCCGCGTAGGTTCTCCAACTGGAGCTCGCGTAGATCGTGGCCGTCGAGGGTGATCCGCCCGTGGTCTGGATCGTAGAAGCGCAGCAGCAGCCGACCGAGTGTGGTCTTGCCCGAGCCGCTGGCCCCGACCAGAGCGCACGCGTGCCCCGCGTCGATCTCGAGCGAGAACTCATCGACCACGGTCGCCTCGCGGTCGGCATAGGAGAAGCTGACCTGCTCGAAGCGGATCGTGCCCTCGACCCGGTCGAGGGAGCGGGCCCCGGGGGCGCTGTTGATCTCCGGGGGGGTGTCGAGGATCTCGAAGATCCGTGCGCTGGCGCCCAGCGCCAGCTGAAAGCTGCTCCACACCCCCGCCATGGCGGCCACCGAGCTTGCCACCAGCATGGTGTAGAGCATGAACTCGGTCAGATCGCCGGCCGAGATCTCGCCGCGAGCCACCATGCGCCCCCCCTGCCAGAAGATCCCGGCCAGGGCGGTGAAGGCCAGGAAGCTCGAGCCGCTCATGAACCACGCCCGGGCGATCGTGCGGCGCACGTACATCTGGAACGTCTCGAAGATCGCACCCCGGTAGCGTTGGGTCTCGTGGTCTTCGCGGGTGAAGGCCTGGACCGTCTCGATGCCCGCGAGGCCCTCCTGGAGCTCGCCGTTGGCCTGGGCTAGGCGGTCTTGGGCCCGGCGGGCGAGCTTGCGGATGTAGCGGCCGAGCCACATCGTCATCAGGGTCAGCGGGGGGACCACCGCCAGCATCGTCGCGGTGAGGTAGGGGTTGGTCCACACCAAGATCGCGATCCCCCCGATCAGGGTGACCACGTTGCGCAGCCCCATGCTGAGATCCTGGGAGACCGTGTCTTGCAGCTTGCCGATGTCGTCGCCCATGCGCGACAGCAGCTCGCCGGTGCGGCGCTCGTGGAAGAAGGCCTGGGACATGTGCACCAGGTGCTGGTAGACCCCGACCCGCAGATCCACCACCACCCGCAGCCCGATCCAGGTCATCAGGTAGTGGCGGAAGAACACGAACACCGCCTGCACCGCGAAGATCGCGACGAGCAAGAACGTGCTCTCGTTGAGCTGGGCGACGTCCTTGTCGGTGAAGGCCGCGTCGATGACGTCGCCGAAGAACGAGGGGTAGACCAGGCCCAGGCTGCTGCCCACCGCCAGGCACAAGAGCGCGATGACCAGCCGGGCCTGGTAGGGACGCACGTAGCGGAAGGTCCGACGCAGCCGCGCGATGGGCTTGAGCCGGTCGACGTCCGACGGTGAGTCCATACCCCACGCAGGCTAGCGCGTCGACGCACGAACGCGAACCCGGTCGTTCGGTCGGGGATCGGCCCGAGGTGGCGCGGCGCGTCGAAGGTTCGGCGGACGCGGCGCCTCCATCTGTAGAGCCCTACCGATAGAACCCACTCATAGAAAAAGAGCCCGACATGGCACGGGGCCGCGCTCGGACAGCGCGGCCCCGGTCGTACCCGATCATGCTCGGTCGGGAGCGTCGCCAGTCGACTGTCGGTCGACTAGGGAACGTCGACTACCGCGACGTTGTCGACCAGCAACAAGAAGCCGTCGAGGGTGATGTTGCGCCAGGCGAGGTGGACCTGCTGGTCGGCGTAACCGGCCGCGGCCAGGTCGATGAAGCGGGCGGCGGGGGTGGAGAGCTCGATGGGGACGCCGAACAGCGGCGGGTTGGCGTTGAACTCCCCGATCGAGGTCCCCGCGGTGGAGATCCGCACCTCGTAGCCGTCGGGGAAGTTGGGATCCTGAGCGAACGCCTGCCAGTAGACCCGCGAGTTGGCGCCGAGCATGATGGGCGGCGAGATCATCCAGTCGTCGGATTGGTTGATCGGCTCGTACCACGAGGTGCTGTAGGCCGAGAAGTTCGGTCCGCCGACCACGTCCGCCACCACCCACGCGTCGTTGACGAACGACACGTTCATGTTGGGCGTGAACCCGTCGGCGTTGTTGAGGGTCCACCCCATCGAGAAGTCGCCCGTCTCGAAATCATCGAAGAAGATCGGCGTGCCCTGGGGCCAGGCGCACCACGAGTCGTTGATGCAGATCATGCCGTCGGGGCAGGTGGTCATGCCGTCGGCGCAATCGAGGTAGCAGACGTTGTCTCCGCCCATCCCCGTCGGATCGGCGCACACGACCGCGGCGTCACCGCCCGGGGGCGGATCGTACTGGCATTCCATGACGTCCATGCACATCTGCTGGCCGCACACGGCCCATGTGGGATCCATCATCATGCCGCCGTCGCTCAGGCAGATCTCGTCCGCCGCGCAGACGGTTTCCGACAGGCCGCAGTTCTCGAAGGTCGGCACCTCTATCTCCCAGGCGCAGAACATGTCCAGCCCGCAGATCATGCCGTCGGGGCAGGTCTGGCCCATGGCGCAGTCGATGACGCACGCGTTCACCGGGTTGCCCATGCCGTCTTGCAGGACGGGCAGGCAGGCCACCGGGGCATCGCCTCCGGGAGGTGCAGGCGCGCAGTCCATGTCGTCGGCACAAAAGACCGTGGAGCAGAACCCGAACTCTCCCCGGCTGACGCACGTATCCCCCAAAGGGCAGGGGTTGGTGCTGTTGACGCAGTCCCCCCAGGGCTCCAGCGGCGGCAGGCCACCGGGGCACACGTCCAGGCAGCCCACCTCCGCCAGGCCGGCGCACACGTCGTCCCAGGCCACGTCGCAGCATCCCGGGTCGATGGCGCAGATCGTGTCTTGGCACGTCATGTCGTCGCAGCCGGGGCTGTCGCTGCCGATGCAGCAGGTCGACCCGGTGACGAATGCACACAGCTCTTGTCCGCTGTGGGTGATGCACTCCATGCCCTCGGGACAGGTCTCCCCGCCCGTGCAGTCGAGGAAGCACGAGCCCCCGCCGTCGTCTCCGCCCAGCTCGCCGCACGCGTTGGGGGCGGTGCCGGAGTCCGGCAGGGGGCAGGCGCACTGGTCCTCGCCGCACCCCTGGGGGGCACAGATCGCGTAGCTCGGGAGCATCGGGTCGTCGGTGATGCACACCGAGCCGTCGGGGCAGCTGACGTCGGCGCAGGGGTCGTAACCCCCCGGGTCGGTCCCACAGCTGACGCACTCACCGGGGAGGCCGTCACACGCATCGACCCCGTCGGGGTACTGGCAAACCTCGGTATTGCTACAGGCGGGGCTGCACGTGGGTTCCATCTGGCCGAAGCAAGTGCCCGGCTGCCCGGGATCTCCCACGCAACACTCGTCGTCGGCACAGGGTGGATCGCATATCGCGCTGCCGCCATCCGAGCTGGAGTCGAGACCGATCGTCGTATCGGGGTCGGTGGTGGTGGTGGGATTGCTCGGGCCCGTGCTCGTGGGATCGCCGGAGCTCGAGCCTTCGGTATCTTGGGGGACCCCGTCGTCGGGGCAGCCGGTCAACGCCAGCATGCCGATCACGAGCGGTGTCGCTGCATGAGTGAGTCTAACCATTGGAGCCATTGTCCCTTCTGAACTACCGCGCCCGGCCACACGGGCCGCGGGTTGGCGCCAGAGTAAGCCGTGTGGCCGGTTCTCGCCGATAGGAATCTTCGGATCGCCTCGGTTCGACAGGCGTTCGTGGGGGATCTCGGGTCAGCAGCGTGTTTTTCGCACGATGGACGCAATCGTTGAGGGATCGCGTTAGGGAGCCCTCGAGTCGCGGGGGCCGGATGCGGGCCGGATGCGGGTCAGGTTCGACCCGATGGGCCGACGTTGAGGGATCGCGTCGTGGACCCGAGATCGATCGACCAGGGACGGGGTACGATCCGCCCATGCGAAGGCTTGGCTTGGCCCTCGTGCTAGGACTCCCGACATGTGGGGTCTCGGTTGAAGGAGTCCCACCGGGCAAGCTCGCGGTGGTGGGGCCGACCGTGCTGGGTCCCGAGGATCTACTCGGGGTGCAGGCCCAGCTGGGGCCCTACGCGCAATTGAGGTTCGCCGGGGTCGAAGGCCGGATGGCGCTGCTCGAGTCGCTGGTGGCGGCCGAGCTGATGGCCCAGCAGGCGGTCGACGAGGGGCTGGGCGCCGATCCTCGGGTCGAGTTTGCGCTCCTCGAAGAGGAGGCGGCGCTCTTTTTGGCGGCGGAGCTGGAGCGTCGGGTGCCGCGGGCCGCCGTCGCGGCTGATCTCGAGGCGCTGCGGTCGTGGTACGACACGCATCCGGATCGATTTTGGACCGAGGAGCAGCGCAACCTCGAAGGCGTGGCCCTCGCGACCCACGAGCAAGCCGAGGCGGCGCTCGAGCGGCTGCGCGAGGGGCGGGTGACGTTGGCCGAGCTCGGGACTCCGGTGGCCACCCCGCTGCAGCCGCGTGACGACGTGGAGCATCCGGGCTTTCATGCGATCCTCTTCGAGTCTGGGCTGGCCCCGGGCGACTGGCTATCGGCCCCGGTGGTGGTGGGGCGGACGCTCCTGGTGGGGCGGGTGCAGCAGATCGTGCCGGCCGAGCGCCGCCCCTTCGAGGATCCCTCCGTGCAGGAGCAAGTGGTGCAGGCCGTTCGTGCGCCGCAGCTGGTGCGCGCCGAGGTGGCGCTGCGGGCGGAGTTGGCCGAGCGCTACCCGGCAACGACGCCCTCGCGGCCCTAGTTGTTCCCCGGTTGCCCCCCAGCTACCCCCCCAGCTGCCTCGGAGGAGCCAAGGGGGATCCCGCGGGGCTTGCTCGGTGCTCGCTGAGCCTGCTATCCCGTCCGCAATGGTGCGGCGGTTCGTGTGGTTCGGCCTCAGCGCGATGATCCTGGTGTTGGCCGGGTCGATGGCCGGCGCGACGGCAGCCGCGGCGGCTCCGACCGCCCGGGTGTCGCTCGATCGGGTCGTTGCGGTGGTCGGCGATCAGATCATCCTCCATAGTGAGCTGCGGCGGCAGACGGCGCGACATCCTCTGCTCCAGGAGGCCCTGTCGCAGCTGCCCCAGAACGCCAGCGCTGAGCTGGTCGAGCAAAAGCGACGCGACGTAGAGGCCAAGGTCCTCGACGAGCTCATCGACCTTGAGCTTCTGCGGGCCGAGGGGCGCCGCTTCGAGATCCGGGTCACCGATCAAGACATCGACCAGGCCTTGCCCAACGTGGCCGCGGGGTACGGCCTGACGGTGTCCGAGCTCGAGGAGCAGGTCAAGGCGAGCGAGGAGTACGCTACGTGGGCCGAGTACCGTGAGGATCTGCGGGACCAGATCCTCCAGTATCGGGTCGCGCAATTGCTCGCCACCTGGTCGGTCAGTGAGGCTCAGGTGCGCGAGCACTACCGCAAAATGACCCGTGACGAGAGCGCCAAGGTTCGGGTCGAGCAGTTCACCTTCGCGGCCGCGTCGGCCGAGCGAGACGATCGGGATCGTGCGTTTGCCCGGGCCCAGGCCGTCTCCCGGCGGTTGCGTGACGGTGAGGAGCCGGCCGCGGTGGCCGAGGCGATAGGCTACGAGCGGGCGACCGATCGCACGATCGGTCGGGGGGACATCGCGCCCAGTCTCGAAGACTCGATCTTTGCCGCCCAGCCCGGTGAGGTGGTGGGGCCCACCGCCTCGGGTCAGGGCTACGTGGTGTTCAAGGTGGTCGAGAAGGTCGAGTCAGCGGCCCTGAGCTACGAAGAGGCCAAGGATCGGATCCGCGATCAGCTCGAGGCGCAAGCCTTCTACAAGGCCGAGCTAGAGCTGCGCCGGCAGTTGCGAGCCAAGGCCCACATCGACATCCGCCTGTGACCGGCCCGACGTCGCACGGGTCGAAGCCGGCGGAGTCGAGCTCCCGTCCCAAGAAAACTCCGGTTTTCATCCATCCTGGGTGCCGCTTGGGCAAGACCGAGGCCGGGCGCGACTCCGTCGCGCATCCCGAGCCGGCCTCGGCATAGACAGCTCGAGGCCGGGCGCGACTCCGTCGCGCATCCCGAGCCGGCCTCGGCATAGACAGCTCGAGGCCGGGCGCGACTCCGTCGCGCATCCCGAGCCGGCCCTCGGCATAGATACCTCAGTCGAAGG
>JBCCWC010000334.1:0-9348 GCA_039194325.1 Myxococcota bacterium
CCACCGCTCAACCATTGCATCCGTGATGTCCTCGGACATCCACCACCGCGCCAGCCTCGGGGCTGGCGATGTCCCGGGACATCCACCACCCGCTCAACCATTGCATCGGAGATATCCTCGGACCTCCACACTGCCCAACCATTGCATCGGGTGAGATCCTCGACCCACCTGCCCCGCTCGCTCATTGCATTCAGCTCAACGAACCGGCTCCACCCCCGGTTCACCGATCCCTGCATGGATCTCCCAGGCCTCGCCAGACTCGAAACGCCCCCACACCGCCCCCGAGGGCCATATTCGACCGCTACCGACGTTTCGGTTCAAGATCGCACCACCCATGGCACGGCCCCGATCCCTGCGGCTCGAGCTCATCGCCACCCTCACCGTGGTGCTGATGATGGCGGCGTTCTCACTGTCGCTGGCCACCGAGCTGCTCGGGCGACAACGCCATGAGGGCGAGCAACACGCGCGCCTGGTCGAACACACCCGCGGTCTGGCCGCGCTCGTCAGTCCCCTGATCGATCCGACGGCGCCGATGGGCGGCCCCCAAGGATCGCTCGAGCAGGTCTTGCGCCCCAGCGTGGGCAGCATGGGCATCGAGTCGATCGAGCTCCATCGCCTCGACCTGCGGCGAGATCGCCACGCGGTCCTCGTCACTGCCGGCCTGCCCGCCCCCGCGCTGCCCCCCCCCAAGCCCGACGCCGACGGCCAGCTCGAGCGAGTCGGCGATGACCTACGCGTGGTGGATCACGCCCTGCGGATCTTCGGCCCCACCCGCCGCCACACCGCCCTGGTGCTGCGGGTCGTCGCCCGGCCGTCTCCCTGGACCCGCACCGGCGACTGGACCACCACGCTGGTCCTTGCGGGAGGCGTGGGCCTGGTGCTCCTGCTGCTGGGGGGCCTGTTGCTCGAGGCCCAGGTGCTCCGCCCGCTGGCCGCGGTGCGTCGGGCAGCCGACCAGGTCGCCAACGGCCGCCTCGACACGGAGGTCCCCGCGCAGGGGCCCGCAGAGTTCTCCGCCCTCGCCGATGCGTTCAATCGCATGACCCGATCGCTGCGCGAGCAGGTCGAGCAAAACGCGGCCCAGCGCGAGTCGTTGGTGCGCGCCGAGCAGCTGGCCTCGGTGGGCCGACTGTCGGCCGGGGTCGCCCACGAGGTGGGCAACCCGCTGGCCGCGATCCTGGGCTATGTGGAGCTGCTGCTCGACCCGCGGACCGAGCCGGCCCTGGCCGACGACCAGCGAGCCCTGCTGGAACGTAGCCGCGTGCAGCTAGAACGGATCCAGATCACCGTGAGCCAATTGCTCGACTACAGCCGACCCGCCGCCGGCCAGGCGACGGCGGTCGTGGTGCACGACGCGGTGGAGCGCCTGCTGTCCCTGCTGCGGCACGACCCCCGCTGCCATGCCGTCGAGCTTGTGGTGACCGGCTCGGCCACGGCCACGGCCACGGCCGACCCCGCCCAGCTCGACCAAGTCGTGCAAAACCTGGTGGTCAACGGCTGCCGCGCGGCCGCCACGGCGGATCCCGCCGTGGTCCGCGTGCAGATCGACACCGAGGGCGACCGGGTCGTGCTCGAGGTCCAGGACACCGGCCCCGGGGTCGACGCGCAGGTGCGCCCCGGCCTGTTCGAGCCCTTCGTGACCACCGCCAAGGCCGGGGAAGGCACGGGCCTGGGCCTGGCGATCAGCCGGGGCCTGGTCCAAGGCATGGGGGGAACGCTGGAGTGCCTGGACGCCGGGGCCCGACCCCCGCTACGGTCCGGGGCAACCTCGGGCGCCGTTTTCCAGGTCACGCTCCCCCGCGCGGGCGTACCGACTCAGAAGAGCCCCTCGCCCACAAACAACCCACCCACAACCACCTCACCAAAAACCACCTCACCAGACCCGAGCTCTGCCGCTTGACCCGAAGCCCGACCTCGGCCGCCCTGATGTCGATCTCGCGAACGACCGCATTCGCCGCGACACCCGCGAGGGGCCACCGCCGCGAACGGCGACAGAATGCGGGAGCCGATCCCTCCGTCCAAGCCGCCAACCAGGAACACGCTGTCACCATGCGCCGCCGAAGCCTCGCTCTTTGCACCTGCCTGACCGCCGCCGCCCTGCTGTCGGGCTGCGCCACCGCCTACAAGTCGTTCTATCGAGAGACCGACCACCGAACCAAGCCCGCCCCCGTGCCCGCCCAGGACGTCAGGGTGGTCAAGTCCAAGGACGATCTCGAGCAAGCCTGGTCGGAGATCGGCACGTACCGGGGCCATGCCCCCACCGTCAAGGAAGCCATGGAGGCGGCCAAGAACGCCTGCGGCAACGCGGGCTCCGACTTCTTCATCCTCTATACGGATCCCTACGAGGCCCGCGGGGTATGGAAGGTCGATGGGATCTGCGCGATCAAGGCCAGCGGCTGAGCCCGCCGCCCCCGCTCACATCACCGCCTTGGACTCGTCCTCGCGCCGAGCATGCTCCATCAGCAAGTAGGTCAGCGGGGTGGTGGGCTGCTCGCTCGCGATGGCGGGCAGGCCCAGGTCGGTCATCAGCTCGAACTCGCCGTGGGTCCAGCTGAGCAGCTCGAACACCCGGTCGTGCGGATGGGAGAAGCGCCCGAGCCCCTCGACGCACTCGAGGGTGCCCTTGTCCAGGTGGAGGGTGGCCGCGTCCGATCCCCGGGTCACGTGCAGCGCTCCGCTGCGACGCTCCGACCCGAGGAAGGCGAGCAAGCTGCCCAGCCGCACGTGCTCCAGCCGACCCCGCATGCCCTCCTGCCCCGCCGTGCCCGCCCGCGTCGCCTCGACCCGGCGCCGACGAGCCAACACTCCCTGGAGCCTCGCGAGGATCTCTTCGGCGGGCATGGACTTGGGCAGATAGTCGTCCACCCCCAGCCGATAGCCCCGGATCCGAGACATCTCGTCGCTGAGGTGGGTCAGGAACACGATGGGGATCCGCGCGATGCGAGGCCGGTTGCGAACGGTCCGCAAGAAGGCCCACCCGTCCATCTCTGGCATCTCCACGTCGGTGAGGATCAAGTCGGGCGGTCGCTTCAGAGCCGCCGAGAGCGCGATGAGCCCGTTCTCGGCCACCCGGACCCGCAACCCCTGGGCCCGTAGCGCATCGCCCAACTCGATCCGCATGCTCACCGAGTCGTCGACCAACAGCACGTTGATCCCGGCGGGATCGATCATGTCGTCCGACGCGAGCTGAGCCAACACCGGAGGCTCGTCGTGGGTCAGGCCGCGTACACAGGCCTCGAGCTGGGCCTTGTGATCGCGGTCGAAGGCGAGACGGATCGGCGTAGACCCATCATCACCGCGTCGCGTGTGGGTAATGACCGACCCCAGCACATAGAGGACCCGGCCGTCGGGCAGGGAGATCTTGAGCCGGACTGGAGTGCCCGGCGGGAGGGGATCGGGCAGCGGCAGCAGGGCTTGCCCGTGGCGCAGACGATCGGTGTACTCGACCAGGAAGTCGTCCTGGGACTCGAAACGCACACTGAAGGTCGGCACCCCCATCGCAGCGAAAACCGTGTTTCATCCTACAGTTATCCGGACAGCGAATCCAAGCAAAGAGAGGGCCTGGATCCCCGCGCCAAGGCCCCAACTGGTCCTCGAAGGTCAGAAATGCCCCGAACGGTCCCCGTAGGACGTCGACCGACCTCCGCCCGACCCCAGCGCCACGAAGGCGCGCGATCATGGCCGTTGGCGATCGCACCCGATCCGTCGCGTTGCCCGATCCGTCGCGTTGGTAGTGCAGATCACCCCGGCAACCCCGGCGACCCCGCCGAGGGGGGCAACGAAGCCGTGACGCGGTAGATGAGAATGCTAGTATCGGAATTCGTGAGTCCAGCGGCTCCCCGCTCCGCACCTCGGCCGTCTCCGTCCCCTCGACCGCCGCGGCGCAAGGCAACCACGTCCCGGGCGATCCGCCCGCGAAACTCGGCCTCGTCCACGGCCAAGTCGGGCTTGTTGGCGTTGGTCTGGGTCCTGCTCGGCCTGGGCTCGCTGGCCAGCCTGGCGGTGGCGATGTGGATCACGGTGTCGATGGGACACGCCGCGGCCACGGTACGCACCGGCTTTACGGCCAGCTCGGTGTGGATCTGGCTGTGCGCCCTGGCCATCACGCTGGGGGTGCCCTTTGCGATCGCGATGTGGAAGCACCAGGGTGACGCCCGCCGGATCGTCTTGTCGATGGCCTGGCTGCCCATGCTGTGGAATGCAGGCGGGCTGCTGGTCGCGATGCAGATGACCCCGGACATCGTCGCCTCGGCGCTGCGTGGCCACGGAGCGCAGGTGGCGGAGGACTACTTCAGCGACTCGCACTCGGCCACTCGGGTCATGTCGGCGCTCGGCCACCACGTGGCCGACTTCACGGCGCCCACCGACACCAAGGGCCTCGAGGTGCGCGGGAGCCTGCTCGAGTCCGAAGAGGGCGAGGTCGATACCAGCAAAGCGCTGCTGGTGCCCATGGCCGAGGGAGGCACCGCGATCCTGATGGATGCGGCCCTTCAGGGGCCCAAGGCCGAGCTGACCCTGCGCTACCTGTTCGACACCGGGGCGTCCTACACCACGATCAGCAGCGAGACCGCGGCCAAGCTGGGCATCGAGGTGCCCGAGGATGCGCCCACGCTGACCTTCAACACGGCGTCGGGGCCCCGGGAGAGCCGCATGGTCCACCTGCCCCAGCTGCGCCTGGGCCAGGTGCGGATCCCCGGCCTGTTGGTGTCGGTGTGCGATGCCTGCGTCAACGAGCGCTCGGAGGGCCTCTTGGGGCTCAACGTGATGCGCGAGTTCTTCGTGCAGATGGATCACAAGAACCAGCGCATGCAGCTGCTGCCCCGGCTGACCAACGACCGCCCCAACCGCGCGTACGACGTGGAGCCGGTGGTCGAGCTCAAGGTCGAGGGCGCAGCCGAGATGTGGCTGGGCCGGGTGCGCTGGGTGGTGCTGGTGCGCAACCGAGGCACCGTGCCGCTGCATGACGTGGTGCCGGTGGTCAAGTTCACCGACGGGCCCACCCTGCGCGGGGCGGCGATCGCCGAGATCGCCCCGGGCAAGGTCGGGCGCTCGCTGGTCGAGGGCAAGGTGAGCCTCGACGGCAACGACGACACCAAGGATCACTACACCCTGGGCCTGGTCGAGGCGTACTGGTGAGCCCGTGCCCGTGGGTGGGAGCGACGCTCGCCGCGTCGCCCCCCAGCGCCGACAACCCGTTCTCCATGTTCGCCGGCTGGGACTCCGACCAGCTGCTGTGGCTCGCGCTGCTGGTGCCCGTGGCGGTGGTGGTGTTCTTCGTGGGTTCCCGCCGGTTTCGGTCGCAGCTGGGGGCGGCCGCGATAACCCCCCGGGGCCGGGATCGCTTCGTGGGCGGAGGCGGCCGTCGCGACGCGGCATGGCGAGCCACGGTGGAGCGGCTCGAGCAGCGCTCGCCGACCGCGATAGCCCAGGCACAGGACGGGGCGATCCGGGTCGAAGGCACGATCGTCAGCGCTTCGGGCAACCTCGGCGGTCGGCCGGGCCGAGAGTGCGTGTGGCGCAACCGGGCCGGCGCCGGGCCGCAGACCGCGGTGGGGGCCGATCTGATCATCGTGGCCGACGACAGCGGCCGCAGCGGCGTGGAGCAGCTCGAGGTGGCCCGGGTCACCGCACCCACCGACAAGACCGGGGCTCACTACGAGAGCGTGTCGCTCTACATCGGCGATCGGATCGAGGTGATCGCCCACTTCGAGCGCGAGGTGGTCGGCGAGCACGAAGATCCCGCCCAGCTGGTATACGGTACGCTCGGCAGCACGGGCCACGTGGACGTCCGGCTGCTCGAGCGACCCGAGCCCGCCCGCCCCGAGGACCCGGCCCCACCCGAAGCCGGACCCGAAGCCGGACCCGAAGCCGGCCCCAAAGCCAGACCCGAAGCCGGCCCCCAAGACGGACCCGAGCCCGACCCCACCGAGCACGAGCCATGAAGCGCACCCTCAGTCCCCTGCTGGCCCTCTGCCTGCTACCCGCCTGCGGCAAGTCCAAGACGCCCGACTCCACCACCCCAGACGACGGAGCCGCCGCTGCCGCCACCGAGGGGAGCCCGAGCGCCGACGATCCCCCGGCCGAGGCCCCGCCCGCGCAGGATCCCGACCCGGCCGAGCTCGCACAGGGCGTGCACCAGGTCCTCACCGGTCACTACGAGGAGGGGATCCAGATCCTCGAGCCGATCCACACGGGCATGCGCGAGCCCAACCAGTATCGAGCCAGCGGGCTGGCCGGGGGCTGGCTGGCCGTGGCCCACTCGCAGATCGTCTTCGAGAACGCCGAGGCGCCGGCCCAGTACGCGCTGGAGATGGCCGGCAAGCTCCAAGATCCCGAGGTCGACGCGGTGGCCAAGCTCGGCCGCGGCGCCTACTTGCTGGCGCAGGAGGACTACGCGGCCGCCAAGCAGGTGCTCGAGGCCGCGGCCGCGGCCGCCCCCAGCACGGGGCCCGGGGCCTACGCCTACATCCTCCACGCCGAGGCCATGATCGGGACCGCCTTTGGCTCGGCGTCCAACACCCAGCTGGAAAAACCCGAGGATCTCGACGTGGCCAAGCGCAGCTACGAGGCCGCGGTCAAATCCGCCGAGAGTAACGCCAAGGAAAAAGAGATCCTGCTGGGGCGCGCCAAAGAAGGCCTGGCCGCGGTGGCCAAGTACCAGCGCGACCAAAAGGCCCTGTGCAGCAACGCGTATGCCTCGGTCGACCACTACAAGGCCGCGGGGGCCTCGACGTTCCTGCTCGACGGCCCCACACGCCTGGCCTCCGACGCCAAGTGCGACAAGCAGTAGGCGAGCCGGCCGGTCCGCCGTGCCCGGCCGAGCCCGCCAGCCCAGCCACGCCCGCCGAGCCCGGGATCGTCGCCCGATCAAAGTGCGCCGGCAGCCTTGCCACGGGCGCACTTGTTCGGCCAAAACCACCCCGTCATGGCCGAAGCGAACGCTCGTGATCCGCACCTCAACCACTGGGCCGACCAGGCCGCCGACCGGACCATCCGCGCGCACCCCAAGGCCACGACGATCGCGGTAGCGGCCGGCATCACGCCCTCGGGGGTGGTGCACATCGGCAACTTCCGCGAGGTGATCACGGTGGATCTGGTGGCCCGAGCCCTGCGTGATCGCGGCCTGCCGGTGCGCTTCATCTATTCGTGGGACGACTTCGACCACATGCGCAAGGTCCCCAAGGATGCGCCCCAGCAGGAGCTATTGCAGCAAAACCTCGGCTGTAGCATCGCCGACGTGCCCGACCCTTGGGGCGAGCACGACAGCTACGCCTCGCACCACATCGCGAGCTTCGAGGCCAGCTTGGGGGGGCTGGGGATCGCCCCGGAGTTCATCCGCCAGCACCGCCAGTACCGCAACGGAGCCTACGCCGAGGGGATCCGCAAGGCGCTGGCGGCCAGCGACACGATCCGCGAGATCCTCAACGACGCCCGCCGCGAGCACGGCGCGCACAAGCTGCTGGCCGACGACTGGCTGCCCCTGGCCGGGTTTTGCGATCAGTGCGGCAAGAACGAGCTGCGCTTTTCGTGGGACGGCCAGTGGGGCGTGCACTACGACTGCCAGCACTGTGGCCACAGCCAAGACGTCGACTTGCGCAAAGGGGGCAACCTCAAGCTCCCCTGGCGGGTGGACTGGCCCATGCGCTGGGCCCACGAGCAGGTCGCCTTCGAGCCGGGCGGCAAGGACCACAGCTCCGCCGGAGGCAGCTACGACACGGCCAAGCGGATCGTGGCCGCGGTCTACGACTGGAGCGCGCCGCAGTACGTGGGCTACGACTTCGTGTCGAGCAAGGGCCAGGGGGGCAAGCTGTCCAGCTCGCGCGGCGGGGTGGTGACGGTGGCCGACTGCCTCGCGGTCTACGAGCCCGAGGTGCTGCGCTGGCTGTTCGCCAGCTACCGGCCCAACACCGAGTTTGCGATCTCCTTCGATCTGGACGTGATCAAGATCTACGAGGACTACGATCGCGCATTCCGGCTGGCCCACGAGGCCGACGACGGCGGGCGCAAGGACAAGAAGCGCCAGGCCGCGCGGCGCACCATGCAGCTGGCCACGGTCGACCACCGGCGGATCGAGGCCGGGAGCCCCGCCCCCTCTTTGGCCGGGTTTCGGCACCTGTCGGTCAACCTGCAGCTATTCGACGGCGACATCGAGCGAACACGGGGCTACTACGAGGCCAACGGCCAGCTGGGCGACGACGAGGCCCGGCGACGGTTCGAGCAGCGGGCACGCTGCGTGTGGAACTGGATCGAGCAGTATGCACCCGAGGACTTTCGGTATCGGATCCGCGGCGAGGCGGTGGTGCGCACCGTAGAAGGCGAGCACCGGACGGCCCTGGCGCGGGTGGTGCAAGCGCTGCAGGCCGAGCGATCGCGAGGCGACGATCCCAGGGCCCGCGACGCTCGACTGGGTGCTCGGCTCAAGGAGCTGTCGGGCGAGCTGGCGATGCCGCTCAAGGAGTTCTACCCGCTGGTCTACGATCTATTGCTCAGCCGCGACCGTGGGCCCAAGCTCAGCACGCTGCTGGCCACCATGGGGGCCGAGCGCGCGCTGTCGCTGCTGGAGCCCTCGCTCGGCGCCGATCCGGGCGCGAGCGAGTCGGGCCCCCCGAGCGAGTCGGAGGGCTGAGGGCTGAGGCGGTCGAGCGCTCGGGGGCACCGCGAGCGCTGCCCCTTTGTCCGCGACACCCGCGAGCGCGAGCCCGCGGCGTCAGATGCACATGCCGGGGACGACGTCGAGCATCACCCCCACCAGGACGATCTCGGGCAGCACGCACACGCCTCCGCCGCAATCGGCATCTTCGTCGCATTCCGAGCAGACCCCGATGATCGGGATCCCCATGAGGGTCGCCGAGGCGCAGTTGCCCGACACGCACTGCATGTCGCCCGAGCCGGCGATGTCGCAGCCCTCGCCGTTGGGCAGCGACATCGGGGGCACACACCCTAGCTGCCCGCCGAGGCTGGACAGATCATACGACGGCGCACACAGGTTCCCCCCCGGGCAATCCGCATCGCTCGCACACTCACTACACGTGGAGATGTCGATGATGCCCGGGACGGACAAGAGCTGGGCGCAGGGAAGACCGCCCTGGCACGCCAGATCCGTCTCGCAACCGCAGCCCAGGGTGCCGTCGCAGCAAAACGCACAGTCGCCGGACAGCGGGTTGCCGGCGCTGCATCCAAACGCGCAATCGGCATCCTCGTCGCACTCCGAGCACACGCCTCCCAGCGCCCCCAGCGTGTAGCAGGCGTTGGAGGGACAGTCGGCGGGCACATTGCACGCCATACCTCCACCGGGCGGGCACATGAACCCCATACCGCCCGACGACGAGCTGCTGCCTCCGCTGCTGC
>JBCCWC010000335.1:0-9270 GCA_039194325.1 Myxococcota bacterium
CGGCGAAGCCCTCTGGCAGGCACTCGACCTAAGATCCCATCAACAACCCGATCCACGGCACGATCTCTACTGGGATCAGTTCTTGGCACTCATCGGCAAAACAACAAGGAGACAACTCATGATACTATTGGGCAGCTATCAGCCCCAGAGCGAGTGGGGTAAGAAGATCTACGCGGAGGGCGAGAGCAAGGGCTTTGTGGAGGGCGAGCGCGAGGGCGAGCGCAAGGGCCTGCTCGAGGGCGAGCGTAAGGGCCTGCTCGAGGGCGAGCGCAAGGGCCTTCTCGAAGGCGAGCGCAGGGGCGAGCGCAGGGGCGAGCGCAAGGGCCAAGCGGCTGCACTCATCATGCTCCTACAAGCACGGGGGCTTTCCCTCGAGCCCGCCGTGCGCGAGCGCATCGAGCACTGCCGCAACCTCGAGACCCTGCGTCAGTGGCTCCATCGCGCCGCCACTGCGACCCACCTCAACGAGGTCTTCGAGTCGTAGCGATGGTCTAGATATCCAGCTCGTCGGCTTCGGCCGCCCGCTCCATGATGAAGCGATAGCGCGCCTGCGCGTCCTTGCCCATCAGGTCAGCAATCGTACGATCGGTGGCCAGCTCGTCGCGGATCGACACCTGGATGAGCTGCCGATGCGCCGGATCAAGGGTGGTCGACTTGAGGGTCTCGGGCATCATCTCGCCCAGCCCCTTGAACCGCTGGATCTCGGGCTTGCCCCGCTTGATCTCCCCCAGCAGGCGCTGCAAGGCGGCATCGTCGGCCACCCAGTGGGTCTCCTTGCCCACGTCCACCCGGTAGAGCGGCGGCTGGGCCAGGTACACGTGCCCCTTGCGGATCAGATCGGTCATATAGCGATAGAAGAACGTCAGCAGCAGCGTGGCAATGTGGTGACCGTCGGAGTCAGCATCCATCAACAAGATCACCTTGCCGTAGCGCAGCCGCGACAGGTCGAACTCCTTGCCGATCCCACAGCCGAGCGCCTTGACCACGTTGCCCAGCTCCTCGTTGGCCATCACCCGGGACAAGCTGGCCTGCTCGGCGTTGAGCACCTTGCCCCGCAGCGGGAGGATCGCCTGGGTCTTGCGATCTCGCCCCATCTTGGCCGAGCCGCCCGCGCTGTCGCCCTCCACGATGAACAGCTCGGAGCGCCGAGGATCGGTGCTGGCACAATCGGCCAGCTTCCCGGGCAAGTTGAGCCGGGCCGCGGCCGCGTTCTTGCGTGACACCTTCTGGCTGGCCGCCCGCGAGGCCATCCGCGCCCGAGCAGCCGCGATCACCCGGGCGACGATCGCCTCGGCCACGCTGCGGTTTTCGTGCAGCCACTGCTCGAGGGCAGGCCGCAGGGTGCCCTCGACCTGGCCGGTCACCTCGGGGTTGTTGAGGCGGTTCTTGGTCTGGCTCTGGAACTGAGGTTCGAGCACGTAGGTGCTGAGGATCGCCACCAGCCCCTCGCGCATGTCCTCGAGGGTGATATTGACCCCCTTGGGCTCGAGCTTGTGGGCCTGCATGTACGCCCGCAAGGCCTTGCCGAGGGCATTGCGAAACCCCTGCTCGTGGGTGCCGCCATCGGGGGTGGGCACGCCGTTGACGAACGAATAGGTGGCATCCTCGGTGGCCTCGGTCCAGGCGAGCACGGCCTCGAGCTTGGGATCCTCGGCCCGCTCGCACACGAACACCCCCGGGTGCACCGCGGGCTTGCCCCGCACCTGCACCAGCTTGGTGAGGTAGTCGACGATCCCCTGCGCATGTTGGAAGACCTCGGACGTGGGCCCCTTGGGATCGACCAGGGTGATCTTGAGCCCCTTGTGCAGGTAGCTCTTGGCCTCCAGGCGCTCGCGCAGCACCAGCAGATCGAAGGTGTGGCGCTTGAACACGCTGGGATCGGGCCGCAGGTGGACCCGGGTGCCCGAGCCCCGGGACTTGCCGAGCTTTTGCAGCGTGCCCACCGGCACCCCGCGCTCGAACGCCATCTTCCAGCGGCCGCCGTCGCGCCAGACCTCCACGGTCAGCTCGACCGACAGCGCGTTGGCCACCGCGGCCCCCACCCCGTGCAGACCGCCCGAGTGCTTGTAGCTCTCGTCGTCGAACTTGCCGCCCGCCCCCAGCTTGGTGAACACGGCCACCACGGCGGGGATCTTCAGCTGCGGGTGCTTGTCGACGGGGATCCCCCGGCCGTTGTCGACGATCGAGATCCCCTGGTGATCCTCGTCGAGCTCGACGGTGATCTCCGAGGCATGACCGTTGATCACCTCGTCGACCGCGTTGTCGAGGATCTCCCACACCAGGTGGTGCAGGCCCTCCTTGTTGACCCCGCCGATGTACATCCCGGGGCGCTTGCGGACGTGATCGACCCCTTCGAGGAACTGGATCGCGTCCGCGCCGTAGCTTTGCTTCTTGGTCGCGCGGGCCTTGGTCTTCTTGCTCGTGGCCATGGTGTCTACCCCTCGGCTAGCCCTCTTCGGTGCTCAGATCCGGCACCACCGGCGGGGGCAGCTCCAGGCGCTTGACCGTACCGCGCTTGAACACCGGGCGCCCCTTGCCCCCGCGGCTTACTGGCTCGCGATCCGCCCCGGAGAGCTTTTGCTTGCCCCCCGAGGTCTTGTGGATCACCACCGGCATGTCGGCCGGGAACGCGCCGACGATCTCGTCGCCGGGATCGAGCTTGATGAGGCGCACCCCCTTGCCGGGCCCCGACAACAGGTTGACCTCGCCAGCCTCGCAGGTCAAAAGGCGCCCCTTGCGGCTGAGCGCAGCCACGATGTCCTCGGCGTAGACCTTGAACACCGAGACCACCTCGTCGCCCTTGCCCGGACGCGCGAACATGCGGCCGCGGCTGGTGCTGGGCTCGCAGTGGGGCCACAGGGTAAAGCGCAGGCTCTGGCCCTGCCGAGTGACCGCCAGCATGTGCGGGTAGGGCTCCTCGTACTCCTCGCCAAGCTCGGGCTTGGGCTCCGAAAGCTCCTCCATCACCCGCGGATCGGTCCCCACCGCGGCCACCACCCGCTCGCCGTCCTTGAACTTGAACAGCTTCTGCACCGGGGTGCCGTGGCCGGTAGAGGGCGGTACGTCATTGATCCGACACACGTAGGCCGAGCCCATGTTGGTCATCAACACGATGCACTCGCGGGTGCTGCCCCCCACCAGCGCCAGCGGCTCGTCGCCCTCGCGCATGCGGGTGGTCGCCAGGTTGATGCTGCGCTGGCGCTTGATCCACCCGTCGCGGGTGACCAGGACCACCGCGTCCTCCTCGACGATGAAGCTCTCGGCCGAGAACTCCTCGGTGATGTCCTCGGCCCCTAGCTTGGTGCGGCGCGAGTCGGCGAAGCGCTCGGCCACCTCGGAAAGCTCCTGCTTGACCAGGGTCCACAGCTTGGCCTTGCTGCGCAAGATCCCCCGCAGTCGCTTGGCCTGCTTGCGCTTTTGCTCCAGCTCCTCGCGGATCTTCTTGATCTCCAGCTTGGCCAGCCGATAGAGCTTGGTCTCGAGAATAGCGTCGGCCTGCTCGTCGTCGAGATCGAAGGCCCGCATCAGCTTCTTGGCCGCGTCGGCCTTGCCGTCGCTTTGGCGAATGAGCTTGATGGCGCGATCGAGCGCATCGAAGATCTTCTCGAAGCCCTCCAGGATGTGGATCCGCCGCTCGAGCAGCCGCAGCTCGTACTCGAGCCGCCGCTTGACGGTGGCGAAGCGAAAGTCGAGGAAGTACCGCAGGATCTGCCGCAGATCCAGGCGCGCCGGAGCCCCGACCTCGGGGTTGTCGGTGGGCACCAAGACGGTCAGATCCACCTTGATCGAGACCTGCAGCTTGGTGTGCTTGAACAGGTAGGCCATCACCAGCTCGGGATCGACGCTGACCTTCTTGTCCAGCTGCAGCTCGACGAGGATGTCGCGGGTGCTCAGATCCTGCACGCCGATGAGCGCCGGCAGCTTCTTGCTGAGGATCACCTGCCCGATCTCCTCGACCAGGCCCGCCTTCTCCACGCCATAGGGGATCTCGTACACCACGAGGATCGGCCCCTGCTTGCTCTCCTTGAGCTTCCAGCGCCCGCGCAGCTTGAACGACCCCTTGCCCGACTCGTAGGTCGCGGCCAGATCGGCCCGGCTGGCCACCAGCTCGCCGCCGGTGGGGAAGTCCGGGCCCTTGATCGAGCGCATCAGCTGCTTGACCGACAGCTCCGGCTTGTCGATGAGGGCGGTGCACGCCCGGATCACCTCGCCGAGGTTGTGGGGCGGCACCGCGGTGGCCATGCCCACCGCGATCCCCGTGCCGCCGTTGACCAAAAGCTGCGGGAACCGAGCGGGCAGCACAATAGGCTCCCGCCCGGTGCCGTCGAAGGTGTCGCGGAAGTGGACCGTGTCCTTGGACAGCTCGGTCAGAAGCTGCGCCGCGATTTCCGACAGCCGGGCCTCGGTGTAGCGATAGGCGGCCGGCGAGTCCCCGTCGAGCGAACCGAAGTTGCCGTGGCCGTCGACCAACGGCGCCCGCATCACGAAGTCTTGGGCCAGCCGCACCATCGCGTCGTAGACCGCCCCGTCGCCGTGCGGGTGGTACTTGCCGATCACGTCCCCCACGACCTTGGCGCTCTTGCGGTGCCGCCCCTCGTGCAAGAGCCGCAGCTCGTGGAACATCGTGTAGAGAATCCGGCGGGCCACCGGCTTCAGGCCGTCGCGCACGTCGGGGATCGCCCGCGCCGTGATGACCGACAACGCATAGTTGAGGTACTTGCGACGCGCTTCCTCCGCGAGATCTCCGCGGATCTCCCCCGGGCCTCCCCCACCCTCGCCCCCCTCGCCAGCCTCACCACGCGCTGAGGCACTCGGAGGTGGCGGCGGACCGCCAGACGAGGGTTCCGAAGACAGAGCGGGCGGAAGCAGCGAGAGCTGAGTCATGGCCATGGCGCGAAGGGGACCCGTGCACAATGCGCAAGGGTGCGGGGTGAACGGTCGCTCAGGGGATCGGCCAGGTCCAATTTCTTGCGGTTTTGTGGGATCCGTTCGAGGGAAACGCGAACAATGCGCATTTCATGACTGGACGACCCGAGTGCCTCGCGCTATTGCCCCAATCCATGGCCAATCCGCTGTCGGTCGGTGAACTGGGCATACCCCGTCTGACCCCCGAGGATCGCGAGCGCCTGCACGGGCACTTGGGTGGGCTGGTGTGGTTCACCGGCCTGTCGGGCGCCGGCAAGAGCACGATCGCCAACCTCGTGGACCGCCGACTGCACGAGCTGGGCCGACACACGATGTTGCTCGATGGTGACGTGGTGCGCACCGGGCTGTGCGAGGATCTGGGGTTTTCCCCCGGCGATCGCGCCGAGAACGTGCGCCGGATCGGCGAGGTAGGCCGGCTGTTCGCCCGCGCGGGCACACTGGCCCTGGTGGCGGTGATCGCCCCCTACAACCGCGACCGCCAGGCGACGCGAGCGCGCATGCGGCCGGACCGGTTCGTGGAGGTCTTCGTGGACGCGCCGCTGTCGGTGTGCGAGCAGCGAGACCCCAAGGGGCTATACAAGAAGGCACGCGCGGGCGAGATCCGGGACTTCACCGGGATCGATGCGCCCTACGAGGCACCGGTCGATCCGGAGATCCGACTCAACAGTGGCGGGGACATCTCGGCCGAGGCGCTGGCCGAGCAGGTGATCACGCTGCTCAAAGAGCGCGACCTCGCCTGAGCGCCCGAGCCGAGCCCGAGCGTCCGCACCGATCGCCTCCGGATCGCTCGGACGCGGGCATCTGGGCCCGTTGGTGGTAGGCGACAGATGAGCTCCACGCTCGTGATCCGAGGCTCATGCGCACCGCCACGCTCCCCTCCTCCTTCGAGTTCACCGCGCCGGTTTTGTTCGACCCGGAGGTCGACGACGGCTATATGAAGCATTTCATTCCGATCCCCGATGCGGTGGCCCGATCGCTGGACGCCGCGGGGGCGGTGCGGCTGACGGGAACACTGGACGATCGTACGTTTCGCCGGGCGATGCACCGTCGGCCCGACGGGACCCGCTGCCTCAAGTTCGGGCGGGCGTGGCTACGCGAGGCGGGCCTGTCCGACGGCACCGCGGTCCACGTGACCCTGGGGCCCGACCCCGACCCCGACCACGTGGATCTGCCCGACGAGCTACAGGCCGCGCTCGAGGCCGATCCCGAGGCTGCCGCTGCCTGGCAGTCACTCACGCCGGGACGCCAGCGGACGCTGTCCTACGGGGTGACTCGCGCCAAGCGCAGCGCCACCCGGCAGCGCCGCGCGGCCGCGGTCCTCGAGGAAGTGGTGCGCCTGGTCGAAGACCGCGGCGCCTGAGCGCCGCGAGCCCGAGCCCCTGGCCCTCGGTCTCGATGTGGCTCAGACGACCAAACAGGCCGCCTCCAAGGCGATCGGTCTGAACGGACCGATGAAGCTCGCCCTCGCTTCGGATCTCGAACCGAACCCCCGGGCCGCCGTGCGGCGCCAGGATCGCGTAGAGCTGTCGCAGGGACCTAATGTGGGACCCGCATCAGGCAAATCTGTCCTTGCACCCAGGGCTCGAGATAGAGGCCACCGCCCAGCGCCTTGACCGTCGCGCGGTACTCGGAGCGCTGCGCGTCGTGGAGGATCACCACCCCGCCGGGGCGCACCCGCTCGAACGCCTCGTGCAGGCACCGGGTGCGGGCCCGTCCGTCGACCAGCGCCACGTCGAAGGTCACCCCTGCCGTGCGGGGAGCGGTCACGTAGTGCGCCATCAGCTCCGGATCGTCCTCGCAGCGCATGCACCACGCCCGATGCGCGGCCGCCGTCTGCTTGTCGCCCGGCCGGTGCTCGGGCTCGGGCGAGTCCTCGGGGGGTGGCTTCAAGTCAAGGGTAAAGCGCGGGTCGTCGATCGACTCGCGCACCCGCTGCCCCCACTGCACGTGGTGCTCCACCGAGTAAAGGCGCTCCAGATCGGGCAAGGCATCGAGCCACGCCCGGCTGCTGCCGCCGCTGCCCCACTCCACCATGAACCGCGGGGCGACCGCATGGAGCACCGCCCGGATCTGCGAGAACTCGATCGGGTGCATCCACACCGGCATCTCGGGGGAACCGGCCAGCTCTGGCGTGGGGCCGACCAGCCCGATCCGCTGGAGGATATTGCCTCGATAGGTACGGTAGCGTCCGTCGTCGCTGTCTTCGGCCATGAGGTGGGCGGCAGGGTAGCGCAGATGGGAAGGCGACCCCAACGGGCCTCCAGCAGCCCCACAACGGCCGTACAACCGCCCCCACGAAGATATCAGCTACGGGCGTCCCGTCGTAGGCACGCAACTGTCGAGCCAGCGACCCGTCGTCAACCATGCATGGTCTGCGCATGGTCTGAGCATGGTCGGCTCAACTCCGTGGCTACGCTCGACCGGCTCGCGACGGCGGCGCGCCGACGAGGACGGCGAGGAACCGGCCGCACCCACCGCGGGGGCAAGGGTTGTAGCCACACCTGGCCACTGTCGTTGTAATCGACCGATCGATCGACCGATCGAACACCACTGTCGTGCGTGGACTGCCGAAAACGAAACCGCGAGAGTTGACCGAGGATCACGCAACGAAATAGGACCGAGAACGATGCAACGAGATGTGACCGAGAACAACACTACGAGATATGACCGAGAATCACGCAACGAGATGTGACCACGCATTCTATGTCAAATTACTCAACGAACGATCGACGAATCAGGTTGTGTACACCCCCACGATGGCACCTTCATTCGATACCCCGCGCCGCCCCGGCCACACCTCGACCGTGGGCGCGACCGAGGCGATGGAGCCCGAGCGAGCACGCCCGACGATGAGCCTGGTCGAGGACAAGGCCCTGCTCATCGCATGGCGGGACGGCGACCAGGCGGCCGGCGATCGGCTGATCCGCTATCAATTCCCCTGGATCTCTCGGACAGTGCTGCGCTGGGTCGGCGGCGACGTCGTGGCGGCCATGGACATCGTTCAGGCCAGCTTCGAGATCGCCTTGAAGAAGAAGGCCGAGATCACCGGTCCTTTCGGGCCCTACCTCCGAGGCATCGCACGACTCAAGGTACAGGAGCACTTCCGCGGCCATGCGCCACCTATCTGCGAGCTGACGTCCGCGGTCTGGGACGACACCACCGGCGTCGAGTCCCTGGTGCTCGGGGCACAGCGGCGAGACCTGGCCCTCGAGGCGCTACGCCGACTCCCCGCCGAGCAGCAGGATCTGATGGCCCTGCGCCACGTCCACGGGCTGAAGCTACGCGAGATCGCCCAGAGCACCGGGATGACCGTGGGCCAGGTCGACGGGATCCTGCGACGCGCCGAGCAGCGCCTGTGCCGAGAGGTCGAGGGCATCGCACGGTCGCGCCCGAACGAGGCGGAGGACCCCGCACAGCACACCACGCCCGGGGCTCATGCGCCGCTCCGGGCCTGATCTTCAGTGCCATCGATGGGCTCGACTCCATCGAGCGCGGTGGAACCCGCACCACCCATACCGATCGCGATGGCCGCGGCGACCATGAGCCGACCCAGCCGACCCATCCACCCTGCCCCCACTACTCCGGGCGACGCGATGATGTCCTCGAGCTCGCTGAGCAGCGCGTCCATCGACGCCCACCGATCCTCGGGCCGGTACGCCAGCCCCCGGAGCACCGCGTCGCGGAGGCGCGAGGGCACCGGATCTGCCTCGGGCCGAACCTCGAGCCGAACCTCGCGCCGAACCTCGAGACAACCGCGCTCGATCGCCATCGAACGAGATCCGGGCGTGCTACCCGAAAAAGGACGCTCACCGTAGAGGGCCTCGTAGAGCGCGACACAAAAGCAGAACTGATCGGCGCGCGCGTCGGCCGACTCGGCCCGCAGCTGCTCGGGCGACATATAGGCCAGCGTCCCCATGATCGTCCCCACCGACGTCGTCGACTCCGACGAAAACGGCACATCGAGCCACGCACCGGGCAACGAGTCGCCAGCCAGCGATCCACCGGCGGGTACATCGACCTCGCGGACCAACCCAAAGTCCAAGACCCGGACCCGCCCTTGTCTGTCGAGGATGCAATTGCTCGGCTTGAAGTCGCGGTGCACGAGACCCTTGGCATGGGCCGCGGCCAGGCCACGCCCCGCCTGCACGTAGACCTCTACGCACTCGCGCCATGGCCGGGGCTGGGCTTGCCACTGCCGCAGGGTCACCCCCGGCACGTGCTCCATCGCCACGAAGGTTCGGCCCTGGTGGTTGCCCACCTCGTACACCTGCACCACGTTGGGATGCGACAGGCGGGCCAGCGCCTGTGCCTCCCGAACGAGCCGAGCGGAGAATCGGTGCGCAA
>JBCCWC010000336.1:0-9201 GCA_039194325.1 Myxococcota bacterium
AGGCAGGATTACAGGCAGGATTACAGGCGAGAACATCGTACTCCGCCACCACCGCTCGATAGGGCCAGCATGACGCAGGAGCTAGTCGAATCCACCCATGCCCACCAGACTTGCCCACATGGGAGTCATCACACGATCTTCAAACACCATACTTAGCTCATCAGTTCCTTGACAGACTCACCTGACACGGTAAGACTGCACGCGGCCAACAACTGGCACAAGCACTCGAACTTCGGAACCTTCCGATTCAAGGCCCCCAAAGATGAACAAGCGATTCCAACCCAATACAGATTCCTGCTCGTACGAAAAGCCAAATCGAGCTGGCAAGAACGAAACGCCGGCCCGAAACGGAAAGCATGCAAAGCCGGACCGAAACGGAAAGAACAAAAAGCGGACTCGAACGGAAGACAACAAGCCTGCCGAAAACCCCCATCTGGCTGCCCCACTGTACGCCATCGCCCACTTCGACCCTTCTCAGAGTGACTCGACTCCAAATGGACCGACCCCTGGCACTGCGGAGCCAATCGAGGCCAACCTCGCAAGCAGGGACATCTGCTACGCAGGCCCGGTCAACATCATGACACTGGCCTCCATCGATTCGAATTACATGTGGCAGGTCGGGACGGACAAAGTCAGCTATCTTCGCAGAGACACTTGGTCACCCCCCACGGCAGGACTCCAAGTCGAGGCTCTCCATGATGCGACACAAGGCAACGCAGACAGCGACTCTTATGATATCATACCCACAGACAACTTCATACAATTCGCCAACATGGTGGCGGAGAACGAGCCTTCTGATGGTCAGACTCCTGCGAATAAGATGAAAGGCGATCTCGAAGATCTCTTCGGCCCCAACTACGCGGGCCGTTTCAACCATGGTCTGTACGCGGTCGTAAGCAACGACAACGTGCTCTATGTCAAGTACGGCGATGACATCGTCGGATACACAGTAAACCACCCCACGACCCCTACGGAAATCATAGAACACGGCCGTCTGACCAACGCAGTCTCTACGATTAACGGAGGAAGCTCCGAACTCGAAGGGCTCATCGTCGGACTCTCGATGACCTACGACGGCAAGCTCATCGTCATCATCAAGAACGGGATTGGAATCGTCGACCCAGACCTTGAAACAGTTTTATACTTCCACAAACTCGACGACGGCGAACACAGCGAATACGATGAAACGATCTCAAATTCAATCTGCGTAGATGAAGACCACGGCATCTATGTAGCAAGCACGCTTTCAGTAGGCAATACGGGCCCGACCATCGGCTACATGCGCAAGCTGGTCTGGATCCCCGATCCCGATCCCACCATCAATGAAGGAAGGATCTCCGACAATGAGGGCGACGGCGCCTGGAGGGAAGAATACGAGACCTCCAGCACAGACCCACCGATGATCAAAGAAGGCAGGGGCACGGGCTCCACGCCTACGCTCATGGGATTCGGTGACGACCCGGACAAGCTCGTGGTCATCACCGACGGTGCCCAAAAGATGAAGCTGTTGGCGTTCTGGCGCGATGACATTCCGCAGGGATCTACCGATCGTCTGGCCGACGAGATTTCGGTCACGTGCGGCTTGGATGACCCCGATTGGATCCAGTCCGAGCAGTCCGTGGTGGTCTCCGGGTATGGCGCATTCGTCGTGAACAACATTCCAGCGCAAGAGGACGCGCATGATGAGCTCAAGGGCGCGGACAAGATCCTCCAGGTCTCGCTCGTGGGACCAGCCTACACCGGCCCACGTGGTGCCGAGCGTTTCCAATGGGATACCAATAGTCAGACATGGAGAAGCGTGTGGACGAACTCCGAGGTCTCGGCAACCAGCATGGTTCCCATCCACAGTCAGAAGGCGGGCATGGAGGCCATGGTCATCGTGGGCGGATACAACAACGACGACGACGCCAAGGAATGGCAGCTGGTCGGGCTTTCCTGGGAGGGTCACCCCGGCCCAAACGGTGAAAGCGGTTGGACCGAGGTCGTCTACCGAGTGAGCCTGGGCAAGACCAACCGCGGAAACGGGGCCTACTCGATTCCCCAGTACCTGGACGACGATACCCTCGTGTTCAATTCGATCGTCGGTCCGATCCTCGTCGACCTCTCCTGACGTAACGCACACGCCTCGTGACCCCACGCGATCGCCTCGAGATCGCGTGGGGCATAAGCCCTGCGCGTCGGCCCGGAGCTTCGAGCCCGCATGAGGAAAAGGGTGACGCGAAGAGGGTGACGCGAAGCGGCGTGGTCCAACCGCAACCACCCTTTGCCTGAAAAACGACCAGTTGCTCAATCGAGCCGATGACTCACGGTTACGACATACGCGAAGTGGGAACGCCGGCGATGCTCCGTCACAACGCCCCAGACTATACCATTTCAAAGCTCGAACGGGCTCACGACCATCTTCATATAGAATGGTCCGACGGCGCAGAGGACATTGTTCACTACATATGGCTGCGTGACAGTCACGAACGCCACAGCACCCGAAATCATCAGCCAGATACATACAGCATCCTCGACATCCCCCTGACGATCGCCCCCAACCGCATCACGGTTGACCACCACCTGAAAATCGAGTGGAGTGACGGAATAATCACAACAACCGAGTTCGAGTGGCTCAGAGAGAATCGCTATGCTCAGCATCGCTCACCGTCAGCGCCCCCCTCGATCAAGCTCTGGGCGGCCAAGGACATTCGACAGCCTGTGACCTTCTTTGACTATGAGCCCGTCCTAGATGAAAGACGAATGCTCGAGCACTTGCGCGACCTTGGATTTGCCATCATCAAGGGAGTTCCCCCGCGCTCAGGCATGGTCTTGGAGGTGCTCGATCGCTTTGGGTTCGTTCGTCACACCAACTATGGCGCGACGTGGGAGGTCAAGGCGGACCACTCCACCGCAGGCCCTGTCAACACCAACAGCGCCCTCCCGAGTCATGTCGACAACCCTTATCGACAGCAAAAGCCATCGATCACCATGTTGCATTTCATCAGCAATGACGCCGATGGGGGCGAGAGCACGCTGGTCGACGGGTTCTATCTCGCAGAGCAACTTCGCGAACTGGACCCACGAGCATTTGAATTATTGGCCCGAACTCCAGTGCGCTACGCTCATCGGGACGAAGACAACCAATTCCAACATTCGGACAGCATGATCGCGATCAATGGATGGGGAGAAATTACGCACATCAACATGAACCCGAGCTTTATGAAGCCGTTTCGTGTTCCTCCAGAAGACATGCTGGATTTCTACGCCGCCTATCAGAAATTTGCACGCATGATCGAAAACCCCGCCAACCAGCTCGAAACCAGGCTTGAGCCGGGCGACTTGCTGATCCTCAACAACCTGCGTGTCCTGCATGGACGCCGCTCATTTTCTTGCAGCACGAGCAGTCGGATCATTGAAGGGTGTTTCTCGGATATTGACGGTTTCTTGAGCAAACTCGCGGTATTGCAGAGACAACCGCCTGCTCCGACGTAATGACCCACAACGCCCACAAGGACATCTTCGATGACGCACACCGCCCCCATGACCACGCAATCCTTTTTTGACCAATGGGCACCATCCTACGACGATGAGGCTCAAAGTGAGAGAATGCAGTATGGAGGCTCAGAACGAACGCTATCGCTGCTACGCGGTCTCCTCACGGCGTCACATAAAGCCGTGTTGGACTTGGGTATCGGCACCGGGCTGGTCGCTGAAAAACTCGCCAGACAGGGTCTCGATGTCTACGGCATCGATCTCTCCAGCAAGATGCTCCAGCGTTGCCAGCAGAAGAACTTTGCAAAGGCACTGACCGTCGGGAACTTCGCCGACGGCCCTCTGCCATTCCCCGATGTGGCGTTCGACGTCATCACGAGCATCGGCGTTCTAGACTTTGTCCTGGACCTGCCGCCCCTGCTGGGCAACGTCTCTGCCCGAACTCGCCGAGGCGGGCTATTTTGTTTCTCGTTGCCGACGCGAGAGGGCAATCCAGACTATGAGATCGTGATGATGGATGGCGTGCCACTCGCGAAGAAACCGTTGGAACGCAGAGGGCTGAAGATCTGTGTCCGAGGCGTCGATGATGTCGAGCAGGCGCTCCATCAGTCCGGGTTCGAGCCCCTCGTGCACGAGCGCTTTCTCGGCTTCATCTCTGTGACCACGGGCCAGCACGTTTTTTGGGACGTGTTCGTCGTAACGAAGTAGCCTCCGATCCGCTCCGATCCGCGAGTACGACGCAACACGCGCCCGATTCGCCCGAGCCAATCGGTCTAGTCGGGCCAGTGCACCTCGCGGGCCGCTCCGAGGCAGGCACCGCCGCGACTCTTGGCCTCATAGAGCGCCTCGTCGGCGGCCCCCACCAACCGCTCGGCCAGCACCTTGCACAACGAGGCATCGAGGGTGTCGGGGCTAGAGCTGGCCAGGCGCCCCACCAGGTTCGCCGCCCCGACGCTGCAACGCAGCGTACCCGCCTTGCCCAGCTGCTCCTGGCGTGCATGGCCGAGGATCCGCCGGGCCGCGCTCATCGTCCCCTCGGGATCGCTGTCGGGCAGCACCAGCGCGAACTCGTCGCCGCCGTAGCGGGCAATCACGTCGTGCTCCCGGGTCGATCGCCGCAGCACGCGACCCATCGCGACCAGCGCCCGGTCGCCGGCCAGGTGCCCGCCTCCGTCGTTGATCCGCTTCATGTCGTCCATGTCCACCATCAGCACGCCCAGCGGCCGGCCTCCCCGCAAGGCGGCGTCGACTTCCCGGGGCAACCACTTGTCGAAGAAGCGCCGCGCGTGGACCTCGGTCAGCGGATCCTGGGCGGCCATTCGGTAGAGGCGTGTGTTGTGGATCGCGGCGGTGGCCTGGTTGGCGAAGGTCCCCAATAGATCGAGGTCGTGGGCCGAGAGCGCGCGTCGCTCGGCGTAGATCACCCCGACCGACTCGTTGCCGGTCACCAGGGGCAGCGCCACCCCGGCGTCGGTCCGCGTGACCCGACGCAGCTCGAAGGCCTCACTGACCGCCTGCTGGATCGAGCCTGGGCACACCTCAAGGCCGACGAACCGACCCACCCGCGCCGAGATCGACAGCGGCGAGGATCCCAGCGCACCAAGCCCCGACGGGGGCTCGGCGGCCGAGGCGGATCCAGACGCAGACCCAGACCCAGACCCAGGCCCAGACCCAGACCCAGACACAGACCCAGACCCAGGCCCAGACACAGACCCAGAGAGAGACGAGGGATCGGATCCGGGCGCCATGGCGATGAACGCGTGCTCGCTGCCCAGCAAGCTCGACAGCTGGCGCAGGATGTCAGCGTAGAGCTCGGCCAACGGACGGCATCGCACAGACATCTGGCCCAGCGACGCCATCGACTCCGACAGCAGCATCCGCTGCTGGCCCTCTCGCAGGGCCTTGTAGGCTCGCTCGAGCTGCCGTGCGCGCTCTTCGAGGTCTTGGAGCAGGCGTTCCCGCTCCTGGTTGCGCTCGAGCACCTCCTGCACCAGCAGCGCCCCCTTGAGCGCAGCGCTGATCTGGTCGCGCAGCGCCTCGTAGATCACGCCCTCGCGAGGCCCAAACTCGAACAGCACCAGGCCTAGCTGCTCGTTGCCGAAGAACAGGTTCTCCACCACGAACGTGCGAGGTGCACCGTCGAGCACCCCCGCCGGCACCAGATCCCGGGCATCGAAGCGCGGGCGCCCCTCCACCCGAAGATCCGGGCGGCTGACATCGAGGGCCAGCCGCAGCTCGGCCTGGCGCTTGCCCGAGGTGTAGAGCGAAAGGTAGCAGCTGGCGATGTTCAGGCGCGGGAGCTGGTCGGCCACCGCCTGCATCAGCGAGCCCACGTCGAAGGTGTTGATGAGCGCCGCGATCGTCTGGCCAAGGCTACGGACCCAAGCCTGGGCCTGCAGGCGCTGGTGCGCCTGGGCATGCTCGACCAGCTCCGCGATCGCGATCCGGGCCTGCTCGCACAGATCCTCCACGCGCAGCCGCTGCTGCTGCGCCGGCCTCAGCAGCGACAGGGTCTCCCGACGCAAGATCGAGATCACGTCCTGCAAGCGGGTCCCGTCGGTGTTGAGCTGCAGGGCCTGGCTGACCATCTCCCGCACCGACTGGACGAACGCTCCGTCGGTGCTGCCGGCCAGATCGTGGGTGAAGGCATCGAACACCCGGGGCGCCCAGGCGTCGCCCACACTGCGCACCGGAGTGACCAGGGCATACCGGATCTCCGCGAGGGTCTTCTCGCGACGGGCGGAGATCAGCGCCTCGAAGCCCGTATCGTCGGCATGATCGACCACCGGCGCTCGAATGGTCTCGTGGCTCAGCCCCGAGGAGCGCCGCTTGACCAGCTCGGTCGACAGCACCAGCCGCCCGGCGCTGGGGGCCCCCTGGACGATCGCCAAAAGAGCCAGCGCGGCCCGCCGGCCCTGCTCGTACAGCGGCTGACGTACGGTGGTCAGCGGCACCGGCGCAAAGCGGGACTCCTCGATGTCGTTGAACCCGACCACCGCAACCGTCTCGGGCACCGCGACGCCCTGCTCGCGCAGGGCGTCGAGCACTCCAATGGCCATCAGATCGTCGGCCGCCATGATCGCGTCGGGCGGGGCGTCGCCGCAAAGCAGCATGCGGGCGGCCTCGGCCCCGGACTCGCGGGTGAAATCACCCCGGGCCACCAGGGCGGGATCGATAGGCAGCCCCAGGCGAGCCACCGCGTCCAGGTAGGCCCGGTAGCGCCGCTCGGCCTCGGGGTTGGTCGCCGGGCCGCGCACGAACGCAATCCGGTGCCGGCCACAGCCGGCGACCAGGTGCTGCATCGCCTCCCAGGTCCCGCCTTCGTTGTCGACCAGCACGCTGAACATGTCGGGCAACTCCACCGCCACGCTGCACATCGGCAGCGGCCGGTAGCGCTCGAGGTAGACGCTCAGCGCCTCGGTCCCGACCTGGTTGGCCAGCGATCCGGTCATGACGATCAGCCCATCGACGTTGTGGCTGCCGACCATGTCCAGCAGCACGTTGCGCTGGGACGATGCGGGCAGCGGAGAATGCAACACCCCCGCGGCAAAACAGCGGAGCCCGGCCCCGTGCTCCCGCGCCGCCTCGGCGGCACCGCGCAACACGGCGCTCTGGTACGACGCGTCCAGCGCGTCGGTCAGCAGTCCCAGGACTACGTGCGTCGGGGAAGCGCCAGCCATGCGATCCTCACTTGGTAGGGGGATCTCTGGTTGTTGCAAATATTCGACCACCTCGTTGACCACGAAAACCGGCGGAACTTGAGCACTCGGGCGGTCGAGCCCGCTCGGTACCCCGATGACCGGGGTGATCAGATCGTTCCCCCCGAGGTCCGAACCGCCGTCACGCGCCCCGTGGATGGCCGTTCGCGGCGGCTCGATCCGAGCCGTGCAGACAGGCTGTCGACGACCCTCTAGGGTGGACGTTCGATGGCCAATCCTGTGCGCTGGGTCTTTACCGCCTACTTTGCCGAGGGGATCCCCTTTGCCATGGTGATCTGGGTGGTGGGGACCATGTTCAAGGATCTCGGCCATAGCGACACCGAGATCACCGTGGCCACCGCCAGCGTCGGGATCGCATGGTCACTCAAGCCCCTGTGGGCCGCGTTCTTGGACATGTTCCGCACCAAGCGGTTCTTCGTGCTGGCCATGGAGGCCGCGATGTCGGCCCTGCTGCTGGGGATCGCCTTCGCGCTACCACTGGCCAACTACTTTCAGGTGGTCATCGGGCTACTTTGGGTGCTGGCCTTTGCCTCGGCCACCCAAGACATCTGCGTCGACGGGATCTACATCACCGCGCTCGATGATCGCGACCAAGCGCGCTACGTCGGCGTCCAGGGCATGGCCTGGAACACGGGCCGGATCTTCGCCACCGCGCTGGTGGTGGGGCTGGCCGGGTACCTCCAGGCCCACGGGGGCCGGAGCCCCCGCGACGCCTGGATCTGGGCCCTGGCGATGAGTGCGGTGACCATGGCCGCGCTGACCACCTACCACTGGCTGGTGCTACCCACGGGCTCGGTCGCCCGGCGGCCGACGGACGCCCGAGAGGTCATGACCACGTTCACCGAGGCGGTGAGCGCCTTCTTCCGCAAGGAGGCCATCGTGGGCATGCTGATCTTCGTCTTCCTGTTCCGCAGCGCGGAGGGGCTGCTACTGGTGGAGGCCCCCCTGTTCCTCCAGGCCCCGGCCGCCGAGGGAGGAATCGGCCTGTCGCTGCTCGATAAAGGGATCATCGACGGGGGGATCTCCACCGCGGTTTCGATCGTGGGGGGCCTTTTGGGGGGCGCCTTCGTGTCCCGCTACGGCCTGCCCCGCACGCTGTTTGTCCTGGCGCTGTGCGTCAACCTGCCCAACCTCACCTACGTCTACCTCAGCCACATCGCCGGGCCGGACGCCTCGGTCTCGTTCACCACCGTCGCCGTGATGACTGCGATCGAGAAGCTCGGCTACAGCTTCGGCTTCGTGGGCAACATGCTCTACATGATGCAGCAGCTCGCACCCGGCAAGCACACGATGACCCACTATGCGTTTGCCACGGCGCTGATGAACCTGGTGCTGGTGCCGACCCAGATGGCCAGCGGCCCGCTCGCCGAGTGGCTGGGCTACCGCAGCTTTTTCATCTTCGTGATGTTCGCCACCATTCCGTCCTTGCTGGCGGCGTGGTTGGCCCCGTTCCCGCGGGCCACGACCCCCGAGCCCACCCCACCCGCCGAGGGCTGAAAGGACAACGCGGCGTTATTCCGCGTGGACTTCGAGACCATGGATGTTACCCGCTGGGACGCCCCGGGGGTCGACCGCCTCTATCTATGGGATCGCCATGGACAAAGAAGGCAACCCCTACGTCACCGCGGGTGGCCACCAACCGCACCTGCGGCCTGGCGCGCTACCACCACGGCGACGGGAGCGTGGACACGATCTCCCTGCCCGAGTGCAACATCCCGGTGAGAGTGAGCATCGACGTGGACCGGTTCGTGTGGGTCGTGGACCAGTGGGCCGGGGCTCCGCCCTTCGGGCGCGCGCACAAGATCGAGCCCAGCACCTACACGATCGAGCACACGGTGATGGGGCTCGATACGCCCTACACCTACTCGGACATGACCGGGGCCGGACTGAACCTGGTGTCCTTCCCGCCCCAGGGCTGAACGCCAGGGCGAACAAGACGTCGACGCGCCCCCCCCCCAAGCGAGCGGGGCGCGGCGCCGAAAACCCACAACTCGAGCCCCCAAAACCC
>JBCCWC010000337.1:0-9131 GCA_039194325.1 Myxococcota bacterium
CCTCGACGCCTTCCACTCGCTGGCCTCGGTACGCCTGGTGGTGGGAGCGTCCGATCCCACCGACTTCATCCCCTTCACCTGGGTCCTCTCGCGCATGTTCCACGTGCTCGTCATCGCGGCGGGGGTCGGCTTCTTGCTGCTCCGTGACGACACCCCCCGCGAGCGTCGCCACGGACACATCTACGGGGTGGCGCTCGTCCTTGCCGCCCTCGCCTTCACCTCGGTGTACCTGTCGGCCACCACTCCCGAGCTGCCCCAGACGATGTACCCCGACGCGATGACGAGCACGTGGAACATGCGCGAGAGGACCCAGGTGAAGGGGATGAAGTCGGTGGGATCGGACGCTCCCACCACCAGGCGTACCGAGGCCAGCGAGTGGAAGGCGTCGAGGCACCCCGAGGCAAACAGCGCCAACGCGATGACCGTGGCGACGTCGCCTCGCTCGACGTGGCGGGCGTAGGCTCGGGCCAATAGCACGGTGAAGATCGCGATGCAGAACGCGCTCCACTCGGTCAGCAGGTGAATGAAGCTCCCGCGGAACACGTTGTGGAGCTCGCTGACTCGCGTGGCGTCGTCGAGCGGCGGTAGGGGCCCGGTGGCTAGCGGCGTGCCGAAATCCACACCCAGGGCAGACAACGCCGAGGGTGCCAACGAGAGCACCAAGAACCACACGATCAAGCGTCGCGGATAGCGGTAGACCGCGGTCATCGAAAGGCCGACGTTCACGATACAACGCGATCCGTCCCGAGGGCTCGGATCATCGTTGGATCATCGGTCGACGCTTGGCGGAGTCTGGTGTTCGGTCTCGATGCTCGGCTCGGTGCCCGGGCCCCGTCGCGATGCTCGTCGCGCGGACCGAAACGATGTTTGTGCTTGGTGAGCGAGAGACGAGACCGCCGATACGGAGCCGCCCTCGGTGGGAGTGGGTCATCCGCTGCGTGCGATGGGGATTCCCTTCGTCGTGGCCGAGCGAGGTGGGGCGGTGAGTGCTGACCAGGTATTCGAGTGTAGGGGGCCGAATCCGAGCACGGCGACGGCTACTTCGGCAGCGGGATCCGTTCCTCGCTGTCGCCGGGCACCAGCGGGAACTTCCCCTCGTCCCAGTCGCGCTTGGCCTGCTCGATCCGCTCGGGTCGGCTGGACACGAAGTTCCAGAACATGTGCCGCCGGCCTTCGAGGGGAGCCCCGCCCAGCAGCATCACCTGAGCGTCGGACTGGGCTTGCAGCGCGCAGGCCTGCCCGGGTACGAGGACGACCATGCGACGGGCGCTCACCGTCTCGGCGCCGCAGCGCACCGTGCCGGAGACCACGTAGAACGCCCGGTCGTGGTGCTCGCTGGGCAGCGCCAGCGTCGAGCCGGCGGCCAGGTGGGCCTCGGCGTAGAACAGGGCGGAGTAGCTCGTCGCCGGTGAGCGCTCGCCGAACGCCTCGCCCAGCAACACCCGCAGCGTCACCCCGTCGCGCTCGAGGGTGGGCAGGGTGTCCGTGGGGTGGTGCTCGAACGCGGGCTCGACCTCTTCGTGGGCCCGGGGCAGCGCCAGCCACAGCTGGATCCCGTGCATGGTGCCGCCGCGCTCGCGAAACGCGGGACCGGAGCGCTCCGAATGCACGATCCCTCGACCGGCGACCATCAGGTTGAGCGCCCCCGGGTGGATCGTTTGGTGGATCCCCAGGCTGTCACGATGATCGAGCTCGCCCTCGAATAGGTAGGTGACCGTGGCGAGGTTGATGTGGGGATGGGGACGCACGTCGATCCCCTTGCCGGGCTCCAGGGTCCCCGGCCCCATGTGATCGAAGAAGATGAACGGCCCGACCATGCGGCGGCGCGGTGAGGGGAGCACGCGGCCGACGGCATAGCCGCCGATGTCGTGGGCGCGTGCGTCGATGATCGTCTCGATCGCCTCGGTGCTCGAACAGTCGGAGCACTCGGGTTCGTCCGCGGGGTTCCAGCTCCTGGCGCACAGGCTACCGCGATCGAGTCGGCGGGCGCCGCGGGGCTCGTGTGCGGAGTCAGCTCTGCCGTACCGCGTCGCGCAGGGCCTGGGCCCACTGGTCCAGGCCGTGGATCGTGCTCTCGCGCAGCGTTTGGGGAGCGGGCAGGTCGCACAGGGCCTGCTCGAGCTTGGCCCGCCCCGTTCGTAATCGGCTGCGCACCGTCCCGATGGGCAGGCCCAAGGCGGCGCCGATCTGGGCGGTGGTCATGTCTTCCCAGTAGTGGAGCTCGAGGACCGTCTGATACTCGAGCGGGATCCGACGCAGGCCCTCCAGCAGCAGGCGCTGCTCTTGGCGACGGTGCATCATCGTGCTGGGGCCGGGGCCGAGATCCTGGGCCGAGCACGAGTCGAGCTCGTCGGGTTCCTCGGGCCGCTGCTTGCTGCGGATGTAGGCCTTGAGCACGTTGTAGGCCACGCCAAAGAGGTAGGGACGAAACTCGCGCACCCGATCGCGGCCCTGTACGAGGCGGGCGAAGGTCTCCTGCACCAGATCGTCGGGCTCGCCGGAGATCTTGTTGAAGAAGAACCGACCGACCGGGTCGAAGTAGCGTTCGAAGAGCTGCTCGCCCGCGGCAGCGTTGCCCTCGCGCCAGGCGTGCAGGAGATCGGCGTCGGTGGGCACCGACGCCGAGGATAGCGCAGCCCCGCCCAGCGGGTCGTGGGGACGCGGCGCTCAGATCTCGTCGTCCATGAGGACGACGATGTTGGGCAGATCCCCGGGGGCCTCGTTGGGGTCGTCGCCAAAGAGTTCGACGTGCGCCAGGCCGAGCTGGCCGTGGTTGTTGTCGCCCCAGCAGCGCAGGGCGTCGTCGCTCGTCCGTACACAGGTGTGATCGGCGGTGGGTCCGGTCACCAGGGCGATCGCCAGCGTCCCGCCCAGGTCGAGATCCCCATCGTCGGCGAGGGGCTGTCCGGCGCCGAGCGTCTGTGTGTGGCCGTAGCCGAGCTGGCCCTTGGTGTTGGCACCCCAGCAGCGCACGGCCCCGGTGTCGAGGCGGGCGCAGGTGTGCGCCGCTCCGGCCCCGAGCTCGACCACCGTACCGCCCACCGTGACGCCCACCGGCACGGCGTCGACCTCATGGGGATGCTCGTCGTCGCCCACGTGATCGGTCGTGCCGAGGCCGAGTGCGCCCTGCGTTCCTTGGCCCCAGCAGCGGATCGCGCCGGAGTTCAGTCGAGCGCAGGTGTGGTGCCCGCCAGCCACGACCTCGACGGCATCTTGCCCCAGGGCGACGGGGGCAACCTGGTCCGGGGTCTCGTCGTCGCCGATCGGGTCGGTGTGTCCCAGGCCGAGCTGGCCGTAGTCGTTGGCGCCCCAGCAGCGGATCTGGCCGGAGTCGAGCAGGGCGCAGGCATGGTCGGCGCCTGCGGTCAGGCCGACCACCGGGGCGCCCAGCAAAAGCGTGCCGGCGCCCTGCGGGGTCTCGTCGTCTCCTACGCGGGCGATGTTTCCGAGGCCGAGCTGCCCGTGGTTTCCCGCGCCCCAGCACAGGACCGCGGCGTCGGCTCGTAGGGCGCAGGCGAACGACGCTCCCACCGCGAGCGCGGTGGCGACTCCGCCCAGATCCACCGCGGTCGGCTCCGATGCGGTCGCCGGGGTCTCGTCGTCCCCTAGATCCATCGTGTGCAGCAGGCCGAGCTGGGCCGCGTCGTTTTGGCCCCAGGCGTGGATCGTGCCGTCGGCGAGCCGGGCGAAGGTCTGGGCGCCGTTGGTGCGGATCTCGACCACCGGGCCTGACAGCGCGATCGGGTCGGCATCGGCCGGGAACTCGTCGTCGCCTATAGTCTCCAGGTTGCCGTGTCCGAGCTGGCCGCGTTCGTTGCGTCCCCAGCACTGGAGCTCGCCGTCTTCGGTGGTGGCGCAGGTGATCCCAGCGCCTACGGTGGCGTGGGTGACCACTGGGCCGGGGTTGGCGCGAAACTCGAGCGGGGTGGCGTCGTGGTCGGTCGAAAGAGTGCATGCGGTGCCCGCCAAGAGACTCACGAGTAGCGCGGCGCTTCGGGCTGCAGGTAGCCGGACACAAGGCGATGAGGAGAACAGAGGACAGCAGAACAGAGGACAGGAGGATAAGAATTGGATCGACATGATTGGGCTCCGGGGGACGGGTCCGAGGCCGTGGGCATGCGCGGGCAGTCGCGGCTCGGCTCGACCCCGCATGCAGCTCGGGTCGAGTCGGGTCGCTCGGGAGCAGTCCCTCTAGGACTGCCACGCCGTGTCACCGGTCTCGTCAAGGGGTGCTGGTCGGGCGCCCTGCGGATCGGTGTCGATCGAAAATAAGTTGTGCCGACTACTCGTCGAACCCGGCAAGCAAGAGCCGCTGCCGGGTGGCTAGTTCGGTGACCAGGAGCAAGCCGGGAGTGCCCGTGCTCGTCCGGCGTCGAGTGTCTCGGCCGTGGCGGTGCAGGGGTTGGGTTCGCGGTCGCGAACGCGGAGAGGCTCGGGTCTCTGCGGGGGCCCGAGCCTCTCGATCTCTCTGGCTTGTTCTTTGTTCGGAGCTCGACTCGGAGCTCTGCTCGACGCCGACTAGGAGCTCTGCTCGGCGCCGACTAGGAGCTCTGCTCGGCGCCGACTAGGAGCTCTGCTTGGCGCCGACTAGGAGCTCTACTTGGCGCCGACTCGGAGCTCTACTCAGAGTCGGGCGAGGCCTGGTCTTCCCATTCGAGCACGAGCTCTCCGTCTTCTACGAAAGCCTCGCCTATCTCGCTCCAGCCTTCGCCTTCGTCTCGCATCAGCCGGTCATCGGCGGTGATCCCCAGCCGGAGCACCAGGCCCTCGATCTGGGCCGGGGCGTGGGTTTGGCATGCGCCGCCGACGTTGATCTCTTCCTCGGGAACATCGAGTTCGATCTCCCAGCCGGCCGTGCACTCCGAGCAGCCCTGGGCCGGGCCGCGGATCGTCGTGGTGAAGAACAGCAGGCAGACCTCTTGCCCGCGGTCTTCGACGAAGAACTCGCCTTCGAGCTCGCTGAGCTGGCCGTCGGCGTAGGGCCCCCAAAGGCCCCAGTAGGCGCCTCCGTCCTCGTCGCCCTCGTCGTCCTCATCGCCTTCATCGTCACCCTCGCCCTCGCCGAACCCGGGGCGGTCGCCGGGGCGTCCGGGCGGGCTGGTGTCGATCCATCCCTCGCTGTCGAAGGTGGCGGTCGTCGGCGGGGCGCTGCCGCAGGCCGGCAAGAGCACCAGGCTCAGGGCGCCGAGCAGCATCGGTCGTACGTACGTTGCGAGCATCGCTTGGGTCGTTTCGATCGTCATGGGGCTCTCCTATGCGAACAGCTCGTCCAGTACGCCGGTGCAGTCGATCGTGGCGCCGCCGGTGCCGGTCAGCGTGCGGATCGGCATCGCGGTCCAGTCCCCGCCCGTGTCCGGGTCGGGCACGCCAAAGGCCCGCATCACGCTCGATAGCAGCTTTTGGTGGGGGCGCCCGGCGGAGGATCGGCGTACGCCGTCCCAGACCCACGCTTCATATGGAGTGTCCGAGGGGTAGTGGATGTAGCGGCCGGTGGTCCACACCTGCCCGCCAAAAAGGAGCACTGGCATGCGATCGAACCCGTGGACGCCGTCGGCCAGCTCGCTGGTCCACAGCACCAGGGTGTGGTCGAGCATCGTGCCATCGCCCTCGGGGATCCCGTCGAGCAGCGCCAGCAGCTCGGCCACCTGGGCCGAGTGGTACGCATAGTAGTCGGTCATTACCTGCACGGCCTGCTCGCTGCGCGCCAGCTCGTGGGCGTAGGCGTCGTGAATGTCCTCGCCCGAGATCCCCAGCTGCTCGGCGGGGATCGTGCTGAGGTTGAGGGTGGCCACTCGCACCAGGTCGCAGGCCATCGCGCTCGTGAGCATGGTGGCGGCGGCGGTGAAGTCCGCGCCGTAGTCACCGCCCTCCGCGACCTCGGGCACGTCGCAGGAGGTGCTCATCAGCCCCTCGATCTGCTGGCCCAGGTCGCGCAGCAGGTCGCGGTGGACGTCGAGCTTTTGCTGGTCCTCGGACGACAGCCGGGCCCCGAGCGCTTCGTAGCGCCCGTGGACGCGGTCGAGCAGGTTGCCCTGCTCGCGCAGCACGTTCGAGCCCGAGGTGCCGCCGTTGACCAGCCCAAACAGGCGCTGGTGGACCACGGGCATCCGGGACTCGCCCAAAAGCGGCTGCATGCGGTCGCGGTAGTTGACCACCGGCGACCCTCCTACCGAGAGCTCGAGCGAGCGCAAGCGATCGGGCTGCGCGATGTGGTTGGCGACGAGCTGATCGATCGACGGGCTCTTGCCGATCGGCAGCCCCGAGACCATCTCCACGTCGTTGCCGGTGAGCGTGTGGATCTGCCCGATCTCGTGGCGCAGCACGCCCGCGGGGTCGATGTCTCCCGAGATCATCGACAGCCCTTCGATCGCGATCATGCGGTTACGCCAGGCGTAGAGCGGCACCAGCGAGGGGCTCCACTGGGCCTGGTCGACCGCGGATAGATCTTGCTGCCAGACCGCGTCGGTGGGGTTATTGGTGGGGTTCATGGCCCAGGTGGGCATCCAGCCCCCGTGCTGCGAGACCACCACGATCAGGCGACGGGGCGGATCGCCGGGGGCCCCCACGGCCCGGCGGGTCAGCGAAGGGAGAAAGAGGCTGCCGGAGGCGAGCCCCATCGCGGCGAGGAAGCGGCGTCGATCGATCATGATGCCCTCCGGTGGCGGAAGGAGTAGGAGCCGGCGAGGTTGACCACCAGCGAGAGGATGTTGCCGTCCGAGCCCCAAAAGCCCTCCTGGAGGGCTTCGAGGGTGGGCGCATCTTCGGGTGTCTCGTTGCGCCCAAACGCGTAACGGAACCACTGTTTGACGTAGCAGTCGTGGACCGCTCGGCTGCGGCCCAGCCGCTGCATCAGCTCGACCGCGTTGGTCACATTGCCGTCTTGGTCTGTGCCCAGCAGCTCGCCGGTGGCGTCCACGGGGTGGCCGTTGTCGGTGTCACGCCACCGCCCCATCGAGTCGTAGTTCTCGAAGGTCAGGCCGATCCCGTCGATCGACCGATGGCACCCCGCGCAGGCCTCGCTCTGCGAGTGGATCGCATACTTGTCGCGGTTGGTCGTGGGGCTCTGACCTTCGGTTTGCTCGAGCGGCGGAACGTCACCCGGCGGCGGCGGGGGCTCGGTGCACATCAGGCGGTCGAGGATCGTCACCCCGCGTCGCACCGGCGCGGGTTGCTGCGGTCCGGCCTTGGCGATGAGGAACCCGGCCATCGTGAACAGCCCCGCGCGCTGGGTCGGATCGAGCGTGACCGGATAGTAGTCCCCCGCGTAGATCCCCCACTCGTCGTTGCCCTCTTGGGGCACATAGCCCGCCCACAAGACCGGCTCGAGATCTTCGTCGACCGACTGCTGGTACGCGATCTCGGCCACATCGGGGGTAACCCAGGCCCGGTTGCTGGTCAGCAGGGTGCGCAGTCGGGCGTCGCCGTAGAAGATGTGCCGGGTGACGAACACATCCGACTCGAACCGCACCTGCGGCGAGTACTCTAAGTAGTAATAGTCGGATTTATCGTCTTCTTCGACGAGCCCTCGCGCCTCGAACACCGGCGCATAGAAATCCAGATCGATCGGGTTGGCTCCTACGTCGTCGAAGTCCCAGTTTTGTCGGTGAAAGCTGACCACCATGTCCACCGCGCGCCCGTCGGCCAGCATGCGGAAGGCTTGATCGGCCAGCACCTGCCGCTGCCGTAGCCGGCCTTCGCGGGCCAGATCCATCAGCTCCGCGTCTGGCATCGAGTTCCACAGGAAGTAGGACAGGCGCGACGCGAGCTCCCAGTCGGTCAGCGGGATCGCGCTGTCTGTGGGTGCCGGTGTGTCTTCTCCGAAGCGCGGAAAGTACAGGAAATCTGGGCTTTGCAGCACCAGCTGGATCGACAGCTCCATCGCCGTGTCGAGGCCATACTGCGACTGCCACGCGTTGTAATCGGCCAGCAGTGTGTCCCGCTCGACGTCGGTTAGCGGTCGCCGCCAGGCTCGCTCGGCGAGCCCGGCCAGCCAGTCGCGCCCACAGGCGTCGGCGTTGCGGTCGCACCCAAGCAGCGTGTCCAGTTGTGCGACCGCCTGCTGGGCCACCTGGGTCGCGGCGCGCTGGTAGGTCTCCACCAGGGCCGGCGTCGCCGTATTAAGCGTCACGTTGTTCTCGAACCCTCCGCGTCCTTGCAGCTCCACGGGAAACAGCACGCGCCCCACGTCCACCGGCGCGAACAGATCGCGCACCGTATTTTGATATTGCTCGGCCGTCATCCGCGTCAGCGGTGCCCCATCGGGCACCAGCGCATCCGGGGCCGGCCCCGGGGGCGCCGTCTCGTCACTGGGACAGCCCGCGACGCCGGTCGTCCCTAGGACCAGACCGGCGGCCAGGACCACCTTGTCGATGCTTGGTGTTCTCACTCACTGGAGTCGTCCCCGCTCGCGCCTGGGTGTTACACCCCCCAACCAAAAACGCCGATCCTGCCTCGATCGAGCCCTGCTCTCCCGTTTTATGCAAAGCGGCGGCCCGGCGCGAGGGCCGCTCGCGTGGTCCTGCCCGCGTAGCTGCTCCAGGACATGCCGAGGGGTCTCCAGGACATGCCGAGGCGCCTCTAAGACATGCCGAGGCGTCTCTAAGACATGCCGAGGCGTCTCCAGGACATGCCGAGGCGTCTCCAGGACATGCCGAGGGGTCTCCAGGATCGGCCTGACCAGGCATAGCCTGGCGGGCCGAGGCTAGGCGGCGAGAACCTCCTCGAGGCAGTTGGCTGCCAGCACCCGGCGGGCCCAGACGCGAAGCTGCTCGGACGCGGCGGCGTCGATCTGGGCCCGAGTGGCTAGGGGTAGCGGGCCGAACCGCTCTTCGAGCTGGTCGAGCAGTAGTTCGAGCAGCATCTCGCGCTTGCCCTCCAACAAGCCCTTGCGCTCGCCCTCGAGCAAGCCTTTGCGTTCGCCCTCGAGCATGCCCTCGAGCACGCCCTCGGAGCGGCTGGCGTCCAGGCTCATTTGGTAGAAGCGCTCCTCTTCACGCCGTACTCGGGCGAGGTGAGCGATTTCAGGATCTTGAGAGAGTTCGTCGAGCGTCTTGACGGCAACGGCCATGATGGGATCCTCGGCAGCGAGTTGGTCGAACTGCGCGTCTTCGGTGGCCATGAAGAAGCGAGCC
>JBCCWC010000338.1:0-9112 GCA_039194325.1 Myxococcota bacterium
CGAAGACGCGCAGTTCGACCAACTCGCTGCGGAGGACCCCATCATGGCCGTTGCCGTCAAGACGCTCGACGAACTCTCCCAAGACCCCCAAATCGCTCATCTCGCCCGAGTACGGCGTGAAGAGGAGCGCTTCTACCAAATGAGCTTGGATGCCAGCCGCTCCGAGGGCGTGCTCGAGGGCTTGAGCGAGGGCATGCTTGAGGGCTTGCTGGAGGGCGAGCGCAAGGGCTTGCTGGAGGGCGAGCGCAAGGGCTTGCTCGAACTGCTGCTCGAATTGCTCGAACAGCGATTCGGCCCGCTGCCCCCAACCACTCGGGCCGAGATCGATGCCGCCGCGTCCGAACAGCTTCGTGCCTGGGCCCGCCGGGTGCTGACCGCCAACAACCTCGAGGAGGTGCTCGCCGCTTAGGCCAGACCGTTGATTGAGTTCGCGAGCCACCGCGTGGAGGTGCCTCGTAGCAATACCCCTGTGCGCTTGTATGGGCCTCGGTGATTGTCAGCCCACCGCGCGCATCCACCAGGTGGGTCGGGGCCCCCGCTTCGGCAGCCGCCGTGGATCGCAAACCCCCGTTCCAACCAGCACCGAGTCAATGCCCACCCCGTGCGCGCCGGCGATGTCGGTGGCGAGCTGATCGCCCACCATCACCACCCGATCACGCTCGTGCTCGCCCACGCCCAGCCGCGACAGCGCGGTCTCGAAGATCGCCGCATGTGGCTTGCCCAGCCCGTAAAAGCGCGGGGGATCGTCGGGCCAGCGTAGAGCCAGCGCTCCCTCGATCACCGCGGCAACACTGCCGGCCGTGAGACCGAACTGCCCGGGGCCGCGCGGGTAGATCCGGTCGGGGTTGGGGAGCACCAGGTGCACCGGCTCGCCCGCCTCCGCGCGGGCGTAGAGCGTGCCGATCAGCGCCTCGATCGTCTCACGGAAGGAGTAGCCCTCGTCGTCGCAGACCACCAGCACTTCGAGGGTGGGGTCGTCGCGGGGGATCACCACTCCGCCGGCGTTGGCCACCAACGCCTCCGAGTCGGGAGGGCCGAGCACCACGCAGCGGCGGCCGGCCAGGCCCTCGGCCGCGAAGTGGGGCGCGAGTAGATCGCCCGAGGTCAGCAGCTGGGCGGGCTCGATCGAAAGGCCCCGTGCCCGATAGCGGGCGATGGAGCTGTGCGGTTGGCGGGAGGCGTCGTTGCTCAGCACCATGAAGCGGCGACCGGCCTCGCGCAGCCGGCTGAGGAACGGCGCCGCGCCGGGCAGGGCGCCGTGCTCGTCCACCAAGACGCCGTAGGAATCGAGCAGCACCACGTCGTAGCGGGCCAGCAGCGGGTCGGGCTCGATCTGAGGGACGATCCGAGGGGCGGTGCGGGAGGCGGACGTGCTCACGAGCGGACGATGCCACAAGGGTTGACCGGGCTGCGATAGCCGTCTCGGTCGTAGGCCCGCACGCCAAAGATCCAGTCGTCCTTGTGGTGCGACAGGGTGATCTCGGTCTTGGTGCCGGCGTTGCGCACGTGCTGCCACGCAGGGGCCAGGGTGCTTCGCCACACGACCTCGTAGCCGGCCACGTCGGGCTCGGGGCTCGGCGACCAGCGCAGGGTGGTGTCGGTGGTCAGGGCGGTGGCGAGCACCACCGCGTTCGCGGGAGCCGAGGGGGCGTTGGCCAGGTGGACGAGCACGCTGCCATTGAGCTGGGTGACCTGGGCCAGGTAGTGCTCGTCGACATACTCGGGATGATCGCCATAGCGGCGGCCGTCTTCGGTGCGCGGATCTTGGTGCTGTCGGTCGTAGTCCTCGGCCACCTCGGTCAGGCGCACGGCGGGGTAGCCCTGCTCGTCGAAGGCTAGGTGATCACCACCACGCAGGAATCGATCGGGGCGCAGCACCAGCGTGGGCTGGACCGGCGTGCGCTCCCAGGCGGCGATCGTGGCCACGTAGCGGGCCAGCTGGCGCGAGGATCCGTCGGCCAGCGCACCCCGGGCACGGCGTCGGGCCAGCGCTTCGCCATCGAGGGCTAGCGAGACGCCCGAGGAGAAGACCCGTACGTGGCGATCGTGGCGCTGGCCGTCGGGGCCCCGCGGATCGCCGACGATGTCGTTGCTCAGCACCCCGGTGATCGTCACGTCGCGCGCCCGGGCGGCGGCGGCGTGGCGGCGCGCACCCAGTAGGCCCTGCTCCTCGCCGGCGGTGGCCATGAACACCACCGTGGCGTCGAGCGGCTGCCCGGCGAGCACCCGGGCCAGCTCGATCGTCAGCGCGACCCCGGAGCCATCGTCGTTGGCCCCGGGCGCCGGCGCCTCGGGATCCATCACATCGGTGGCGCGCGAGTCATAGTGCCCGAGCACGTAGATCCGACGCGAGGTGGCCTCGGGCATCGTGCCGGGCAGGGTGGCGACCACGTTGATGAGGGTGGCGGCGCGATCGATCCGACGACCGTCGGGTCGGAGCTCGAACGGCTCCTCCTCTACCGTCAGCGGGGAACCCGACCGCGGGGAACCCGACCGCGGGGAACCCGGCCGCGGGGAGCCCGGCGTCGTGGGGGCTGGCGTTATGGAGGCCGGCGTTGTGGAGGTCGGCGTTGTGGAGGCCGGCGTTGTGGAGGCCGGCCGGTCGAGTTGGATCGCCGCTTCGAGCTGGGCCACGATGTAACGCCGCGCGGCCGCGATCCCTCGGTCGGGCGCGTCCGCCGAGAGCGTGTGCCGGGTGCCGAAGCCGGCGAGGGCGTCGATGTCGGCCCGCAGTCGCGCCGGCGAGATCGCGGCGAGGACTTCGGCGACCGCGATCGGAGGCGATCCCTCGGGCACGACCGAATCGGCCGACTCGCCGGTGGGCCCGGGTGCCTTCGTGGGGGCGGATGCCGTTGAGTTTGGGTTCGGGTTTGGGTTTGGGTTTGGGTTTGGGTTTGGGTTTGGGTTTGGGGTCGGGGGCGAAGTGGGGAGCGGTGACTGCGGTGCATCATCGTGCGGGGTGGATCCCGCCGGGGTCCTTGGCGCCGGCTCACACGCCAACAGCAAGGCGAAGAACACGACCGGACGGGGGAGGGGGCGATGAGGCATGGTGGGAACATGGTAGCCGCTCTGCCTCGAGACTCCGTCCGCTCAGTCCGGTTCGACCTCGATCATCAGCGGCTTACCCGGAGCCAGGTCGTCTGCGTGTAGGCCGTTCCAGGCCGGGTGATCTGCATCGTATCGCTCCGCCCGGAACAACCGAGCACCGACCCCATGCGTCCACCCTACCTGCCCCGTCGCGTCGACTTCGAACAACTGACCGCTGGGACCGTGGCACACGAGCGTACGCCCATCGGCCAAGCGATCCGCCCCGGAGATGAACAGCGCATAGAAGGCCATGGGATCTTCATAGATCCATGCCGGTTCCAGTGGGCCGAAGGAGGAGCCGTCGAGGGAGTACCGGCCGTCGGGGAGCACCGGGGTGTCGAGCTCGAGCACACGCGACCATGGGCGCAGGGCGTCGTCCCCATTGTCGAACACCAAGAGGTGTCCGCCACCGGGCTTATCGTCGTCGATCCAGTGTGGATCGTGCTGAAAGTAGAGCTCGCGGTCGAGTGTGTCGCCTGCGTGGTAGGTCGCGGGGTTGCCCCAGCGGTAGAGCAGATCACCGCCCATGCCCGAGTGGCCTCCTTCGCTGGTTGCGGCCTGCGCGGTGGTCGTGGAGTGATCGATGATCCAGATCTCGGAGAAGGTCCGCGGACTCAGCACGATCTGATCGAGCTGCGCGTTGTAGGCGACGGCGTTGGTGTGGGTCCAGTCGGGTCGAAGCGCGTCATCCGGTCGCGTCCAGTTGATGTCGATGCGCTCCGGGTGATCGCCCACCACCCCATAGTGATCGGCCATGGGATCGTAGCCTTGGATCAGATGATCCCACACATGCCACTCCCACACGATCTGATCGGTGGTGGGGTCGATCTCGACCAAGAAGTCCGCCCACAGGCCCTCGGGGGCGACGGTGGCGGGATCGCGCCCGGCCGCGACCGCTTCGTCGAACGAGAACATCTCGTAGGCGATGATGAGCACGTGCCCGTTGGGGAGCGGCTCGATGTCGTGGTGAGCCGCGATGGTGGGGCCGGTGTGCTCGTACTGCCACACCACGTTGCCCTGCCAGTCGAACTCTTGGACGATTCCTCCGGTGCCACTGACTAGATGGACCGTGGCGTCGGGGTCTCGCGCCACCCGCATCATGTGGCCGTTCGGTAGCATGTAGGCCGCGTTGGCCGGGAGGGTCTGGCTCTCCCATCGGTTGATCTCCAGGCCGTCGGCGTCCATCAGGTAGGTGTAGCGGGAGGCCATCGGGGCCACGAGGGTATAGCCGCGGGGATCGATGAAATCGGAGCCCCCGGTGGCGCTAGTGGTGCCGTGGTCGCTGCCCGTGGTGTCGCCTCCGGACGAATGCTCATCATGGTCGCCATCGGGATGGTCGCCATCGGAGGACGATCTCGCGCTCGGTGTGGGATCGACCGGGCCCGAAGTACCCGAGGGCGGGCCCGTGGTGTCGTGGGGCGCGCCGGGGCCGAGACTCGTGCTCGAGTCGGCTCGGGCGGGCAGGATGTCGTCGCCGCAGGCTGCCAGCATCGCCAGCGCGGCAATGGATTGTGGCAGGGATCGCGACAGGGAGCGCGACATGGATCGCGACGATGAGAACCGAAGAAGAGTCATGGGTCGTTGTCGCTTCCAAAAGGGCGATGCAGTACGCTCGAGCACTCGTGGCCATCGCGTGCGCATCGAGGCGGGCATGCAACCTCACGCGTGAGGGCCGAAGGGAGGCTCTCATGCCGGCGTAAGGCGTACATAGATTCTCATGTTGTTCTCACCGGAACCGGCCATGCCGGTGTTGAGACCGGCGGCTGCGCCAAAGCCGACCCCGTTGAGTTCCACATCCTGCATGGAGACATTCTGATCCGGGCCGAGGCTGGTTTCCCCAGGATCGTCGAAGGGGCAGAGCCCGCTGACGCTGTTGAATACACCGCTCCACATGGGTCCGTAGCTCTCGGAGGAGGCATAGCCGTTGGTCTGACAGTCGCCGAGGCTATTGCCGTGGTCGCCGAGGTGGAAGTACAGATCCGTATCGCACAGGCTCCCGCCGGCCACCAGCGTGCCGGCGCTCATTTCTACGCCGTTGTCGTCGAGGGCGTAGTCGCAAACCCGCTCGGGGAGGCTTCCGAGGTGTGTACCGAGATCGGTGGTGCCGTCACCGACGGAGTCGTACTGTGCCCATACGCCCGAGGGTGCGTGTACGAACAGTAGATCGGTCATCAGGATGGTGTGATAGGCGGGTGACTTGAAGTCCGCGTCGAGGGTGTTGACGTTGCCGACGGGGGTCGTGTCGGTGGTCATCAGCGTGCGGTTGTTCCACGTCCAGGTGTTGGTCCCATCGTTGCTCGATACGGCGACGAGGGTCCAACCGCCGCCGCTGGTGGTCATCTCGCACATGGCCTCGTAGGGGGCGTCTGCGCCCGGGCCGTCGGGGTCGATGAGGTAGAGCCCGTTGGCGAGTCCCGGCATGACGTCGTTGAGCTCCGTACAGCTGGCAGGCGCCCGGCAGATGCTGTCGATGCAGGACAGGAGGTCGCAATCTTCGCTGACCAGGCAAGCTCCGCTTTCTGGGCAGGGCGAGCACGAGCCCCCGCAGTCGAGGTCGGTCTCGTCCCCGCTGAGGATCGTGTCGTCGCAGGCGGGCGGAGCACATTGGGTCGTGCACTCGTCGGTCTCGTCTAGGTCACCGTCGTCGCAATCTTCGCCCTGCTCGACGATGCCGTTGCCACAGACTGGAGTGGCGTCGGTATCGCCGGTGCTGGTTCCAGCGGTGTCGGTTCCAGCGGTGTCGGTTCCGCCGTTGTCGGTTCCGCCGGTGCCGGTTCCGCCGGTGCCGGTTCCGCCGGTGCCGGTGTCGATCATTTCGTTGGTCGTGGATGTCGAGCCTGTGGCCGTCATGTCCGAGTCGTCCGTGCCGGTCGCATCCTCGTTTGTCAGGGGGTTGTCTGAAAGATAGCAGGCTGAGAACGTTGAACAGAATGTGCTGATGATGGCGAGGTTGGATATTGTTCTATGCATCGATGATGACTATTACGTACAGTCCTTTGGGGGTCAATGGAATTGCATTTCATCGGTTTGAGCTTTGAGTTGTTCGTGGAGTGGTTGTTGTCGCGGTTGATCTGGATTCGATCGTGTTGGCCTGGCGTGGTCTTGTGGGAGGAAATAGAGGTGCTTGGAGCGGGAGTGTCTGTTGAATCGATGGTTTTAGCCGATTCCACCATCGAGCTCGGGGGTCAGCGGTTCCAGTCAATTTACCATCGAACTCGGGGGCGATGGTTTCAGTCGATTTCACCGTCGAGCTCGAGGGCGATGGTTTCAGCCGATTTCGCCATCGAACTCGGGAGCGCGAATGTTTCAGCCGATTTTAGAGCGAGCTCGGAGGCGCTGGTTTCAACCGATTTCAGATCGGGCTCGGGGGCGATGGTTTCAGCCGATTTCACCATCGAGATCCGATCCGAGCGGTCGATATCACGCAGCGTGGCTCGTGGGGGGCTGGTGTCGTCGTTCCGTCGGTCTGGAGCTCCAGCGGCTCTAGCGGCTCTCGCGGCCAGGGAGGACGGATCGGCGCACAATCCACCCGATGGATCACCGCCGATGCTACTGTCGCGCGCTCATGTCCGAAGTGATCGCCTTCGTGGCCGGAGCGACCGGCTATACTGGTCGGGCGGTGGTCCAGACCCTGGTGGCCGAAGGGGCGACCACGGTCGCCCATGTCCGCCCCGACTCTTCACGGCGCGCCGAGTGGACCGAGCGCTGGCACGCCCAGGGTGCTCGGGTCGACGCCACCCCGTGGGAGCTCGACGCGCTCACCCAGACCTTGACCGATCTTCGCCCCACGGTGGTCTTTGCCCTGCTGGGCACCACCCGGGCGCGCGCCAAGCTCGAAGGCCGCGGGGCGGTGTCGGCCTACGAGGCGGTCGACTACGGGCTGACCATGGTGCTCCGTGATGCCGCGGTGGCCTGCGGGCACCGCCCTCGCTTCGTCTATCTGTCGGCGGCCGGCCTGCGGGAGGGCACCCGCAACCCCTATATGGCGGTCCGCGTTCGGGTGGAGCGAGCGCTGCGCGAGGGCGATCTACCCTATACGATCGCGCGTCCCTCGTTCATCACCGGGCCCGATCGCGACGAGCCGCGGCCGGGCGAGCGGATCGGGGCGACGGTGGCCGACGGCCTATTGGCCGTCGTCGGGCGTCTGGGGGCTCGCAAGGCTCGGGAGCGCTACGCGTCGATGACCAACGAGGTCCTCGCCCGCGGGCTGGTGCGGGTGGCGCTCGATCCGGCGTTCGAGGACCGCGTGGCCCAGGCCGAGCAACTGCGCGGGTGAGCGGCCCGTTCGTGGTGGGCTCTGTTGGGCTCCGCGGGCTTTACGTGGGCTGCTGGGTGGGGCGCATCAGCAGATCGTGCACCTGCACGTGCGGCGGCGCGGTGATCACATAGCGGACCGCCTCGGCGACGTCGGCCGATTGCAGCACTGGGTAGCGCCCATAAGTCTGCTCGGCGGCCGCCGGGTCGCGATGGTAGACCTCGGCAAACTCCGTCTGCACGAACCCGGGGCTTATCGCGGTGACGCGAATGTCACTGCCCGCCGCGCGGAGCTCCTGGCGGAGCCCCTCGGTCAGCGAGCGCACCGCGTACTTGGTGGCGGAGTACACCCCGCTGCCCGGCGGCACGCGATGCGACGCCATCGACGAGATGTGCACCACGTGTCCTCGATCGCCGCGGCGACGCATGTCGGCCACCGCCTCGCGGGTGCAGACACAAAGCGCGAGCACGTTGACCTCCAGCATCTCCCGCCAGTCGTCGGTGGCGCCCGAACACAGCGGAGCGTCCCGGCCCAGGCCCGCGTTGTTGATGAGCAGGTCGACCCCGTCGAAGCGCTCGCGGGTCGTCGCGAAGGCGGCGAGGATCTGGGCCTCGTCTCGCAGGTCACACGTTTGGGTGAGCACCTCGGCAGCGCCCTGGGCGACGAGCTGATCGGCCAGCGCACGAAGGCGATCCTCGCGGCGGGCCAGGAGCACCAGGCGGGCACCCGCGGCCGCCAGCATTTGCGCGATGGCTTCTCCGATTCCGCTGGACGCTCCGGTGACCATGGCCACGCGGCCGTTCCAGGAGGTGGCCAAGGAGTTGGGCTCCGATGGTGACTTCGCCTCTGCCATGGCCCCTCGCATAGCAGAGATCCGTGCGCCCGCGCAGCCCGCCGGCTATGGAGCCATGGGGGCGAACGCTCGTGGTCGTGGGGTGTGGCCCGTATTCGATGCTCCAAGCGCGGTACCCTCGTGCCGCTCATGGACAGCGAGGCTCTCTCCTTCGACAACGACCACGGCCACGCCCTCGCGGCACGGCTGGATCGTCCCGCGGGCGTCCCGACCGGCTATGCCCTGTTCGCCCACTGCTTCACCTGCTCCAAGAACCTCAACGCCACGGTGCAGATAAGCCGCGCCCTGGTGCGGGCCGGGTTTGCGGTGCTGCGCTTCGACTTCACCGGTCTGGGGTCCAGCGAGGGCCGCTTCGAGGACAGCACCTTCTCCGGCAACGTCGGCGACCTGGTGGCCGCGGCGCGCTTCTTGGCCGCGAAGCATCGCGCGCCGCAATTGCTGGTGGGGCACTCGCTGGGCGGCGCCGCGGTGCTTCGGGCGGCCGCCTCGTTGCCCTCGGTCCAGGCCGTCGCGACCGTGGGGGCGCCCGCGCACCCCGAGCACGTCACCCGCATGCTCACCTCGGCGCGTCCGCAGATCGAAGCGACCGGTCGGGCCGAGGTGGATCTGGCCGGTCGTCGCTTCACGATCACCCGGGAGTTCCTCGACGATCTCCACGAGCAGCCCATGCGCGACGCGATCGCCGGGCTGGGCCGGCCCTTGCTGGTGCTGCATGCCCCCCGCGATCAGACGGTGGGGATCGACAACGCGTCGCGGATCTTCGCGGCGGCGCGGCACCCCAAGAGCTTCGTGTCGCTCGACGACGCCGATCACCTCCTAACCCGGGCCCCCGACGCCGCGTTCGTGGGCTCGGTCATCGCCACGTGGGCCGCCCGCTACCTCGACGCGCCGCCGTCGGAGGCCGAAGCCGAAGCCGA
>JBCCWC010000339.1:0-8948 GCA_039194325.1 Myxococcota bacterium
GAGGATGAGAATGACGAGGAAGACGGCGACGACGAGGAAGACGGCGACGACGAGGAAGACGGCGACGACGAGGAAGACGGCGACGACGAGGAAGACGGCGACGACGAGGAAGACGGCGACGACGAGGAAGACGGCGATGACGAGGGGGACGACGCCGACGAGGACGACGCTGACGAGGACGACGACCAGTAGCCCGATCCTCGCCCAATCCATCATGTGACCTGTCGCATCGCCGCGGAGTCACGCTTCGCGACGATGCCTTTTTCGGGCACAGAAAACTTCATGTTTCCAGCGGGCTAGTGACAATGAGCCCATGACGGGGCATGGTTGGTCGACCCTGAGGTCTCGCACTTGGCCTCTGGTCCCCCCACGAGCGACCAGGCGGGAGGACCTTCGTCGACCCGGAAAGTCCCCGTGTCCCTGACTCTCCCCTATAGCTTCGGGCGCTACCGCCTGACCCGCCTCGTCGGCGAGGGCGGCATGGCCGAGGTGTACCAGGCGGTGGTGCAGGTGGCCCACGGGCTCGAGAAGAAGGTGGTGGTCAAGAAGATCCGCCGCGAGTTGGTCGACCAGCACGAGTTCACGCGAATGTTCGTGGACGAGGCCAAGATCGCGCTGTCGCTCAACCACGCCAACATCGTCCAGGTGTTCGACTTCGGGCAGGTCCGCGGCGACTTCTACCTGGCCATGGAGATGGTCGAGGGGGTGGATCTGATGCGCCTGCTGCATGCGATCCGCGAGGCCAAGCACCCGGTCCCCCCGGTCATCACCGCCTATATCGGCCACCAGGTGGCGGCCGGCCTGGCCTATGCCCACCGCAAGACGGACGACTACGGCCGTGCGCTGGGGATCGTGCACCGCGACGTCAGCCCCCACAACGTGATGGTGAGCTTCGAGGGCCAGGTCAAGATCCTCGACTTCGGGATCGCCCGCACTCGGGCCCGTACGCTGGAGCAGCTCGAAGCGGCGGCCCGCAGCAGCGTGGAGGAGACGATCAAGGGCAAGATCGCGTACATGTCCCCCGAGCAGGCCCGAGGGCGCCCGCTCGACCAGCGCTCGGACGTCTACTCGCTCGGGATCTGTCTGTACGAACTGCTGACGGGGACGCTGCTCTTTCGCCAGCGCGACCGACTCAAGGCGCTCCACCAGGTGCGCACGACCCCCGTACCTTCGCTACGGGAAGTCGCCCCCCAGATCCCCGACACGCTGGCCACGATCCTCGACCGCGCCCTGGAGCGCGAGCCCTCCCACCGCTACGAGAGTGCCCGCGCCCTGCAGGCCGATCTGGCCACGTTCCTCCACCACTCCGATCCGGTGGTGGACGACGAGGTCCTCAGCAGCTTCATGGGCCACTACTTTCGTCCCGATCCTCCCACCGGGTCGATCCCCCATGGGCTGGAGCCGGGCAGCCGCGACCCGGTGGACGTCTCGCACACCGAGTACCCGGTGAGGACGAGCCGAGAGTCCCAGCGGGTGGTGGTGGTCTGGGTGGCGATCGACGCACCCGAGCCCGCATCCGGCGATCCGCCCAAGGCGGACGCGTTCTTGAACCTGGCGCGCGACGTGGCCTTCAAGCGCGAGGGGCTGGTGCTACGGGCAGACACCCAGGCGGTGGCGCTGGCCTTCGGCGCGCTGCTGCGCACGGGAGGCGACGCCGAGCGGGCGCTGCGGGCCGCGCTGGCCCTGCGCGACGACGCCAGCGAGGCGGCCCCGGGGCTGCGGCTGGGCTTTTTGGTGGCCAACGCCCCCACCGTGGTGCAGCGCGATGGTCAGGGCTCGGTGCGGGTGGAGCTACGCCGGGGGGTGACCGCCCAGATCGACGCCACCGCCCGCGCGGGCCTGGAGGGGCCGGTGATGGTCTCGGGCAACCTGGTCGACCTGCTGGCGGAGGCGTGGCGCTTTGGTGAGTCGTCGTTCGTCGATCCGCCGGAGGGCACGGGCAGCGCCCCGGTGGTCGACCACGAGATCGAGCACGTGGCCCCCCTGCTCGGCCGCGAGACTCGATCGCAGCGACGCCCGCTGGGCCCCCCGGGGCTACGGGCGATCCTGGTGGGCCGCGAGCTCGAGCTCAAGACGCTGCGCGACACCTTCTCGGAGGCGATCCGGGCCCGACACTCGCGGGCGGTGCTGGTGGTGGGCGACTCGGGGATGGGCAAGCGCGCGCTGGTGGAGCGCTTCGTGGCCTCGCTGCCCCGCACCGCGTGCTGGGTGCTGCGCGCGACAGGCAGCTGGTCCCGCCGCAACACCCCCATGGGGGTGTTCTTGGATCTGCTGTCCCGATTCCTGGAGATCGAGCACCACACGCCCACGGCCCAGATCATCGAGCGACTGTCGAGCTTGGGGATCCGCGAGGCGGATCTGCTGGGGCAGACCCTGGCCACCGCCGAGGGCCTGGCGGACGCGGCCGCGTCGGAGCTGCCCGCCCGCACCCGCCGAGACCGGCTATGGCGCCTGGTGCGGCGGCTCATCATCGGCCTGGCCCAGCGACGCCCGGTGCTGGTGATCATCGAGAACCTCCACTTCCACGACGAGCAGAGCCTGGACGTGCTGCGCGAGTGGATCCAGGCCGAGCAGCCGTGGCCGGTGCTGGGGGTGGCCACCGGGCGCCCAGGCAACCGGCGGGTGGAGCTCATCCGGCGCGAGTCGAACATCGCCGAGATCCACCTTCACGAGCTCGACGAGCAGGCACGCCGCGAGCTGGTGACCCGACGCTTCGAGGATCCCGAGGCGGCCCGCCCCTTGACCGAGGCGATCGTGGCGCGCACCGGCGGCAACCCGCTGTTCATCGAGCAGACCCTGGCCTCGCTCATCGAGCGCGGGGTGGTGGCCTGGAACACGCAGGGGCGCCAGCTGGTGATCAAGCAGCCCGGGGCCTACGTGGCCCTGCCGCGCACGATCGAGGCCGCGCTGGGGGAGCGACTCGAGGAGCTCTCGCCCGCCGATCGCGAGGTGCTCCAGGGCGCGGCGGTGCTGGGCCGGCACTTCCGGGCCCCAGAGCTGCCCCCGCTGCTGGCCCGGGAGGTCGACGAGCCGCTCGCCCAGCTGGAAGACAAGGGCTTCATCGAGCGGATCGAGGGCGCCCGCACGGGCACCGAGAGCCACCGCTTCACCACGGTCAGCCTCCACGAGACCTGCAAGGCCAGCCTGGCCCCCACCCAGGCCCGGCGGCTCCACGGGCGCGCGGCCGAGCTGCGCCAGGCCCGGCCCGACTACGCCGAAGAGCGCGACGCGGGCCCGGTCGCCGAGCACCTGATGGCCGCCGGGCGCAGCTCTGAGGCGGTCGATCCGGCGCTGTGCGCCGCCGACTACGCCTCGGAGGTCGCGGGCAACGTAGAGGCCTACTACTACTTCTCGCTGGCCCTGCGCGGCCTGGCCCCCGACGAACCGCGCCGCTTCGAGGCCCTGCTGCGGCGCGAGCGGATCCTTCGGGCGTGGGGCCGACGGCGGGCCCAGGTGGCCGACATCCGCCAGTTGCTCGACACGGCCGAGCGACGCGCCGATCCGGTGCAGCTGGCGATCGCCACCCTCCGGCTTTTGCGCTTCTACCTCGAGGTCGGACGCCCGCAGGCGGCCGAGCGCCTGCTGCCGCGGGTCGAGCTGCGGATCGAGGCGGTCCCCGATCCCGCGGTCTTCATGGCGGTGCTGGCCGAGCTGCGCTCGGAGCTGGCGTTCGTCCGCGGCCGCTTCGACCAGGCCGAGCAGCACGCCCTGGCGGGGCTCACCCACTGCGGCACAGACACCCGCGGCCTGCGACAGCGCGCGAGGTTGCTACGGAGCCTGGGCCAGGTCAAGAGCGGGATCGGCCGCTTCGACGAGGCCCGTGAGGCCCTGGAAGAAGCGCTGTCGCTGGCCCGCCGGATCGACAACGTGCGCCTGGAAGCCAACCTGCTCAATGCCCTGGGCGAGGTGGCCGGCCGCAGCACCCACTACCAAGAGGCGATCGACTACTTCCGGGCCTCGCTGGCGATCGATCGGGAGCTGGGTGACCGATTTACCACCGGGCGCAAGCTGGCCAACCTGGGGATCGGCTACGCCACGGTGGGCCTTTGGCGTCGTGCCGAGCGATACCTCCGCAAGGCGCTCGAGATGCACGAGGCCGTCGGACACCCCGGGGAGTGGGGCGACGTGGTGGTGGTCTTGGGGGAGGTGGTGGCCTCGCTGGGCGATCTCGACGCGGCCCAGGCCCTGCTGCACGACGCCGCCGAGATGGCCCGACGCCGCGAAGACGTGCGCACCGAGCTGCGCGCCCGGATCCGGCTGGCCCGGGTGCTGCTCGATCGCGGCCACGACGACGATCGCCCGGCCGCCCGTACGATCGCCCAGCAGGTGCTGGAGACCGCGCGCAACCGGGGGCTGCGGACGGCCCGACGCCGCGCGCTGAACGTGCTGGCCCGCCTCGAGGAAGAGGCGGGCTGCCTGTCGACCGCCATCGAGCTCGAGCGCGAGGCGGTGATGCTGGCCCGGGCCGGGGCCGATCCGATCGACGGCGTGCGCTCGATCCACCACCTGGGTCGCCTGCTGGTGGCCCACGGCAACCCCGACGAAGGCCGCCCCCTGCTGCGCGAGGCGGGGGCGACCCTGCAGGCCCGGCTCGATGATCTGCGCGACGAAGAGCTGCGGCGCGGCTACCTCGACCTGCCCGATGCCCGCCGGATCCTCGTGGATGGCACGCGCGGCGAGGCAAGCGCGGTCCCCGAGACCGAGCCCGCGCGCTCCGGTGCTGCGCCGGCCGACTGAAATTATTGATGCCGAGGCCGGCTCGGGATGCGCGACTACGTCGCGCCCGGCCTCGGTCTTGCCCTGCGGCACCCAGCAGGGACGAAAAAACGGGGGGGTTGTTGCAGCCCGCGCTATGCTGGTCATGCGTCCCATGCCCGCCCGGTTTGCCTCTGCCCCAGTGCGCGCCCTCCCGCAGCTGCTCGCCCTTGCGCTGGCCGGCTCAGCCTGTGCGCCGCAGGGCGTGCTGGTGGCCCGAAGTGGCGAGCATCGCCTGTCGGCCCGCGATAAGCCCAGTGGGGTGACCATGGTGCTGACCTCGGGGGTCTGGGTGGGCCAGCCCGCCTCCCTTCCCGAGGAGTGGACGGTGCTGCACGTGCTGGTGGCCAACCTCGGCGACGAGCCCGTGCGGCTGGCCCCCGGGGATCTCGAGCTCCGCGACGAGCGGGGCTTTGCCCACGAGCTGCTCGACGTGGGGGCCGCCTTCGACCTGGTCGATCCACAGGCGCCCGTCGAGCCCTACGAGCGGCTCTACCACCGCAACTACGACCCGGGCGGCCCGGTGGAGTTCGAGCCCGTCGTGCCCCCCGGCGACACCGCTGAGCACGCTCTGCCCTGGGGCATGCTGCTGCCCGGCACCCAGATGCGAGGCTTTCTCTATTTCGAATCGGTGGAGCGCACGGCCAACGCGGCCACCCTGGTGTGGCACGTCAGCCGGCCCGATCACGCGGCGGTGGTGGATCTACGCTTCGACCTTCGCGTGGCCCGAGGGCGGGGCTAGCTCTCGGCCGATGGTCGTCCAATCGCACCGAGCAATCATCGAGCGCGACGGACCCGGGCTTGGGCGGCTGCCCGCGGGTCGCGGGGCGTGGTAGACCTAGGATCGACGTTCGCGCCCAGGCTCGCCCATGCTGCTGCAATTCACCGTCGAGAACGTGCTGTCGTTTCGGGTCTTCAGAAGAATCTGTGGGTGACCTCGGGTTCGGGAAGCCGGCCAAGACTGTGATAGAGGGCGATTTTGGTCGCTTTGAGGGTCCGCAGACCGTAGGCCCTTCTGATGGTCACTTTGAGTTTGTTGTTGAGCCCCTCGGTAGGGCCCGCCGATACCTCCCCGCGGGCGCGGAACCAGTTGAGCAGCAGCTCGCGGTGAGAGCGGAAGGAGCGGGCCAGCGTCTTCATCGGCTCGATCTTCGAGCGCATCACCTTCGAGCACCACTGGTCGAGGAACTTGCCGGCCCAGGTCACCGACTTGTAGCCCCACAGCTGCTGCAGATCCTCCTTGAGCAGATAGGCGCGCACCGTTCGCAGGTTGTACTTGAGAAGGTCACGGAGCTTGTTGTCCTGCTTCTTGGTCAGGTTCTGAGGCCGCTTGAGCAACGGCCACCGACCATGCTTGAGTACGGGCTCGTAGCCGTCACGCTTGAGGCGCTTGGCTTCCTCCGCTCGCACCTTGTCGATGGCCTTGTTGAGCCGCTGCACGATGTGGAACCGGTCCAATATGTGCAATGCACGCTTGGCCCGGCGTGAGATGACGTTCAGGTATGCCTTGTGTTGGTCACTGCATACGAACCGGAGCCAGCGAGCTCGTAGCCCGAACCATTTGAAGAATTCCTCGAGGCACTCCTTGGTCCGATCTTCCCCGATCCACAGCAGCCGTCGACAATGCGCATCGATCTGGTAGACCACCGTCAGGTACTTGTGCCCGCAGTGCCACAGTACCTCATCGACCCCAATAGCCCGTATTCCCTTCAGATCACGGTTTTTCAGGCCCCATTCGACCGCCAGGCTGACAGCTCGGAAGACAGTGTCCCACGTGGTATTGAAGTGACGAGCCACGTCCTTCCAGCTGATCTTCTTGGCCCAGCCAGCCAGAAACCACGCGTACGCCTTGGTCGTTGGACTCTTGCCCTCGGCCCAAGGGACGGACTCGACCTTGACACCGCAGGTGGGGCACTGGACACGCCGCATTGAGTAGATGAAGAAGAACAACAGACCCCACAGCGGGATGAACTGGAACATGCGCGGCCGGAGGGTGTCGTAATGGGGGGCGGGCTGTTGGCATCCAGAGCATAGAGGCTTGCACCGCTTGTCGGGGCGGATGCGCACCTGCAGGTGAGGATGCTCTCCAGGAACGAGCTCCACGCGCTCATAGACAAATCCCTTGAATTTTTGGACGAGGTTGAGCAAAGTCTTGACCTGCATCTCGGCTCCGGGGGGCGGGGGCTGGTTGGTAGGCAACTCCATCCTCGCTCCCTCGAGATGCGTTTTGTCCGGGTGTCCGTATCTACTCGTCGACCGGTGCCGGTGCCTACCTAGCTCGACCGGGATCTGCGCTGGATTCGCTCGTTCCAGAGCCGAACGCTGCCCTCGGCGTTCACCTCGCGGTCAGTGGACCACCGTTGCAGGCGTGAAATCCGTCCTCGCGACCCACAGATTCTTCTGAAGACCCGTCGTTTCGGGACGAAGCGGTGCTGAGCTTGCTCGCGGCGCCCGGGATCGAGCACGCGCCTGAGCAGGTCATCGAGATCGAAGGACTACCACAGCCAGTGCTGCGGGTCGCGGCGATCTACGGGGCAAACGCTTCGGGAAAATCGAATCTTGTACAGGCGCTGGCAATGGCGCGAGCGCTGGTCCTGGAGGGAACGCGACCGGACCTGCCAATCGCCGTGGTGCCCTTCAAGCTCGATCCGCGCACACCACGCAAACCGAGTCGCTTCGAATTCGAGCTGTGGGCCGAAGGCCGGCGTTGGTCCTACGGGTTCGCGTGTACGACCGAGCGCATCGAGGCGGAGTGGCTGTTTGTCGATGCCGGAGATGGCGAGCTCAATGTCTTCGAACGATCGCCCGGTGAAGACGAGCAGCTCTCGATCGCAATTGGGCCAGCACTGGATCTCGACGCGGAGCAGCGCCAGTTCTGGCGATTCGTCGCCAAGGGGACCCGCGACAACCAGCTGTTCCTGGCAGAGGCGCGTGAGCGCAACGTCGAAGAGCTGCGGAGTTTCCTCGCGCTCATTCGAGATAGCTTGAGTGTGATGGCGGCCGAAGATAGATACGACGATCTCGTCGAGCAACTCGAGCAACGGCCCGATCTGTTGACATTTACCTCCGAGCTCCTGCGTGACGCGGGTACCGGGGTGGCACAGGTCGAGATCAAGAGCGGCATCAGGGTAAGAAAAGGTGACCGTCTGAATCTTGAAGGGCGCTCATTCGAAGACTGGATGTTAGATCAAGCTCGTAAGCGAAGAATAGTGTTCCGGCATCAAGGCACCGGGCATTCAGAGGGAAACGTCCTCAGAGACTACGACTATGTCCATACCGGAAAAGACGGGATCGTCATGGAGGAGGCCGAGGAATCCGACGGTACGAGACGCCTGTTGGACCTGTCTCCCACGCTGTTCTCACTGATGCACTCACCGACCACGGTCGTGCTAGACGAGATCGATCGCAGCTTGCACACGCTGCTGTCCCGCAATCTAATCGAGCATTTCTTGTCATCCGATCCTACGACCGGGGGCCAGCTCATCTTCACCACACACGACACCAACCTACTCGATCTCGAGTTGCTCTCGTACGATTCCATCTGGTTCGTGGAGAAGGATCGGAGTAGTGGCTCTTCAATCTATCCGCTGGCCGAGTTCAAGCCGGATCGTACGACAAGACCCAGCTTCGAGCGGAGCGCTACACCCAGCAGACGGTGAACGACGCGATCGTGCGTGCTCGTGCGTTGGATCTCGAGCCACAGGACCGCTGGCCGCAAACCCCGGGGACCCACGTCTATCGGCTAGTCGAGCGCCTGCCTCGGCGGCCCTGAGCTCGCCCATTCATCATTCACTCGCAGACTCTGTCTGATCTGACGCCGCCGCACCACCGCGAAGGCAAGTGCAGCATGTGCACCATCAGTCCTTAGCCGCCTCACGAGCGAGCACATGAGCACGATCAAGAGCGTCTTGAACGTAAGACAGTGACGAGTTCACGCACCCCTCCAACCGTCGGGGCCCCGCCCGCCTTTGCACGAGCGGGGCCCCTTTCTTGTCTGAATCAGGCTATGGATGGACGAGCGATGAGTTCCTAATCCAGATCAAGCATCATCAAACCGGGCATCATCAAGCCGGGCATCATCAAGCCGGGCATCATCAAGCCGGGCATCATCAAGTGGAAGGGTGCGTGAACTCGTCACTGTCTTACGTTCAAGACGCTCTTGATCGTGCTCATGTGCTCGCTCGTGAGGCGGC
>JBCCWC010000340.1:0-8464 GCA_039194325.1 Myxococcota bacterium
CGTTCCAGGTCTCCTAGCTTGTTGAGGGATACCGAAAGGTCCCGCTGCAAGTCCGAACGCCCGGGTTCTCGCTCCACCAATGCCTTTCGTACCGCCAACCCGTGCTTAAAATACAGCCGCGCTTGCTCCCCGTTTCCCAACGCTCGCTCTAGGTCTCCTAGCCGTGTCCAACCAGAGCCCAAGGACTCCTCATCGCCGGAGGTTCGAGCACGATCGACCCAGCTCGACGCGATCGAGGCGGCAAGCTCGACCTCGCCATATTGCTCGAGCCAATCCACAACTCGATCCGCCCGATCATCCGCCCCGCGTTCGAATCGAATCCGCCCCAGTTCTGCGGCCACATCGAACAACCCGATCGAGCTCGCAGCATCGACGGCGGCATCATCAGGCACTCGATCACGCAACACCTCCGAGGATCGAACCATGTGGTCTTCGATATCTTCGTCCAGTTCACCGGGCCAACGCTCCGCGCTATTGGTGCGCAGCGTTTGTTCTGTGCTCTGTGTACGCACGTCCGCGTCTTTAATCCTCGCCCGCAGCACGTAGAGCGGAGCATCGGCCGTGACCACGCGCTCCGCCTCCCACATCTCGGGTAGATCGGGCGCGGCCTGCCCTCGCGCCACTGCTAGTTCAATCCGCTCCGGTTCCAGATCGACCCACGCCGCCATGAGCGCGGCATGCTCCCACCCCGCATCGCGCAGACGCGTCGTCGCGTCCTCCCAGCCGGCCTGCCGCGCGTGCAGTGGCCAAAGACCCCCCACATTCGCCGCCGGAGCGAGGGCCACCCAAGCTCCCTTTCGCCACGCGTGTGCCAGTGCCATCCACACACGCCCCCAATCAGTATCTCGCCGCATCCCGAGGGCCACAGGTAGTCCCGGGCTCTCCTCCAGCTTGCGCAGCATCTCCCAAAAGTTCATCTGTGCTCGAAGCTCGACCACCCCCTTAGTCCACCCGACGTCCTCCAACATCGCCTCGAGTTCTTGCCGCTCGCCGTCCCACGCAAATGGCACTCCGACATCCAGCGCTGCCCGTACCCCCTGCTCGGCAAAGGCTGGCCATCGTCTCGGCGGCACTTGCACCGAGCGACCGACCCAGTCCACCAGATCCACCGCTCGCGAAAGCAACGGACCCAACGCCTCTTCATCTGCCCACAGGATCGCGCGTAGCCGTCGCTCGGCGAATAGCGGCCGGATCACGTTGAGATGGGCGATATCCTGCGTCCGCACACGCAAGAGAACTCGGCTCCCCTCCGGCACGTCGGCCAATTCGGCGGCCTCTAGACACACCCGCAAGACCTTCCCATCGGTACTCCACGGCGGCTGTGGCGAAAATAGCCGCACCACCTCGCCCAGCCGGGTCGGCACCGCCCCGTGCAGCAGGACCAACACTCCCTGCTCGGAGCGTTCGAACAGCCGCGCTATGGGGCCGAGCGACGCCGAGGCCCAGGCTTGAGCACCGCCAGCGTCAGCAGGGGATTGGGGTAGTACCATGGTGTCTCGTTAGGGAACGGCAGCAGACGCTGTTGGCGGAGCTGCTCGCGAGCCAGCTCGCCAGTGGGCAGCTTGTGCTTGGGATCCCGCATCACCTGCTCAAGCAGGACGATCTCGTCGCTGGTGATCCGTAGTTCCTGGATCGACCGTGCATCCCGGAGAGTCTCGTCGACGATCTCGTCGGTGACGCTTGGAACTTGCGCCTCCCATGCCTCGCTGGCAGCAAACGCAACCATACGCACGAAGTCACGCACGAGCCCGCCCGAGTAGTAGGCCAACCGATCCACGACATGCTCGGGAATCGGGGCATCGGAGGGCATCGCCATCCCACGCTCGGCAAGCTCCGCTTCCACGACCGTCATGCGCTTGCGAACGACCTCCCGGAAGAACGGCAAGCCCGGACCCGGCAGGGTCGGATCCGTGTGGCTGAGCACGGGCACGTTGCAGTGGTCGTACGTACGAAAGGCCACCGTGCGCCGAGCCGCCCCTCCACTGAGCAACTCTTGGGGTGCGGTGAAGACCTCGTCACACGCGAGCTCTCCGAGTAACGAAGAGTCGACGAACAGTACGTCGAGGCGCTCGGGCTCCTGAACCCGATCGATCCCATCGACGACTAGCAACAGCCGCCGCCCGTACTCTTGCTGCATGCGCATGATGAGACCGTTGACCGCCCCGAGCAGCTCGCGGATCTCCGCGTCCTGATCCTTGCGCCCGCGCCCTTCGGCAAAGCCGATCCGCCAGCTCCAGCTCGTGGCGTCGGCCGCGGCCTCGAGAAGCTCGAGCCCCGTGTCCGCCACCGTCTTCCCAACACCGGAGCCGAGCAACCCGGTTGCCGGGCCACCGGCGACCGACCCGACCACCCCGCCGGCCGCGATCGCCAGCGATCGCGCGAGCTTGACGACATTGATCTCCGCCGACTCTCCTCCGTCTGCCTTCCGAAGCTTCCCCAGCGCTTTCTCCAGCGCCTTGGGCTCGTCGCCCCAGCGATGGCCGAAGCGTTCCTCACCGGCCCGGATCACCGCCAGCCCTAACAGCCCCAGCAGCTCCCAGGGTTCGAGTCGCTCGAGCGCGTTGCGATCACCCACCCGATTGACGAAGTGATCGTAGACATCGAAGAACACCACCATCCGGTCTCGCGCCAGGTTCGCGGACAGATGGAACAGCGCCGAGGTCTTGCCGTTGCCGACGGTCCCGGTCACCAGGTACTTTTGATGATCCGACGGGCGCCGCAGTCGGCGTTCGAGCCGGGATAAGGGGTCATACTCGGGATCCCGCTCGGCGAAGAGCGCAAGATCCCGTACCGGCGTCCGGTAGTCGAACGTCCGCTCGACCTTCTCCCAAAATGGACGCGGGTCCCCGTTCATAAGGATCAGAATACCGCAGCCCGTCCATCCTCGCGCCTGGGCCTTGGTGGCCCACACGCCCATCAGCCCTCACCCGATGCCCTGCTCAGCCCGCGCCGCCAGTGCCCCGCGCAGCGCCAAAAGCTCCACTTGCCCGGGCGACACCACCAGCCCCAGCGTCACCACCTCGTGCGCCTGCGCCCACGCCTCCCGTTCGATCAACGCCTGCGCCGCCTCGACCTGCTCACGCGCAAAGTCGGGCCGAGCGTCTCGCACTTGCTGGGCCAAGCGTTCCCGCTCTGCCCCATCGACACACCCGGCCGCTCGCGCCCGAAAGTACGCGGCCGAGCTCGGATCGACCGCGTCCATCCGCTGCGCCGCTTCGACATAGGCATCGTGTGCCGACTCGAGCGCCCCCTCGGCTTGCCGCACTCGCCCCAACGTCTCGTAGGCCCAGGGCAGCTCGGGTGCTCGCCGCATCACTTGCCCCACCTCCGACGCAGCCGCCCGCAGCTCACCGTTGGCGAGCAGGTGCTGGGCCAGGCGCAACCGAGGCCCGGGTGCATCGGGATCGAGATCCAGTCGACGCCGAAGGATCCGTCGCTGTACCGCGGGCTTGGGCTCCCCATCGTCGCCGAACAGCTCGTCGCGAAACTCTCCGTCGTCGCCGAACATCACGCTGGCCTCCCCCAGCATCCCCAGCACCAGGTGCGCCACGGTCGATGCCTCGGGCAGTCGCTCGCCGCCCTCCTCCACCCGCACCACGTCGGCTCCTTCCTCGTAGGGATCGACCGGCAGCACGAGGAGATCTCGGCCCCACTCCCCCACGACGAGATCTCCTGCCCGCAGCAGATCTTCGGCCTGGGCCTCGGCGGTGGCCGAAGAGATCTCCGCCCGCGGGAGCAGCTGGGCCATCTCGGCCCCGATCTCCAGCCCGTCGAAGCGGGTCCACACCATAGCCGCGGCGGGTGGGATCCCGGCATCCGCGCACTCCGTCGCCGTGGCTGGCGGGCCAGCGTGGTGCAGACCCGGGGGGGTCACCATCAGGCGCTCTTCGACTCGAAGGAGCGCCCGCTCGATCCGGGCCGCCTCTTCGGGCTCCACCCCGGCCGGTCGATCACGGCGACGGCGACCCATGGTCAGGCCGAGGACTTGGCGAACATACGGGTGGGCACTGCGATCCCTTGCTCGGCGAGCTCGCGGATGAACCGCGGCTCCTCGCCGCTGACGAAGACGGTCGTCTCCGCGTCGCGCTCGGCCTTGAAGATCGGGACGTGGACGATCTGGTCGCCTCCCTGGACGCGAGGCTCGATCACCTCGACCACCTGCATGGCCTCTTGGTTGACGCCTACGCTCAGCCGGATCAGCAGGTCGACCGATCGGGCCAACGAGACGGTCAGCGCTCCGATCGCTCCGGCGGCCACCGTCGACAGCCCGGCCAGGCGCCATAGGGCGTGGGCTGCGTCGATCCCCCACATGGAGACGATCGCCCCCCGGGTGGCCCCGGAGAACGCGTCCATGACCGCGGCGGCGTCCTCGTGGCGGCAGCGCTGGGAGACCAGCATGTCCAGGCCCCCGCGCAGCACCACGCCCAGGGCGTCCGAGAGCCCCAGCGTGTCGGCCGGATCGGCGATCCGCCGCACCTGCAGCCAGCCTCGCCGCCCCGATCCCAGGCGCCCCGCGTCGGAGATACAGGCCACCCGTAGCTCATCGGGGATCTCCCCGGTCAGCGCCCCCATGAAGCGATCGAGGTTGGTGCCGCCCGAGGCCGACACCAGGATCCGCCGACATCCGCGAATGGCGGCCGAGATGAGCTCGGCCATGTCGGGGCTGAGCACGCCTTCTTGGACCAGCGAGGTGAGGTTGTTGGCGTCGGTGCGGTGACGCCGCAGGTTGAGCACGGGCGAGCCGACCTGCGTGGGCGGCAGCAGGGCATACATGGAGAAGCCGTCGTTGACCTTGCCCTCCAGCACCTGTGAGCCCTCCACCAGCACGCCCCAGCGTCGGGCCATGCGCTGGACGGCCAGCACCACCGCCCGATCGCCCGAAAAGCGCCGGTCGGTGAGCTCGATCTCCGCGCCGCCCCCGGTTCGCTCCTGCACGACCCGGATCGCGGCACCTCCGGCGACCTGGATCTCGCGGATCCGCTCGTCCTTCATCAGCTCGGACAGCGGTCCCAGCTCGATGAGCTCGCGGACGATCTCGTCGCGCAGGTGGTCGATGAGGACGCCTTCCTCCAGTTCGCCGGCCCGCTCCATGTCTCGTAGCAGGTCGTCGACCAGGGTGATCGCCAGCTGTCGGTCTTCGTCGGAGACCTCGGGCGACTTGAAGGGGTCGAGCCCAGCCACGTTGAGCAGCACCGTCTGCAGCACGCGATTGGCGATCCGGTCCAGATACGTGCTCTCCACCCCCGCTGGTGCCACCCGGCGCGCGGAGGTGAGCAGATCGCTGTCGTCGTCGATCAGCCGGGACAGGGGGGAGGATCCGTCGTCACTGGGCAGGGGCTCTGCCGACTCGCGGGAGATCGGAGGCACGGCGACCGCGCGGGTCTGCGGGTGCCCGTCTTGGCCGGCCACGATGATCTCGCTGCGCTGGACGGGCGCGATCGCCTCCTCGTCGCCCTCGAGCATGAGGATGTAGTCGCCCACGTAGACGCGATCGGACCGGCGAACGGTCCGGGGCTCGCCGACTTTGCGTCCATTGACGTAGGTCCCGTTGGTGCTGCCGAGATCCATGACCTCGACGCGCCCCTGGTGCCGACGAAAGCGCAGGTGGTACTTCGAGATATTGACGCGATCCAGGACGAGATCGTTGTCGTCCTCGCGTCCGACCGCGAACTGGTCGGTATCGAAGTTGAAGCGCTGGGTTCGCCCGCCCTTTTCGTGGACGACTACCTTGAGCACGAAGCCTGGCTTACCGCGTGCGCTCCGGTTTTGGAAGCGCCAGATCGGCGTCACGCGGTCTGTGGGCCGCCTCGGCCCCGGGTCATGTGAAGGAATGCGCGATCACCGGGATGCGCCACGGCTTGCGGCCCCCCGGGTTGGAGATCCGTTCCGGGTCCGCATCACCGGCGAGGGTTGGCTCCGACTTTTCTTTTCTTTCTTTCTAAAACCCGTCTTCTTCGTCGAGCGCGTCTTCTAGGCGGTCGAGCTCGGCTTGGGTGGGCCCCGTGGGCCCGGCGGTGGCCATGGCGGGCTCGGACCGTCGGACCCAGCGTCGACCCATCATCACCAGCAATACCAGGGCGACCAGACCCACGACGGCCGATCCGTACAGGAGCAGCGGCGGTGGGGCGTATCCGATGATCTGGTCGCCGAACCGTGCGACCAGGGCCGACTCGATCTCCTCGCGGGACTTGCCCGCCTCGGCCTCGGCCAGGATGTGGTCCTCGAGCTGGCGGGCCTGCGAGGAGGAACACGACGCGATCGTTCGCCCGGGGCAGTACGGCGACATCAGGTCGTTGCTGAGCGATTGGAGGATCTGATCCGGGTTCCCCGAGGCGAGCAGCACCATCGCAACGCCAGCATAGCTCAACCTCGCGGAGGCCCGCGAGTCTAGCCGGCGGTCTGCACCGTCATGTAGATCGGGGGGCACAGCCCCCAGTTCGGACGGCTCCATCCCGAAGTCCCGAAGTCCCGAACCCGAAGTCCCGAACCCGAAGTCCCGGGCCCGAAGTCCTGCGCTCGGCGTCCTAGATCGGGGACTTCTTCTTGCGGCGCTTTTTCTCTTTACCGCTGCGATCGGGCGGCTTGAGGGCCTCCTCGCAGTGTTTGGCGTGCTTGGCGATCGACTTTTCGCTGTCGAGGTCGACCTCGGGGAACTCGCCACCCAGGCTCCCCACGTATTTTTTGACCTTGGCTTCCACGATCATCCAGTGGGCGTCGGCCTTTTGTAGGGCGGTCTTGTCGCTGGCGTTGTAGGCCGCGGGATACTCGCGAGAGACCAGTTCGTGGGCCTCGAGGAAGTTCCCGATGAACTTGGTCTTCTCCTGGATCCGCGGCTCGGACGCGAACATGCGCTTTTGCCAGCTATCGAGGATGGGGATCACGAAGGCCTGCTTGAACTGGTACCACTCCTCGGCCTGGGGGCTGCCGGGCTCGACGCCGAAGGCTTTTTGGCCCTCGTCTTTCATCTTCTCCTTGAAGCAGACCAGGTCCTCCCAGTAGCCCATCATCCGCGGCAGGTTGGCCTTGTCCCACTTGTAGAGGTGCTTTTCCCCCTCGGGATCCTTGCGATCCCAGGCTTTGAACTCGGCGGCGGAGGGCTTGCCGTACTTGTCCTTGGGTCGCGGCTTGGCCTTCCCCTTGATCTCGTCCTCGGGCTTGCTGGCCAGAGCGTCCTTGATCGAGCCGCCACCGCCCCCCGAGTCGCAACCCAGGGCAAACGAGAGGCAAAGGCCCGCTGCGAGCCGCACGGCGCGATGCGGGCCCGAAGGGGTAAAGGGGGGCCGTACGTGGGGCAACATGGTCGTATCGCGGTGCCGGGGCCGTCACGGGGGGCTCGGGTCGGCCGGGCCCTGGGGCCCGCGAGCGGCGGGTGGCGTCTCAATTTAGCGGGGCTACCGTTGCGCTGTAAAGCCGAGCGGAGCGAGGCCCGGAGCCCGCTTTTTTCACCCGATGCCCAGCGAACGCCCGGATGCCATGGGTGGCCGACCCCGCGTTGGGCTTGGGAGGCCGTGGATCGCTCGTGCCCGTGTTCCCGCCCGGTCATCCCGTAGCGTGTTCCCGGTGGAGCCGGAGGGGGTCGTGCCCGCCGGGTGGACCCCGAGGGGTCGTGCCCGCCGGGTGGACCCCGAGGGTCGTGCCCGCTGGATCGATACGGAGGGGTCGTGCCTACCGAATGGATCCCGAGGGTCGTGCCCGCCGGGTGGATCCCGAGGGTCGGTCCGCCGGGTGGATCCCGAGGGTCGGCCCGCCGGGTGGATCCGGGAGGGTCGAGTCCGGTCGGTGAATCCGGGGGGATCGAGCCCGCCGGGTGGAGCCGGAGGGCCAAGCCCGGTCGGATCTCGAAGCCGAGCCTGGCCCGAGATCTCGAGGACCGAGCGTTCACCGTGGCGTGGGAGGGGTCGAACCCGGTCGGTGGACCCCGAGGGTCGAGCTCTACCGGTCCGTCGTTCGAGGTGACCCTTGGCGATCTCCGATCCGATCACCCGAAGGATTTCCGCGTTGGACGGTTGAGCCACGACGTCCGTGCGTGAGAGCCTTCGACCGTCGAATACCCGCTGGAAGCTCCAGGAGCGACGCTCGATGGCGAAGACCCCACGTAAGTCCACCAAGAAATCCACGGCCAAGAAGGGCGCCAAGAAGGTCGCCAAGAAAAAGTTCGCGGCCAAGAAGAAGGCCGCCGTCAAGAAGAAGGCCGCCGTCAAGAAGAAGGCCGCGGCCAAGAAGAAGGCCGCCGTCAAGAAGAAGGCCGTCGTCAAGAAGAAGGCCGCCAAGAAGAAGGTCGCCGTCAAGAAGAAGGCCGCCGTCAAGAAGAAGGCCGCCGTCAAGAAGAAGGCCGCCAAGAAGAAGGCCGCGGCCAAGAAGAAGGTCGCGGCCAAGAAGAAGGCCACCAAGAAAAAGGTCGCGGCCAAGAAGAAGGCTGCCGTCAAGAAGAAGGCTGCCGTCAAGAAGAAGGCTGCCGTCAAGA
>JBCCWC010000341.1:0-8451 GCA_039194325.1 Myxococcota bacterium
GTCGTGTCGTCGATGGTCGACGTGGCGTCTGCCTCGTCGACGCGGTCATGCCGGTCGTGATCGGTGCCCATCGATCCCTCGATGCTTCGGGGAGCGCGGCGGTAGTGGCGGCTCCCTACCTGATGTACGACAACTGGCCCCAATGATTGCGCGCGATCGGAGGCATCGAGTCACGCGCCCCGCCTACGCCAAGAGCCGGCCTCGCGTGCGCGAAGCCGGCTCGTGGGATCGGTCACCCTCGGTGACCGGCCAGGCGCCGCTCTAGATGAAGCTGGGCAGCCGGGGGGTGCTTTGGTTGGTCAGCCGCCGGTGCCACAGCTGGGCCCCGACGAACTCGTCGCCACGCGTGAGGTGGTCGGTCAGCCGTGCGGTGACCTTGAAGCCCAGATCGGCGTAGACCTGGTTGACCATCGGCATGTCCACCGCGCACAGTGAGAATACGCTGGCCGTGTCGATCTTGCGCAGCTCGTCGAGCAGCGTGCGCACGCAGAACTTGAGCACCGGCAGATCCGTATCTTTCTCGGGCGGCGTAAGGATGTCGATCTTGGCGTGGCCGAAGGAACTGTCGGTCTCCGCCCCGAGCCATAGCTCACGCTTGCTCATCTTGCCGTGCAGGCCGATGTCGGGGTGGAACTGGCCTCGCCGAAACGGGGCATAAAGGGCCCCGACCGACAGACGCTGGGTCATCGCGTCTAGCCGCGGCACGTCTCGCACCACATCCAGGCTCAGGCCACGGGGCTTGGTCGAGCCGGCATCCTTGTCCTTGGATGAGGTGGTCGTGGCGCTGAGCTTGGGGGCGCCCCCCTGGATCGGGTCGCCGTCCTCGGTATACACGCGGCTCATGACATAGGCGTCGGCCGTGCGGAAGTAGCCGGGGATCGCCCCCTCACGGGAGAAGCCCACCGAACGCCAGCTCTTGGAGTCCTGCTTCTCGACGACCGTGAAGACCTTGCGCAGACCCTCGGAGCGCGCGATGCGGTCGAAGAAGTCGCGCTTTTGCTGGTAGTTGCCTACCCTGTAGTCGAAGACGCGAAGGTTGTGATGCCGGCGGTTGAGGAGGAAGCAAAAGTCGATGTCGCCCTTGCGGTAGTAGATTTCCTCGACAGAGGGGCTCTCGACGGGAGGGCTGGTCTCGGCCAGCGGCTCGGCTGCGGACATGGTCACCACCAGAAATGATGTGTTCGGGGTGCGCGACGGGCGCAAAATCGGCCCTGATTCGCTCTAAAGCCCTGAAAATACAGGGATTCTTCCGAAAAGTCAGCACATGCAGACTTCCCGTACCCCTACCACCTACATTTTGGGATGTCAAAGCGCGTGACGACGATCGTGCAGTTTCGGGGTTGGCGCCAGTGGCTCGGGTGGGGGGCTCTTGGGTGGGGCACTGTAGTTGCGTTGGGCGGATGTCATCCTGAGGCGGCCAAAGCGCTACGCGAGTGTCGAGTGGACACGGACTGTGGCGAAGCAGGGCGCTGCCTGGCGGGTCGCTGCAAGGCCAGGAGGTTGGGTCCGGCCGCCGCGGTGACCACCCCCGCCGCGCCGCCGGAGGTGGTGAGCTCCGCACCGGCGCCCATGGCCCGCCAGGGCCCCACCGAGGCGCCCAAGGAGCAGTGGAGCTTCGATCTGGGCGCGGTGATCTACGCCACGCCCACGCTCGTGCCACAGGGCGAGCAGGTCGTGGCCTATGTGGGCAGCCATGCTGGGCGCTTCGTGGGGGTGGTGGTCGACGGGCCCGAGGCCGGGCAGACCACCCTCGATCTGTGGGTCGACGGGATCATCTGGTCCTCTGCCGTGGCTGATGACCGGGGTTGGCTCTACTTCGGGGCGGACGACGATCACCTCTACGCGGTCGACCCCGATGCGGGGGCGATCGCCTGGCGCCGGCGCTTGGGGCGGTGTGAGCCTACGCGGGCGCCGGGCCCCGAGGGGGTGCGCTGCGACGTGGACGGGGGTCCGACCCTGGGGGCCGACGGTGATCTCTACGTGGGGGCCGACGGCCTTTATCGGGTGAGCACGGACGGGCAGGTGCGCTGGCACTATCCTCCCGAGGACGAGGGGCGAGGGGCCCACGTGGCCACCACGCCGCTGGTCACCGAGTCGTTGGTTGTGTACGGCAACTACGGCCGTCGATTGGTCGCGCTGGATCACCAGGGGGTGCTTGTGTGGTCGCTGACCTTGCGGGCTGACGTCGACGGCTCGCCGGTGGCGGGGCGCGACGGCACGATCTACGCCGGAGCGGACGACGGCTCCTTGGTGGCGGTTGCGCCCGACGGCACCCTGCGATGGAGCTTCGACGCCAAGGCCGAGATCCGATCCCGGCCCGTCGTCGGAGCGGACGGTACGGTCGTCGTGGGGACCCATCAGGGCATGCTCTATGCCGTCGAGCCCGACGGACGCATGCGCTGGGTGCTGCCCACCGGTGGCGCGATCCATGCGCCCCCTGCTCTGGACGCGGCCGAGCGGATCTACGTGGGCAGCCGCGACGAGCGGCTCTATGCGATCGATCTCGAGGGGCACGTGTACTGGACCCTCCAGATGCCGGACCAGGTCGACAGCGGCGTGGCGATCTCACCGGCCGGGACGCTGGTCGTGGGCTGCGACGATGGGGTGCTGCGAGGGCTTCGCTGACCGGACGCAACGCGCCCAAAGCGATGGGCCCCGGTGGACGGTCTGACCCCGGCGTGCCAGGGTCGCGGGCCGTGAGCCGCAAGCGCCCCGTCAAGCGAGGTCGTTCCTCTTCCCGCCGGGCCTCCCGAACTCCGGGCCGGCTCGTCGATCCGGCACCGTCGGACTCGGTGGTGCGAGGCTCGATCCTCGCCGACGACGCAGGGGCGACCGAGGTGGCCACGTGTCGCGTCATGGTCAACCCCGCCGGCTATGCCTTTGCCGAGCGCCTGGATGGCGAGGGCTCGATCTTCATCCCGCCCCCCGGGCGCGGGGGGGCCATGGACGGTGACGAGGCGGTCGTCGCCTGGCGCATGGGCGCCCGCGGGCCGGAGGGGGCGGTGCGCTCGGTCGTTCGTCGGGCCCGCAGCCGGATCACCGGCGTGCTGCGTCGCCACGGCAAGATCACCATCGTCGAGCCCGACGACCCTCGCGTGCTCGGCCGGGCCGAGGTGGTGGGAGAGTCCACCCCCGGAGAGTCTGGCCAGATCGTGGTGGGGCGGATCGTCGACTATCCCGGGCCCTGGGGCGACGATCTGAGCATTCAGGTCGAGCGGGTCCTCGGGGAGCCCGGGTCGCTGCTGACCGAGGAGGCCAAGATCCTCATCGAGCACGGGGTCGATCCGGAGCTGTCTCCCCCGGTGTTGGCGGCGGCGGCCAAGGTACCCGGCCGGGTGCTGCGTCGTGAGCACGAGAACCGCGAGGATCTGCGCGGCCTCGAGTTCATGACGATCGATCCTCCCGATGCGCGCGACTTTGACGACGCGGTCTGCGTGGAGTTGTTGGGCCGATCGGTGCAGCGGGCTCGCATGCGGGTGCACGTGGCGGTGGCCGATGTCTCACACTACGTGCGCGACGACGGGATCTTCGATCAAGAGGCGGCCCGGCGCTGCTTTACCTGCTATTTGCCCGACCGGGCCGTGCCCATGCTCGCCGAGTCGCTCTCGGCCCAGATCTGCTCGCTGGTGCCTCGCAAGGATCGGCTGGCCATGGTCGTCACCTACGAGGTCGACAGCACCGGCAAGGTTGGCGAGGGGCAGGTGCGGGCCGCGGTGATCCACAGCCGGGCTCGTCTGACCTACGGCCAGGTTGCCCAAGAGCTCAGCGGCAAGGCCCGGCTCCCGCCGGTGATGCGCCAGCGGATCGAGCGGCTGCGCACGGCGGCCGATCGTCTGCAAAAGGCGCGGCGCCGCCGGGGGTCGCTCGAGCTCGATCTGCCCGAGGTCAAGATCGTGCTCGACGAGGACGACGCCAACCGGATCCGGGACGTGGCCGCCTCGCGGTCGACCCCCGAGATGAGCCGCGCCTACAACCTCATCGAGGAGCTGATGGTCGCCGCCAACGAGGCGGTCGCCCGGCTGGCCGTCAAGCACCGGCTGCCCGTGGTGTACCGCGTGCACGACGTGCCCGAGGAGGAGCGGATCGAGCGCTACGTGGCGGTGGCCTCCTTGCTCGGCGTCGACGTCGATCCGCAGCGGCTGCGCACGCCTCGGGGCTTTCGCGGGTTCTTGGGGCGGATCGCCGAGCACCCCCGCCGCGACGCCCTGCACCAGATGTGCCTGCGGACCCTGGCCCAGGCCGAGTACTCCACCCACAACGTCGGGCACTTTGCCCTGGCCAGTCCCGCCTACCTGCACTTCACCAGTCCCATTCGGCGCTACCCCGATCTCATCAACCATCGCGTGTTCAAGGCGTGGCTGCACCGGCGGCGGGGGCCGGCCGGTCCCTCGCCCGTGCCCCGCATGCCGCCGGTGCGTCGCAGCCGGGAGCAGGCCGAGCGTAGCAACGAGCGCGAGCGGGCCACCGTGCAGGCCGAGCGCGACGCCAAGGCCCTGTTCGCCGCCGCGTTCATGCGCGACCGGGTCGGCGATCGCTTCGAGGGCACGATCAGCGGGATCGCGGGCGGCGGGGTGTTCGTCACGCTCGATCAGCCGCCGGTGGACGGGATGGTGCGCAAGGCTCGGCTCGAGCGGGAGTATCGGGAGCACTGGGAGCTCGACGAGCTCGGGGCCCGCATGGTCGGGCAAAAGAGCGGGCGGGTGCTGACGGTGGGGGATCGGGTGATCGTGGAGGTGATCGACGCCAGCGTGGAGCGGCGGCAGATCGAGCTGGCGCTGATGGGCGTGCTGTCGGAGTGACGGACGAGCGGGCGCGGCGGCCCCAACCGGGTTTCGGCGGAGTCGTCATCGTGGACGGCTCGCACGCACCGACCTTGGGCTTATCGGCTCGACACGGGTTCGACGACGGACTACCGTCTATCCCGTCATGTGGCTGCGTGAATTGCGGGTGAAGAACCTCAAGCGTCTCCGCGACTTCACGCTCGATCTGCGGCGGCCTGATGGTGAGCCTCGTCGATGGACCGTGCTCATCGGGCCCAATGGCACAGGGAAGACCTCGATCTTGCAGGCGGTCGCACTGGCCGCGGCCGGCAATTTTCGGGCCGATGACCTGGTGAAGGATGTGCGGGCATCGCTGCCCGACAAGCGGCAGGAGACTGAGGAAGCAACGGAGCTTGCAACAAGCACCTGGGGGACGGCTGCAAGCCGTAAGCGCTATGCCGAGGTCGATATCTCGGCGGATTTCATGTTCGGTCCGATCGGTAAAGATCTGACCCAGCTCCATCCATTGCGTGGGCACGTTCGGGGTGATCATGTGCTGCGCAGCCGGATCAGAGTGAGTCCCGACCGCGCGGTGGCCGGCAATGCAGCGTACGTCGATGCTTCGACGTACTCCATGGAAGCTCGTGTGCCCGAGGATCCCACCGTGTTGCCCGACCGTCGCGGGGACCGAGACTCTGATCCGCTGGTCGCGGCACGCGAAGACGATCTGCCGCTGTGGTTCGTGGTTGGCTACGGGGTACAGCGTGACCTCCCCGAGGATGCGCTCACGGTCCATCGCCCTGAGCGTGCGTCCATTGAGCGGCTCAGGCCCTTGTTTGGGCCGCGACCGCTCGTCGGCCCCAACTTCCAGGCGTTGTTCGAGCCGGACGTGGCCCGCAGGTATGCGCAGTTGCTCCGAGATGTGCTGATGCACACCAAGCAGATCGTGCCCGGGATCGAGGACATCGAGCTGCGGGGGCGAGGGGGGGTCTCGAGACCCAAGGACCTCGTGTTCGGTCACCGATTCCTTCAGCGGGTCGCTGGCCAAGATCTCAAGTTACCTGCGCGCTGGCTCTCGCACGGCTATCAATCGTCACTCGCCTGGGTCGCGGATCTGGTGGGACAAGTGGTGCTGGAGGGCGGGCCAGACCTGGGGCGCGAAGAGATCGAAGGCTTGGTCTTGATCGACGAGATCGACCTCTATCTGCATCCAAAGTGGCAGGTCGGCCTCATCGAGGCGCTGCGAAAGACGCTGCCCAACATGCAGTTCATCGCCACCACGCACTCGCCGATCCTGCTGAGCGCGTTCCATCGAGATGAGGTGGTCATGCTCGACTTCGATGACCAAGGCGATGTCGTGCAAGTGGATACGCCCCGAGATCCTCGCCTGCTGACTGGATCCGAGCTCTATGAGCTGTTCTTCGGCATCGACAAGGTCTACCCAGCCGAGCTGGGAGAACGGCTGGAGCGCTACGTGCGGATCGCAACCGATCCGTATCGTACGGACGACGAGAATGAGACCGCTCTACGGCTCCTCGATGAACTGAGAGACGACGACGTCGATCCTGGTGTCCCATTGTCTCGGCGTAGGCGTGGGAACCAGGTGGGGTAGGGCGATGATCCGGATCGACCGCGGGCCAGAGCCGGAATTGTTGTCCTTGTCACGCGACGAGCAGCTCGCTCGGGCTCGTTTGCGAGGGACATCGCCACCGGAGATCCACGGCTACGCGGGGGCCCGCGACGTGCTCGCCGAGCGACAGAGCTACAAGTGTGCCTACTGTGAGTTGACCTTACGGCATGAGGCGGCACCCGTCGAGCACTACCGTCCGAAGTCGAGAGCGGATGACGTCGACTGGAGTGGCCTCACCACGAGGAACAATCCCCGACAGACGGATCTCGAGGACGACCGCCGGTTTGCACGTGGGTTGCCACCGAGCCGCGACGGTTTTGCCCGGGTACGTTGGACGTCGAGGCCCGGATATTGGTGGTTGGCGTGGACCTGGGAGAACCTCGTCTTCGGGTGCGGGGGGTGTAACTCCGGCGTGAAGAACAGTCGCTTCCCGCAGGCCAGGAACGCACGCACGCTGAATGAACACGAGTCTCCGCCCGGGGAGGAAGAGGCGCTCTTGCTCGATCCCACCGATGCGGTCGAGGATCCGATCGATCATATCCACTTTCGGAAGGTCCACAACCGGTGGATTCCGACCCCGCGAGGGGGAAGCCCTCGGGGAGCATGGACGATTGCACTCCTTCGGCTCGACTCGAGCCCCGCACTGCTGACGGCGTATGCTCGACGTGTCAAGGAACTGGAGCGACGTAGTCGTCGCTTCTCGACCTCCTCGACGGCTAGTGCGTCGGTCATTGAGCCACAGTGGCTGGAGCTGTGCAGAGACCTGTTCGCCCCGAACGAAGAGCTACTCGGGCTCACCTATGATTGGCTCGATGCCCAATATCCCCCAAAGTGGCGTGCTGACCATGGGGTGTCCTTGGATCGGCCCATCCTACGAATGGCGGAGCGCGGCTCCGGTCATCAACCCAGGCCGGCGGTTGCCGTGCTCGAAGGGCTCGATGGTCTTCCCTCTCGACTCTGCGATCTGATCCGCGTTGCCCGAAACTATCGGGCTCCTGGGGGCAAACATCGCCAGTCCAGCGTTGAGTACGAATCGCTTCCCGTGCTCGTTGCGAAGATCCTCGAGCATCGTCCCGATGCCACCAACGAAGAGATCGGTGCGCTATTGCGGCGCGCGCCTTCAACGATCCGCAATAGCCGCCGATCGCGCGGTTGAGTTGCTTGAGTTGTTGGAGCCTTCGACTCCTGAGTCCGTGGAGCGGCCTTGATGTCCCCAGACGAGGGAGCACGCGATGCGGTGGTTTTTGTGATCTCCTCTAGGTAGTGCCCCGAGCGCCCGGTTTTGATTGCGCTCGTCGAGGAAGATCTTTTGGGCTTGATCGCTCGATCAGGGGATCCATGCTTGACGGTGATGGTGAACGTCGCCGTCAACCTTGGCAGGGACTTTGAATCCATGGATTCGTAGGCCGTCGGTGACTCATCGCCGGGTGATGCGACACAAGGAGCGTGAGCATGCCATCCATCGAGCGAGACGAGTGTCGGTTGAACCCGACAACCCCGACAATCAGGTTCGACCCGACCCCGTTTGAGCCGATCTTGAGCCGGATCCTGGCGCTCAATCGGGGGGACTCGACGCCAACGGTGCGTCTCGCTGCGGGTTGTCACCGCGAGCGTGGGCCGCACAACGACTTCAGCATGACCCTCGACCGTGGTGCGTGGAGTTTTGGTAGGCGCCAGGTCTGGGAGAGCGCGGCGATGGGCGCTGTGGGGTGGGGTCTCGGTGCCGTGCCGGCCCAATTGGGACGGTACGATGTTCGGGGCGTGCTGGGTTGGGGCGGGATGGGCATGGTCCTCGAGGCGTACGACGCGCGCCTCGATCGCAACCTGGCGATCAAGCTGTTGCACCCTCACCTTGCCCACCTCGTACACCTGCACCACGTTGGGATGCGACAGGCGGGCCAGCGCCTGTGCCTCCCGAACGAGCCGAGCGGAGAATCGGTGCGCAAGGTGAGGGTGCAACAGCTTGATCGCCAGGTTGCGATCGAGGCGCGCGTCGTACGCCTCGAGGACCATGCCCATCCCGCCCCAACCCAGCACGCCCCGAACATCGTACCGTCCCAA
>JBCCWC010000342.1:0-8355 GCA_039194325.1 Myxococcota bacterium
AATCGCATGGTTTCGAGTGCACTTTGGAATAAATTTGCACGAGCGTGTTTTCAAAAAGTTCAAAATTGCACGAGCCCGATCCGCCCACGGAGTCGCAAGCCAACCACATCAGGGCGCACAATTGCCAACTCTACGGAATTGCTCCCCTGCTCCCACCGATGAGCCCACTCGATCTCTGGCGGCCAATCGTGGGTCGGGCCCGAGGGTCATCGGTGGCGTCCATCGGCACAAGACTCTAGCCGAGCCCCGTAGCGACGTCGGGTCGCGTGAGTCGCATGAGTTGGACCGCATCCCTACGTCATGATCCCCACTCATCCCATGATCGCTCGCCGTGGCGCGCGAGCCCGGTCCGCTCGCCGCGGCTCGACGCCGGTCGTCTTCGCTCGACGGACCCGCGTGCCAAGGTAGCCAAAAGGAGGATAGCAATCGAGGAGGAAAGAGTGATCGAGCCGGTCACCTGAGGACAAGAGCGACAACGAACCACGGACCGTACCAGGCAAACCCGTAGGTCACTCACGAGCACGACGCAGACCTCACCGGATCTCGGCGAGGGCAACCTCTCGGATCGCGACACGAGTCAGACCCGACCGCGGTCGGATCCGTGGAACACTCACCGCACCCCCGGGACGTGCCGTGATGGCCGACGCTCGCACCCCACCGCCGCATCGAAGCTCCCGCCCCCACGGCCCTCGGCACGAGCGCCCCGAGGCCGAGACGGTGGCGCTCGGCTCCACCGCGGATGCGATCCCTCCGGTCGATGCCTCGATTCCGCTGGCCTCGGGTTCGACCCTGGAGCGCTTCGAGATCCGAGCGATGCTCGGCGAGGGCGGCATGGGTCGCGTCTATCGAGCGCACGACCCCGAGCTCGATCGCGAGATCGCCCTCAAGCTCATGCTGCGTCCCACCGAGCCGGACGCCCAGGCGTGGCTGCTCCGGGAGGCGCGAGCCATGGCCCGCCTCAGCCACCCCAACGTCCTGCCGATCTACGACGTGGGCTACACCCCGGGACCGCTGGGCACCTCGACCCTGTTCATCGCCATGGAGTTCGTCGACGGGCAGACGCTGCGCCAGTGGCGGCAGGCCCAAGCACGCACCGTTGCCGAGATCCTGGCCGTCTTCGTCGAGGCGGGCCGGGGCCTGGCGGCGGCCCACGAGGTCGGCTTGGTCCACCGGGACTTCAAGCCCTCCAACGTGATCGTCGGCCGCGACGGCCGTGTCCGTGTCATGGACTTCGGGCTGGCGCGGGCATTCGATGCCTCGCTCGGGGTTCGCGAGGGGCTCGTCGGTCACTGGCCGCCCGATCCAACCACGCTGCACCGAGGGTTCTCGAGGACCGGCGCGCTGCTGGGGACGCCGGCCTACATGGCGCCCGAGCAGCACCAAGGGCACGACGTCGACGAGCGCGGCGACCAGTACAGCTTTTGTGTAGCGCTGTGGGAGACCTTGTACGACCGGCGCCCCTTTGCGGGGTCGAGCCCCGCACAGCTGCTGGAGGCCAAGCTCAACACGCAGCCCATCGCCCCCGACCACGGGCAAGCCGTGCCTCGCTGGCTGCACGACGTGGTGCGACGGGGCCTGAGCCCCGAGCCAGCGGCGCGCTACGACTCCATGGTCACCATGCTGCGAGAGCTTGACCGTCGATCCGCGCACGCTCGCCGGCATACCCGACGGCTCGCCGGAATCGCCGCGCTGCTCGGGCTGGCCACGCTCGGGCAACAGGTGACGCTCTCGGGCCCCGACAGCAGGTGCCCCGACGCCCAGCAGCGGCTGGTGGGCGTGTGGGACCAGGCCACCCGAGCCCGGCTCGGGGCCACCTGGCTCGAGACCGCGGCGCTCGACGACGCCGAGCAGGCCTGGTCACACGTCGCGCTCTCCCTGGACGACTACGCCACCCGATGGGCTCGCATGCACGCCGATGTCTGCGCTACCGCCCCCGGGGTCGACGACATGCGGCTACGCTGCCTCGAGGATCGACTCCGTCACCTGCGAACCGCGGTCGACGTGCTGGGCAGCGGCGATATTGCCGTACTCCGCGAGGCCACGATGATCGTCAGCCAGCTCCCCGTGCTCGACCGCTGTCGAGCCTCTGGGGCGCTCGATGCCGAGGTCCACCTGCCCGACGATCTGCGGGTGCGAGCGGCGATCCAGGCGGCGCGACAGCGGCTGGCGCAGGCCCGGGTGCTCCAGATCGCAGGACGCTTCGACGAGGGCCTCGCGCTCGCCCAGAGCGCCCAAAGCCAAGCCCAGAACCTGGGCTACGATCCCCTGCGGGCCGAGGCCGCCCTTCGCGAAGGCAAGCTGCTGCACCGGCTGGGCCGCTACCCGAAGGCGGTCGAGACGATCCGCGAGGCGTACTTCGACGCCTCCCGCGAGGGGATCGACACCATCGCCGCCGAGGCGGCCGTCGAGCTCGTCTACGTGATCGGGCACCTCCAGGCCGAGCCACAGAAGGTCGAGCCATGGATCCGCCACGCCACCACAAGGGTCGAGCGGCTCGGCGACCCCCGACTGGAGACGAGCCTGCTGCACCACATCGGCGCGGTTCATTCCGCGCAGGGGGAATACACCGAAGCGATCGCCGCCTATCGTCGGGCCCTGGCCGCCAGCGAGCAAACCCTCGGGTCCTCCGATCCCTCGCTCGCCCGCCTGCTCAACGACCTGGGGCGAGCCCACCGGGCGAAGTTCGAGTACCCCCTGGCCATGAAGGCCTACCGTCGGGCCCTGTCGATCGGCGAGCAGAGCCTCGGCCCCCAGCACCCGGTCACCGCCGACGCCCTCCACAACATCGGCTTCATCGACCACCATCAAGGACGGTACGAGCAAGCCATGGCGCACTACCGGCGCGCGCTGGCGATCCGCGAGCGCGTCCTCGAGCCGCCCCACCCCGACACCGCCAACTCGTACTATGTGATCGGCCACGTCCACCACGATCGCTTCGAGTACGAGCGCGCGCTCGAGGCCTACCAGCGCGCCTACTCGATCTGGGCGCAGGCCCTCGGACCCACCCACCCCGAGTCAGTGGCGGGCCTCGATGCCGTCGCCACCGCGTACCAACGTCTCAAGCGCTACGACGAGGCCCTCGAGACGCTGGAGCAGGCCGTCTTCATCCGAGAACACGTGCTCGACCCCCAGCACCCACACATCAGCAATTCGCTCCGCATCATGGGGTGGATCTACCTGGAGCAGGCCCGCTACCCAGAGGCGATCCGGGTGCTCGAGCGAGCGCTGAGCCTACGGGAGCACAGCGTAGGACGCGACCATCCCCAAACAACGGAGATCCTGGGACTGCTGGGCAAAGCCCACTTGCTGCGAGGAGCGTACGAGCAAGCCCAGCAGGCGTTCTCCCGCGCCCGAAGGATCCGAGCGCGAGATCCCGACACTCGCCCCGAGAGCCTGGCCGATAGCATCAACGACGTCGCCGACGTCCACGCCGCCCTGGGGCACCACGCCCAGGCCGAAAAGGAGTACCACCAGGCCCTGGCCCTCCAGCGACAGTCCGACCGGGTCGACTCCGAGGCTCGGGCGGTGCCGCGGATCGGGCTGGGCCGCATTCGGCTGGCCCAGGGCCGACTCGACCGTGCGATCGACCACCTCGAGGACGCCGTCACCTTGCTCGCCGACGAGCCGCCGTCGTTGCGACGGGCCGAGGCTCGATTCTCGTTGGCACGTGCGCTCGACCGAGCGGGGCGCGAGCCCGCCCGCGCCCGTAAGCTCGCCGTGACCGCCCGCGACGACTACCTCGCCGCGGCCGGCGATCAGCGCGCGTCGATCGAGGCACTCGATGCCTGGCTGCACGCCCGAACGCCCTGACCGGCTTACGATCACCGAGCGAGCGCCTCAGGGATCCTCAGGGATCCTCAGGGATCCTCAGGGATCCTCGCGGACCGGTACGATCGCCGGCAGCAACTGGAGATCCGCCTCGAGCCGCCGCCCGTAGCGTGCCACGGTGAAGTCGATGAACGCGCGAGTCTGAGGTAGTAGGAAGCGGCGGCTCGAGTAGACCAGCTGAACCGTCGTGCGCTCCCCGACCGCCTCGACGAGGACGGGCTCGAGCTGGCCGGATTCGATGTAGAGGTCGGTCAGATCGGCCGGCAGTAAGGCGAGCCCCATGCCCGCGAGCGCAGCATGCAGCCGGGTGATGAGCTCGTTGGTCGTGAAGTACGCGTTCACGTCGACCCCACCGCCCGTCCGCAGCGGCCACCGCGAGCGCGGTCGCCACCCGTCGTCGAAGCGGAGGATGCACCGGTGATCGACCAGATCGCGGGGAGCGGCGGGACGACCCATACGATCGAGATAGTCCGGTGATGCGACCAGGCCGGACCACCCGGCAGACAACTGCCGAGCGATCAATGCGTCGTCGGTGACCTCGCCAAAGCGTAGGGCCAGATCCACCCCCTCCGAGTGGAGATCGAGGTGGCGACTGGTGGCCATCAGCATCACGTGAACCTCGGGGTACTGGGCCATGAAGCCCAAGATGAGACCCTTGAGGGCATGGGTCGGTGGGATCGAGACCCGCAGCTCACCCCGAGGCTTGTCGTCATCGAGCTGCACCGAGCGCCATGCCTCATCGGTAGCCTCGACGATCGCGCGAGCGCGCTCGAGCAATCGTTCGCCGGCCGCCGTCAGGCCCAGCCGGCGGGTGTCTCGATTCAGCAAGAGCACCCCGAGCTCCTCCTCGAGCGCCTTGAGCCTCCGGCTGAGGGTCGCGCGAGGGATCCCCAGCCGACTCGCCGCCGCCGCGATGCTCCCGCAGTCGACGATGGTCACCAGCTCGCTGAGTCGGTCGGCGTTCGGCATCGACGATGGCCCCATGGTAGACGAGCCGCCGGTCCTAAGGCACGCGCGCCCGCACGTTGGATCGGGCGGGGTGTGATCTAGATGGATCACTGGCGTACATCCGCCGGTCTACTGAACCGACGCATGCGGAGCTAAACGAAACGGTGTGGGCAGCCAGCGGCACGACACCGGCCCGCGGCTGCTTCATCCGGAGATTCGACATGCACGCAACCATCATTTCACGGACCCATGCGGCCCTATTGGCGCTGCTGTGCGGCTTGACGCCCCTGGGCTGCGACCCGCACGACCATAACGATGAAGCCGAGGCCGGTTCCGAGGCCGGTTCCGAAGCCAGTTCCGAGGCCAGTACCGACGCCAGTTCCGAGGCCAGTACCGACGCGACCATGGATACCGGATCCGAGACCGGATCCGACGACGAACAAGATGACGAACCACAAGACCCCATGACCATCGAGATCCGCGAGAACGAACCGAACTTGACCATGATCAACGCATGGACCCCCAAAGACGGGGTCTCGGTCGACGAAGTCGCCGCCGCGCTCACCGATGGGCTCAGCGCCGACATCCGAGAGCTCCCCGGGTTCGTCGTCGCTGGCGTCCACGCCAGCCAAGACGAGTCCAACGTGCTGGTCTACGGGCACTGGACGGACCAAGACTCCCTAGCAGCCGCGCAGACCGCGATTGGGGAGGGCCAAGCGCCGACCTTCGCCGCCGCCTTCGGTCTCGCCGACTCGGCCGCCCACCCGTACCGCGTGGCCTCCGTGATCACGAGCAGCGGGGCGTCGTCGATGACGATCGCCGAGGACTCGTCGATGCTGACCATGGTCAACACGTGGACGCCCAAGGAGGGAGCCTCGGTCGACGAGGTGGCCGCTGCACTCATCGACGGGATCAACGCCGAGATCAGCACGCTGCCGGGATTTATGGGGGCGAGCGTGCTCGCAAGCCTCGACGAGTCGAACGTGCGGGTCTATGGCCACTGGGAAGACCAAGCCGCTCTGGACGGCGTGCAAACCGCCGCACAAAACGGGGAGATACCGCTCTTTTCCCAGGTCTTCGCGCTCGCCGACAGCCTCGCCCACCCCTATGCGGTTCGCTCCGTGATCGCGGCGCCGTAAGCTCGCTGCGCCGTAAAGAGGGTCGATCGGGCCCCCGGTGGCACTACGCCCGATCGGCCCTCACGCCGCAACGAGCTGTTCGGCCAACAGATCGAAGACCCGTCGCACACGACGCGAGGTGTGCAGCTCATGGTGAGAGACAAGCCACACCGGAAACACCGCGGGCGGAAGCTCGGGCAGCGCCCGCTCGACCGCCGGCTCGCGGTCACCGATCGCTGCCGCCTGCACACCGACCCCGAGCCCCCGCTTGACCCACTCCCACTGCACCAGGTGGCTTTCGCATACGAGCGGGAAGTTTTGCGAGGATAGCCGCAGGCCCAGCATCCCGAGGCGCTCGATGATCGGCTGGTCGCGGTTCCAGCCGATGAAATCACACTCCTGCAGGCGCTCGAGAGTCATCGGTCGGCCCACGCGATCGACGTACGCGCTCGCGGCGTAGAGGTACCCCTCCATGTCCCGCAACTTCCGGGCGACCAGATCGGGGTGCTCGGGGCGAACGTTGCGGATCGCGATGTCGGCCTCGCGCCGCAACAGATCGCTATGCTCGTCGGTGGCCACCATGTCGACCCAAATGCCCGGCTCCTCGGCGCGTAGCCGGGCCAGCACCGGCGGCAGCAGGTGGGCCGCGAAGGCCTGGGTCGCGCTGACCGAGACGACCCCCTCCAGCGCCTCGGCTCGCCCCGCCGCGGCCAGTGACATGCGACGGGCCGCCTCGCCCATCGCGCGCACGTGCCCGAGCAGCTCGGTACCCGCCTCGGTCAACGCGAGCCTACGGCCGACTCGCGCAAAAAGCGCAATTCCCAGTTCGGCCTCCAGCGCGTCCACTTGGCGGCCGAGCGTGGGCTGAGCCATGCCCAGGGCCCGCGCGGCCGCGGACAGCGAGCCCTCCTCGGCGGTCACGAGAAACGCGCGCGCCCGGTTCCAGTCGAATCGTACGGTCCGCCACTCCATGCACGCATGCATACCCCATCAACGGATCTGGGGGCGGCCAGCCCGAGTGCTCGGCCCTACGCTCAGGAGCAGAGACGACCAAGCCCATGCAAGCCATCGTTCACGACGTCTACGGCCCCCCCGAAGTCCTCCGCCTCGAAGACCGCGAGCCACCTGCGCTCGGTGAGGGCGACCTACGGATCGACGTGCGAGCCACATCGGTCACCACCGCGGAGTGGCGGATGCGGTCGGCCGACTACGGCTCCGGCCTGTTCGCGCTCGCCGGGCGGCTGATGTTCGGGCTGTTTCGCCCCCGCAATCGCACGACCGGGCGTGAGTTCGCCGGCCGCGTGACCGCGGTAGGCTCCGCGGTCACGAACTTCGCGGTGGGCGACGACGTCTTCGGCACGCACCCCGGGGCCAACGCCGAGCAGCTCGTGATCCCCGCGTCCGGCATGGTCGTGCGCATGCCGGCGGGCCTGACCCACGCCGAGGCGGCCGCGCTGCCCTTCGGCAGCATCTGCGCCCTGGACTTCCTCGAAGATCGCGCGAAGGTTCGGCCCGGCGAGCGGGTGCTCGTAGTCGGCGCCTCGGGCGGCGTGGGCGTGTACCTGGTGCAGGTCGCCAAGGCACTCGGCGCCGAGGTCACCGGTGTGTGCAGCACCGCCAACCGGGATCTGGTGCGCCGCCTCGGGGCCGACCACGTGGTGGACTACACCACCACAGATCTGCGCACGCTACCGGGCCCCTTCGACGTCATCGTGGACACGGTGGGCCAAACCTCCTTTGCTCAGTTTCGCCGCATGCTCTCCCCCACCGGGCGACACGTATTCATCGAGGGAGGATTGGGGGAGTTCCTCCAGTCGATGACGTCCGCCTTGCGCTCGGGCCCCCGGGTGATCTCGGGCGTCAGCGCCGACTCACGGGAGGCGCTCGAGCGCGTGCGCGCGCGGGTCGAGCAGGGCACGCTGCGCCCGGTCGTGGGGCACCGCTTCGCGATGGCCGACGTCGTGCAGGCCCACCGCCTGGTCCAGGCACGACACCGCCGAGGCGCGGTCGTGCTGGAGTTTCCCGCCGCCGCCCACGGATAGGACCGCCCGGACCCATCACGACGACCCGGCCGCGGCTGCTACCATGGAGCCGATGACCGCCGCGACCCCGAACGTGAGCCAGGCTCCCGAACACTACCTGGCCTTCGAACGAGCGAGCGAGATCAAACACGAGTACTGGTACGGCGAGACATTCGCCATGACCGGCGCATCTCGGCGTCACAACCTACTCGTGGCCAATATCGTGCGGCTGCTGGGCAACGCGCTGCTCGATCGCCACTGTGAGATCTATCCGTCCGACATGCGGGTCGCCTCGGCGTCGCGAGACGTGTTCACATACCCCGACGTCACCGTGATGTGCGAACATCCGCGCTTCCTCGACGACGTGCACGACACCCTCGTCAACCCCTCGGTCCTCATCGAAGTCCTCAGCCCCTCGATCGAGGCATACGATCGCGGCA
>JBCCWC010000343.1:0-8353 GCA_039194325.1 Myxococcota bacterium
ACGGCAGAAACTCAATGGGCTCGAGGGACCAACGAAGTGCAGAAATTGCCGAGGGGAGAATCAGCCATAGTGGCCGATCCTCCCCCCGAAGCCCGTCAAGAGCTCGTTGTCGCTAGCTGCACACAGCGACGTCTTCGCAGCAGTCGTTGTACTGCACGCACGCGTTGTCACACCAGCACTGGCCGGCATTGCCCCCGCAGTTGTTCTGGCAGCTCAGCGTGGGATCGGGCGGAGGCGGAGGCGGCGGGGCGTCGCACAGCTCGGCCTTGTCGTCGCAGCAGTCGTTGTACTGCGTGCACGCGTCGTCACACTGGCACGACAGGCTCGCGTCGTAGTCGCCGCAGCGACCCTCGCACGACCCGCCGGGCGGCGGGGGCGGGGGCGGAGGCGGAGGGGCCCCGCCGATCTCGCCGTTGACCCAGTCCACGAAGGAGGACACGCGCGCGTACATGCCCGGGTGGCTGGCCAGGGCGCAGCTTTGGCCCCAGCTGACGATGCCGACCAGCTGCGGGCCGCCGGGCGCGTTCATGACCACCAGCGGGCCACCGCTATCGCCCTGGCAGGCATCCTCGCCGCCGTCGACGATGTCGCCCGCGGCGATCTGGTCGGGGGTGATACTGTTGCTGCCGTAGGCCTGCGCTGCCACCTGGTTGGAGACAATCGGCACGTCGACCGACTGAAGGATCGTGGGCGAGGAGCCTCCGGGCGAGAGCGTGCCCCAGCCGCTCACCAGCGCGATCGTGCCGGGCGCGTGGTCGCCCGCGTCGTTGGTCGTGGCCATCGGGATGGCCGAGGCCGTGTTGCCGCTAAGATCCAGCGGGCTGCTCAGGCGCAGCAGGGCCGCGTCCCCACCGTTGGAGACGCTCCCGGTCCAGCTGGGCGCGACGATGATCTCGGCCACGTTACGCTGCTGGCCGGTGGCGTTCTTGTTGGTGACCCCCGCCTTGACCCGCATGCTACCCGGCGAGCTGCCGGAGACGCAGTGGGCCGCGGTCAGGATCCACTCTTCGTCGATGATGGAGCCACCGCAGAAGTGAAAGCCGCCGTTGGTCTGCAGTGAGATCTGCCACGGCACGGTGGTGATGTTCGTGTCCACCCCGCCTACGATGCGGTCTTCATCCGCACTACCGATATCCCTTCCTTCGGGCTCTGTGTCACATCCATATGCACACAAAGAAAGTGTAACGCCGCAGAGGGCTCTACCGAATACCGAGTGTAGCTTCATGGCGTGGATATCAATGCGTCATGGCATTCGCCGACGCAATCAAAATCCGTGGGGGCGAAAGTCCCCAAGGATCGAACGGTCAATCGGCAATCGGTGCGGTCTCCGGTACCTTTTGCATGCGTAGCGCCAACTGATGTTGACGACGGTGGTTGGTAATGGTCGGTGATGCTTCGGTGTTCACGCCAACGTCCGCGGCCCGCGGCGGGCGTGTGAGGGCATATGCCGTGAGGTCGATGGTTGCTTCGTCGGCCATCATTGGCCAAAAGGAAGAATGGGCGAGTATAAGAGGTCGATAATATACGGTGTCGTCGGGATGGTCTGAGTCACCAGCAACACAGTGTAAAAGTCGTGAATTCGCCGCGCGCGCAGAAAATTTATTTCGCCGATTGTGTAGCCATGATCGCCATCGAGTCGCCAACGTCGATCATAAAGATGATTCGAGCGGGTTGTCACAGGTACGTTCAGTACGCAGGCGTGATCTCACGCTATCTTACGTCTTCGAGCTTACTCTTCGGGCAGAGGATTGACGGCGCCAATGCCCATCGTCGAGTGGTCGTCGACCCCGCGGGCCGGGGCTTGAGCCACTACCGGTAGGTGGGTGCGGCGTAGCGTGCGCCCTGTCCCCGACCCTGGGGAGGTCGCGGGATACCGTAGCGTGTCGATGTTCGGTTCCAACCGCCGGATCATCCATCGGATATTCACCACGCTCAGGAATGTGCCCACCGCGATGGCCCAGCGCTGTGGATGGTGCGAGCGCCGGGCGTGGTTTAGCAACCCCGACAGCAATCGCCGCTCGCCCCAGCTCGTCCGCCGTAGCATGTATCGTGACAGTCGGGCGGCGATCCCGAGGTACTCGCGATTGAGGGCATCTGGGGGATCTCGGGCCGAAGTCCAGCCTTATGGCCAGCCTTATGGCCAGCCTTTTCATAGGCCGCAAAGGAATTGCCCACTCAGTCCGGCCAGCGTGTCCAATCCGATCGTCAGGGCAGCGGGTTCACGGCGGAGGCCGGCTCGATCGGGGTGGGGGCAGCCGGTTGTGGGGGCGGGCAGCCGTCGGCGGTGGTCCCCGGTTTGTCGGGACATGCATCGTGGCGATCGAGGATGCCGTCGGCGTCAGCGTCGGGAGGGGGGCAGCCGTCGGCCTGGGTGCCGAGCTGCGCGGGGCATGCATCGTGGCGATCGAGGATGCCGTCGGCGTCGGCATCGGCGGGCTCGCAGCCGTCGAGGTCGGTGCCGGGCTCGTCCGGGCATCGGTCGCGCTCGTCGGCGATCCCGTCGCGATCGGAATCGACCACGAGAAGACGTGCGGGTTGGATATTCGCGGGCTCGGGCGATGCGGGCGCGGGTTCGGGGCGGGTGCGGCCCAGCGAGAAGGTCAGCCCCAGCGTGACCGCGCCGTGGTGAGCCACCGCTCGGCGACGCGCGGCGGCGGCCGACATCACATGGCGGCCATCGAGGCGGATCGCTAGCCATGGAGTGGCCAGCAGGGAGATCCCCAGCCCGTAGTGTCCGGCGGGGTCGATGTCGTTGCCGACCGCGCCCTGGCTGGAGCGCACGCCCATGACCCCGTAGCCGCCGAGGGCGAAGGGGACGACGCGGAAGAAGGGTAGCTGGGCGATCGCGTGGCCGCGTAGGCCCCAGGCGAAGACCGGCTCGCGGCCATCGGCGAGCTCGGTGAAGATCCCGTCGAACTCCGCTTCGATGCCGACGAACGAGAATGGGAAGTAGCCGCCACGCAGCCCGCCGAGGGGGCCAACTCGCCGCAGCGGCGCTGGAGGGGCCGCGCGTAGGTCGTAGAGATCGTTGCGCTCGGAGAGCACGAAGGCGCCCCCGTAGGCACCCAGGGTCCAGGTGTCGCGCTGCGGCGTGACGCGCTCGATCCACGGCGAGGGCGGGGCGAGCAGCAGCAAGGGCAGCAACGAGCCGAGCACGGCCGGCATGCTACACGGGTTTGGCTTCGTAGACCTCGACGGCCGTGCGGAACGCGTCGAGCAGGGGGATCGGTCGTAGCGTCTTGGCGTCGACCATCACGGTGACCAGCTGACCGCTCGCGATGGGCTCGGGGGCCTGCGCGTCGGGGTAGATCGCCAGATCCCAGGTGGCGCTGGTGTTTCCCAGCCGGCTCACGGTGGCGTGGATCTGGAGGCGGTCTCCCCAGTGGGCCGAGCCGTGGTACGAGCAGCGAGCGTCGGCGTAGACGAAGTCGGCGCCCATCTGGGCGAGTTCGGTGGGCGAGCAGCCGACCGCAAAGAGGTATGCGCTCATCGCCTCGTCGAAGAACGTGAAATAGTTGGCGAAGAACACGTGCCCTTGCATGTCGGTGTCGGCGTAGCGAACGGACAGCTCGTGGCAAAAGCGGTGGCGCATGGGGGGAGGTTAGCCTTCAAGCGGGCGCCCCTCCTACTCGAAGGAGACCGCTCCGGCCAACCCCGACCCGGAGAGCTTGGCGGCCGTGGTGTCGAGTACCAGCTCACCACCGATCTGGAAGTCCACGAACCTCACGTTCGTGACATCGGCACCCCCCGTCGTGTCGATGTAGTTGAATCTACCTTCGCCTTGTGGGTCGAGGTTCAGCTGATCGAGCCGAAGGCCCTCGAACTGGATGTCTTGGATGATCTGCCCTCCCGCTGGCGCGAGCCCGAGCACGCGCATGATGTTGCCCTCGACCCGTAGCTCGGAGAATGTCAGGTTAGCGATGGTGCCGGTACCGCCCGCATTGGCATAGTTGACGACCCCGAGGTTGTTGCCGGGGTGGTACCAGGACTCGGAATGGATGATGTCGATGTCTCGAACGGTGACATTCTCGATAGACTTGGGAAACCATCCTAGCTGGAAGGACGCGCCGTTCTCAGACTGCCAGACCACGCAATTCTCCACCGTGGACCCCGAGTTGTAGATCTTGAAGGCGTCGTCGTTGGCATGGACGAAGCAGTCGGCGACCCGGCTTCTCAACCCTTCCGGTAGTGGGAGGCCATCGTTGTTGTACGTCCAGCCCCCCACGATCTTGAAGTTCTCCATCACGGCCTCGGTCCGCGGGTCGTCGTCGTTGGTAAAGCTGATCGTCCAGTAGGGGGAGTCGACGAGCGTTACATCGCGGAGGGTGACGTGCGCCGACGACAGCTGCAGCAAGCGGATGAAGCGCCACCAGCTATCGGGGGCCTCGAACTCGAAGAACTTGTTGGTGTGCCAGGGGATGGTCGAGCCGGACAGCACCCCGTGACCGGTCAGCGTGAAATCTTCGCGAAGCTCGAAGTCGGCCCACTGCGACTGGTAGTCGTCGGGGTCGGGGGGCGGACCCATCGGGACCACGTCGATTGCGCCGCGCACGTAGGCCCCGCCGTCGAGGTGCACGTGATCGACCGAGTTCGGGACCTGCCAATAGCCGATATCGTGTACCCCCGGCTTGAACCGCACTACGGGGCGCCCCTCGAGGTCGCCGAGCTCGTTGACCAGGCCGTCCGCGTGTGTGCCCGGCTCGACCTCGTAGACCATGGCGTCGGGGTAGCCGGCGAGCGGGGACGGCTCGGTCTGGTCGGCGAAGATCATCAGCGCATGCTCGATACACTCCGTAAACCCGTAGTAGCAATCCGTGAGCTCGTCGGGGTACTCCAGGGAGAGCTTTTGCCCCGGCTCGACCTCGAGCTCGACCACTCCGTCGCCCATGTCCATCACCGCGATGTCGTGGTGTGAGGGGCGTGCGAGCACTCCCCCAGATCCCCCCGCCAGTCGAGTGACCCGGATGGTGGTGGGCTCGTTGATGGTGAAGGTGGTCCAGCTCATGCTACGGCCCGCCTGGCGGTCGGCGCCGTGGTTGCCGCCGCTGTCCACCACGCGGGCTTCGTTGAGATAGACGAACGAGTCGTGCTCGATCCCGTCTGCATCGACGAGCTGGACGGCATAGTACGCAGAGGGCTCGAGCCCGGGCGGAGGCGGAAAGATGCCCGGGGCGGAGGGCACCCCGGCCGTGGTCTCGTCTGCATTCCCGGTCGTCTCGCCCGCCGTGGCGGTCTCGCTCGCGCCGCTGGTCGTCCCCCCGTTGTCGTCATCGCCTTCGCTGGGGCTGGTATCCACTCCGTGGACCGACCCCGAGCTCATACCCGTGGTGGGGGGTCCGGTCTCGGTCTCGCCCCCCATTGGTATGGTTTCGGGCGAGGTACACCCGGATATGCAGTGAACGAGAGCCCCGGCAAGCACCAGGTGATGGGAATGGGACGATGAACAGCACATGCTGATATTCTAGCGATGCATGTGGCTCGCTGCGAGCGGGATCTTCTGCTTAATTCCTGTACTTGCTCCGATTCGAAGTGTCGAAGTAACTGGCACTGGAACTATCATTTCCTCTCTTGGGGCTCACCAGCCACAGCCGGTCACCGCCTGACCACACTTGTAGCTCTTCTTGATGCCGTTGCTCCCGCAGAGTCCCGATGCCGACACGCTGCCGGGGCCTCGCTTGCCGATCGGTGCTTTGATGTCGACATTCGGCGATGTCCCCGCGGTTAGGTTGAGCTGGGCTCCTCCAGACTTCATGAAGAACAGAGGCAGGGACTGCCATGAGCCATTCCACACCTTGTCCGCGGGGGAGGTGGTGTACTTGGCCGCGAGTCCCTTGATCACCACATTGCGAGTATACGAGCCATTGCTGGCCGAAAATAGCCCCAGGTTGAACTCGTTCTCCTGGTCGAGCACTAGCACATTGTCGATGGTGGCGGTTGTCGTGCCGGCGTTGCCCCACCCGAGCTGGAAGGGAGCCCCGTTCCCGCGATGGACGATGGTGACGTTCTTGACGAGCATATTGTTCTTGTAGAGCTTGACCGAGTCGTCCATCACGTCGACGCGGCTGTTGCGGAGGACCGAGTTCGGGCCCCCGCCGAAGCCGTCGGAGTTGCTCTTGTCGTCGTTGTCTCCGCGGGTGTGCAGGATGTGGATGTTGTCCCCGACCAACCTCTGATTGTATGCGGTGACGCCATAGGTCCGCGCGTTCTCGATGGTGAGGTTCTTGACCTTGTAGGCGCCGGCTGGGGCATCCCAGCGAACGCTGATGCCGCTGTACTTCCACTTCTCTGTGTCTGGGATCCCGCGGCTTACCGCCCACTGGGTCGTATCCGTCCCGAAGATCGTGGCCGACCGGTTGGTGGTGCTACCCTTGATGGTCATCGGTGTTTGCATGCGCAAGCACCCCGTCAAGGTCTTGCCCCCTTGTATGACCAACGTCTTGATGGCGGGAGGAATGTTCCAGCAGAACCCTTCGATGTTGTTGTTCCCGCCGAACGTGACATTGTCGGTGATCTTGAAGGTCTTGTCCTGAGGGGTCCACGTGGCGTTGGAGCACTGGAGTGCCGGGTGGGTCCCCACGGGGAAGCCGCACGCCGCTCGGGGGGCGTCGTCGAGTTCCATGTCGTCTGCGCTAGGTTCTAGCTCGTCGTATGGATCATCTGAAACATCGCTATCCATGCCGCAGGCGATACCCGCGGTTGCCGACAAGAGTAGCGTGCCCATGGTTCGAGGTGCCCATTTCATAGTGGTCTCTCCTCCTCCGCACGCCTCCGCACGCCTCCGCATATACGAGGGCCTCTGTTGCTCATAGGGGGAGCATGGGCACAGAGTGGAGGATTTTTTTTCGTACGCGTCGCTTCTGATGAGAGCGCAGGATGGACTACGTTTCGTTCTAGCGTCAGCGCAGCGATCGGCCGTGGCTACGGGCGCCCGCCCTGCGAGGCACACGGAAATTTCGTACTCGGGGGTGATTTAGAGGGAAGACGCGGAAGGATGAGTACCGGTGCATGGTGCTAGCACCAGGTCGAGGTCCTGGCGTATGCCCCGGGGACACAGCAATGGCGTATCCGATCGCCTAGAACTCGCCGACCACCCGCCGCACCGCCGGGATCCTCGCGAACGCCTCCTTATCGAGCGCCTTCTCCAACGCATCCTGGGGGCTGATCGTGCCCGCCTCCACCAGCACCTGGAGCGCGCGATCCATGCTCTGCATGCCCTCGCGTCCTCCGCCCTGGATCAGGCTGGCGATCATGGCGGTCTTGGACTCACGGATCGCCGAAGCGACCCCTCGCGTGCCGATGAGGATCTCGTGCACGGCCACGCGCCGGGTGCCGTCGGCGGTACGCAGCAGCTGCTGAGCCACGATACCCGCCAGCGCGTCGGAGAGCATGCCGCGGATCGCCGGTTGCTGCCCCGCCGGGAACGCGTTGACGAAGCGATCGATCGTCGCCGCGGCCGAGTTGGTGTGCACGGTGGCAAACACCAGCACGCCGTAGCTGGCCAGCTGCAGGGCCATCCGCATGGTCTGTTGCCCCCGCAGCTCGCCCACCAGGATCACGTCGGCGTTCTCGCGCCCTGCCGATCGGATCGCGTCGGCAAAGCTGGGGGTATCGAGGCCGACCTCGCGGTGGGTCACCTGGCAGCGGACCGGCTCGTGGACGAACTCCACCGGATCCTCGATCGTGAGGATGTGGCCCGCTCGCGAGCGGTTGATGTGAGAGACCAGCGCGGCCAGGGTGGTGCTCTTGCCGCTGCCGGTCGGGCCGGTGACCAGCACCAGCCCGGCGTTGCGCTCGGCGAGGCGGATCACCGCTTCGGGCAGCCCCAGCTGCTGCGCCGAGGGGATCTCGCTGGGGATCGTGCGAAACACCGCCCCGGGCCCGGTCGTCTTTTGCAGGTAGTTGGCTCGGAAGCGAGCCCGGTTGCCGTAGGCGTAGGCGAAGTCGAGGTCGTGACGCTCGGCGAACTCGCGACGCCGGCGGTCGTCGAGCAGCTCGTCGAGCAGCAGGAGCATCTCGGCCTCGTCTACCGGGGCGTCGCGCAGCGGGTGCAGCTGCCCGCGCAGCCGGATCGTGGGCGGGTAGCCGATCGACAGGTGAAGATCGGAGCCTCCCTGGGCCAGCAGCTGGTCGAAGAGCGCGTCGATCCGGGCCATGGGTCGGGCTATCGACCTCGGCCCATGCCGAGGCCGGGCGGAAGAGAGGACGCAGAGGTGGAGGGCGGGGCGAGGGCGCGGGGATCCTCGGCCCACCGTCGCGGGGGGGGGGGGGGGGAGAGCCCCCCGCGCAACACGTGCGGCGACCACGGCGACACCCCCCACAAAGCACAGCAGGCCCCCCCCCGGCGGCGCCCCGG
>JBCCWC010000344.1:0-8348 GCA_039194325.1 Myxococcota bacterium
CGACGCCATCACCCTGCGTCCCCCCGCCCCGTTCGATCTCCCGATCTCCCCCCCAGGCTCCAAGAGCATCAGCAATCGCGCGCTCCTATTCGCGGCCCTGGCCGACGGCCCGTCGACCCTCCGCGGCCTGCTCCAAGCCGACGACACCCGGCACATGCGGGCCTGTCTCACCGCTTTGGGCCTATCGCTCCACGAGCACCCCGACGATCCCACCACCCTCCATTTCACCGGCCAGTCCGGTCGCCTGACCTCACCACCCAACGAACGCCCAACCCTCTATGTGGGCACCGCGGGCACGGTGGCGCGCCTGCTCGGCGCGGCGCTCGCTGCCAGCTCGGTGCACGTGCTCCTCGACGGCACCCCGCGTATGCGCGAGCGCCCGATGGCCCAGCTGCTCGACGCCCTCACCACCCAGGGCGCCCGCCTTACCCCGCACGGTACCCCGGGCTTCCTCCCGGTGGAGATCGGCCCCGACACGCCCCCGCTACGCGGCGGCACGATCACGCTCGCCCGCCCGGCGAGCTCGCAGATCGTCAGCGGCCTGGTAGTCGCCGCTACCCTCGCGGATGCCCCGACCCGCATCGTCCTCGAGCAGGGCACCCCCGCTCGCCCGTACGTCGACATGACCCTCGCTGTGCTTGAGGCCTTCGGCGGTTCCGCCCGCTGGGAAACCTCCGAGTCCTCAGACGCCCCGGATACTCCGGATTCCCCGGATGCCTCGAACGCCTCGGATGCCTTGAACGCCTCGGGCGCCTCGGATGCCTCGAACGCCTCGGGCGCCTCGGATGCCTCGAACGCCTCGGATGCCTCGAACGCCTCGGGCGCCTCGAACAGCCCGACCACCCCGACCACCCCAACCTCCCCAACCTCCCCAACCTCCCCCAGCACCCTCATCGTCGAGCCCGCCCCCTTGCGCGGTCTCGACTACACGATCGAGCCCGACGCATCCGCCGCCAGCTACCCGCTGGGCCTGGCGGCCCTCTACGGCAGTCGCTGCCGGATCCCCGCGCTCGGTCGCACGAGCCTCCAGGGTGATGTGGCCTTCGCCCCCCAGATCCTCGCCCGCATGGGCGCGCATGTAGAGCAGACGGACACCGAAACAATCGTGCAGGGTCGCGGCCCGCTGTTGGGGGGAGACTTCGATCTCACCGACATGCCCGACATGACGCTCACCTTGGCGGTGCTCGCTCTCCACGCCCGCGGGCCCACGCGGATCCGCGGGGTCGGGATCCTCCGGCACCACGAGAGCGACCGCCTAGCGGCGATCTCCACCGAGCTGCGCAAGCTCGGGGCCACGGTAGAAGAACACCCGGACGGCCTGTCGATCGACCCCCCGTCAGATGGACCCCTGCGCGGAGTGACAGTAGATACCTACGACGACCACCGCATGGCCATGGCCCTCAGCCTGGTGGGGGACGTAATCGTGCGGGATCCGGGGTGCGTGGCCAAAACCTGGCCAAATTACTTCTCGGTGCTGCGCAAGCTCGGTATGGTCGTCCTCAGCGCCCGATGAAGCCGGGGGACACCATCACGGTGATGGCCGAGACGCTCTCCCGACACGGGGATGGCGTCGCGGACTACGAGGGCTACGAGATCCACGTGGCAGGCCTGCTCCCCGGCGAGACAGGCGACGTCGAGCTCGACTACGTCAGCAAGCAGCGCCCACGAGCGCACGGGTCGGCGATCCGTCGCCGCAACACCCACCCCGGTCGCCGAGCTGCGCCGTGCCCCCACCACGGGCGATGCAATGGCTGCCCGCTGATGGAGATGGATCTCGAGGCCCAGCACACGCTCAAGCGCGAAGAGCTGAAGCGCGAGTACGACCTCGAGGTGGACCGCCTGGTGGCCCTGGAGGGCGGAGGGCTGCGCTACCGCTGGTCGGCCAAGCGGGTGGTGCACGGACGTATTGGCGCGCTCACGCTGGGCAGCTACATGCGAGGCACGCACAACGTGGCCGATATGTCGGGCTGCCTGGTCGACCACCCCGACATCGTCCGCTGCGCGCAAGAACTGGTCGAGAAGGCCAACGCGCTCCACGTAGATCCCTACGACGAGCTGAGCGAGCAGGGCGACCTGCGCTACGTATGGTTCAAGACCGACGGGCGCGGCCAGGTGCTGCTCACCCTCATCACCGCCGAGCCCCGCTCTCCCTCGATCGACGCACTGACCGAAAAACTGACGGTGCCGGCAGGGATCGCCTGGGGGGTCAACTCCACCCGCGGCAACGATCTACGCGGTACATCGCTCCGCCCGCTCCGCGGGCGCCAGAGCCTCACGCTCGATATCGCAGGGGTCGAGTTCCACTGCGGCCCCCTGGGGTTCCTACAGCCCAACCCCTCGGCGATCGCGATGGCCTACCACGACCTGGTGCACGTGCCAGCCGGAGGCATGCCGCACGGGCAAGTTGCGCTCGACCTCTACGCGGGCACCGGGGTGACCACCGCGCTACTCCGCGCGCACTTCGCCGAAGTCTTGCCCTGCGAGTCCTACCCCGAGAGCGCACGACAGCTGGGCGTGGAACCACAGCTGGTCGAGGAGTTCTTGGCCCGGATCCTCGCGCTCCCCTACGGCTCGGCCCGCCACCCCGATCTGGTGGTGGCCAACCCGCCTCGCGGGGGCCTGGGCCCCACGGTCTGCAACCAGCTCAACGAGCTCCACGCGTCACGCCTGCACATGATGAGCTGCAACCCGCGCTCGCTCCGTGACGATCTGGCCCGGCTGTGCGGTCCGGAAGGCAACTACCGCCTGATCCAGACGCGCGCATTCGATACGTTGCCCCAGACCGCGCACATCGAGCTGATCGCGTGGCTGGTCGGCAAATAGGCGACCCGCAAGGCGACCCGTAGGGCGACCAGTAGGGAAACAAGGAAGGCCGGCCGACTGGGCAAACCGTCGCCCAGCGGTGCTATACCCGAGTCCATGAGATTCGCTTGTCGTTGGGTCGTAGGGTGTGGGGCATTGGCGCTCGCAGGCTGCTTCGACCCACAAGAACCCCTCGACACCGACAGCACCGAGGACTCGGGGAGCGGGACGACCTCTTCGACGCCACCCACCACGGGATCCCCAACCACGGCCGATCCCACCGCGTCAGACCCGGATGCGACCGCTACAGACGATCCGACGACCGAGGATCCGGATACCACCACCGATCCCCCAGAATGCGACGGCAACGGCCTGGACCCAAGCTGTCCGTCGGAGGCGCCCTTTTGCGCGGACGGGGCCTGCGTGGATTGCACGAGCCTGGCCGCCGATGCGTGCCAAACGGTCGATCCGGCGACGCCGGTCTGCGACGCGGGGACGAGCACGTGCGTGGCGTGCACCGAGCACGACCAGTGCGGCAGCGGAGCCTGCCGGTTCACCACGGGCGAGTGCTTCGCGCAGAGCAACCGACTATTCGTCGACAACACGTTCGGGGGCTGCGCCGGCGGTGTGGGCACCGAGGCCAATCCCTTTTGCACGGTGGTCGAGGCCATGGAGGTGCTCAACAACCAGGCGGGGACGGAACCATGGGCGATCTTCGTGGCCGGCAGCCCCAACGAGTACGAGGGCACGGTCGACCCCGGCAACAACCGACCGGTGGCGATCATCGGGCCGTCGGAAGGGCTGGCCGCCACGCTGCTCAGCCAGGATGGGTTCACCGTGGATCTGTGGGCGCAATCGCCCGAGACCTACCTGGATCACCTGACGATCGAGCGCAACTTCGGCGGCACGACGGTCCGCTGTAACACGGGGCAGGTCTATGTGACCGACTCCAACCTGCGGGGCGGAGATAGCACCGTAGAGCTGACGGGGTGCTCGATGCGTACCCGCCGGGTCACGGTCAGCTCCCTGGGGATGGGCATGATCGTCGAGTCGGGCGGCGAGCTGCGAGCGGACCAGACCATCTTCGACAACAGCAGCGGCGGGCTACGGGTGGAGGGGACCGCAGTGCTCAACCGCAGCGTGGTGTCCAACAATTACGTGGAAGGGGGGATCTCGGTCGTCGGCGGCGATCTGACCCTGACCAACTCCATGGTGTTCCAAAATCAGTACCAAAACGACGGGGTCTTCGTCTCCGCGGGCGGGACCGCCGAGGTGGTGCACTCCACGATCGTCGGGGCCTTCAGCTGCGGCCAAATGGAGGGCGCCACGACGATCCGCAACTCCATCGTGCTTCCGCAGGTCTCGGCGGGTATGGACTGCTCGACGACCACCATCGACAACTCCGTGGTCAACGACGGCGTCAACCTGGGGATGGGCAACGTAATGGCCAGCGAGGGCGATCTGGGGGTGATCTTCGTCGATCCCGTCCCCAACAGGGGGGGCGACTGGCACGTGCTCCCCGGCTCGCTACCCGAGGGCGTGGCCGTACACCAGGCGGGCGATCCGGTGGTCGATTTCGACGGCGACCCACGGCCGGTGATGGCCGGAGCCAGCGACTACGCGGGCGCCGACGTGCCGTAGCCCTCCGGACTAGATCGGCACTAGGTCGGCACTAGGTCGGCACTCGATCGGCGCGTCAGTTGGGCTGAGAGTTGCCCGACTCGCTGCCCGCGAGCACGTTGAACTGCCCGCCGGGCTGAACGCGGCTCTCCTCCCCCGCGGGGAGCGGTCCGGGCCATACGGCGAGCTGGGCGTTGATCAGGAACTGCCCGCGCGAGTGCACCCAGGAGTTGCGCTCCTTGACCCACTCGGCGACTGCCTCGACCACGACGGCGGGCACGGGGCGCTCGTCGGCCTCGTCGGAGTTGCGGCAGCCACCCTCCTTCTCCCAGGTGATCTGCATGATGCGGTTGGGATCGGCGTGCCGGTTGGCCTCGCGCTGGGCCTCGATCCGCTTTTGCGCGGCCTCCTGCTCGCGGGCCATCATCTTCGCGATCGCCTCGGCGTCCCGCCGGTCCTGCTCCTTCATCACCTCTTGCTCTTCGTCGTCGAAGGGACGCATGGCCTCCTTGAGGCGGGCTTCTTCGCCGCGAGTCATGGCCCCGTCGCGGGCGGGACCCAGGATCTGAATGAACTGGGGGCGCTCGCGCAGCCACGCTTCGGCCTGCTCGAAGTCGGGGAGCTCGGCCACCTGGGCCTCGCCCGTGCGAATGTCGCGGATCTTCAGCTCAACGGGCATGGGTACCTCCAGGGCGCACCATACCACTGGGGGGTCGGCGGTGGCCCCCATTGCGCAGTGGCCCTGTCGCACGAGTGGTCCCGCCGATCGATGGCCCCGCCGATCGATGGCCCCGCCGATCGGTGGCCCCGCCGATCGGTGGCCCCGCCGATCGGTGGCCCCGTGGTGACACCGGTCGGCGGGGTCGTCCATCCGGGGCTACCCACCCGGGGCTACCCACCCGAGGCTACCCACCCGAGGCGAACCATTCGAGGCTAACCTCCGGACTCTGGGCGGCGTTGAGCTCGGGCAGGAACCGTCATGATCGACCTCTACACCGCGGCGACTCCCAACGGCTGGAAGGCATCCATCGTCCTCGAGGAGCTGTCGCTCCCGTACACCGTTCATCGCCTCTCGCTGTCCGACGGCGACCAAAAGAAGCCGGAGTTCTTGGCGATCAATCCCAACGGGCGGATTCCGGCGATCGTGGACCGCGAGGCCGACGACTTCGCGGTCTTCGAGTCGGGGGCGATCCTCGTCTATCTGGCCGAGAAGGCGGGCGCGCTTTTGCCCGCCGATCCCCAGGGTCGGTCACGGGTGATGCAGTGGGTGATGTTCCAGATGGGCGGGGTGGGCCCGATGATGGGGCAGGCGAACGTCTTCTCGCGCTACGCTCCGGAGACGATCCCCTACGCGATCGAGCGCTATCGGCGGGAGTGTCGGCGGCTGTTCGAGGTGCTCGACGGCCAGCTGGGGCGAGAGGAATTCCTGGCCGGCGAATACTCGATCGCCGACATCGCCAATTGGAGCTGGGTGAGCACGTACGAGTGGTCCGGGGTGAGCATCGAGGGGCTGCCCCACCTGGCGCGGTGGCTCGAGGTCGTCGGCCGACGACCGGCGGTCGAGCGTGGTCGAGCGGTGCCCGGCAAGCTGGCCCAGACCAAGGAGAAGGCCGAGTCGCTCGGTCGCAGCATGCTGGTGTGACCCACCCACCGGTGCGGGTGTCGTGCACGGTGGCGGTGTCGTGCACGGTGGCAGTGGCGGTGTGGCAGTAGTGAGCGATGGGGCATCGTGGGTCGATCGTTGCATCGGCGCAACGCGGTGCTGGTGGCTCGCGGCCGAGCGCCGAGGTGCGGAGACGGCGGCTTGCATCCTCGTAGACACGCAGCTGTGAGGAATGCGGCCGCCAGGCCCCAAGCGGGGTGACAAATCCGGGCGCGGTGGGCTCCAGACCGTCGTACGACTTGCCCGACCCCCGGGGCTGGGGTAAGCCCCCGCAGAGGACGCTCCGCTGTCCGACGAACTCACCAACCTCAGTGACGACCCGCCCCGGCTGTTCAAGTTCGGCCTGGAGATGCCGCTCGTGCGGCGAGTGGTCCGGCTGGGGGTGTGGGTGGTGCTGGCGATGGTCACCCAGTACCTCGTCAACGTGGCCGACAACGCGATGGTCGGTCGTCTCGACGGATCCGAGGCCACGGCGTCCCAGGCGGCGCTCGGGGTGGCCATGCCCTTCTTCTGGGCGTTCGGTGGCTTCTTCGCTGCGGTCGGCGCGGGCACGCAGGCGATCACGGGGCGCCGCTACGCCGAGAACGACTATAAGGGGGCGGGCGCGGTGTTGTTCAACGCGCTCATCATCGCGGTGTTTGCGGGGCTCTTGGGGGCATCGCTGGGGTGGATCTGCTCGCCGGGCGGGGTGAGCTTCTTGGCCGAAGGTGGCGGGGCGCAGGAAGCCCTGGCCATCGAGTACGCGCAGATCCGCATGATCGGGGTGGCCGGGATGGTGGTCACCTTCGCCTACAAGGCGTTCTTCGACGGGATCGGCCGCACCTACGTGCACCTGTGGGCCGCGGTGGCGATGAACGTCTTCAACATCATCCTCAACTTCTTCTTCATCTACGGCAACGAGGCTTTAGGGATCCCCAGGATGGCGCTCGCGGGGGCGGGCTACGCCTCGGTGATCAGCACGTACCTGGGGCTGTCCATCATCGCCGCGGTGGCGTTCCGTAAGCGGTACCGCCACAAGTATGTGTTCTACCGGCTGCGGCACTTCGACCCGCGAGTGATGGGGAAGATCGTCAAGCTGATGATCCCCTCGGGGGCGGCCACGGTGGTGCTGATGGCCGGCTTCGCGCTGTTCATGCGCTTTGTGGGGGTCATCGACACGGCGAGCGGCACGGGCAACGTGTACGGGGCAGCGACCAAGGCGATCATGGACATCGCGGGGGTCTGCTTCATGCCGCTCATCGCGTTCGGCACGGCCACGGCGACCTGCGTCAGCCAGAGCCTGGGGGCGGGCAAGACCAACCTGGCCGCCCGTTACGGCTGGGAGGCTTCTCGCATGGGAGTGATGGCCATGGTGGTCATGGCAGGGCTGTTCTTGGCCTTCCCCGAGCCCATCATCGCGCTGGTCTCGCCCAACGACCCGCAGGTGCCGATCGCCGGAGCGACTTCACTGCGGATCATCACCATCGGCTTGCCCTTGATGGCGGTGGGGTTGGTGCTGTCGCAGGCGCTGTTTGGAGCGGGCGCTAACGTGTTCGTGGCGGTGGCCGAGCTCATCCTCCACTTTGGGCTGTTCGTCCCGCTGTCGTGGCTGCTGGGGCCCAAGCTCGGGTACGGCATGGAGGGGGTGTGGGCCGCGGCGACCACGTACATCGCGGCGCTGGGGGTGGTGATGGGCACGAAGTTCCACAGCCAGGGGTGGCGCAAGATCAAGCTGTAGTGCCTCGGGGTGGAGGTTGGGGGCTGGTCTTTGGGGCTGGTCTTTGGGGCTGGGAGAGCTTGGTTCGGTGCGTGGAGGTTCCGGCGGGGATCCGAGTGCTTGGTTCGGTGCGTGGAGGTTCCGGCGGGGGGCGCCTGTTCGCAGAGTAATGATTTCCGCCCGTGCTCAAACAGTCCTCGCCGGATGGACCGCCCCACCCTACGCTCGGTTCGGCGAACTACGACAGTCGGCGTGGTCGGCTGCGAAACTGCGCGCGGGCGGAAATCATTACTCTACGAGCGGCGCTGCTTGGATCGAGATGGCTGTGCCCGATGCGCGCAGGAGGGACATCGTCGGCTAGCGCGATGAGGCTCTCGACAATGTCGCTACCGTCCGTAATGGATAGTCATCTAAATCCTACGTAGTTTCCCCTGGTGGGAATGGGTCGACGAACTCGGGCGAGAGCAGTCCCCGTTCAAGAGCCTCACTACGTCCACTGTTTAATGCAGATAGGGTATTTCGATCTCAAGCAGTATCGCTCGTGGAGTGGAGTGGAGTGGAGTGAAG
>JBCCWC010000345.1:0-8284 GCA_039194325.1 Myxococcota bacterium
CTAGCCTGGATTTCCACGGACCCGAGTTTACCTAACGCGGCTTGGCCAGAATGATCGTGCGCGTTTTCGCGCAGATCAACGAAGCGCTTGGATGTTAGCGAAATTGGTGCGCTGATAGCATGTTTTCGCAATGTTACGTGCGTAAAAACGGCCTGAAAACAGCCGAATTCGGCCACTTTTGACAGATCATGGCGAATGTAGGATCGTCGGCTCATGGGTCTAGGCGCACCAAAAGACCTAACGGACTGCCAGCGATTCTTCCTCGAGCCGGAGGATGCCAAGCATCGCCAGTACGAGGCCCTGCGCGCGTACTTCGTCGACAACCAACCCTCCCACGAGGTCGCCGAGCGCTTCGGGTACTCGCCGGGTTCCTTTCGCGTGCTCTGTCACCAGTTTCGTCGGCAACAGGCGCCCGAGTTCTTCATCGCCGGCAAGCGAGGCCCGAGCACGCAGCCGAAGAAATCTCGGGTGCGCGAGCAGGTGATCGCGCTGCGTAAGCAGAACCACTCGGTCTACGAGATCAGCGAGGTGCTCAAGAGCAACGGCGATGCACGCCTGAGCCCGACCGCAGTCCGGGAGATACTCAAGGAGGAAGGCTTCGCGCCGTTACCTCGTCGCCTCGATGAAGAGAGACCAGCGCGGGTTGGGCCCGCGGTGCAGGCCGCGGCCGATGTCCGACGGTTCACCATGACATCCTGGCAGTTCACGACCCAATGCGGAGGTCTGTTTCTGTTTGTTCCAGACCTGGTGCGGCTGGACTTCGACACCATCGCCAAGGCGGCGCGACTCCCCGGGTCGAAGATGATCCCGTCGGCGCACGCCCTACGAGCATCCCTGGCGCTGAAGCTGTGGTCGGTCGAGCGCAAGAGCCACATCATGGCGCTCGTCGCCGACGAAGGGCTGGCGCTATTCGCCGGACTCAACGTCTTTCCCAAGAAGAGCTACCTGTCGGAGTACTCATCTCGGATCGTGCCGAAGCAAACCACGAAGATGATGGCCACGTGGCACGAGCGGGTTTCGGGAGACGATCTGTTCGACGCCAGGTCCTTCAACCTCGACTTCCACTCGATCCCGCATTTCGGCGAGGACGCGGTCATAGAGCGCCATTACGTGCCCATGCGTAGCCGTCGACAGCCGAGCATCCTGGCGTTCATGGCACAGGACGCCGAGGGGCGTGCCTTCTGCTACTCCAACGCAGACCTTCGGAAGGGGGAGGAGGCTGAGGAGATCTTCCGGTTCATCTCCTTCTGGAAGAAGGTCCACGGAGAGCTCCCGGCCCACCTCGTCTTCGATTCGAAGCTCACCACGCAGGCCAACTGGGGCCGACTCGACGACCTCGGCATTACGTTCATGACGCTCCGCCGGAGGTCACGAGGCATATTGGACGAGGTCGCCGAGCTCCCGCCGTCGGCCTGGCGACGAGTGAAACTCGACGTCCCCACCCGCAAGTACCGAACGCCACGCGTGTACGAGCAAGAGGTCGTCATCAAGCAGGCCAAGCGTTCATTCCGGCAGCTGTACATCCTCGACCTCGGCCACGACGAGCCGACCATCTTGGTGACCAACGACCGCAAGACGACCAGCCCCAAGCTGATCACCCGGTACGCGCAGCGGATGCTGATCGAGAACGCCTTGTCCGACGCGGTTCGGTTCTTCCACATGGATGCCCTGTCGTCCTCGGTCGGACTCAAGATCGATTTCGATCTCGCGCTGCTCGTCATCGCCAGCGGCCTATATCGCCTCATCGCCAGGCGGATGCGTGGCTACGACGACGCCCAAGCGCGCAACGTATTTCGAGACCTCCTCAACATGCCGGCCGACGTCACCGTCACCAACAAGGACGTCGTGGTGCGCCTCCATCGACGCGCCCATCTGCCCGTGCTCCTGGCCTCCGATCTCCTCGCCAAGCCGGTCCGGGTCCCCTGGTGGGGAGGCCACCGGCTCCGCTTCGAAACCTGAGCTTTTGTTAGTTTAACTTTTGCCGAATTCGGTCCGTGGAAATCCAGGCTAGGGCATGCGGCCCAGTCCCGAGAGCAGGATCGAAGTCGCCGTGGTCACCGTCGAGGCCGTCAAGACCCCGGCCACAGACCCCGACTCCCTTCGCGACGTTCTCCAACCAGCTCCATGCGCTCGGGCTCCGGACGAGGCAAAAGCCGTACCGAGCGGGCTCGAATCGCAAGTGACCCCGTGCAGGGCCGGGTGTCTAACCGCCTGAGCTCATCCCGTCATCCATCAGAGTTTCTTTGGTGTGAGACGGGCTCTTGGTACCCGAGCACAGAGATTTGCAGGGTTGGAGAGTCGAGAAGCTCCCCCCAACCCTGCAAGACCTCTCTCTGTGCTCGGGTACTAGCGGAAGCGCAGCGCGAAGCCCACGCCGATACGGCCGCGGCCGGCCATTGGGTGCACCGACCATCGCGAAGCTCGCTGTCTGCGATGCGCTCGAATGACACCCACGATCGCGAGTCCCAGACCGAGCGACTGCGTCAGCCCAGCGGAGATCGTGAACGCGCGGCCTTCGCCTGGGCGGGCTTCCGGTGCGGCCATGAACGGACCGACGACCGGGACGAACATGCGTGCGCCGTAGGTGCGCAGCCGCTGGTCCTCTTGCTGGGTGAGGAGTCCGGCGTCAACCGGCAGGCCCCATCGCGCAATGCCCCCCGCGACCATTGAGGCCGCATAGGCCACGCCAAAGGTCGCGAGTCCACCGGCAGCCATTCGTCGACCGGACCGGCGATGCTGCATCGCCCCGATATCGGACCCCGGGACAGACTCGGACGAGGCGGCCTGCACGGGCGCCGCGATACCGAGCGTCAGTGTCACGACGGCCGCAGATACGGTGATTCCAGTCCATCCTGAAGGAGTTCTTTGCATCGTATTGCTCCCGATCGAAGGCGGCTCGACCATGATGTTCATCGGTACCGCCGTCCATCGAGTTTTGATATTGCGGCTGAGCTCGGCGATCTGACTGATCAACGACAATTACTTTTGCCGGCGCATCGTGATGTACGCGACCGACATCTCGATAGCGTTCGATCGCCACGTGCTGCCCTACGGCATCGAGGGGCTGTCCGAGCCGAGCCGACTGGAGGACGCCGCTCGCGAGGGGGACCATAAGCCCACAGAACCTCATGCGTCGCCTGAACTCCGAGATCCACACGACCCAGGGCCAGTATCTCCTACAGGCCCGGATGCTCCGCGCGATGGAGTCCCCTGCCTAGCCACGCTTTGTCGAACAACATCGAGCGGACTTGACGATAGCGCTCGACCCGAGTCAGCCTTGGATGCGTGCAACCCCTACAGCGTCGCCCCCGGTATCTCACGTTGACCGCGCGGTTCACGCTCCGGATCAACTTCTTCAGGACCGCGCTCGTTTAGCGTGGCACGGCGATCACTTCGAGATCGAGTCGATTGTCACTGGTGACTTGGCCGATGTTCTTGGCTTCGAGGATGGGGATGTACTTGCTGCCGTCAACGGCTATCCTATCTGCACGATGACCGAAGCGGCCAAAGCCTTCGATGCGCTCTACGGATCGCAGGAACTGACGGTTGCTCTGTTCCGTTCCACGGAGCCGATGATCCTGCATTACCAAATCAAAGGGTAGTCGCGGAGTCCTCGGATCTCCATCTTCGACCTCTATCCGATGCCTCGATATCTCCGAATTCCCGCATCTCTTGCCGCGATACTCATTCTGACCGCATGCCAGGATGTAGACGGTCGATATGTCGTCGAGATCGGCGAGGTCGCGATCGTCACCTCTGACAGTCAGCTCTGCCAAGGTGATATCACCCACATCGAGCAGACGATCGACCGGTTCGAAGACATACTCGACACCACAGTACGAGAACCGATTCCCATATTCATCCATAGTCGCTTTGCGGATGTGATCACAGGATGCGGCAGCAACGTCGCTGGCTGCTTCAACAACGATGAAGAGGTTCATACGCTCTGGCAGGCGCTCGAGCACGAAATCGTCCATGCGGTCGCGTTTCCCTTGGGCTCTTCGTCGTTCTTCTGGGACGAGGGCATTGCCGTCGCGCTCAGCGGCCGCACGAGGCAAGGCGAGACCGATGTGTCCGCGAACTTCGACTTGGAACGTGGAGAGAGCCTAGACTATCCAACTGCGGGACACTTCACGCGTTGGTTGGTCGAGGAGCGAGGGCACGAAGGGCTGCGTGCCCTTGCCCGCAAGCAGCCGCTATCCGACGCGTACGGGATCGAGCTGGTCGAGGCGATTCAGGGCTATGAAGACGATGCGCCGTGGTCTTATCCTTCGATGGATCCTTGTCGTGGCATGGCACTATCACCGACCGGCCCCGACACATGGGACGTCGAGGTCATCATTGATTGCACAGAGCCCTCCAGCACATCCCGACGCAGCCTCGGAGCCGGGGCGACCCGCACCATCGACATCGAGCAATCAGGGACCTACAGCCTCTATCTCGACGGAGGCCATGGGGTCAGCATCGTCGCGTGCCAGCTCGATGTCATCGACGAGCCTCCCGATGGCGACTTCGCCGGCGACATCATCCGTGAAGAAGCTGGGCTCAAGCCCCCGAGCGGGTTTGCCAGCGGTCAGGAGCATCAGATCGACCTCGAGCCGGGCCGGCTGCTGCTGTACTTATCCACCGACGAGGGGGTCACCGAGGAAGAGATTGGCGTTCACCTGCATCGGATCGGCGCTTGAACACAGGACGAGATCCCAGCGTCGAGGAGTTCTCGACCGACGATAGGCGAGGGAACCAACGCAAAGCCGCACGGCGGATTGCCGGGCACACGCCGGCGCCCAGAGCGCCAATGCGACACGAAAAACCTCGGGTGTGCCCGCCCCTCATGCGCTCGGTCGCGATTCGCCGGTTCCTTGCGGCCCAGACGACCCCGATGTTAGGCAACCTCACGGGTCTGCGCGGGCGACCTCCCCCAACGCGACCTCCCCCAGCGCGACCTCTCCTGGATACGCCCGATGCGCGCGTTCTCTTCAGCCCCCGCCCCCGCCCTCGACGGTACTGCCCTCGCATCCCGTCTGACGGATCGGCTGGAGCGCCAGGAGCTGTTCGGACGCGGCGCGCATCGATGGCACCAGTTCACCGCCACCGACCTCGCGCACTCGCACACCGCTTGGTTCGGAGTCGGCGTGATGGCGGGCGGGCGCCTGAGCCAGGGCCTGCCGCTGGACACGCTGGGGCTGCTGTACGCTCAGGAGTTCATCCGGCGCTCCCTGGGCTGGACGCGCAGCCTGGTGGTGGTGGCCGACAGCAACGCCCAGGCCGCGGGCGCCGACTTGCTGGCCGTGCGCCGGCTGACCGTCCATACCGAGCGACGCCTGCGAGAGGTCTGCGCCCGTCTGGGCTTCCCGGTCGATGTGCGCTCGACCTCTTCGCTAGGCCGCCCCGGGGCGCTCGTGGGCTTTTCGCGCCTAGGGCGGCTACCCCCCTACGTGGCCCATCAGCTGGCCCAGACCGAGCAACTACGCCGCACCGGGGCGGGGCTCAAGGTCGGTTGGGCTTGGCCCGGCGCGCTGCACGACGAGCGCTACTTCGATGACCTCCACGCCCGCGAGTATGGCCAGCGGATCGCCGCGGTCTACACCACGGGCGGCACGACCCTCGATCCTCGCCGGCCTCGCGCATGCCCCTATGCTTGCCGCGATCCTCAGGCCCGCCTGCGGCTCGCGCCCAACGAGGACCTCGAGCGACGCCTGGCCACCGCCTCCCGCCTGGGTGCGCAGCGCTACCGCCGGCTGCTCGGCAAGCTGAGCCGGGCCCACTGTCACTTGCTGGGGCAACCCCGCCCCCGCCGTCTGCTCACCCCGCTGCAGGATCTGCTCGACGACCTGCCATGGTCCGACTGAGCGCGAGCGGTCTGGCCCTTTGGGGGCTCGTCGTCGGTGCCCCCGCGTGTGACGGGGATGCCCATGCCGAGTCGGCGCCCACGCCACCGCCGGCCGCCGACCTCGAGACCGAGCCCCGAGCCCCGAGCCCCGCCACCGCCGCTGCCCCGAGCGCGGACGCGCAGCGCCGAGCCCCCGAGGCCCCCGACGACCCGCCGCTGCTGCACCTCGAGCCGCCCCCGATGCGCGCTCCGGTGGTGGTGGATCCCTACCGCATCACCCCTTCGGCCCCGAGCCCACGGATCGCCCAAGCCTATCAGTTCGATGCCCCCGTTTATCGGCGGCCGTCGGCCAAGCGATCGATCGTCGGCCTCGTGCGCCGTAACACTCGGCTGGCCGTCACCGGCTGGACACCCGGGGAAGGCTGCGCCCGCAGCTGGTATGCGCTGACGGGCGGCGGCTTCGTGTGCAGCAGCGACGGCTACAACGTCTCGGCCGACCCGGCCCCGCTGCGGGAGACGCTGCAGGTCGGTGCCCCCGCGATGGACCAGGCCCTGCCCTATCGCTACGCCAAGCTCAAGACCCCCGCGCCGCTCTACTTTCGCCCCCCGACCGAGGCGGAGCTGGCCTCGGGCTCCTCGGCGCCGATCCGTGAGCTGGCCCAGGGGGCTCACTTCGTCGCGATGGATCGCACCCTGCCGGTGGGCGAGCAGACCCTCCACCGCACCGTGCGAGGGTTTTACGTGCGCGAAGAGGACCTCGAGGCCAAGCCCATGCCCACCATGCACGGGGAGCTGCTCGCGGGGGCCGATGCCCTGCCGCTGGCCTTCGTGCACGTGGACGAGGCGGCGCTGGTCGATCCGCACTCGGGCGCGGCGCGGGGCACGGCCGCCAAGTTCGCCCGCTTTACGATCGACAGGATCGGCGAGCATGAGGGCCAACGCCAGGTGATCGCGACCGAGGGCTTTGCGGTGGCCGCCGAGTCGGTCCGCGTCGTCCGCCCGCATCCCCGGCCACCCGAGATCGGGGCTGACGCCCGGTGGATCCACGTCAACCTCGATCAGCAGACCCTCGTGGCCTACGAGGGCGATCGCCCGGTGCTGGCTACGCTGGTGTCCTCGGGCAAGGCGGGCTTCGAGCCTCCGCTGGGCGTGTTTCGGGTGCACAAGAAGTACACCACCGTGACCATGTCCGGCCCCGACCCCGACGCGGGCACCTACGCGGTCGAGCAGGTCCCCTGGACCATGTACTACTGGGGCTCGTACGCTCTACACGGCGCCTACTGGCACGATATCTTCGGCAACGTGCGCAGCCACGGCTGCACCAACATCCCACCCGTCGACGCGCGCTGGCTGTTTCATTGGGCCGAGCCCTCGCTGCTGCCGGGCTGGCACGCCCAGGTAGGGCTCAAGGGCCCCTGGGTCTACTTTACGCGTACGCCCACGGCGTCGCCTACGCCCGAGCCGTCAGCACGATCCGCCGCCCCATGACGCGGGCCGGCCCGGTCGCATCGAGATCGCCAAACGTCTCGATCTGCGGCAGGCCCCCCTGCTCGAGGGCCAGGCGGATCGACGGCAGCCCCAGCATGGCGTGGCGGTGACGCTCGTCCCACTCGGCGAGCACCTCACCGTCTGCCTCGACCACGTAGGTATCCCGACGCTCGATCACCCCGTCGTGAAAGTCGAAGTGCACCGCGGGGATCCGAGACACCGCCGCCCGATGATAGAGCTCGGTGCGTGCGGGGGGCGGGCCGTCGGCCTGCAGCGTCCAGGGCACGTTGGGCCCCTCGAGCACGAGCACGCCCCCCGGTCGCAGCACCCGGCGAACCCGCCCGATCGCGTCCACTCGATCGCGATGAGAGAGCAGACGCCATAGCGACCCGCCCATGGCCACGATCATGGCCACCCCCGTGGTTTCCCCCGTGGAAGACAATGCGCTCGTCTCCAGATCGCCCCACCCTCCGTGGACCACGGCGACCCGAGACCCAGCGGCGGCGGCCACCCGGGTGGCCGCCGCGTAGAGGTCGGGATCGGGCTCGTACCCGGTGACGACGAAGCCCTCCGCCGCCAGCGGCCGCAAGAGGCGGCCCGGGCCGCACTCGATCTCGAGCACCGACGAGCCCTCGGCAACCTGGTACCGGCCGGCGACGAACCGAACGAACCCCACCGGGTCCTCGGGTGGCGCGTCGAACAGCCGCTCCACCCACGCCCGGCGTCGCCCCGGATCGGCCCACGGAGACATGGCCGCCTCAAGCCGAGGATCCGTGGCCAGTCCGGTGGCCGGTCCGGTGGCCGGTCCGGTGGCCGGTATGGTGGCCGGTCCGGCCACCCAGCGCATGCGCACGCGTGCGTCGGTCTGCGCCACCACGGCAAACCCCAACCGCTCGAAGAGCGCCCGGGACGGGTGGAGCTCCAATAGCTCGAGCTCGACCGCCCGTGCCCGCCCGCGCGCCTGCA
>JBCCWC010000346.1:0-8235 GCA_039194325.1 Myxococcota bacterium
CGTCGAGGCCCAGCTCAACCCGCATGCGTCCAAGTCGTTCACCTGGCCGCTCTATGTCGTCGTCGTGCGTCATCGCCTGCGTTGTCGCACCACCCTGGTGGTCCTGACCGACTCTGACTCGGTCGCCCGCTGGGCCCGCCGGCCGATCGACATTGGTCACGGCATGGTCATGCATCCCGTGGTGATCGGGCCCCGGCAGATCCCTCGCGACCTCTCCTTGGAGGTGGCACGAAGAGTTCCAGCCTTGGCGGTACTCGCCGTGGTCGCGCATGGCCGCGGTCCCGATGCCGAGCGCGTGGGTCGAATGGCCTTTGAGGTCACGCAGCCCATGGTCGCTCGTGGAGACGAACGCGCTATGCTTTACCTTGATGTTATCTTCGACTACCTCGACGAGGACATCCTCGCGACGATCTTGGAGGAATCGATGGACATACTCCCCGAACCTATCAGTGACTTCTTCATGCGCCACCGCATCGCGGGACGCCACGAAGGCCATCGCGAGGGCCATCGCGAGGGCCGCCGCAAGGGCCGCCGCGAGGGACGAGCCGAAGGGATGACGCGGATGCTTCGGCGGCTGCTGAACCGTCGCAAGCTCGAGCCCACCGCCGAGCAGCGCCAACGGCTGGCGACGTGTACCGACCCACAGCAGCTCCAGCAATGGTTCGATCGAGCGGTCACGGCCACGAGCGTCGGCGAGATCTTCGATGGCTGATTCACCTCCCACCATCGCCCACCCGCTCTTCGTGATACCGTCGCCCAACGGTGACCAAGGTCCTTTGGATCCGGCCCGAGCAGCTGATGGTCTTTGAGGCGCTCGAGGCCCAGAAGGCTGAGCAGAGGCTGCTGTGGCGGCTTCGCCACAGCCTCCCAACGCTCGCTCGCCAGAAGGGCGGCCCCGAGTCCATCGCCGATCTGCTGGCCGAGACCAAGCGCCGCGCCCCCGCCTACGAGCTCGAGACCGAGCTCGACCTGTACCGCTTCACCATGCTGATGGCCACGCACGGCCCGCGGTTCGATCGCGACGGCCGTCGCCCGTGGGTCCAGCCCATCCTCAAAGACGCGCGCTTCGACGGCACGACCCGCATGGATCGCCTGCTCGCCCGACTCGAGCAGGAGCGCCACGACGAACCCGACCCCCCAAGCACCCAGGAGGCCGGCGATCTCCGGCGATGACCTGACGCAGGATCCGCCGCCCCCGACCCGCGAGCCCCAGGCCCGCCCGGTGGGTACCACGGTACAGCCCTGCGCCGGCGAGACGGCCGACACCTGGATCGAGCTCGAGGTCGTCGATTGCCAGGGCGAGCCGCTCGCCGAGGAGGAGTACGTGGTCATCTCCCCGGGTCGCGCCCGCCGGCGCGGCGTCACCGACGACCGGGGCCGCGCCCGCATCGAGCACGTGGAATCCGGCTCGTGCCAGGTGTGGCTACCCCGCCGCGAGCCCGAGGACTACTGCGGCGCCCCCTCCTTCGTCGAAATCCGCCTGCTCGACGAAGACGGCCGCACGCCGCGAGCCGGCGAGCGCTTCGTGGCGCGCTTCGAGAACGGCGAGCGCACGCAGGGCACCCTCGACGCCAACGGCACCGTGCGCCTCGACGGCGTACACGAGGGCACCTGCGCGCTGAGCTTTCCCGACCTGGGGGACGACTGGGGCCCGGCGTAGGCGCCAGGGCTCGGCACACTGGACCGTGAAGGTCGAAGCAGGAGCGAGCGCTAGAGATGTCCGAGGGCAAGTTCCACACCATCGCGGCGGGCGAGGATCTCGCGTCGCTGGCCGAGGAGTACGGCTTCCGTCACTGGGAGACGATCTACGACCACCCCCGCAACGACGACCTGCGGGAGCAGCGTCCCAACCCCTTTGCGCTGTGCGAGGGCGACAAGGTGTGGGTCCCGGCCAAGGAGCCCAAGACGCACCGCTGCAAGACGGGCACGCGCCACACCTTCCGCGTGCGGCGACCCCGAACCCGGGTACGCCTGATGATGGTGGCCGACGACGACCGCCCCTACGCGGGCTGCAAGTACACCCTGAAGGTCGGCGACGAGACCTTCGAGGGCTCGACCGGCCCCGACGGCTCGCTCGTGCACGAGGTGCCGGCGAGCGAGACGGCGGGCACCCTGACCCTGTGGACGCCCGAGGCTGAGGAGCCCGAGCAATGGGATCTCGAGCTGGGCGGGCTCGACTCGGTCACCACCAAGGAGGGGCTCAAGCAGCGGATGAGCAACCTGGGCCTGATGACCGAAGGGGGCGACGACGCGGCGCTGCTCGAGGCGGTCAACGCCCTGCGCCGCCGCCACGGACAGGCCGCGCTCACCTCCGCGGACGAGATCGACCCGGTCACCCGCGAGGCGGTCGCCATGGCGTACGGCTGCGAGGACCACGCGTACTTCGGAACGGAGGACTAGGCCGATGCTCCAGACCCGCGACATCGACGCGCTGATCTCCACCCTCGCCGCCGCGCGCACGGGCAAGAGCCACGGCCCCGAGAAGGACCACGACGACCGCGTCGATGAGATCATCGCCAAGCTCCAGGCGCTCAAGGACCAGCTATCGCCAGACGCGGACGGCATCGACGACCAGTACCTCGAGCGCCAGATCAAGCGAGCCAACGCGCTTTACACCTCGCCCTACGACTTCGTGGGCCCGACGCCCTCGTCCTCGAAGGCGCTGGGCCTGGAGGCCCGCGACGCGCCCGGCCCGGGCGCGCTCGCCCGCGAGCACCGCCGGCAGATGCAGGCCAACATCCTGGCCGCGATCCAGGCTTACATGGACCTGGGCGAGCGCACCACAAAGGACGGCTCGACAAAGTTCGCCGACCTGCTGGAGAACCGCGACAACCTCACCTCGCACTTCAAGAAGGTCCACCGCCACAACAAGGTGCTGGCCCAGATCTCCACCTGGGACGCCCTGCACCCGCTCGACCCGGTGCAGGACTCCGAGCGCGCGTGGCTGCGGGCCAAGGTGAGCGGGGACAAAGGGGTCACGGCCCCGGCCAAGGCGCGGGCCAAGGTGCTCGGCAAGGCGATCGTCCCCAAGCGAGGCGTGCGCAAGGTCATCGAGGACATGGAGTCCGCGCGCCGCCTGCTGGTGATGATCCGCCACGCGTTCGCGACCGACGACAACCGCGGGACGGGGGCGATCACCGAGCGGGTAAGCGGGCGGCTGAACGAGGCCCACACCGACGTCTTCGACGCCGCGATCCGCCGCAGCACCAAATCGCGACCGCTGACCTACTACAACACCTCCGGGGCCAGGGACGACCCGCTCAACGTCATCGGCCACGACCCGCGCTTCACCGTCGACTACAGCGGGCAGGTCGGCGCCGTGGTCGGGATCTACCTCACCGAGCGCACGGGCGAGGGCGAGGCGATCGTCCGCCGCTACCAGAGCTACAGCGTGTCCTCGGGCCGGGACTTCTCCGCGGTCAAGGGCGACCGCGTCTCGTCCTCGGATCGGCGAGAGTTCGCGCGGATCGTCGAGGCGCTCGTGCGGGCCCGGCTGGGGCCCTCCGCGAGGATCGGGGCCCGGCTGCCCCCCCAGGCCCACGGCGAGATCCTCTACTGGCTCGACGATCAGATCGCCGATCTGCGCCAGCACGCCCTGGTGCTCTTCGATTCCAAGATCAACTACGACAACCCCCGCCGGCTGCTCAAAGAGATCGGCGCGCTGGGCAAGTCGGCGCGACACGTCGAGACGCAGCTCAAGGTATGGGAGCGGCAGGTCACCTTCCTCAAGGACCTCTACGTGCTCCTGCTGGCCCTGCCCCCGACCAAGGCTTCGGACGCGACCCGCTACCGGCGGGAGCTGATGAGCGCCCTGGGGCCGATCCTCAGCAACCCGGGCTTCGGCGTGAAGGCGACGGAGGATCTGCGGGCCCTGGTCGCGGCCGCGGTCGGGACGGCTCCGGCCGAGCCCGCGGCCCTGGGGGCGGCGCTCATCCACTGCAGCACCCATAAGGCTCTGCCGGCCCGCGACAAGCACCACGACCTCCAAAAGAGCCTGACCACGGTGTCGCTCGAGACGGCCGAGCAGTGGTGGGCCAAGGCCAAGCTGATGGTCGAGACCGAGCTGCTCGAGCTGAGCTACCTGACACGAATGGCCCGAGGCGATCTGGCCGTGCGCCCCGAGGTGGACTGGACCGAGATCAGCAAGCTGGTCGAGCAGCGGATCCGGGCCGCCAACGGCCTTATCTGCTACGTGGAGAAGTTCGAGGGCGCATACGCCACGATCAACACGCTCATCACCTGGCTGGTGGGCTCGCTCAACAATCCCGACTCGCAGATCCGCAAGGACTACCCCTCGGTGGGAGACGCGTCGATCTCGATCTCGGTGGGGCTGACGGCCGGGGGCACGCTATTGTCGTTCGTTAGCCTGGGGCTGTCGCTCACGGTGCAGATCTCGGGCTCGATCACCCAGGAGGACGACCGTCGGCTGCGCTTCAAGGGCTCGTTCTCGCTGGGCGTCAAGGCCTCGGCCGAGGCGGACCTGCTGGCGGGATCCGACATGCCGAGCACGATCGACTTCGGCGACGCCGACAGCGAGCACACCGCGGCCGAGTTCGACTGGCTCAACATGAAGATGGGGGTGGCCCTCGACAAGGGCCTGGCCAGCCTCAACGGGGCCTACGTGTACGCGGGGCCCGAGCAGATGGCGGCCGCGTGGGCCCACCGGGTGGCGATGTTCCAGACCTACGTGGCGAGCGCCATCGCCTGGATCCCCATGCCGGGGCTGCGCAAGCACCGCGGCGCCCGCCGGATGCAGGTGCTCGACCCGCGCACGGTGGCCGACGAGGAGGCCAAGATGCTGGAGCTCATCGCGGGCAAGGAGACCGGCGCCATGCTCGCCCAGCTCGGCAAGCCGATCCTGGGCACCCGCGCATGGCGGGGCCCGCTGCACGCCCGCGACATCGGGCTGGCGTTCGACATGCAGCTGCCGATCCCGGCCACCACCACCAAGATCCACGCGGAGAACTATCGGCAAAAGAAGATCGAGATCAGCTTCTGGCGCCACAGCTACGCCAGCAAGACCCACACGGTCGACAAGTGGGCCGAGCGCAGCACGCCCTCCTCGTCCGGGCCCTCATCTGGGCCCCCAGCCGGACCCCCAGCCGGACCCAAGATGAGCCACGTCATCGTGCGCAACTGGTCCAAGAGCTACCCGCCCGCGGTGGCCTTCAGCCTCGCCGCCTCGCTCGAGCAGGTCTCCACCGAAGACGGCTCGGCCGGGCTATTCAACGTGATGCCCCTGCTCGACCCCTCCAAGAGCACCACCACGGTAGCCTCGCTGGGGTTCTCGTCGGACATGTGCCCGGCTATCGATCTGACCTTCCTCGACATCGACAACCACCCCAACCCCGACAACGACGGCCAGTATGTCAACATCAAGGCCGGTCGCAAGAGCACCCTAAGCGCGGGCACCGACCTGATGGGGCCCTCGCTGGGATTCTCGGTGGCCTGGACCAAGGGGCAGGCCATCAACCCGCGCGAGGCGGCCCTGGTGATGGAGAAGCTACGGGGCTTCCCCGCCGACATCCCGTTCGACGAGCGGCTCTCGGGGGCGCGGGGCTTCGTGTACGAGCACCTCGAGTCGGGCGAGCACATGCCGGCCATGGAGCGCCTGGCCATGTATGGCACCTTCGAGCTCAACCTGGTGTACAGCGGGACCTCGCGCTCGCCCCGCTGGGAGATCCAGTACGGCCGGATCTGGCGAGGCATCGAGACCACGCTGTCGGTGGGGATCCCCGTGCTCCCGGGGCTCACCGTGGACGTGGGCGGCAGCCTGGCCATGAACCGGGGTCGCCACGAGATCTTGGGCCTCGAGACGATGACCTACGTGCAGACGGTCTACGACGGGGTCACCAACCGACAGCGCGGGGCCGAGTACTGGGCCGCCTTCCGCAAATTTCACCAGGCCGAGCTCCTCTCGCTGTGCGCCAACGTGGGCCGCGACGGGGAGGTCAGCCCCTACGGCCACAACAACGCCCACGAGGAGGTCCGCGACGACTCCCAGGCCGAGCCTCCCCGCAGCCTGAGCCCCGGGCCCGAGCAGCAGGCCCAGGCCGCGGTCAAGGCCAAGGCCAAGGCCCTGCTCGAGGCATGCAAGGAGCCCGAGTACGCCGCCACCCTCTTTGGCGGCGAAGCCACCGAGTGGCAGGCGATGCTCGCCGCCGCCACCCCCCGGGCCAACAGGACGCTGCAGATCGCCCGCGAGGTCAGAAACCGCATCAGGCGGTCCTCGACCCAGGCGCTGTCGCTGCGGGTGGTCAACGACGTGACCTACGCGCAGTCCCAGGTCTGGCCCGATCGCCGCGACGCGCTGCCCAGCACTCCGGCGCCCCGCTTCTTGTTCGTCAACCCGCTGCAGGCCCACGAGATCCACTGCGCCGTACGCCAGGCACAAAACGCCGCCACCCTCGAGCTGGAGATCCTCGATCGCGGCGGCACGGTGGTCTGGTCCCGCGCGCTTAGGCCCAAGCCCGTCGCCGCCCCCGAGGCCACCGAGACCGCGCCTCCGCCTCCGGCCCCGGTCGACAACGGGGTGACTACGGCCGAAGACTTGAACCGAGACGAACCTGTGGACGAGGCCCGTCGGACCCCGAGCCAACGGCAGCTCCCCGCGAACACCCCGATCACCCACGTCGCCGAGGTACGCCTCGAGCCGGGCCAGGCGCCCCTATCCTCGCTGACGTACGCAGCCGGCCCCTACAAGGTGCGCCTGAAGCTCGAGCCCCGACCCGGGGCGCGCTCGCGTCGTCCCGCCACCTGGGCGTACATCTGGGCGATCCAGCCCCGCGAGATCGAAACCGCCCTCGACGAATACCTCGCGGCCAAGAAAGCCTGGGCCGCCGTATGCCAAAAGAGCGCCTGGGGCGGAGGCTCCTCGGCCAGCGCCCTGACGGCTGTGTTCTTCGAGGATGAGCAGAACGTCGAGGCCCCCGAGCTGGGGTTTGCCGACGACGGCGACGATCAGTCGAGCATGTTACCGGCCGTGCAGGAGCAACCCGACGAGGACGACGCGCCCGTCGACCCGTACACGCAGCAAAAGGAAGACATCAAGACCTTCTGGCGCGAGCAGATCCGCCCCCATTACCTCGCGCTGTTCCCCAACGCCGATCTGCCCGCGCAGCTCGCCATCGACGACCGCGACGCGTTCGACGGCGACGGCGGGCCCGGCAGCGTCCGTGTCTTCAAGCGGGTCGTCACGGAGACCGACGCCGCGATCCGCCTCTTTGCCCTTTGTCATGAGACGGGGCACGCCGTGGCCGCGCAGAAGATCCGCTCGCTGCCGGGCAAGACCCAGGACGACGTGCCCCAGCCGATGGGAGACGGCGCCAAGCAGCACGAGTACTTCGCCGACCTCATCGGGATCCACGTCATCCAGCAACGGCTCCCGACCCAGGTCGCCGGCATCACGGCCGCCATGAACACCATCGCCCAAAAGCTGGGCGCCGGAGACGTCGTCCATCCCTCGGGGGCCCAGCGCGTGGCCAAGATGAGGCGCCTGCTCGCCCAGGCCAACACCCTCGACGCGCTGATCATCGACGTGCTCGACCACCCGCCCCACGGCAACTAAGGCTGAGCTATGGCGGAGCTACATTAGCAGTACGAATGAATCTTCCGACATAATGAAAAATATTCATATCGTAGGATGAACTCCGACTGGCCGATGTCAACCTCGACCTGGAGATCGCCCTTGACGCCCTGCTCCTTCAGACCGCCGTAGTGGATCATGTGGCTACACTGGCCAGTGGCCCACTGGTCGCCAGGGTGACGGCCCACCCATGGGCCACGGCGAATTGAGCGTCGTGCAAGCTGTTGGATTCACTCGACCACCACCCGGTATGAGATTTGCGATGCACCCCGGGCAGCGGTGCATCGATGCCCTCGGCCAAGCATCAGTCTCTGGTTCGGTTGGTCACCGAAGGCCCTGGGGTCTTGTCGGCCGTGCTCGCCCTCGTGGGGATCGACGTCCCCGATGAACTCGAATTGCAGCCCGGTCCCGACGCAGTGCGTTACCGCGGCACCAACGACTACGTCGCCGATGGCACCATCGTCGGGCATGGAGTGGTCGGCCGAGGAGCCCGAAAGGCCCGCGAGGCGTTCATCGTCGAGGCCCAGCTCAACCCGCATGCGTCCAAGTCGTTCACCTGGCCGCTCTATGTCGTCGTCGTGCGTCATCGCCTGCGTTGTCGCACCACCCTGGTGGTCCTGACCGACTCTGACTCGGTCGCCCGCTGGGCC
>JBCCWC010000347.1:0-7980 GCA_039194325.1 Myxococcota bacterium
CCTCGACCACCCCCCCACCCTTGCCCTCCCCCTCCACCCGGGCCAGCTCGGCCTGCACCGGCGCATCGAGGCCCAGGCCGTCGAGCACGCGAAAATCGGGGCGCGGACCGCTAAGCTCGACCTCGTAGGTGCGCGGCACCGCGCCGGTCGGATCGATCGCCTCGGACACGGGCACGGAGACCACCACCCGCCGAGCCTGGCGCTTGGCCTGGATGATCGCCCGCACGGTCACCGTCGCCTCGTCGCGCTCGGCCCCCACCAGGCGCACCCCCTTGGGCGGCCGCAGCACGGCCCGCGAGGCCTCGACGTCGTGGTCCGCCCCCTGGATCTCCAATTCCTCGGTCAGCAACTTGGGGACCGCACGGGCCACCGACTCGCCGCCTCGGATCCGCCAGCGGGTAGGCTGCACCTCCACCCGCACCAGCTCGTAGTCGGGGGCCGGGTCGCCCACGATGTTCGACTCCACGTCGACCTCGCGCTCGATCACCGGATCGAAGCGAAGATCGACGTGGTCGTACAAGGTGTTGACCAGGACCACCCCCGAAGGCATCACGATCGCGGCCTGATCGACCTCCAGGGGCCCCGGACGCGCAACCTTGAGATCCAGCGTCGCCACCCCGAAATCGTAGTCTTGCAGGCGATTGATCCGGGTCCACGGACCCCGGGCCTGCACCTGGATCGACTGCGGCAGCTCGGTCTGCAGCACCCGATCGGGGTCGGGGACCACCTTGAGCGGCACCGTGAACACCCGGGTGACCTCGTCGCGGGTGGACACGAACATGATCGCGGCCAACACGAAGGCGATCGCCTTGAGCCCCCAATTGCGAAAGAGCAGCTCGCCCAAAAAGCGCAGCGCCGAGGGCCGCTCGGTGTCGGGCGCCGAGCCGATCGCGCTCATGCCTTCTTGGCCCCCACGCGCACGCTGTGGTGGACCGCGCTGTCGCTCGGCTTGCGCCGTCGCACCGCGCCGTCGCTGGGCGGCCGACCGTGGACCACCGCGCCGCGCTCCAGATCCACCCGAGACATGTCGGCCCGCGACAGCTCCGCCGCCGCGAGATCGGCCCGACTCTGCTCGGGCCCGGCCGGGGCACGGGTGGCCTCGGCCCGCGGGGTGGTCAGCCAGATCGTGATCCGCTCCTCGAGCTCGGACACCCGCAGCGCCTCGGACATCTGGCCGTGCTGCACCAGCCGCAGCTCACCGCGCTCCTCGCTGACCACCAGGGCCAGGGCGTCGGTCTCCTCGGTGCAGCCAATGGCAGCGCGGTGCCGGGTGCCAAAGCGAGGATCGAGGTGCTGCTCGGTGAGCGGGCAGATGATCCCGGCCCGCGCGATCCGGAAGTCCTCGATGAGCACCGCCCCGTCGTGCGCCGTGTTGACCGCGTGCGGGGCAGCGAGCGCGACCAGGGTCTCCGAGCGCAGCGGCGCGTCGATGAGGATCCCCCGATGGGTGGCCACCGAGAGCATGTCGATCTCCCCCTGCAGGATGACCAGCGCGCCCACGCGGGCTCGCTTGAGGCGCTCGAGCCCCGCGACGAGCTCGCCCACCGCGGACTCGGCCGCCTCCCGGCGGCCCTGCGGCAAGAGCCGCTGGCCCACGTAGAGCAAGGCGCGTCGCAATTCCTGCTGGAACACCACGATCACCAAGAAGATGACCGACGAGAACACGTACTTGAGCAGGCTGGCCACCGCGATCAGATCCAGCGCCTGCACCACCCACGCCAGCACCCCGAACGAGGCCACCGCCACCAGCACCGGCACCGCGCGGGTGCCCTGCACCATCCGCAGCAGGCCATACGCGATGAGAAACAGCAGCCCGAAGTCCAGGGCATCGCGCCAGGTGAACGCGGTGATGAGCTCGGCCGGACTCAACGCAAGACCTCCTGAGGCCGGGCCGCTCGGGCCGAGTCCGTCCCCGCCCGGTCCATCGCCCTCAAGCTACGGTAGGCCTGGCGGATCGATCGAGCGACCGTCAGCGCCTGTACGGTGTCGCCCACATCGTGCACCCGCAGCACGCGGGCACCGTACTCCACCGCCACCAACGCGGCCGCCAGGCTCCCCGCCAGGCGCCCGGAGGCCTCCCGCCCGTCGGTGAGCGCCCCCAAGAAGCTCTTGCGGCTGGCCCCCACGAGCACCGGGCACCCCGTCGCCTCGATGAGCTCTCGCGAAGCGGCCACCAGCGCGGCGCTCTGCGGCGCCGTCTTGCCAAACCCGATCCCAGGATCGACGACGATCCGCGCGTGCTCCACTCCGGCCGCCCGCGCCCGCTCGATCCGCTGCCGTAGCTCGTCGGCGACCTCGGCCAGCACGTGCTCGAAGGACACCGTCCGCTGCATGGTGCGGGGCTCGCCCCGCAGGTGTCCGACCACCAGACCCGCGCCGTACGAGGCCACCTGCGCCGCCATGGCCGGATCGGCCAGGCCGCTGATGTCGTTGACGATGCTCGCGCCGGCCTCCAGCGCGGCCGTGGCCACCGACGCACGCCGGGTGTCGATGCTGATCGGCACGTCCCGCAGCCCCGGGTCGTCACGCAGCCGCTCGATGACCGGGACCACTCGCTGCCGTTCCTGCTCGGGGTCGACCGGCTCGGCCCCGGGTCGGGTCGACTCCCCCCCCACGTCGAGCACCGCCGCGCCCTGCTCGACGCAGCGGCGCGCATGCTCGACCACCGCCGACCACCGCGGAGCTCGTCCGTCGTGCAACCGACCGCCGTCATAGAACGAGTCGGGCGTGACGTTGACGATCGCCATCACCTGTGGATCGTCAAGCAACAATTGCCCATGCGCATGCACCCACGCCGAGGTCGAGCCGCCCGCTCGACCATCGATTGTCACGGCTTTGGTCACGGCTCCCGTCACAGCGTTCGTCACGGCCCCCATCGCGGCTCCCATGCCGCCCCCGGCGTGGCCCCGTCGTGGCCCCGTCGTGGCTCCGTCGTGGCTCCGTCGTGGCCAATGGTAGCGCCGCCTGGCCTCCGACTCACCCCGGCAGAGCAGCGCTTTTTCCGCATCTCGAACCAGACCCTTCGGCTGCCTCGGCGACGAACCACCCTGGGTGCTCGCTCGAGCCCACCCCGAAAGCGAGGCTACGTCCGCGGCACTCGCCACGGGGCTCAGGCCCGCGGGGAATTGCCCGAGCGACGGCCCACCCCACCACGAGCAAACTGCTTGGCATCGATCCCGTAGCGCCGCAGCAGCTTGTGCAGGTATTTGCGATCCATGTCGGCCTCGCGAGCGGCCCGCGAAATATTGCCCTCGGCCCGCTGCAGCAGCCACTGGAGGTAGGCCTCCTCGAACAGCTCGATCGCCCGCTCCTTTTGCTCGCGGAAGGTCAGCGTGGGATCGAACTCGACCGGCTCGCCCGGCCCGCTCTGACGGCGCCCGGTGGTGATGAGATCGATGACCCCATCGGGTGACAGGTAGGCGCTGCGCTCGACCACGTTGCGAAGCTCGCGGACGTTGCCCGGCCACTCGTAGCCGACCAAGCGCGCCATCGCCTCGGGCCCGGGCGGCTTCCACATGCCCGGAGGAAGCCGCCGCGAGAAATGCTCGATGAGCACGGGAATGTCGTCTCGGCGCTCACGCAGCGGCGGCAGCACCGGGGCCACCACCGCCAGGCGAAAGTAGAGATCCTCGCGAAACTCCCCCGACTCCACCTGCTCGCGCAGGCCCTTGTCGGTCGCCGCGATCACCCGGATGTCGACCTCGATCTCCTCGGTCCCCCCCAGCCGCCGCAGCCGATGCCCCTCGATCACCCGCAAGAGCTTGGGCTGCAAGTCCTTGGGCATCTCGCCGATCTCGTCGAGAAACACGGTGCCGCCGACCGCCAGTTCGAAGGCACCAGGACGGATCTCGCTGCCCTCCTCGCGCCCGAAGAGCTCGGCCTCGATGAGATCCGGCGCCACCGCTCCGCAGTCGACCACCACGAAGGGCCCGCTGCTCCGCGACGAGGCCTGGTGGACCGCTCGGGCCACCAGATCCTTGCCGGTGCCCGTCTCACCTTCGATGAGGATCGTGACCTCGGTCGGGGCCACCCGCTCCAAGACCCCGAAGATCTTGCGCATGGCCAGGCTGCGCCCCAGCACGTCGCCAAAGCGCTCCTGGTCGCTGGGCAGGATCTCGGCCCGCGCATCCCGGGGCAAAAACCGCAGCTGAACCTTGCCCACCCCCAGCACATCGCCAGGCTTGAGGAACGCATCGGTGATCCGGGCCTGGCCGATGAAGCTGCCGTTGGTCGAGCCACGATCGGTCACCCGATAGTTGTCGCCCTCGCGCTTGATCTCGACGTGCTGCCGGCTGACCGACTCGTCGGGCAGCACCACGTCGCACTGCCGGGACTTGCCGATGATCACCTTGTCGCTTTGGACCTCGATCTCACGACCCCGAAGCTCTCCGTTGAGCACCTGGAGCCGGTAACCCTGGTGGCGGACCTGGAGATCGTCCGGTTGGATCTTCGTCGAGTCGTCGTGCACGCCGCGACGCTACCAGCGCTTGCACGATGTCAAAAGCCGACGACGAAAACGAACCGGCCCCGGATCCTCCCGAGCCCAAAAATGCGCAACAGGAACGCCCCTTGGGGAGCGTCCCTGCCCGTGGCCCCCGGCCTGCCCCGGGGACGATGCGAAACCCGACAGGGTCCGCTGTCAGATGTAGAAATCGACCACCGCGGCCCCACGCTCCGCCCCTTCGGAGGGGTCGCGCTCCGCGTCGTGCTGGGGTCGCGCCCGCTCGAACGCCGGTTGGTGGAGCGGTAGCTCCAACCGAGGGCGCTCGGCCGGCCGCGGAGCACGGCGCGAGGGAGTCGGACGATCGGTGATCCAAGAAGCGGGCATGCGTGGTCCTCGTCGTGGGGTTGGACGCGGGCAAAGGGCCGAGGCTTCGAAGCGAGACCGTGGGGCATCCACGACCGCGACATCCACAAGCTCGGGCACAAGCTCGGGGCCTGTTGAATCCACCGCGAGGGAATCCGCACGAGCAAGCGAATTCTCGGGGATAGGCGCCGCAACGTCGACTTTTTGTCGAAACTCGACCCCTGACGGAGATGTCAGAGGCTTGCGCCGCGCATCGCCACGGTGGGTCCCCACAGATCCAGAGTAACTCGGCTCAAAGAGCACGCAAGGTGCCTCCAATAGCACCCCACCGTACACGTACGGTGACCGCGGGTGGGGTGGACAACACGATCGAGCGAGGGGTCGTTGATGGACGCGCCCTCGGGAAATCCCCGAGTGTCCACGGTACGCGCATGGACCGCCCATCTTCGTGGTCTGGGACCCCCGGCCACTGACCACAAGGGGATCCGTGCGGCTACCCCACGGAGATCAAAGCCGATTCCTCAGAACTCGACCACGACCCAGCGGTCGCCTTCGCGCTCGAGGCGTGCGACATACCCCTGCCCCATGTCCAGCGATGCCTCATCATCATCGGCCACGATAGGGTCGGCCAGATGCGACGCCAGCCGATCCCGGCTCGCGCGCAGTGCCTCGGCGTGCTCCCCCTCGGTCCACGCTCGCCGGAGATCTTCTGCCGATAGACCCAGTCGATATCGACGCGGCGCCAGGGTGAGCACCACGTCCCAACGGCTAGCGCGCGTCGCCCGCACCAACGCACGCAACGCCTGACGTGGCGTTTGGTGCGCGTAGACATCGGTTGGATCCTCGGCAAAGCGCCAGCCCTCGTCGGTCCAGACCACCCGTACCGGCCGCTCGGGACCCAGGAACACGATCGCCTCGGGGCGCACCTGCTCGGGGTCGTCGAGCGCCTTGGCCCATGGACGCCGCGCCTCGGGAGCCAACAGGGCCGCGACGTCGACCTGAGCCCGAGCCCCCGCGATCACATGCTCACGGATCTGCTCGGCATCTTGTCGGGCCACCGCCCGCGACAGGCCGTCGGCCGCCTTGTGCAAGGCCCGAGACTGACGTGGGGCACAGCCCAGCGACACCAGGGCAAGCCCCCAGATCCACCCGCGGACCGAGCTCACGCGGGCTCCTCCGGCCCCGACGGCGTTGGGGACGACTCGGGCGCCTTGGGCTGGACCACCGCGGTGAAGGTGGCGTTGCTCTTGACCTTCGAGCCGACCCTCACCTCGCCCTTGAACTTGCCGATCCGACCGAGGCGCAAGGCCTGCACGTGGATCTCGAGGCGCTCACCGGGCACCACCGGGGCTCGAAAGCGGGCCGCCTCGATCCCCATGAACAGACAGTGATGCTGATCCGGATCGAACTTGCCCGCGAGGTGGCTGAGGATCGCCGCGGCCTGGGCCATCGTCTCCACCTGGATCACCCCGGGCACGATGGGATTGCCCGGGAAGTGCCCCTGCAGGATCGGGTCGGTATTGGACACCAACCGCAGGGCCACGATCGTGGGGCCGCCCTGCGCGTCGAGATCCACCGACTCCACCCCGTCGATGAACAAGAAAGGAAACCGATGGGGCAGGATGCGCTGGATCTGAACCGCGTCGAGCATGCCGGGCCGCCGAGGATAGCAGCCTTTTTCGTGGCCCGCGCCCGGGCGCCGAGTGCCCCAGGCCGGACGCTCGTAACGGCGCGACGCGCTAGCTTCCGTACTTGGAGTTGTAGCGCTTGATGACCTCGGACGTGATGTCCAGCCCGTCCTTGGCGTAGATCACCGTCATCGGGTCGCGCACCAGCACGAGATCGAGGCCCTTTTCCTTGGCCATGTCGGCCACGATCGTCTGCGAGTTCTTGTACATCTTGTCCAGCAGCTTGTTCTGCTGCTCGGCGAGCTCCTGCTCGAGCGCCATGAGCATGTTTTGCAGCTCGATGGACTCGCGCTGAAGCTTCTCCTGAGCGGCGGCCAGTTGCTGGCCGGAGAGCGACCCGAGCTTGGCCGCCTCGGACTCCAGGGCCACCCGCTTCTTGTCGAACTTGGCCTGCTTGGTCTTGCTGCTCTTCTCGAGCCGCGTACGGGCCGCCTTGCCGGCGCGCGTCTCGTTGAGCACCCGCTGCATGTCGACCATGGCGAGCTTGCTCACCTTGGGGACCTCGGCCGAGGCCGACGAGGCATGGAGGCCAACGACCGCGCCCGCCCCGAGCGGAGCACCCACGAGCATCAGGCCGGCCAAGACCGTACCAGCAGCACGAACATTACGGAGGGATCGGAGTGGCTGGGACATGGCGGCGCTCACTTGTGCTTGCTGTTGTAGCGGACGATGACGCGGTTGGTCAGATCGAGCTTGGGCTTGGCCCACAAGATGGTCATCTCGGAACGAACGAGGACCACCTGGATCTTCTCCTCGAGGGCGATCTGCGCCACGATGTCCGCGACCTTGGCGTAGATCTTCTCGGTGAGCAGCGCCTCCTTCTCCATCACGTCTTGCTGGAGCTTGGCGCCGAGCTCTTGCAGCTCGGCCTGCTTGCGCTGCAGCTCCATGCCGCGCTTTTGCAGCTCGGACTGCGAGAGCATAGGGGCCTTGGCCTGCAGATCGGTGACGCGCTTTTGCAGATCCTTGGTCTTGCGATCGATGCGCGCCTGACCGCGGGCAAAGGTGTCCTCGAGCTCCTTCTTGGCCCGACGCCCCTCCTTGGTCTCCATGATGCATCGCTGCACGTCGACGATGGCAATCCGCTCGAGCGTGGTGACTCCGGCGGCGACCGCGGGGGTAGGAGGCGCTGCGATCGCGGTCAAGGCGAGCGCACTGAAGACGAGGGCAAGCATGCGGGGCATGACGGCGGAACCTTATCGGCGGGCTTTGGGGGCGGCAAGCTCGGGAATGGACGGCACGGGTTGGGCAACGATTCAGCAGGGCGCTCCGGGCCCAGCCCTGCGGTCCCGCCGGCGTGCGCCGGGTCGCAGGGCCCAACGAGACCCGCCGTAGACGCTTGCACCCCCCCGGCTTGGCTCCAGCGCCGCCAGGGCCGGCTGGAGCCAGCCCCGGCGAGTACCCCCCCCCCCCCCCCCCCCCCCCCCCCCCACGCCCGCCCCCCGTAAGGCCCCGGTGGACCCGGCCCGCCCCCCCCCCCCCCCC